>NZ_FNQK01000003.1 GCF_900107625.1 Bizionia paragorgiae
TACTTCACACCAAACGATGATGGTTACCACGATACATGGAATATCTATGGCATCGAGAATCAGCCAGATGCTAAGATCTTTATCTTCGACCGTTTTGGAAAACTGTTAAAACAATTAAGTCCAACAGGAGCAGGTTGGGATGGTACGTATAACGGAAACCCAATGCCAACAAGTGACTATTGGTTTACTGTAGACTACAGAGAGCCAGGAACAGATAATAAGAAAAGCTTTAAAGCACACTTTACATTAAAACGCTAAAAGCAAAACGAATATCTGATAGAATAAACAAAAAAACCTGAACAGTAATGTTCAGGTTTTTTTTATGGGGATAAGTTAATAGATGATAATTATGAGCAATTTATTATAGGTTGATTTAAACGGGATATATAAAAATAAATCTATAAAATAGAGGAAAGGGTTTCATGTAATGTAGCTTTATTAAGTATGATTTAACAAAAATAAATACTTAAATTTGCAGTTCTAAAACCTTATTTTTTTTGATTTCTAAAGCCTCCATAGATCAAGTTTACGAAACTGCCAGACTCGAAGAAGTTATTGGTGATTTTGTGCAGTTAAAAAAATCTGGTAGTAACTATAAAGGTTTAAGCCCTTTTAGTGATGAACGCTCTCCTAGTTTTATGGTCTCTCCAGTAAAACAGATATGGAAAGATTTCTCTAGTGGAAAAGGTGGGAACGTGGTTGCTTTTTTAATGGAGCATGAGCACTTTACCTACCCAGAGGCGATTAAATACTTAGCGAAGAAGTATAATATTGAAATTGAAGAAACCGAACAATCTAATGAGCAAAAAATAGCTCAAGATAATAGGGAAAGCTTGTATTTGGTTAGTGAGTATGCTAGTAAGTATTTTCAAAACACCTTGCATAAAACAGATCAGGGTAAAGCGATAGGATTAAGCTATTTTAAGGAGCGTGGGTTTACCGACGAGACGATTAAGAAATTTGATCTGGGTTACTGCCTTGATGAGTGGCAGGGCTTTACTGATGAAGCTTTAAAAAAAGGCTATCAACTTGAGTTTTTAGAGCAATCGGGCTTGACTATAGTAAAGGGAGAGAAACGATTCGACCGCTTTAAAGGCCGTGTGATGTTCCCTATACAAAGTATGAGTGGCCGTGTTTTGGGCTTTGGTGGACGTATTTTAACTAATGATAAAAAAGCAGCAAAATATTTAAACTCACCAGAAAGTATAATATACTATAAAAGCAAAGTACTTTATGGTATTTATCACGCTAAACAAAGCATTGCAAAAGAAGATAATTGTTATTTGGTAGAAGGCTATACCGATGTGATCCAATTTCACCAAACGGGAATTCATAATGTCGTGTCCTCTTCCGGAACAGCATTAACGAGCGATCAAATTCGGTTAATAAATCGTTTAACCAAAAACATTACAGTTCTTTTTGATGGTGATGCAGCGGGAATGCGAGCATCGCTTCGTGGAATAGATTTAATTCTTGAACAAGGAATGAATGTTAGGGTGTGTACTTTTCCGGTAGGAGATGACCCCGATAGTTTTGCTAGACAGAATACCCTTAGTGAATTGAAAACGTATTTGGATGAAAATGCTAAAGACTTTATTCAATTTAAAGCTTCTGTTTTATATGAAGAAGCAAAAAATGACCCTATAAAAAAGGCAGATACGATTAGAGATATTATGAATAGTATCTCCAAGATTCCAGATCGTATAAAGAAAGAAATTTATATTCAAGAGTGCGCGCGAATTATGGATATTAGCGAGCAGGTGTTGTTTAGTTCTCTAGCGCAATTAAACAATAAAAACACGAAAGAGGCAACGCCAGATTATAATAACGACCCGAGAGCTTTTGATGTAATTAAAAATGAAGAGCCGCCGCAAAAAGTAGATGTTCAGTACATATTAGAACGAAAAATTATCGAATTACTATTACTGTACGGAAATAGAACAGAAGACTTTGAAGACCTTATTTTAAAAGAAAATGATAAAGGAGATTTAGAATTAGAACCTGTTAAGCATCAAGTAAAAGTATTTGAAAAAATATTTTTAGACTTACAAGAAGATGAAATGGAGTTTTCTAATACTAAATTTAAAACCTTATATTTTAAAATTATAGATATCCTAAATCAAAACCCCGATTTTAAAGTCGACACGTTTATTAATGCTGTCGATCAGGATATGGCACAAGATGTGACTTCTATTTTAATGGAAGACGAACGTCACTCCCTGTCCGATTGGGAACGTAAGGATATTTTTCCTAAAAGTAAAAGTGAAACCGTCGCTCAGTTGGTTAGCGAGACCATTCTAAGTTTACGATGCCATTTAATAGATCGCAAAGTAAAAGGTTTTCAAGCCGAAACATTTCAGAATAAAAATGAAGTGAATAGGAATATTCTTGAAGAAGTGAAAGATTATTACGGGTTAAAGATTTTATTGTCGCGCAAGCTGAATCGCGTGTTATAATCCTATATTTTTAGCTTGGGTTATTAAGTCCACTAAATTAGTGACGTTTAGTTTTTTCATTAATCGTGAACGGTAAGTGCTTACCGTTTTTTCATTAATAGAAAGTTCCTCGGCAACTTCTTTATTTCGCTTACCAATAGATAATAGTTTTAAAACTTCAACCTCCCTAGTCGATAACTTCTTATAAAAGGCATCATTGTTTTTAGACTTAGAAGTTTGAGACAGGCGCTTGGCAATAGTATCACTTAAAAACATACCGCCATTTTTAACTTTAATTATGGCATCGCTAAGCGATAAGACATCTATGGTTTTAGGTATAAAACCATAAGCTCCGGCCTTTATAGAACTTAAGGCGTAAACCCCTTCTGGTAACGCACTAAAAATAATAACTTTAATCTTTGGGAATTCTTTGTTTAATCGCCTTAATGCGGTGAGTGCGTTTAGTTTTGGTAGATCAATCTCGGTTAAAATAACATCTACACTAGTTTTTTTTATAAAATCGAATATAGCTTCTCCGTCTCCAACCGATCCCATAAGCTTAATCTCGCGGGATGGAGCGAATATCAATTCCAATCCTTTTCTAAGGACAGGATGTTGATCAACTACCAATAGTTTGACCATAATAATAAAGTTTTAGATATGATTAATTAGAGGTAATCATATAAATATTTGAATAATAGCGTAGTAAAGATACCTTTTTTTTAGATATAACTTATTATTACTTATAATTTTTTGGGATATCACAAATTGGAATTGGCACCATTTTGTGTTGGTTGGCTGTGTTTAAACGTTTATATATAGAAAAGACTTCGCGTTGTCTACCAGAAAAATCGGATGCTGTTTTGCCATTCTCATCTTGAGTCATTGCCCATTCTAATTCTGGGTACGAAGCTCCTATTTGATCTTCATCACTTCGGGCATCACCAAACAAGCCATCACTAGGCGCTGCTTTTAAAATGGATGCAGGTACTTTTAAATAGGTTCCTATGGCATACACTTCGCTTTTCATTAAGTCGGCAATCGGACTTAAATCGACGCCGCCATCACCATATTTTGTGTAAAATCCAACGCCAAAGTCTTCAATTTTATTACCGGTTCCCGCAACAAGTAAGCCCTTTAGTCCCGCATAGTAGTATAGCGTAGTCATGCGTAGTCGCGCTCGTGTATTTGCTAATGCCATATCTACCGTGGCCTGTTTGCCTTGAAGAGAGACTTCTGTTTTAAATTCTTCGAAAACCGGGGTTAAATCGGTTCGTATAGCGCTAACATTAGAATAGTTCTCCTTTAAAAAAGTAATGTGTTCTTGAGCGCGAGAGACGTGGCTTTCGGCTTGATGAATAGGCATTTCAATGCACAGCACGTCTAGTCCTGTTTCTGCACAAAGTATTGAGGTTACGGCCGAGTCTACGCCGCCAGAAATTCCTATAACAAAACCATTTACATGGGCGTTGTTAGCATAATCTTTTAACCATTTTACGATATGTTTAACTACTTTTTCTGTTTGCATTATTAGAGAATTTATAACAAAGAATAGTACCTTTGCAACACAAAAGTAAACGAAACACTTAATTAATAAAAATTAACAGCGTCTAAGTTTAAGATGAAAGTATATCCGTACATCCTTTTTACTTTGCTCTTTGTTTTTTCTTGTAATAAAGAGGATAAGGAAGCGCAGGCAATAGATAAGATAGAAATAGATTTAAATATCGAACGCTTTGATGTGGCTTTTAGTGAAGCTTCTGAAGAGAATTTGCCTGAGTTAAAGGCAAAGTACCCTTTTATGTTTCCGGAAAAGTTTGATGACTCCTTTTGGTTAGAACAACTAAAAGATACTATTCAACAAGAATTAAGTAGAGAAACAGTAAAGGCTTTTCCGTCTATAGATTCAGAAGAAGACGAAATTAAACAGTTGTTTAAACACCTCAAATATTACTTTCCTCAATTTAAAACCCCTCGTGTTATTACAACTACATCAAGTGTAGATCATAGGAATAAAGTAATAGTAACCGATACCATTACTTTAATTTCATTGGATACTTATTTGGGGTCTGATCATTATTTTTATCAAGGCATTCAAGACTATTTAAGAGCCGATTTTAATCGCGACCTAATGGTGGTCGATATGGCCGAACAGTATGCCGAAAAATTTATTTTTCAAGGGTCTCGAAAACGCCTATTAGATGATATGATTTATTCTGGGAAAATACTGTATTTTAAAGATAAGGTTATTCCTTTTAAAACAGACTCACAGAAAATTAGCTATACTCCAGAACAGCTGGAGTGGGCAAAAGTTAATGAATTATATATATGGAGTTATTTTGTAGATCGCGAACTGCTTTTTAGTACCGATACAAAATTGGCTAATAGATTTATTAACTCAGCACCTTTTTCTAAGTTTTATTTGGAGGCGATAGATAACGAGTCACCTGATAAATTGGGGCAATATATAGGTTGGCAAATCGTAAAGTCTTATATGGATAATAATGAGGTTACTTTTAATCAACTCTTGAATAAAAGTAGCGATGAAATTTTTAATAACGCAAAATTTAAACCAAGTAGATAATGGCAAATATAAAATCTGAAATCATTTTAAATGTTGAATTAGATGAGAATCGCGTTCCAGAAAAATTAAATTGGACAGCGAAAGATGGAGGAATTTCTAATGAAGAGGCAAAAGCATTAATGTTGTCTGTTTGGGACAGTAGTGCTCAGGAATCGTTACGTATCGATTTGTGGACTAAAGACATGCCCGTAGATGAGATGAAAGTGTTTTTTCATCAAACTTTAGTGGCAATGAGTACAACTTTTCAACGTGCAACACAAGACGATAAGATGGCTGCAACAATGAAAGACTTTTGTGACTACTTTGCAGAAAAATTAGAATTAAATAAAAAAGATTAAATAAGAGTCTGATTATAATTAAACAAACCTTAAGCTTGAAACCTTAAGGTTTTTTTTGTGCCTTTAGTTTACCACTCATTAATTTTATTCGAATCTAACTTTATAAAAATAAAGAGTAAAATGGTAAAGCCCCAAAGTCCAGAACCTCCATAACTAAATAGGGGAAGGGGAATTCCGATAGTCGGTATTAAACCCATTACCATCCCTATATTAATCATAAAGTGAATAAAGAAGATAGAAGCCACCGCATAGCCATAGGCACGACTAAATTGTGATTTCTGAAGTTCGGAAAGGTGTAAAATACGTATGATTAATAAGACAAAGATTAAAACCACTCCAAAGGTACCGATAAAGCCCCATTCTTCACCTACAGTAGTAAAAATGTAGTCGGTGTGTTGTTCTGGAACAAATTTACCGGTAGTTCGTGTACCTTCTAGAAACCCTTTTCCTGAGAATCCTCCAGAGCTAATCGCTTTTTCCGATTCGTTAAGGTTATAGGCTACCGTTTGTCTCATTTTTCTTAATTCTGAGGGGTCCTTTTCTAAGCGTAACCAAATACTAATTCTATCCTTTTGATGGGCAGGAATAATAGTATTGTAAGCATAACGTATTGCAAATGAAAATAAAATTGCCGCTAGAATAATGAGTGTTGTTTGTATGATAGACGGTTTTTTACGTCGCGTAAAATGATAGGCTAAAACAGACACCACAGCAGTTATCGTCGTGATAATGATACCGAATTTTAAAGTCAGTATAGCAATGATTATAACAAGTAGGGCGCTAATTAAATATATTGTTGGTAGGCCTTCGCGATATAAAACAAAGAAAAAAGCAGCGTATACCAAGGTGCTTCCCGTATCATTTTGAAGTAAAATTAAAATGGCCGGAATAGCAATAATAATAAAGACCTTTAGTTGATCCTTGAAATATTTTAAATCGGTATTTAAATCACTAATGTATTTTGCTACAGCTAGGGCGGTGGCGGCTTTTGCGAACTCACTAGGCTGAAAGGTCATCACGCCTAAATTATACCAAGAAGTCGCTCCGTTAATGGTTTTTCCGAAAATAAAAACCCCCACCAGGGAGAGTAAGGCGACCATATAAATGATACTCGAAAACCGTTCGTAAAATTTGGCGTCGATAGATAACGTTATAATTATTAAAACGACCGATAGCATTATAAAAATGAGTTGCTTGCTGTATGGGTCTTGAAAATTGAAATAGTCTAAAGTTTCACCGGTATGTGACGCCGATAAAATATTTAGCCACCCAAAGCCAACCAACAAGAAAAACAAAATAATAGTAATCCAGTCAAATTTAAAATGTCTGTCGGTTTTTCTTAACATGAATTATAACTTCTTATTATTGTCTTCGTAAATTTTTAAGGCCTCTTTATCGACTGGTATAACTTGTAACTTTGCTTGCCTGTTTATTCCAAAAGGTTCTCCAGAGTAAGGTTTAGCGTACTCGTCTTCTAAACTATGGGTAAGTAGCCAATGTTCTAAATCGGTTCTTGAAATTGTGCCTTTAATATATTTTTCGATCATTAAACTGGCAATTTTTCCAGCAAATCGACTTCCCCAATACCCGTTTTCCACAAAAACAGCGATCGCTATTTTCGGGTTGTCTTTTGGAGCAAAAGCCACAAATATAGAGTGGTCTGTAAGTTGGGTGTGCTTACCATCAATTTTTGTAAAATTCTCTACTGTACCAGTCTTTCCGCAAATGTCTATCCCTTCAACTTTTAAGGAACTCGCTGTACCTTTGTTATACACCTCAAACATGCCTTCCACTACGGGATCAAAATGTTTTTTATCAATAGTAGTATGTATTGGTGTTTTGTATTTTGAAGGAATGGTATCTCCTGATATCGATTTAATAATATGAGGCGTAAAATAATGACCTCTATTGGCTATGGCAGCAACAACATTAGCGAGCTGTATTGGCGTGGTTGCTACTTCCCCTTGGCCAATGGAGTTAGAAATGGTGTAGGTAGAGTAAAAGGTGTTAGGGTATATACGACGATAATACTCACGATCGGGAACACGTCCAGGTTGCCCTACATTTAAATCATTATTTAAGAAATTACCTAAGCCAAAACTTTTAAGGTGGTCACTCCATCGATTGATACCTAAAGAAGCATTTCCGTTCTTATCTAAAATACGTCGGTAAGTCGATGCAAAATAGGCATTACACGATTTTTCAATAGCACTTATAATATCATTTCTTGTTCCAGAAGCACAGTGGCACTTCATAAATCGGTTACCGTATTTGTAACCGGTATAACAGGTTATTTTTTCTGAAGTGTCTATAACATCTTCTTGCAAAGCAATCAGCCCTGTTAATAATTTAAAGGGAGAGCCAGGCTCGTATACCCCTTGTAAACTTCTATTAAATAGCGGTTTTGCAATGGTGTCATAGAATAATTTTGTAAAGTTTTTTGAACGCTTACGTCCCACCAAAGCATTGGGGTCGTAGGTAGGAGCAGAGATCATAGCTAATATCTCACCCGTCTGTGGCTCTATAGCTATAATACCACCGCGTTTATGTTGCATTAACAGTTCGCCATAAGCCTGTAGTTTGGCGTCAATAGTTATCGTTATGTCTTTTCCGGGTTCGGGTAAGGTATCGTAGGTTCCATTTTTATACGGCGCGATATTACGGTTAAACCGGTCCTTTTGGATAAATTGAATTCCTTTTTTTCCTCGTAATATATCCTCGTAAGAGGCTTCAACCCCCTGTTTTCCTATTAAATCCCCCATTTTATAGTAAGGGTCTTTGTTAATTATAGCATTGTTAACCTCTCCAATATCTCCTAAAACATTGGCGCCAATAGTCGTTTCGTATTGCCTTAACGATCGCTTTTGAATATAAAACCCTTCATATTTACGCATTTTCTCTTGTAAAATGGCGTAGTCCTCTTTAGAGAGCTGTGAAACAAAAACATAAGGTAAGCGGTAGGAGTAGTTCTTAGCTTTTTCTAATTGTTTATTAAATTGCTCTTTATCTATTTTTAGTAATTGGCAAAACTCTAATGTGTCTAATGGTTTGACTTCTCGCGGAATAACCATGACATCATAAGAGGGCTGATTAGCAACGAGGAGCTCCCCGTTTCTATCATAAACAAATCCGCGTTTAGGGTATTTATAAACTTTTCGGATGGCATTATCTTCGTACAAACTGTAACTATCCGAAGCGTACACTTGAAGGTAAAACAATCTGGCAGTAAAAAGTAAACCAACAATTACTACAGATATAAAAAGTAAAAATTGTCTCATTTCTTTTTCTTTCTACTAAAAATTATAGTTATTAAAACACAGAGTAGTATAGTGAATATACTCGAGTATAACGTGTTTTGAAGTATTAAAAGTATTTTAGAAAAGTTAAATGTTTCTAGGGTAAAATAAGTAAAATGATGGATGACAGTAAGTATAGAAATATACGTGATATTTTGACCTAATTCTGTGGTGTTAAAGTTAATAGATTGATGGTCGTAAAGTGCGCCAAAACTAAACTTTAATGCCGCCGGCCTAATATAGGCTATTAACACAGAAGCACCAGCGTTTATACCTCCTGTATCTAAAAACATATCGATGCTCAATCCTATGAGGAAACTTAAAAAAATAATGGTCATTCGGTTGTTTTTCACTGGGAATAACAGAATGAATAAAATATAAACATGAGGGTTAATATACCCCAAGAAGTTAATATTGCTAAATATTAAAACTTGTAATAGTAGTAACACAACAAAACGTACGGTATTTACAGATAAGATATTAGTCATTTCTGTTAAGTAGGTTTTTAAGGATGTTTTTATTTGTGTTTTCTATAACGTAAACATGTTCTAAATTAGTCATGTCATTAAACAGCTTAACGGTTATTTCGTAATAGTTCTCTGCTGTATCGAGATTAAATTTAGCGACGGTGCCTACAGGTACACCTTTAGGAAAAATAGCCGAACGACCGGAGGTGATAATCGTGTCCCCGATAACTACAGGTGCAATTTGTGGTATCTCTGTTAGCTGGATGTATTTTGGTGATTTGGCATCCCAAGAAATGGTTCCAAAATGATTGGTTTTTTTTAACTGCGCACTAATTCGTGTGGTTGTATTTAACACCGATAGCACGGTTGCATTATCTGCACTCGTTTTATCAACAATACCTAAAATACCTTTGGATGTAATCACTCCAAAATCTTGTTTTAAGCTGTCGTTTTTTCCTTTATTTATTAAAATAACATTATTTGTTTTAGAATAACTGTTTCTAATTATTTGCCCAGGAATAAAACGATAGGGTTTGTTAAACCGCGTACTGTCTATAAAAGCCGTGTCATTTTCGGTTTTAACATTGTACAGCAAAGATTTTAAAGTGTTGTTTTCCTCTTGGAGTAGTTTATTTTGCTTTTTAAGTCCAAAATAATCACTAACAGTATTCGACATATTAAAAACGCCACCAGTTAAAAAGTTAGCGGAGTTAATAAACTTACTTTTATGAAACGAATGTGATTGAATAGTAAAACCCAAAGACACTAAAAAAAGCAATAGAAACAGTAGAAACGATTTGTTTCTAATTATAAAGTTTACTATTTGTTGCATTTAATTGTGACGGTTTATTTTATCAGTATACTTTTGTATTTAGCGAGGTTTTTTAAGGTGATACCAGTACCACGAACAACAGCTCTTAAAGGATCTTCGGCGATATAAACAGGTAAGTCTGTTTTTTGTGACAAACGCTTATCTAAGCCGCGAAGCATACTACCTCCACCGGCTAAATAAATCCCTGTGTTATAAATATCGGCAGCTAATTCTGGAGGTGTTTGTGATAAGGTCTCCATAACAGCATCCTCTATTCTTAAAATAGACTTGTCTAAAGCCTTTGCAATTTCACGGTAAGAGATTTGTACTTGTTTAGGCTTTCCAGTTAATAAATCACGTCCTTGAACACTCATATCTTCTGGTGGAAGATCTAAATCTTCTGTGGCAGCTCCTATTTGTATTTTAATTTTTTCAGCGGTGCGCTCCCCAACATAAAGGTTGTGTTGCGTTCGCATGTAATAGATTATATCGTTTGTAAATACATCACCTGCAATTTTTACAGATTTATCACAAACAATACCTCCTAAAGCAATCACAGCGATTTCGGTAGTACCACCACCTATATCGACAATCATATTTCCTTTAGGCTGCATAATATCAACGCCTATTCCGACAGCGGCTGCCATAGGCTCATGTATTAAATACACTTCTTTACCGTTAACACGTTCTGCACTTTCTTTTACCGCACGCATTTCTACTTCAGTAATTCCTGAAGGGATACAAATAACCATGCGTAAAGCAGGAGTGAATAACTTCTTTTTAAGCGCAGGGATGTTTTTAATAAACATGCTAATCATCTGCTCTGAAGCATCAAAATCAGCAATAACACCATCTTTTAATGGTCTAATTGTTTTTATGTTTTCGTGCGTTTTACCTTGCATCATATTAGCCTCTTGGCCAACAGCAATTATTTTTCCAGAAATGCGATCGCGAGCGACAATAGACGGTGCATCTACAACAACTTTATCGTTGTGTATAATTAACGTGTTTGCAGTTCCTAAATCTATAGCAATTTCTTCTGTCAGGAAATCAAAAAAACCCATGCTTTATTTGTAATTATTGAAGTTATTATCAGTCTCGAAGTTACGAGGTTGTAAAAGTACTAAAAGTAAAGAAAAAAAAGCGCTTAATTGCTTATACTTCTTTATTAAATTTTGAATATTCAATTATTTCAGTAATAGAACTTATTTTTTAGGGTTTTATTTCATTTGTAGGCATAAAAAAAGCTCCAGTTTTATACCGGAGCTTTTAAATTTATTTTAAGGGTCTTCTTAGTGTTTAAAATGACGTGTTCCGGTAAATACCATCGACACATTATTGTCATTACAATAATCGATACTTAATTGATCTTTTATAGAACCTCCTGGTTGAATTACCGCAGTAACTCCGGCATGTTTAGCGATTTCCACACAATCAGGGAAAGGGAAAAATGCATCACTAGCCATCACACTACCTTGTAAATCAAATTTAAAAGATTGTGCTTTATGAATCGCTTGGTTTAAGGCATCTACACGGCTTGTTTGTCCGGTACCGCTAGCACACAATTGCTTATTTTTTACTAAAACAATGGTATTCGATTTGGTGTGCTTACAAATTTTAGAAGCAAAGATTAAATCGTCTAACTCAGCGTCTGTAGGCGCTTTTTCGGTTGCTTTAGTGGTGTTTTCTTTTTTGTCAGTAATTGTGTTTCTGTCTTGAACTAATACCCCGTTTAAACACGTTCTTACTGTGGTTTGAGCCAATTCAGCATCTTTTAAAACCAATAAGATTCTGTTCTTTTTTCCTTTTAATAAGGCTTCTGCTTCAGTAGAAAATGCAGGTGCAATTACCACCTCACAAAATAATTTATGAACTTCTTCGGCAGTAGCTAGGTCGATTTCAGAGTTTGAAATTAAAACGCCTCCAAAAGCAGAAACAGGATCGCCAGCAAGGGCATCATTATAGGCTTCTAAAAGTGTGTCACGTTGCGCTAATCCGCAAGCGTTGTTGTGTTTTAAAATAGCAAATGTTGGTGCATCGTTTTTAAACTCGTCCATTAAGTTTACAGCCGCATCAACATCTAATAAATTGTTGTAGCTTAATTCTTTTCCGTGAAGTTGAGTAAACATTTCGTTAAAATCTCCATAGAAAAAGCCACGTTGATGAGGGTTTTCTCCGTAGCGAAGTACTTTACCTTCTGTTTCCGATAATTTTAATGCAGGAATGTTTTCTGTCGTATTAAAATAATTAAAGATAGCAGAGTCGTAATGAGACGATACGTTGAAAGCTTTGGCTGCAAAGCGTTTTCTGTCGGCTTCTGTCAAGTTACCTTTTTTATCGGTGATTAATTCTAAAAATTCGGCATAATCATTAACCGAAGACACACAAATAACGTCAGCATAGTTTTTTGCCGCCGCACGAATTAATGAAATACCTCCAATATCAATCTTTTCGATAATATCTTGAGTTGGAGCTCCAGAAGCTACCGTTTTTTCAAACGGGTATAAATCTACAATTACAACATCTATTTGAGGGATGTCATAGTCCGTCATTTCTTTAACATCACCATCGTGATTTTGACGGTTTAAAATACCTCCAAAAACTTTAGGGTGTAATGTTTTTACACGTCCGCCAAGTATAGAAGGGTATGAGGTTACGTCTTCTACAGGGATGACTTTAATTCCTAAATCAGTAATAAATTTTTCGGTTCCACCAGTAGAATATATAGTGACACCTTGTGCGTTTAATTCTCTAACAATCGGTTCTAAACCGTCTTTGCTAAATACAGAAATTAATGCAGATTTAATTGTTTTGTTGTTGCTCATTGTAGTTGTGTTAATAAGCGGTCAAATATACGGATTTAGCGCTTTAATTGAAATAAAAATTTAAAGTGTTTTTTAACTAAATAGTCTAGTTGTTAACAGTGTTATGAGGCTTGTAATAGTTCTGATACTTTAGAACATACAAATTCTAAAAAGCGTTCATCAGCTTCTGTAAATGGATCTGCTGTACTAGAATCAATATCAATTTGCCCTATGTTTTCACCATTTACAAAAATAGGAATTACTATTTCTGCCTTCACAGTAATACTGCAGGCAATATAATTGTCTTGCGCAGCGACATCGGGAACCACAAAGTTTTCGTTACTCACAGCAACTTGTCCGCAAATACCTTTTCCAAAAGGAATAATCTCATGATCGGTAGGCTCGCCAACATAAGGGCCGAGTTTTAATTCGTTTTTATCTCCATTTTTAAAATAAAAACCAACCCAATCATAATGTGATATGTTGGCTTCTAAGAGCGTACAGATCTCCAAGAGTTTGTCGTCTAATGTTGTGTTTTGTTGTAAAACAATAGTTTCTACTTTAGCTTTTAAGGTGTCGAACATGATAAGTATAAAAATTTTGGTAAAAGTATTTAAAAAGGCTTAATTTCAACCTTTCAAATCCTATAAATAATAATCTACTGTTAATAATTTAAGTGAAAGCACTTTTCGTAAAATATAAGTCTGTAATTCAATTTATCCTTACATTTTTTTTAATGCTAATTACAAATAATTTTAATCTTTAATTTAGGTTGTTTCTAACAATGTTGATTTAAGTTCTTAATGCGGTAGCATTTTACAATTTTAATACTTAAAAAACTATTTTTTTTCAAGTCGGACTATAAACTTATGAATTAGCCATTTTGTTTTTGTAGTTTTGTGTGGTGATTAAGCAAGTGATACATAAGGGCTTTTCTATTCTCCTCGCTATTTTAGTGTTATTTTCTACGGTGTTTCTTACTATTGAAAAACAATTTTGTGGTGAGGTGTTAGTAGATGTCTCTATATTTTCTGATGCTAAACACTGTGCAGGCACTAGCCCTAAAAAGGATCCTGCTCTAGTTATAAAAATAGGTTGCTGTAAAAGTGATGTTGCTGTAGTTCAAGGGCAACATGTGCTTGCTTTAAATAATAGCGATACTATTAACCTGGAACAACCGGTTCTTTTTGCTCAGCTACCACGTCTTAGTGTTTTATATTCTGAAGAAAGGGTATTAGAACTTACTGCTTATTCTAATTATGTTCCGCCTACCATAATTGTAGACATACAATTACTCAACGATACATTCTTGATTTGATTTCTTGCTATTAAAACCATATCCTAAAGTACTTGAGATATGGCTTTATCCGCTATAGATTTATACCAGATTAATACAGTTTATCAAGTCGCTTAATGACCTGTTTAAAAGGGCTGTCTGGGTATGGATTTATAATAAAACAGAACGTAAATTTAATGAAAAGTATCTATATCAATGAAATACCTATTATATATTCTACTAATGTTTCCTGTTATTGCTTTAGCGCAAGATGAAATTAAAGGAACAATTTTAGAAACCAATCAAAAAAATAAGTCAACACCGCTATTCGGTGCCAATGTGTATTGGTTGAATACCACTGTTGGTACAACAACCGACTTTGACGGGAATTTTACAATTCCATATACTAAAGAGTATAAAAAATTAATTGTTAGTTATGTAGGGTTTAAAACCGATACGCTTACCATTTCTTCTTCTAAAAATGTAAGACATGTTTTAGAGGCCACAAGAGATTTGGAAGAAGTAATGATAACGTCTAGAAAGCAAGCCACTTCAAAATCCTATTTAAAAGCGAGCAATACATTTACCGTAAGTAGTAAAGAGTTGCTAAAAGCGGCCTGCTGTAACCTCTCCGAAAGTTTTGAAACCAATCCGTCTATAGACGTAAACTTTGCCGATGCGGTAACTGGGACGCGACAGATAAAAATGTTGGGATTAACCAGTCCGTATTTATTAATAGCCACCGAGAATATTCCATCTATTCGTGGGGCATCTCAAGCTTTTGGTTTAAGTTTTATTCCAGGGACTTGGGTGGAAAGTATACAAATCACAAAAGGCGCAGGGACGGTAGTGACAGGTTTTGAAAGTATTGCAGGACAAATAAATGCAGAACTTGTAAAACCTTCTACCGATGATAGGTTGTTTGTAAATGTCTATGGAGCAAGTAACCAACGTTTGGAATTAAACACACATTTTAATACAAAATTGAGTGAGAAATGGGATACAGGTGTGTATTTACATGGGAATACCCACAATGAAAAGCACGATGTTAATGATGATGGGTTTTTAGATATGCCTATTTATAATCAAATTAATGTTATGAACCGCTGGCAATATACCAATCCCGAAAAAGGCTTTGTAAGTTTTATAAATTTGAAGTATTTAAATGATGAAAAGCAAACCGGCCAATTGGATTTTAACCCGGAAACCGATAAAGGGACAACGCGTTCTTGGGGGAGTGAAATAGATACGGAAAGGTATGAAGTGTCGGCAAAAATGGGCTATGTTAACCCCGAAATACCGTGGCAGAGTATAGGCGTGCAAGCGGCATTTAGCAGCCATAATCAAGAATCTTATTTTGGATTGAATACTTACAATATAAAACAGAATAGTCTGTATTCTAACGCGATGTATAACTCTATTATTGGAGATTCCCGAAGTAAATTTAAAACGGGATTAAGCTATACTTATGATCACTATAATGAAATGGTGAATGCTAGTGACTACGGACGAACAGAGACCTCGGTTGGAGCATTTTTTGAGTATGCGTTTGATAATTTGGACGATATTAATATTACCGCCGGACTGCGTGTAGATACGCATAATGTGTTGGGGACTTTTATTACACCAAGAGTACATGCACGCTATTCTCCTTGGGCGAAATCGGCACTAAGAGCCTCTTTTGGTCGAGGAAAACGAAGTGCTAGTATTTTTGCCGAAAATCAAAGTGTCTTTGCAACGTCAAGAGCGATTAATATCGTAAATGCAGGTGGTGAATTATATGGTTTAGATCCTGAAATTGCATGGAATTATGGGATTTCGTTTTTACAAGGGTTTAATGTGTTTTCTAGAAAAGCAGATGTGACTATCGATTATTACAGAACAGATTTTCAAAATCAGGTGGTGGTCGATTTTGAAAACCCGCAAGTTGTTAGTTTTTATAATTTAGTAGGTGATAGCTATGCGAATAGTTTTCAAGTCGAATTTAATTATAATATGTTCGAAGGCTTCGATACGCGATTAGCTTATAAGTACTATGACGTACAAACACAATATGGTTCGGGAAAATTAGAAAAACCATTGGTTCCTAAACATCGCTTTTTTGCTAATGCCTCCTATGAAACGCCTATTCAAGCGGGGAGTGGTGCACATTGGAAGTTTGATGCGACCTATAATTGGTTAGGAAAACAACGTTTTTCTTCTACAGCTACCAACCCTTCATTATACCAACTTTCCGAATATTCACCATCGGTGGGGACTTTAAATGTGCAAGTGACTAAGGTTTTTTCTCCGAAATTTGAAGTATATTTAGGAGGTGAGAATGTTACGAATGTACAACAAGATAATCCTATCCTTGGTAGCGATGATCCTTTTGGACCGTATTTTGATACCACTTTTGTATATGGTCCTATTTACGGATCTAATTATTATGCAGGATTACGATTTAAAATACAATAACAGATTAATTAATAAGTTTCATGATTTTGAAACAATAAACATAATTTAAAATGAAAAAAATAGTAGCATTAGCCCTCTTTTTATTTATGGGCTTAACAACAATGGCACAAAACAAAAATGCAAAAGCAACCATAGAAGTTGATGGTGTTTGCGGTATGTGTAAAAACAGAATTGAAAAAGCGTGCTTTAAAACTAAAGGCGTAAAGTCGGCTATTTGGGATGTTAAAACCCATGAATTACAGCTAATTTATAATGAAGAAAAAACGAACCTCAATGAGATTCATAAAAACATTGCGGCTGTTGGGCATGATACCGAACACCTAAAAGCTTCGGATGAAGCTTATGCGTCGATTCATGGTTGCTGTAAATACCGCGATGAGGAAGTGATCGATGATCATAAAGAATAACACAAATTCGTTTTGATATCTATAAATTCCAAAGGGTTTGCACTCTATTATTTGTAGAAGCACTGCGTTTGACCGCGATAAATGGCTTGCACTAGCAGTGTAAATCTAGCTAGAATTAATTAGATTAAAAGGTAAAAAAAACGCTTCTAGAGGTCTAGAAGCGTTTTTATATTTTATGTGATTTGGTATTACATCATTCCTGGCATACCTCCACCCATTGGCATTCCGCCTCCAGCTGGAGCATCCTCTTTAATGTCTACAAGTGCACACTCTGTAGTTAAAATCATTCCTGCAACAGACGCCGCGTTTTCTAATGCGATACGCGTTACTTTTTTAGGATCGATAATTCCTGCTTTAAGCATGTCTACATACTGTTCAGATTTAGCATCGTAACCAAAGTCACCTTTACCTTCCATAACTTTTGCTACAACGACACTACCTTCGCCACCTGCATTTTCTACGATAGTTCTTAAAGGAGATTCGATAGCACGTGCTATGATTTGTACTCCTGTTGTTTCGTCTAAGTTCTCTGTTGTCAGTTTTGCTAAAACAGCTTTCGCTCTTACTAAAGCAACACCACCACCAGCAACAATACCTTCTTCTACAGCAGCACGAGTTGCGTGTAAAGCATCATCAACTCGGTCTTTTTTCTCTTTCATTTCCACTTCAGAAGCAGCACCTACATAAAGTACAGCAACACCACCAGCTAATTTAGCTAAACGTTCTTGAAGCTTTTCTTTATCATAATCACTAGTTGTTGATTCTATTTGAGATTTAATTTGGTTTACACGGTTTTTAATCATGTCTTTATCTCCAGAACCATTAACAATAGTTGTGTTGTCTTTATCGATAGTGATACGTTCAGCAGTACCTAGCATATCTAAAGTTGCGTTTTCAAGAGTAAATCCTCTTTCTTCAGAAATAACAGTACCTCCAGTTAAGATAGCAATATCTTCTAGCATAGCTTTACGACGGTCTCCAAATCCTGGTGCTTTAACAGCAGCGATTTTTAATGATCCACGTAATTTGTTAACTACTAATGTAGCTAAGGCTTCCCCGTCCACATCTTCAGCGATAATTAATAGGGGTTTTCCAGATTGTGCTACAGGTTCTAATACCGGTAGTAAATCCTTCATTGTCGATACTTTTTTATCGTAAAGTAAGACGTAAGGGTTTTCTAAATCGGTAATCATTTTCTCACTGTCGGTAACAAAATATGGAGATAAGTAGCCTCTGTCAAACTGCATACCTTCAACAACATCTACATAAGTATCTGTTCCTTTAGCTTCTTCAACAGTGATAACACCTTCTTTTCCTACTTTTCCGAAAGCATTAGCGATTAAATCACCAATAAGCTCATCGTTATTAGCCGAAATAGAAGCGACTTGTTTTATTTTATCTGAAGAGTTTTTAACTTCTTTACTTTGTTTTCCAAGGTCTTCAACAATCGCTGTAACCGCTTTGTCGATTCCTCTTTTTAAATCCATTGGGTTTGCACCGGCAGCAACGTTGCGTAAACCTTCTTTTACAATTGCCTGAGCTAAAACAGTAGCGGTAGTTGTACCGTCTCCTGCTAAATCATTGGTTTTAGAAGCAACTTCTTTTACCATTTGAGCGCCCATGTTTTCTAAAGGATCTTCAAGTTCGATTTCTTTTGCAACCGAAACCCCATCTTTAGTGACTACTGGAGCACCAAAAGAACGTCCAATAATAACGTTTCTTCCTTTAGGTCCTAAAGTTACTTTAACTGCGTTTGCTAATGCATCTACACCACGTTTTAATCCGTCGCGAGCTTCAATATCAAATTTTATATCTTTTGCCATGTTGTTTAATTTTTATACTGTTTATAGTCGCGCTGTGTTATTTGGTTTGCGCTTACTATAATTAAAATATTAATAAATTGTTTTTGTGTTTGGAATAATCAGGATTAGATTATTGCCATAATATCCTCTTCTCTCATTATTAGATAGTCGTTACCTTCTAATTTAAGTTCTGAACCAGAATATTTTCCGTAGAGTACTGTGTCTCCAACTTTAACGGTTAAAGGCTCATCTTTTTTGCCATTTCCTACTGCTACAACTGTCCCTTTGTGTTGTTTTTCTTGGGCACTATCTGGAATAAATAATCCAGAAGCTGTTTTAGTCTCTGCAGGTAATGGTTCTACTAAAACGCGATCTGCTAGCGGCTTGATGTTTACTTTACTCATTGTTTATATTTTTTATTAATTAGGTTAAATTTGTATAGAACTAATTAAGCGAAAAATGTGCCAATAGATGGGAACTGACAAACTTTCAGAAACAAAAAATGCCAACTTATAAAGTTGGCATTTTGTAATATATAAAAGAGTTTTTTTTTACTCTTCAGTCGTTGTAGATGTTTCTTCGGTTGCTGCTGGTGTAGCAGGTGTTGTTGGTAAAGTTTCGATAACTTCAGAAGTATCTAAAGCTCTAGATTCTGTCGCTCCACCAGTACGGTTAATAGCTACGTTAGATAATAAAATTAACGCAATTAAAATAGTAGCAAGTGTCCATGTGCTTTTATCTAAGAAATCGGTTGTTTTTTTAACACCACCTAACTGTTGTGTTCCTCCACCTCCAAAAGAAGAAGATAAACCACCTCCTTTAGGGTTTTGTACCATTATTACTACGACTAGTAGAAAAGCTACTACGACTATAAGTATTAAAAAAATTGTAAATACTCCCATTATTGTTTGTTATTTTGTTCTTGTAATTGTTTTATTGCCTTAATTTGGTCTGCAAAGAAACCACTTTTTTCTGGATATTTCAAAATTAAAATTTTATAAGATTGAATTGCCTTTTTATAATTGCCTTGTTCGACATAAATTCTAGCCAAAGTTTCAGTCATTAAGGCTTCTGGCTGAATCATTTGTGCTTGAGCAATATTATGATGGGAAGTGCCGGTAGCAGGAGCTTTTAGCTTTGGTTTCTTGGCGATAAATTGCTCGATTAACTCGAATTTTTTAGCTTTATCCAAAGATTCGGAATTTTCTTCTTTTTTCTCCGTTTCTATAGGGGCTTCTTCAACTTTATTGCTTGTTTTTTCTTGCGAAACAGCTTCGTTTTCCCTGTCGATAGGAGAGAATTTAGATAGGCTTAACCACTCATTAAAAGAATGTGTTTCGTTTTTATTAAACTTAAGCGGTTCGCCAAGATTTAATATTTTTTCCGGACTATCAGTGTCTGCTGATTTTTTAGCTGTTACATTGTCCGTTGTCGCGGTTTCGTTGCCTTCTACTGCTGATGCCTCTTTTTCTGACTTGCTAACAGGTTGAAAAAAATCGGCATCTAAAACCTGTGTGGTATTTGATATTTCTTCTTGGAGTTCTTCGTCTGAAAACCCTTTGCTATCCGTCTTTTTAGTTGCAGTATTAGTGGCTACAAACACATCGCTAATATCTAGCTTATGGTGTTTTATAAATTCTGATATCTTATTTTGCTCAAAGTCATCCGAGGTAATAAAATCAAAAAGAATACTACGGTCAGTAGTGTAGGCGGCAGTTGTTTTTAAAACCTGATTGTATTTAAAACTATCGGCATTTTTAAGACCCTTTAAATATAAGGCGCGAGCGGATTGGAAATACGGAAAGGTATTAATAATCCCTTTAAGCGCATCGGTTTGCGGGGCGTTAACCTTAGCGGGGTTTTGTAATAAATATGTAAACTCTGAAGTATTCATTTTATTTACCAGTTTGCTAACGAGGCATTAAAAACGTCTTGGGTAATACGTTCAAATATCTCTTCGAAAGCTGTTGTTTTAGTGCTGCCTACTAATTGCGCACTACCATTATAGTCATAGTAAAATGAGAACTTTCTTTCAAAATCCTCATCTTCTTTCTTTTTGTTGTAAAAGCGCACGTTAACACTTATAGTTAGTCGGTTTTGAGCGGCTGTGTTATTTGCGGTTGCTGTGGTTGGAGAAATACGGTATTCGGTAATCTCACCTTCGTAAACTAAATCACCATTAGAGCTTACTAAGCTTAGATTGGTTTGGTTTTGAATAAGATCGGCAAGGGCGTTTGTAAAATCACGCTCCAAACCGGGTTCTATTAAAACCGCATTATTTTGAAAATAATTTACCTGATACGTTTTAGCGTCACCGGTATCGGCACCAGTAAAAGAGTATGCACCACAACTTACTGTTGTTACTGTGACTACTAGTAATAATAAATAATTTACGTATTTCATAGCGTTATAAAAACCTAATGTACAATTAGGAGTAGGTTAAAATAGTCTGACGACTTATAAATCGAATTGTTTTATTTTACGGTATAATGTACGCTCACTAATACCTAATTCTTCGGCAGCAAGTTTACGTTTTCCGTTGTGACGCTCTAATGATTTTTTAATAAGTTCTAATTCTTTATCGTGTAAAGAAAGCGTTTCTTCCTCTTCTATTTCTTCAGCAAAATGATACTTATCGGTAGTAACAACGGTTTCCTCTTCTTTAGGTTTCTGCGGAATAGCTAGAATCTGAAGGTCTTCTAGAGCTTCTTCATAATCTTCTGTATCTTGAGTGTTACCGTAGATTTTATCTATAAGTCCTTCGTTGGATTTTTGAACATCCTTCGTATTACCCGCTTTCATCAATTCCATAGTCAGCTTTTTTAAATCGTTTAAATCAGCTTTCATATCAAATAATACCTTGTAGAGAATTTCGCGTTCACTACTAAAGTCACTTTCAGATTTCGTGTTTTTAACAACAGCTGGTAGACTAGGACTTCCACTTGGTAAATAGTGTCTTAAGGTATCGGCTGTGATTGTTCTGTTTTGTTCTAATACAGACACTTGTTCGGCAACATTTCGCAATTGTCTAATATTACCACTCCATCTAAATTTAAGTAAAATATTAACAGCATCGTCTGTTAATTTTATGGTCGGCATTTTATATTTTAAAGCAAAATCGCTAGCGAATTTTCTAAATAACAAATGAATATCTTCTTGTCTGTCGCGAAGCGGAGGGAGATGAATATCGATAGTACTTAGTCTGTAATACAAATCTTCTCTAAACTTCTCGTTTTTTATAGCTTCAAACATTTGCACGTTTGTAGCAGCTACAATACGTACGTTTGTTTTTTGTACTTTACTAGATCCTACTTTTATAAACTCTCCATTTTCCAACACACGTAAAAGACGCACTTGAGTGGTTAGGGGAAGTTCTCCAACTTCATCTAAAAAGATGGTTCCTCCGTCGGCCACTTCAAAATAACCAGAACGCGTTTGGGTAGCGCCAGTAAAAGCCCCTTTTTCATGGCCAAATAATTCACTGTCTATGGTTCCTTCTGGGATAGCCCCACAGTTAACGGCAATATATTTTCCGTGTTTACGATGAGATAGGGAGTGAATAATTTTTGGGATGCTTTCTTTTCCAACACCACTTTCTCCGGTGACTAAAACAGAAATATCTGTAGGAGCCACTTGTATTGCTTTTTCTATAGCTCGGTTTAATGACGGACTATTTCCAATAATCCCAAAACGTTGCTTTGTTGCTTGTATAGATTCCATAACGAACTAAAATTAATTCATATAATTAAAAACTTCAGACTGTGTTATTGTGGCTCCTTCGCCTAAATCTACAAAACTGTTTTTAGTTGATATTCTATTGGTAGCGATATAATTAACAGTAAATTCAAAAGTCCCTTCTGGAGTGGTGCTTGCTATCCAATTATTTACGCCGTGAAACTGAGCGATAATATTACCCGCTTGAGAATCGTAATCGTCGTTAAAAAGACTTAATAAATATTGATTGCTAAACCCTTGTTTTAAAGGGTTTGTAAAGGTGTCGTAAGCATAGGTTACTGTGGTTTCTGTTTCTCCTGTCATTGTAGAACTCGCACAATTACCATTAGGTAAATAACTAAGAGTCTCTTTTTGTAAGCTTACACCATTTTCAAAAGTTTCCTTTCTTATAAGGTTGTTGTTGCCATCAAATTCAAATTCTGTGGTCTGACCATTATCTGCATCGGTTCGCGTTGCGATGTTAGCATTATATGTAAAGGTATACGTGTAATCTTCTGTATCATCCTCAATAAAATTATATACTATTTGAGAGATGTTTTGTCCGTCGTAAGCTATAAGCGTTTCATTTGTTAGGGTACTGCCTTCATAAGACAGCAAGTCGGTAACCTGATTAGAAGCATTGGTTACGATTTCTGTTTGTGTGGTAGATGTTGTACCTAGAAAAGAAGCTTCAGTGGTAATTGCTGATGCTTTTCCGTTTGTAAATGTAAAATCAGAATCGGTAGTAATTGTTCCGAAAAAGGGCACTTGAGCATCTACATTATAAGAATAAGTTGCTAAAGTTAAGTCATCACTTGGTGTTCCAGGGTTTGTAGGCGTAAAAGGGTCTTCAGCGCCAATAATAATATCAGGATCTAGCGGTTCATTGTTACAGCTTGTAAAAGCTATTGCTAAACTTAAAAGGAATACTATTTTTTTCATATTTAATTAGTTTGAAGAAAGCCCTATAGCTTCACCAATAAGGGTGGCTTTAGTGCAATCTGTAATATTTACATTTACGAAATCACCAACGTTATAGTGTGCTTTTGGAAAAACAGCTACAATATTTTGTTCGGTGCGACCAGACCAATGGTCTTTAGATTTTTTAGACTCACGTTCTACTAAAACCTTAACTGTTTTTCCAAGGTTTTGACGCGTTCTAAATTCACTATGCTTAAGTTGAAGGTCTATAATTTCACTCAAGCGTCTGCTTTTTACGTCTTCCGGCACGTCGTCTTCTAGTTTGCGCTCTGCTAAAGTTCCCGGTCGCTCAGAGTAGGTGTACATATAGCCAAAGTTGTATTTTACGTATTCTAGTAAGGATAGCGTGTCTTGGTGGTCTTCTTCAGTTTCTGTAGGAAAACCAGCAATCATATCTTGAGATATCGCACAGTCCGGAATAATAGATCTAATGTTATCGATTAAAGTGAAGTATTCTTCTCTTGTGTGTAAGCGATTCATTTCTTTTAAAATGCGGTTACTACCACTTTGTACCGGTAAATGAATATGGTTACAAATATTGTCGTACTTCGCCATGGTTTTAATCACGTCTAAGGACATGTCTTGCGGATTCGAAGTTGAAAATCGGATGCGCATTCCTGGTTGGGCTTCTGCACAGATAGAAAGTAGTTTGGAAAAGTCTACAGCGGTTGCTTTTTGCATGTCTGAAGCTTTAACAAAATCCTTTTTTAATCCGCCGCCATACCAAAGGTAGCTATCAACGTTTTGACCTAATAAGGTAATCTCCTTGTAGCCTTTAGTCCATAAATCGTTAATTTCTTCTATAATACTTTGTGGGTCTCTACTGCGTTCTCGACCGCGTGTAAAAGGCACGACACAAAAGGTACACATATTATCGCAACCTCGTGTAATTGATACTAAAGCACTAACCCCATTAGTGTTTAATCGCACAGGCGAAATATCACCATAAGTTTCATCTTTAGAAAGTACCACGTTAATCGCATCACGACCATCTTCTACTTCTGCGAGTAAGTTTGGGAGGTCTTTATAGGCATCGGGCCCAACAACAAGGTCTACAATTTTTTCCTCTTCTAAAAACTTGCTTTTTAAACGTTCTGCCATACAGCCTAAAACTCCAACCTTCATTTTCGGATTGGTTCGTTTAACAGCATTATATTTCTCTAAACGTTTTCTAACCGTTTGTTCGGCTTTATTTCTTATCGAGCAGGTATTGACTAATACAAGATCGGCGTCTTCAAGGTTTTGTGTTGTATTATAACCTTCGTTTGTAAGAATAGAAGCCACAATCTCACTATCACTAAAATTCATAGCACAGCCATAACTCTCAATAAATAATTTTTTTGTGTTTTCTTCTTTATGTTTTAAAACAAGAGTCTCTCCTTGCTTTGTTTCGTCTATTGTTTTTTCCATAAGTATGTATTCAAATACTCAGATTTAATCCGTTTGCAAATATAGGGCTATTTAATGATGGTGACAAAGTGACAGTGTTATTATTTTTCCCTCCTAAAAGTTAAATTTTAGGCTTTATTAAAGTTTTAAAATAAAAAATGAGGAGTTGATTTTGAAAGTAATAAAGTTGAAATAGAACACGTAAATCGATAATTTTTATAAAATAAACACTTCATAATTAATGTCTTTATTAAGGAGTTGGTCGTCTTAAAAAGGATAAAAATTAGGTTCATGAATAATTTTTGATATACATTTGTAGCCATAAAACACGAAGAATGGCGAAGAATTTAGTTATAGTAGAGTCCCCTGCAAAGGCAAAAACAATTGAAAAATTTCTAGGAAAAGATTTTAAAGTTGAATCTAGTTACGGACATATTTCCGATTTACCTTCCAAGGAATTAGGAGTCGATGTAGAAGGCGATTTTGAACCAAGATACGAGGTGTCTACCGATAAGAAAGCGGTAGTTAAAAAATTAAAAGATTTAGCAAAGAAAGCAGATATGGTTTGGCTAGCAAGTGATGAGGATCGCGAGGGAGAAGCGATAGCATGGCACTTAGCAGAGTCCTTAAACCTTGATAAAGATAAAACGAAACGTATTGTATTTCATGAGATTACTAAATCGGCAATACAAAAAGCAGTAGAAAACCCGAGACAAATAGATTACGATTTAGTCGATGCACAACAAGCACGTCGTGTATTAGATAGAATAGTAGGGTACGAATTGTCTCCTGTATTATGGAGAAAAGTAAAAGGAGGCTTGTCGGCTGGTCGTGTGCAATCCGTTTCTGTACGTTTAATAGTAGAGCGTGAACGCGAAATTCAAGACTTTCAAGCGGAAGCGTCTTACCGTATCGATGCAGAATTCTCTAATGAAGAAGGGCAGTCGTTTAAAGCGAAATTGCCAAAATCAATTCAGACTAAAGAAGAAGCAGTAGCGTTTTTAGAAAAAAAGGCCAATACCACTTTTAAGGTTGCTAACTTAGAGAAAAAGCCAGCGAAGAAATCGCCAGCAGCACCGTTTACCACATCAACATTACAACAGGAAGCTTCACGTAAACTATATTTCTCGGTAAGTAAAACCATGAACATGGCACAACGTTTATACGAAGCCGGTCTAATTACTTATATGAGAACAGATAGTGTAAACTTGTCTGATGAAGCTCGAAAAGGCGCCGAAAAGGAAATTATTAAAGCCTACGGTAAAGAATACAGTAAAACACGAAATTATAAAGGGAAATCTAAAGGAGCTCAAGAAGCTCACGAAGCAATTCGACCAACAAATTTTGAAACCCATACAGTAAATTTAGAACGCGATCAAGCGCGTTTATACGATTTAATTTGGAAACGTGCTATTGCATCGCAAATGAGTGAGGCTAAACTAGAACGTACCCATGTTAAAATTGAAGCGGCATCGCACAATGAAACCTTTACAGCAAATGGAGAGGTTATTACCTTCGACGGGTTTTTAAAAGTGTACTTAGAAGGTACCGATGATGAAGATATCGAGCAAGAAGGTATGTTACCAGCAATGAAGGTTAACGAAACGTTATTGAATAATTATATTACAGCTACCGAACGCTATACTAGAGCGCCTTACCGTTATACCGAGGCTTCTTTAGTTAAAAAGTTAGAGGAGTTAGGAATTGGTCGTCCGTCTACTTATGCCCCAACGATTTCTACAATTCAGAATAGAAACTATGTAGAAAAAGGAACTATAGAAGGAGTAGAACGTAATTATACGCAACTCGTTTTAAAAGATGATACTGTTAAAGATAACACCTTAACAGAGAAAGTAGGATCGGATAAAGGAAAGTTGGTACCAACAGATATTGGTATGATTGTTACCGATTTCTTGGTAAATCATTTTGAAACTATTTTAGATTATAGTTTTACGGCTAATGTAGAAGATCAGTTTGATGATATTGCCGATGGTAAAGCCGACTGGAAAGTTGTTATGAAATCGTTTTATAAAGATTTCCATCCTAAAGTTATCGATGTTCAGGAGAATGCGGAACGCGAATCGGGAGAACGTATTTTAGGAGAAGACCCAAAAACAGGAAAACGCGTTAGTGTGCGTTTAGGTAAATTCGGACCTATGGTACAGATGGGGACAGTAGAGGATGAAGAAAAACCGACTTACGCAAGTTTAAGCCCAGATCAACAATTAAACACCATCACCTTTGAGGAGGCTATGGATTTATTCCAGTTGCCAAAAACGCTGGGGGAATATAAAGGAGAGTCTGTAGAAGTTAATAATGGACGTTATGGTCCGTATGTTAAGTTTGGGGATGCTTTTGTCTCTTTACCTCGTGGTACCGATCCTTTAAGTGTAGAATTTGATGATGCTCTGGAGCTGATTAAAGAGAAAGAGAAAGCAGATGCACCTATATATATGTATAAAGATTTACCGGTGCAAAAAGGAAAAGGGCGTTTCGGACCATTTATTAAATGGAATGATATGTTTATTAATGTGAATAAAAAATACGATTGGGATAATTTATCGGATGCTGATATTGTAGAATTGATAGAAACAAAAATCCAAAAGGAGATTGATAAAGTGATTCACAATTGGGAAGATGAAGGTATTCGCGTAGAAAAAGCACGATGGGGCCGTTTTAATATTATTCAAGGTAAAACAAAAATAGAGTTGCCAAAAACAACAGATGCTGAAGCATTGAGTTTAGATGAAGTGAAGGCTTTAATAGAGCAACAGGCACCAAAGAAAAAAGCGACCAAGAAAAAAGCGGCAGCAAAAAAAGCACCGGCTAAGAAGGCAGCAACCAAGAAAACCACAGCTAAGAAAACAGCTGTAAAGAAAACCACTACAAAAAAGTAAATTCATGAATTTTAGTTTTCTTTCGCCCGTTGCCAATGCAGTACTTTCTCATAATGAGTTGTTATCTATGCAAGCTCTAGGGCGGAAATTAAGAATACACAGTGTAGAAGAAGGAATTCCAGATTTAACAGGCGTTTCTGTAGCACTTATTGGTGTGTTAGAAAATCGTAATAGTGTCGATTATATTGGTGAGGAGTATGATTTGAATGAAGTCCGTAAAGCCTTCTATGCATTATACCCAGGAAGTTGGAATGTTACTATTGCCGATTTAGGAGATATAGAAAAAGGCGAAAGCGTAGAGGATACCTACTTTGCGTTAAAGACAACGGTGTCTATTTTAATCGAAAAAAAGATTATACCTATTATTATAGGGGGAAGTCAAGATTTAACCTACCCTATATATCGCGCATACGACAATGTAATGCCTATGGTAAATATTGTCAATGTAGATGCAAAATTTGATTTAGGTGATTCGGCAAAACCAATTAAAAATAATAGTTTTATAGGTAAGATTATTTTAGACGAACCTTATAACCTATTCAATTACGCGGCTATTGGGTATCAAACCTATTTTAATTCTCAAGAAGAGATCGATTTAATGGAGCGCTTGTATTTTGAGGCGTACCGATTAGGTGAGGTGTCTAACGATATTACTATTGTAGAACCTGTAATGCGAGATGCCAATATTGTAAGTGTCGACTTAGGTGTTTTAAAAGCATCGGAGGTAAGTTTAAAACAGCGGTTGTCTCCCAAT
Organism: Bizionia paragorgiae; assembly: GCF_900107625.1. GTDB lineage: Bacteria > Bacteroidota > Bacteroidia > Flavobacteriales > Flavobacteriaceae > Bizionia > Bizionia paragorgiae. The sequence continues at coordinate 28,413 of NZ_FNQK01000003.1, forward strand.
GGACTCGATGGTAAAGAAATTTGTGCTGTATCGCGCTATGCTGGTATAAGTAATAAGGTGTCGGCATTTGGGATTTTCGACTACAAACCGTCTTATGATGATGAAATGACCGAAATGTTACTTGCGCAAATGATTTGGTATTTTATTGAAGGATTCAACTATCGTGTTAAAGATGATGACTTTGTAACCGGTAATAATCATCAAAAATACATTACTTTAGCAGAGAGTCATGAGCTGGTATTTTACAAGAGTATTAAAACAGGGCGTTGGTGGATTGAAATACCTTTTTTAGCAAATGTTAATAATAAATTAAAAAAGCACACGTTATTACCATGTACTCATAAAGACTATTTGGATGCGTGCAATAACCAAATACCTGATAGATGGTATAAAGCGTTTCAGAAAAACAGCGTATATTAGGCAACCGAATGTTATTGTTTTTTAACATTTTATTAATCGATTAATGGTATTTTAACACGATTAAATGTTGTTTTTTTTAGTAAAAAAGTTGTTTTTTAAATATTATATAAATATGTTTACGCTCTTAAAAAAAATAAGAGCAATTAATTAACCTTATAGGTATCAATAAATATGAAGAAATTTCTATTATTAACGGCAGTTTTGACACTTTTAGCAAGTTGTGGATCTAAAGACAAAGGTCAACTAGTTGGTGTGAAAGGAAAAAAATGGCATCCAGAAAAACCTTATGGTATGACATTGGTGCCAGGTGGTGCATTTATTATGGGTAAAGCTGATGATGATTTAGCTGGTATTCAGGATGCTCCGGCAAAAACAGTTACGGTAAGAGCTTTTTACATGGACGAAACGGAAATTACTAATAGTGAGTACCGTCAGTTTGTAGAATGGGTTCGTGACTCTACAATTAGAACAAAATTGGCAATTTTAGCTGATGAGGTTGGTGAAACGGATTCAGAAAACCCTGGAATTGGTCAGTTTGCTTTTAAAGGCGCTAACGAAGAGGAGATGACAGTATATGAAAAGTATATGTTTGATAACTATAGTGGCTTAGGTGAAACAGGATATGAAGGAAGAAAATTAAACAAAGAAGTTGATTTGATTTTCGATACTGCTGAATATCCAGACGAATACTATGCTGAGGTTATGGATACAATGTATCTTCCTATAGAAGAGTCTTATAACGGACAAAGAACTTGGGATGTCACTAAGTTTAAGTTTCAATATACTTACATGGATATTGAAAAAGCGGCAAAAAATAGAAACTTAAGACGTAAGGATGTTATTATGAAAGAAGAAGTAGCTATCTACCCAGATACTACGGCTTGGATTAGAGATTTCGCTTACTCTTATAACGAACCAATGCACAACGATTACTTCTGGCACGATGCGTATAGTAACTACCCAGTAGTTGGTGTTACTTGGAAACAAGCTAAAGCATTTTGTCAATGGAGAACTTTATTACACAATGAATATAGAAAAGAGAAAAAGAAAGCTTTTGTAAACTCTTACCGTTTGCCATCTGAGGCAGAGTGGGAGTATGCAGCAAGAGGAGGATTGCAAGCAGCAACATTCCCTTGGGGTGGGCCATATGCTAAAAACGACAGAGGTTGTTTTATGGCTAACTTTAAACCATTACGTGGTGACTATGCAGCAGATGAAGCTTTATATACTGTAGAAGCTGATGCTTATGAGCCAAATGATTTCAACCTTTACAATATGGCTGGAAACGTTTCAGAATGGGTAAACGCATCATACGATCCAGGATCATATGAGTTTGCATCGACTATTAATCCAAGTGTAAACGATAAAAATAATCAACGTAAAGTGGTTAGAGGAGGATCTTGGAAAGATGTAGCTTACTTCCTACAAGTAAGTTCAAGAGATTACGAATATGCAGATTCTTCAAGAAGTTATATTGGTTTCAGAACTGTTCAAGATTATATGGGAACTGAAGTTACGGCTAACTCTAGAAGATAATACAAATACATACCTACTAAAATAAATAAATCAACTTAACAACTAAAAATTTTAAAAAACTTAGAAATTATGGCACAAAAAGGAAAACTTTCAATGATGAATATGGTCTACGGACTTGGAGCTCCAATTGTAATTCTTGGAGCATTATTCAAAATCCAACACTGGCCTTACGCATCACTTATTTTAACAATAGGTATGATTGTTGAAGCTTTAGTATTTACAATTTCAGCATTCGAGAAACAAGCAGGAGATTTAGATTGGTCTAAAGTATACCCAGAATTAGCTGGAGGAGAGAGTACAGGAAGAAAAAATGCAGCTAAGGTAGAAGAACCAAAAGACGCAGATGGATTATTATCTAAAAAATTAGATAACTTATTAAAAGAAGCTAAAATTGATGGTGAATTAATGGCAAGTTTAGGTAACAGCATTAAAAACTTTGAAGGTGCAGCAAAAGGAATTTCTCCAACGGTAGACTCTATCGCATCGACTAAAAAATACGGAGAGCAAATGTCTTTAGCTGCTGCTCAATTAGAATCTTTAAACAGTCTTTATAAAGTACAAATGGATAGCGCTAGCCGTCAAGCTTCAATCAATGAAGAAACGGTTGAAAATGCTAACAAATTAAAAGAGCAAATGCAGTCATTAGCATCTAACTTATCATCTTTAAACGGTGTTTATGGAGGTATGTTATCTGCAATGAACAAAAACTAATTAGTAATTAGTACACGTAATTATTAACAAAACAAACTAATTAGACATGGCAGGAGGAAAATTATCCGCAAGGCAGAAAATGATTAACTTGATGTATTTGGTGTTTATCGCAATGATGGCAATGAATATGTCGAAAGAAGTGCTATCGGCATTTGGATTAATGGAAGCGAAGTTTGTAGAGTCTAACATGGACACTACAGAAAAAAACAGCTTGTTATTAGCCGATTTAGAAAATAAAGCAGAAGAGAAACCAGAAGACTTCGCAGTACCTGCGACTAAAGCAAAACAAGTAAGTCTTGCTTCAGATAAGTTTTTTAGATATATCGAAACTTTAAAAGTAGACTTATTAAAAAGTGGAGGTTACGAAGTAGATCCTGTAACAGGACAATTACCTTTTCAAGCAATGGATAAAACAGATATCCTTGACGAGAAATGGTTTACAGGAGATCGTTTAACTAAAGGTGGTGAAGAAGTTTTGGCTAAAATTGAAGAGTACAAAAAAGAAATTCATGCAATTTTAGGAACTGATGTAAAGTATAAAAAAGCAATTGAAAGTTTCAATAAGCGTTTTAATACTGACCCAATGAAAGATGCTGAAGGAAAAGAAATTCCTTGGTTAGATTACCACTATAAAGGGTATCCAGCAATTGCATCTTACACGAAGTTAACAGCAATGCAAAACGATGTAAAAGTAACAGAAGCAAATATGTTTAACCTTTTCTTAGGTAATACTTTAGATGCTGCTGTATCACTTAATAACTATCAAGCTATTGTACTAGCAGATAAATCAGCGTTTTTTGCTGGTGAAAAATTCTCAGGTAGAGTAGTATTAGGTAAATATGCTAATGTAACGCCTACTAAATTAGAAGTTCAAGGAAATGAAATAGAGGTTGCAAATGCAATTGATTCTACTGGAGCTGCTAAATTAGACTTTAATGTAGGTAATGTAGGAGCACATGAAATTCAAGGAAAATTTACATTCTTAGAGGATGGTAAGCCTTTAGAAATTCCTATTAAAGGTAACTATGTGGTAGTGCCACGTCCTAACTCTGCTACAATATCTGCAGATAAGATGAACGTTGTATACCGTGGAGTATCTAACCCAATGACGATTTCTTTTGCTGGTGTTCCAGATAATAAAGTATCGGCTAGTGGATCAGGACTTAAAAAAGGATCTAAGCCAGGATCTTATACTATGGTTCCAACTTCAGGAAGAGAGGTTACTATCAATGTAAGCGCTACTCTTGATGATGGTTCTAAAGCTTCAGATAAGAAAACATTTAGAATTAAAGATATCCCAACACCTTCTGGTCAATTAGCTGGAAAAACTGGATCTTTCAAATTACCTAGAAACAACGTGGAGATTGGTAAAATTGGTGCGGTCTTAGAAGACTTCGATTTCGATTTACCTTTAACAGTTACTGGATTTAAAATGAAAGTTCCTGGTCAACCAAGTGTAACGGTATCAGGAAACAGACTTAACGGTCAAGCTAAAGCAGCTTTAAGAAAAGCTAAAAGAGGTGCCGATGTTCAGATATTTGATATTAAATCAAGATCTAACGGTCCTAAAATTAAGCCAGCTGCTCCAATTATTATAGAGTTATCTAACTAATCATCCAACTTTGTAATTAATAACAATTAAATTATTTTTAGAATGAATTATAAATCTTTATTAACAGTTATTTTAGGAGTGTGTTTGTCTTCAGGAGCGTTTGCTCAGGCTAACATATTAAATGCTAAAGCTCCAGAAGAAATCGGAGTAAGAACTGAAGAACAGAAAGCGCTAGATAACGACAAACCGTTAAATTACGGGTACGTTGACGATAGAGATATTATGTTCGCTAAAATGACTTGGGAAAAAGTAGTACTAGATGAGCGTGTTAACTTCCCGTTATATTACCCTGTAGATACCAACAACATTGGTAGCGACAGAAGATCACTTTACGATGTTTTAACCAAGGCAATAGCCACTGGTAAAATTGATAAAGTATATAACGATTCGTATTTCACTGGTTTACGTACTCAAAAAGAACTTAGAGACATTACAACAAAGGTGGATACTTTAGAAATAGGGTACGACCAGTTTAATGCCGATGGTTTTGTAGATCCTGAGTATATTACAACTCGAAAAATTTCATCTTTTGATGTAAGCGCTTATTTAATTAAAGGACTTTGGTATTTCGACAAGCGTCAAGGAGAATTAAAGTATAGACTATTAGGTATTGCTCCTGCAGCACCGGATGTTAACTTTATCGATTCTAACGACGAAGCGAATAAATTACCAAACCCATTATTTTGGATTTTCTATCCGGATGCTAGAAACGTATTACACGATGCTAAATCGTTTAACACTAAAAATAGTGCCGTTCCATTTAGCTTCGATCACATTTTAAACTCAAGACGATTTAACGGTGTGATTTATAAAGAAGAAAATGTTTACGGAGATAGAACAATCGACGAGTATGTTGCAGAAAATGCTTTAATGCAATTGTTAGAGTCTGAAAGAATCAAAGAGAAAATTAGAAATTTTGAATTAGATATGTGGTCATACTAATTTGATTACTATAGTTTATAAAAGCGCCCACTTGTTAAGTGGGCGCTTTTTGTTTTTACCGCTTTCAGAATCGTTTAAATTGATATCTTCGCAGTTATGAATGTAGATTATATTATAGTAGGTTGCGGACTTGCAGGGGTCTCTTTTTGTGAGCAATTAATAGCGAATGATAAAACGTTTGTTGTAATTAATAATCACTCACAACAAGCATCCTTAGTTGCTGGTGGGGTGTATAACCCTGTTGTTCTAAAACGTTTTAGCGTCGTTTGGAAATCTGTAGAACAGCTGGCGGTTGCTCTACCCATGTACAAAAGAATTGAAGAACGCTTGAATGTCCAATTAGATTATAAAATACCCGTTTATAGGCGTTTTACCTCCTTAGAGGAGCAAAATGATTGGTATACGGCTTCAGAGCAATCTGAGCTCTCTAAATTCATGTCCGACTCCCTTATTAAGAATTTAAATCCGTCGGTGAATGCGGACTTTGGTTTTGGTGAAGTTTTAGATACGGGTAAAATTGATACCCAGTGTTTAATTGATCACTATACGTCCTATTTAAAAGAAAACAATCAGCTAGTACAGGAAACTTTCGATTTTGAAGCGATTACCTTTGGGGATACTGAAATCAACTACAAAACGATTAAAGCCAAACATATTGTATTTGCTGAAGGCTACGGTGTAGTAAACAACTATTTCTTTCCTGATATAAAATTAAAAGAAGCTAAGGGAGAGTTATTGACCATACATGCACCTGAACTTAAGATCGATTATATTTTAAAGGCGAATGTTTTTATTATACCTATGGGTAATGATCTGTATACTGTGGGTTCAACTTATAATTGGACAGATAAATCTAATACAGTTACAGAAGCGGCTAAAGTTGAGTTGTTAGCCAAACTAAAGCCGCTTATAAACTGTGATTTTAAAGTTGTTGGACAATCGGCTGGTATCCGTCCTACAGTGAGTAATAGGCGTCCAGTTATTGGTACCCACCCAGAACACCATAACGTACATATTATTAATGGTCTAGGAACCCGGGGCGTGATGATAGGGCCCTATATAGCTAAAATTCTTTATAATGCTATAGAAAATAAAGGTGCTATAGATAGTGAAATCGATTATAAACGCTTTATTTCTTAGCTTTTTTATCTAGTTTTTTATCGTAGCTTAAGAAGATGTTAATCCATATATTTCGCGACAAACGCATAATGTATGGCATGAACACTATTAAGGTTCCTACTATAGCCCAAAAGCCTATTTCCTTCGAACTGCCAAGAAATACATAACTAATTATCCAAGCGGCAGTGGCAAAAGCAATACCTACCCCATAACTCACATACATAGAACCGTAAAAGAAAGACGGTTCAATTTGGTATTTTGTATGACAATGACCGCACCTTTCATGCATTTGGAATACTTCGGTTAACACATAAGGGTTCTTGTTTTTATACATAGACTCGTTATGGCACTTCGGACAAACACCTGTGAAAATTCCGTATAATTTAGATCCTTTTTTAAACATATTATTTACGTACTTTTGCATTTTTATAATCTAAACGCGTAGTTAACTAAAAAGTTAAAGAGAACGGTGTTCTAGACTTGATTTTTTTCTTTCTCAGAAGAAAAGTTTCTCCTAACACTGGTGCTTTATAACCGCTTTTATTAAGATAGCGTTCTAAACACAAAATTAAGTTTTATAAACTGAAACTTGGTAACAATAGTTGCAAATTTATGCTAAACATACATAATTTATCCATATCATTTCAAGGCGTTTATTTATTTGAAGACATCACGTTTAAACTCGGTAACGGGGATAGAGTCGGGCTTATTGGTAAAAATGGAGCCGGAAAATCTACGATGCTTAAAATTCTATCTAAAGAGATGGAACCCGATACAGGACAAATCGCTTCTGATAAGGAACTTAAAATAGGATTCTTAAAACAAGATATCGATTTTGTACTAGGGCGTACAGTTTTAGAGGAATCTTACCAAGCCTTTACAGAAATTAAGGAGTTGGAAGCTAAAATGGAATATATAAATACGCAATTGGCAGAGCGTACGGATTATGAAAGTGAGGGATATCATGATTTGATGGTTGAGCTTAACGAGGTGCAACATCAGTATGAAATTGTAGGCGGGTATAATTACCAAGGGGAAACAGAGAAAATTCTTCAAGGTTTAGGATTTAAACGTGAGGATTTTAATAAACTTACCGATACCTTTTCAGGAGGATGGCGTATGCGTATTGAATTAGCAAAGTTGTTGCTTCAAAATAACGATGTACTTCTTTTAGATGAGCCTACCAACCACTTGGATATCGAATCTATTATATGGTTAGAAGGCTTTCTTAAAAATTATTTTGGTGCAGTGGCTATCGTATCTCACGATAAGATGTTCTTAGATAATGTAACCAATCGTACTATCGAAATTTCTTTAGGTCGTATTTACGATTATCCAAAACCGTATAGTCAATACCTAGTATTGCGCGAAGAATTACGTTCTCAACAATTGGCATCGCAAAAGAATCAGCAAAAACAAATTGAGCAAACCGAGAAATTGATCGAAAAATTTAGAGCTAAGGCAAGTAAGGCTACAATGGCTCAATCTTTAATAAAAAAACTTGATAAGATTGATAGAATAGAGGTCGATGAAGATGATAATAGCGTCATGACCTTAAACTTTCCAGTGTCTATCACACCAGGTAAAGTTGTTATTGAAGCCGAAAACCTATCTAAAAGCTACGGTAATAAACAGGTGCTTTCTGGTGTTAATTTACTTATAGAACGCGATGCTAAAACAGCTTTTGTAGGGCAAAACGGACAAGGTAAATCAACCTTGGCAAAAATATTAGTCGGCGATATCGAGCATGGCGGTCATTTAAAGTTGGGGCATAATGTGCAAATCGGATACTTTGCACAAAATCAAGCGGAATATTTAGACGGGAGTAAAACCGTTTTAGATACCATGATTGATGCCGCTAATGAAACCAATAGAAGTAAAGTACGAGATATCTTAGGATCCTTTTTATTCCGTGGTGATGAAGCAGAGAAATATGTAAGGGTACTTTCGGGAGGAGAAAGAAATCGTTTGGCTTTAGCGAAACTAATGCTTCAACCGTTTAACGTCCTGATTATGGATGAGCCTACCAACCACTTAGATATTAAATCTAAGAACGTCTTAAAAGAGGCCCTGATTAAATTTGAAGGTACTTTGATTTTAGTATCTCACGATAGGGACTTTTTACAAGGGCTAACCTCTACACTATACGAGTTTAAAGATCAAAATATTAAAAAGTATTTAGGAGATATCGACTACTACCTAGAGCAACGTAAAGTTGAAAACCTTAGGGAAGTAGAAAAACGTACGGTGGTAAAAGAAACCCCTAAAGAAACTAAGAAACAAAGTTACGACGATCAAAAACGCCTTAAATCACTTAATAATAAATTAAGTAATATAGAATCTAAAATCAGCCAATTAGAGAAAGAAATCAAAGCTATCGATGTAGAATTAGCCACTAACTATGATCAAGTCGTTTCCGATCCTAAGTTTTTTGGTGCTTATGAAGCTAAAAAGGAGAAGTTGAAGACGCTAATGGAAGATTGGGAAACGGTGCAAGAAGAACTCGACGAAATGGCCTAAAAACAGGGTGTTTTACAGGCTTTAACCGCTAATTCTCACAGGGATAATGATTTAGGGTAGTTCTGAATTGAATTTTTATTGTGCAGTTCATCGAAAAAAGTTGCAGTTTGTCTTCGTTCGCGTTATATTTGGACTCTAATAGTCTCAAATCTATAGCTTATGAAAACGATTACACTAACATTATTTTGCTTATTTGTATCTGTAATATCGATTGCTAATGTGTCTACACAAGAAAAGGAGGCTTTAGTATCTTTATACCATGCCACCCAAGGAGAGCAATGGAAAAATACTTGGAATCTTTCAGAACCTGTACATACATGGTATGGAGTTACTGTAGAAGATAACAAAGTGGTGGGCTTAGATTTACAGTATAACAATTTAGTGGGGACCTTGCCTCAGTCTATTGGTGAATTACACTATTTACAGACTTTAAATTTAGGATTTAATACGATCTCAGGAACAATACCAGCAGCAATAGCAGAGTTAACTCAATTAACCTCTTTAGAGCTATTTTTAAATAAACTACATGGTTCTATCCCTTCGGAAATAGGGAATTTAAAACAATTAAAAAAATTGTCTTTATTTAGTAATGCCCTTTCTGGAACTATTCCAACACGTTTAGGTGAATTAAGTGCACTTGAAGAATTAGAATTAGGAAGTAATTTATTAACAGGTTCTATTCCTTTTGAATTAGGAGCACTATCTAATCTGAAAATGTTAAGTTTAATCGATAATCAACTTACTGGGCATATTCCGGCGGAGTTAGGAGATTTAGTACATTTAGAAGTACTTGTATTATCTGATAATAAATTAGTTGGTCATTTACCGCTTGCCTTTAACAGCTTAACTAATCTTCATACTATGATGGTTAGCGATAACAATATGAATCGTGAATACATCACCGTGGTAGGAAACCCTACAGACGTAAGTAAATCTATTTTAAATATAGAGGATACTTATGTTGTAGAACGCGATTAGTTTGTAACAATACATTATATCTTATTTTAAAAGCCAGCTATTTAGTTGGCTTTTTTTATATTTATAAATAAACAAAGACAATGCACGAACACTTTTTTGAGTGTCCCTACTGCTGGGAGACTATCTCCATGTTACTTGATCCTAGTGTGATTAAGCAGGCCTATGTTGAGGATTGTGAAGTGTGTTGCAATCCTATTCAGATTTCTGTAAATTATTTTAACGGAGAACTTGTTGGTTTTGAAGCGATTAATATAGGGTAGTAATTTTTTACTAAAATAATGCTTGTTATATCTAAAAAGGTTTGTATATTTGCAGTCGAATAGCGCGGGATAGAGCAGTAGGTAGCTCGTCGGGCTCATAACCCGAAGGTCACTGGTTCGAGTCCAGTTCCCGCTACTAGTAAAGAAAAGGCTTTGCAGAAATGTGAGGCCTTTTTTTATTTCCAATAGTACAGAATAAGTACAGAATATTCCTATTTTCAAAATTCAATTCTATTTATGCTCATTTGCCTTCTATTGATAATAAGTAGTATCAAATATCTAAATAGTGTTTGGATATAAAGGTGAACATTCTTTCTTTGCACAACCTGTGCATCCATTATTTTGTATCTTTGTCAAACTTTATGAAAATATTCGTTTCCATATCAATGTCAATTTTATTCTTTTTTCAGGGAATTAGCATTGATATGGACTTTTGTGGACCAATTAAAGAAATTTCAAGCATTATTACCCATTATCAAGACCATAAAGTTTATGGAGACTCTTTCCTTGAATATGTAGTTGAAGATTACATTGACAATGATGCAAAAAATGAAGGGCATCATAATAACCCAGATAAGGAGAATACACCAGTCCATTCCCATCATCAATGTTGTCACCCTTTAGTATTAATTATTGCGAACAACAATTCGGTTTTAACCAATCGACTAAAGTTTGAAGAGAAAAAACAGTTTAACTTACATAAAGTAAACTTCACTTCCAGATATCTGGAATCGCTTTTCCAACCCCCTAAAGTATAATTCAGTTTTTTTTAGGATAGCTATATCCTACCGTGATGCTTTTCAAAGTAAGTATCGCATCATAAACGCATTGCATTTCTTTGCATTGCGATGTTTAAACTGAATTAATACTTTTTCTATGATTAACAAAATCATTTCATTTTCCATTAATAACAAGTTTATTATTGGGCTCTTTATAGTGGCACTTGTAGGTACGGGCATTTGGTCTATGGCCACTATAAATCTGGGTTCTGTACCCGATATTACCAACAACCAAGTACAGGTTATTACAGTTGCCCCAAATTTAGGTACTGAAGACATTGAACAATTTGTTACTTATCCGGTAGAATTGGCAATGGCAAATCTACCAGACGTTATCGAGCTGCGTTCGGTGTCTCGTTTTGGATTGTCAGTTGTTACTATCGTATTTGAGGACGAGGCAGGCACATATCTTCCCCGGCAATTAGTGCAAGAGAAATTAACCGAAGTTGCCGGAGAAATCCCCGAAGGCTTCGGCACGCCATTTATGGCCCCAATTACCACAGGTTTGGGCGAAATCTACCAATACAGCCTAAAAGTAAAGGAAGGCTACGAAGATAAATACGATGCAATGGAGCTTCGTACCATCCAAGATTGGATTGTAAAACGCCAAATGGCATTAGTTCCAGGAGTCGTCGAGGTAAATGCTTTTGGAGGATTTGTGAAGCAATATGAAGTAGCCATAAACCCCAATAAGCTAAAAAGTTTCGGTATTACAATGAACCAGGTCTTTGAAGCCCTTAAAGTGAACAATGCCAATACTGGAGGTGCCTATATAGAAAAAAATAACCAAGCCAATTTTATCCGTGGCGAAGGCTTGGCCCGAAGTATCGCCGATTTGGAAAACACAGTTGTAACTACTCAAAACGGTAGTCCCGTTTTAATACGGGATGTCGCTGAAAAGGTTGGATATGGCAGCCAAGTACGCTATGGCGCTTTTACCCAAGATGGACACGAATCTGTGGGCGGACAAATTTTAATGCTGAAAGGCGAAAGCCCAGGCGACGTGATCGAAAATGTGGAAAAGCGTATTGTAGAAATTCAAAAATCCCTGCCGGAAGGCGTTTATATTGATGCTTTTTTAAGTCGAAGTGAACTTATTGAGGCAACCACAAGTACCGTTAAAACAAATCTAATAGAAGGTGCCCTTATTGTCATATTTGTTTTGGTCTTGCTTTTAGGAAGCTTCCGTGGTGGCTTGATAGCAGCGTCGATAATCCCTTTATGCCTATTATTTGCATTTATTTTGATGAAACAATTTGGCATTTGGGCAAATTTAATGTCCTTGGGTGCGATCGATTTTGGGATTATTGTAGATGGTGCGGTGATTATCGTGGAAGGAGCGGTTTTCCACATTCATCAACGGATGAAAAAATCCACAACCGCCATTAACCAAGCTGAAATGGATGAAATCGCCTATGACTCTTCAAGTAAAATGATGAATTCTGCCTTCTTCGGTCAACTAATTGTTCTTATAGTTTTTACACCTATTCTGTTTTTGACCGGTGTGGAAGGGAAAATGTTTCGACCAATGGCATTTACATTTGGTTTTGCCGTTTTAGGGGCAATTATTCTTTGCCTTACCTACGTACCAATGATGTCATCATTATTTTTAAAACCTGCTAAAAATCAAAATAGTTGGTTTGCCAAATTTGAAAACAAGATTGATAGGTTCAGTGATAAAATTATGGGGGTTCTGAATCGTATCTATCTGCCTATATTAAATTTTGCACTTCGCTTTCGGGCAGGTGTGGTTATAGGCGCGGTTGCCTTGCTTTTGATTGCAGGATTTATTTTTAGCAATATGGGAGCAGAATTTGTCCCTAAATTTGATGAAGGCGATATTGCATTTCAAGCATTGATAAAACCAGGGAGCAGTCTTTCAGAATCTATTGAGGCCTCAGAGAAACTTCAGAATTTAATCAATGAGTTTCCGGAAGTAAAAACAGTAGTTTCAAGGATTGGTGTGGCTGAAATACCAACAGACCCAATGCCTATGGATATTGCCGATAGTTATATTATTCTTGAAAAGGACAAGAGTAAATGGACATCCGCAGATAGTAAAGAAGAACTCATAGAAAAGATTCAAGAAAAAATTTCAGTAGTTCCCGGCGTAAATTTTGTGTTTACACAACCTGTAGAACTTCGTTTTAATGAATTGCTGACTGGTGTCCGTGAAGACGTGGCCATCAAATTGTACGGAGAAGATTTGGACGTTTTGGCAGACAAGATACAGGAAATCGCGGCAGTAATTAGGACCGTTCCCGGAGCGGCTGACATTAATGTGGAGGCTACAAGTGGTTTGCCACAAATGACGGTGGTATATAACCGTGCGAAAATGGCACAATACGGTGTAACCGTTGATAAGCTGAATGATTATGTAAGTGCTTCATTTTCAGGAGAACAGGCAGGAGTCATTTTTGAAGGGGAAAAACGGTTCGATGTGGTCATTCGTTTGGCAGAGGAATATCGACAAGACATCAATAGCTTAAAAAACCTTTATATAGACCTGCCAAACGGTGCACAAGTACCATTAAAGGAGGTGGCAGATATCAGCTATAAACCCGGACCAATGCAGATTTCAAGAGACAATACCTCTCGTCGTACTTCCGTGGGCGTGAATGTTCGTGGGCGCGATGTAAAATCGATGGTCGAGGAAATTCAACAAAAATTGGAAACGGATGTTAAACTGCCACCAGGTTATTTTGTAACCTACGGCGGATCATTTGAAAACCTACAACGAGCATCAGACCGATTGATGATTGTAGTCCCAATCGTTCTATTAACAATATTTGTTCTGCTTTACTTTGCTTTGAATTCAGTTACACAAGCCTTGATGATCTATATGGCAGTGCCTTTGGCGGCCATTGGTGGCGTTTTCGTTTTGTTGATTCGTGGAATGCCTTTCAGTATTTCCGCGGGAGTCGGATTTATCGTGCTCTTCGGAGTTGCCGTATTAAACGGACTCATACTCATAAATAAGTTCAATGAATTAAAAGACAGTGGAATGACAGATTTAAAAAAACGTATATATGAAGCTACGCACGAACGTTTACGTCCAATTTTATTAACAGCCATTACAACAATTATGGGCTTTATCCCAATGGCGATTTCTACCTCTGGTGGTGCCGAAGTACAGCGGCCCTTGGCGACAGTAGTCATTGGAGGAATGCTTACGGCAACATTTCTGACCTTGGTGGTTATTCCTATTCTTTATTATTGGCTTGAATCGAGAAAGGAACGAAACAATAACGATGGAGGTGTAAGCTATGTCAACAAATCAACGAACATTGTAACCGTATTATTGATGGTTGGCGGTTTGATGGCTTCTGGAACTGCTTTTGCCCAAGACACCAATCAAAATGGAACAATGCCAAAAACCTTGACTGTAGATGAGGCCATTGCTATGGCAAAACAGAATTATCCATCGCTTAAGGAAAGTCAGGCATTTATTGAACGGGAAAAGGCACTGAAGGGAACGAGTTTTGACCTTGGTAGCACACAAGTTTTCACGGGCAAAGAAGAATATGGCAATAATCTTCCTGGAGTGCAAACAACCGTTGGCGTGCAACAGGGCAATATCGATTTGCTTTCAGGATTTTCAAAATCGAAGTTTTATAAAGAGCGCATTGCCTTGGGAGAAAAGTTTTATGTGGCCAGTGAACAACAGTTGGTGCGCAATGTGATGCAAGCCTATGACCAAATTAATTATTACAAGGCACAGTTGCGTTTTGCAGACCAATTGGACAGTATTTATGCCAATTTTAAGTCCGCTGCCCAACTTCGGTATGACACTGGAGAAACAGGCAAGTTGGAATTTATTTCAGCCTCTTCCGAATTTCAACAGATTCAAGTGTTGAGGCAACAAGCTTTTGATGATATTGAAATTGCCAAACGTGCCTTAAAACAATATTTGGGAACGGATGAAACCATCGAGACGGTAGATGGTTTTTACGAGCCATTGGATTTTATGGCGACATTGGATTCAACTTCGGTTGCCAATAACCCAATGTTGCAATATGCCTTGCAAAATGCCGAAGTAAGTAAAGCAAATGTGGGCGTTGAAAAATCGCAATTCCTACCGAAATTCAGTTTATCATATGGCAGGCAGGTTGTGGATGATGTTTCAGGGTTTAATACCTATCAGGCAGGTATTAGTATTCCGTTATGGTTTTTTCCGCAGAAGTCAAGGGTTAAGGCAGCCAAGGCAGACGCAATGGTAGCAGAGAATCAATATTTGGAGCAAAAAGCGGTTACAGAAAGTCGTGTTTCACAATTGACCAAATCACTCGAAAAAACAAAGAAGATTTTGCAATATTACGAAGAAGGCGCACTATTGTTGGCAGAAGAACAAATTACCACAGCGCAGTTGGCTTCTAAAGAAGGCGAAATAGATTACGTCAATTATATCACCATTCTTAATAGTGCCATCCGTATTAAACAAAACCATTTACAATACATCAATCAGTATAACCAGCAGACCATTGATATGCAATATCAATTGGGCAATTTATAACCTTAAAAAAAGAGAAATGAAGAATATACTATTAGTTAGTACCGTATTATTTACACTTATGTTTATGAGTTGTAATGATGCCCAAAAATCTGAACTTGGACATAATGAAGCCGAAGGTGTATCAAAGACCAATGAAGTTGGAGAAGATGCACACGGCGAAGAAGGCCACGTTGAAGGAGAGGAAGAAGGTGGTCACAGCGAGGAAGAAGGCGTTGTAGAACTTACAAAGCAACAAGCTGAAACCATCGGTTTGGAAATGAAATCTTTGGAGGAACGGAATTTAGGGAACAACATTAAGGTAACAGGTACGCTGGAACTTTTCCCACAGGATAAGGCGAATATCAGTCCGTTTGTTGGTGGAAATGTGAGTTCCATAAAAGTAATACCTGGAGATAATGTAAGTAAAGGACAGGTATTGGCATATATAGAACACCCAGATATCATTGCAATGCAACAGGAATATCAGGAAAAAAATGACGAACTGGTCTTTTTGAAACAGGATTTTGAGCGCAAGCAGACTCTTTATGACAAAGGTGTTTCTTCTGGAAAGGAATTTCAGATGGCGCAGTCAAAATTTCGTTCCACAACATCCAGCGTCAATGGTTTGCGGTCCCAATTGAGACTGTTGGGCATTAATCCGGACAAAGTGGCTGAAGGCCAAATATATTCCGCTGTTCCCATTACCACACCCATAAGTGGCTATGTGGATGAAGTAATGATTAGCCTTGGCGATTACGTGGCGCAACAATCCAAAATGTTCTCAATAAGCGATAATTCAAAGATTTATGTCAACTTCAAAATATATGAGAAGGACATAAAGCAAATCAAGAAAGGACAACAGATATATTTTTCTACGGCCTCTCGTCCAGATGAACTGCTTAAAGCAACCGTTCGGTCTGTGGGTAAAACATTTAACACCGACCCAAAAGCTTTGGAAGTTCTGGCAGATATTGAAAACGAGGATAAAAACCTATTGCCGGGTATGTACGTGGAAGGGCGAATAGTGCAAGGTGAGAAAAAAGGTTTCGCCGTACCGGAAGCCGCCGTTATAAAAGAAGGCGAGCAATCCTTTATTTTTATTCTGGATGAAGATGGAGAAATGGAAGCGAACAAAATGAAATTTAAAATGATACCCGTAACGGTTGGTATTACTGATTTAGGCTTTGTTGAAGTCAATCTGCCTGCCGAAGTTTCAAAGGACGCCAAAGTTGTCATAAACGGAGCTTATAATCTCTCTTCGGAAATGGTTAAAGGCGAACTGGAACACGGACATTAATTCAATAATAATCAAAGATTTTGATTCCGGGTTTGTTTATCGTCTTAATTAGTTAGTTAAAAATTAGAAAACAGGCTCGGTTCAAAATTGATTTAAAATATTCATAATATGAAGGAAATAAAAGCATTTATAAAACCGAACCGAATCCAAAGAGTCATTGAAGCACTATCAGATAATGGATTTAAAAGTATGACCCTTTCACAAGCAGAAGGAACTGGCGCCTTTAAGTCAAAAGGTGCAAGACCGTCGTTGGATTTTCACGTGACAGATAGTCCAGTGGTTAAGTTGGAACTGGTCTGCCAAAATGAGGAAGCCCAAGTGGCCATTGAAACAATTATAGCCAACGCCAAAACCGACGGACCTGGAGATGGTATTATTTATATAGCAAATATTGAAGATGCCTTTCAGATTAAATCTGGAGATTCCTTAAAACGGTACGACCTATAAAACACTTTGTTGCAAATGGAAAAAATAGTCCAACTACTTGAAAGCAAAGGGATACGACCTACGGCTATGCGCCTAATGACTTATAAACGTTTGGTGGAATTAAAGGTAGCCATCAGTCTTGGCGATTTGGAAAAGGATTTTAAGGTCAGTGAAAGAAGCACCCTATTTAGGACTATGAAAGCGTTTGAAGAAAAAGGTATTGTGCATCAAATTGAGGATGGGACAGGTGTTATAAAATACGCCCTTTGCGAAGAAAATTGTGAGTGCGAGGTCGGCAACGACCTTCATTTACACTTTCATTGCAACAATTGTAATGAAACTGTCTGTTTAACAGAGCATAAAATCCCTCATATCAACTTACCTGATGGCTATATTACCGAGGATATCAACTTGGTGGTAAAGGGCATTTGCGAAAAATGCAGCGACAATCTGGATTAAACGTTTGGTTTTTAAATTCAATTATCATTTATAAATAGTGAGCAATGATAACAATCTATAAAAAAGAGGCTACTGTATATATGGTGGCAGAGAATAAGCTGGATGCCAAGGATTATGAAAACTTGATACCGGTCTTAACAGAACATATAACTGCATATCAGGAAGTTTCCTGGTACATTGAAATGCAAAATTTTGAAGGCTGGACGGTAAGTGCCTATTGGAAGGGCATTGAATTAAATCTTCCGAATGAAACGCATTTAAAGCGTGTTGCTTTAGTGGGTAGCGTTAAATGGCAGGAGCAATTTACCGAGGCATTGCTTCCTTTTTCAGAAGCTCATATAAAATTTTATAAGCCAGAAGAAAAAGACGATGCCAAAGAATGGATAAAAAAAAATAGTAAAAAATGAAAAAAATACAACTAAAAATTCCAGTTATCCTTCCGCAAGTTCCAAACGAAAAAGATACTTGTGTTGAGCGGCTTATAAAAGAATTACAGGCTAAAGAGGGCATCGAAAAAGTACACGTTGCCGATACAAAGGAAGATGACACACCACAGCTCTGTTTTCATTATGACCCCGATATCATTTCTATAGACCGCATTCAATCCCTCGCCGAACGGACTGGTGCTGAAATTACCGAAAAATACGGGCATTTGCTCATTGAGGTTAAAGGAATCAGACATACAAGACAGGCACGTTCCATAGAGAAAAGTCTTTTGGCAATCAATGGGGTTTTGGAGGCTTCCGTTTCGGCCTCTGGAATGGTGCGCCTTGAGTTTGATAAAAAGCAAACAAATTTTGATGAAATAAGTAAACAGATTGAAAAGGAAGACCTTCAGGTTAAGCGGAGTTCTTCAAACGAAAATAATTACACCGAAGCATCCAAAAAAAAACAGGAACGTTCAAAGAAGGAAGATACTAAAGAGCAAACTTCCACAGAGGGCCACGAGCACAAGGAGGGCGAGACCCACGAGGAAGGAGAAGAGCACGCCCACGGTGGGGTTTTCGGTAAAAATACGGAGCTTATTTTTTCCATTATCTGTGGGGCACTTCTCGGGATAGGTTTCGGGCTTTCTTATGTGGAATCCATCCCGGATTGGGTCAGTCTTACTTTGTACATTGGCGCGTACTTTTTCGGTGGTTTCTTTACGGCCAAGGAAGCGGTTCAAACTGTGGCCAAGGGTGGTTTTGAAATTGATTTTTTAATGCTGGTCGCTGCCATTGGTGCCGCCATTCTGGGAGAATGGGCAGAAGGTGCACTGTTGTTGTTTTTATTTAGCCTTGGGCACGCCTTGGAACATTACGCAATGAACAAAGCAAGAAAAAGCATTGCCGCGCTTGCAGACCTTGCACCAAAAACAGCCTTGCTTAAAAAAGATGGTAAGACTGTAGAAGTTGGGATTGAGAAATTGAGTATTGGCGATATTATAGTGGTCAAGCCCAATAGTAAAATATCCGCAGATGGCGTCGTGGTCAACGGAAAAAGTAGTGTAAACCAAGCACCAATTACTGGGGAAAGTGTACCTGTGGACAAAATCCCTGTGGAAGATAAGGACAGAAACTATTCGGCAGACGATGATATCAAGGATGAAAACCGTGTGTTTGCTGGAACTATCAACGGTAATAGTATGTTGGAAATTAAGGTAATCAAAGAAGCCAAAGACTCTACCCTGTCCCGATTGGTTAAACTGGTCAACGAGGCGCAGACCCAAAAGTCCCCCACACAGCTGTTGACCGATAAGTTTGAAAAATACTTTGTGCCATCCGTACTGATATTGGTTGGTGTCTTGCTCTTTGCCTTTCTGGTCATTGATGAACCGTTTAGTGCCAGCTTTTACCGTGCAATGGCGGTATTGGTAGCTGCAAGTCCCTGTGCTCTGGCCATTTCAACACCAAGTGCCGTATTGAGCGGTGTGGCGCGAGCAGCGCGTGGTGGTGTACTCATTAAAGGTGGGAGACCGCTGGAAGATTTGGGCGAATTGACCGCTTTGGCTTTTGATAAAACAGGCACGCTTACCGAAGGCAAGCCCAAACTTACCGAAGTAGTACCATTGGGGGATATTGAAGAAAATGAACTGTTAAAGATAGCCGTTGCCGTTGAAAACTTGAGCGACCACCCTTTGGCCAAAGCCGTCGTAAGGGATGGGAAAGAGCGTCTGAAAGGTACTGATATTATCGATGCGTCAGATTTGGAAGCAGTTCTCGGAAAAGGTATCAAAGCTTCTTTGGGCAAGGATAAAATCTATATTGGAAACCTTGACTTGTACGAAGACCTCGATGAAGCAAAACCATCCGAAGATATATCGAATAAAGTAAAAGAACTTGAAGGTGGTGGAAATACTACGATGCTCATAAGAAGGAACAAAGAATATATAGGTATCATCGCCCTGATGGACACCCCACGGGAAGCGGCCAAGGAAACACTGAAAAAATTAAAGGAAATCGGTATCAAGCGGATGATAATGCTAACCGGGGATAATCAAAAGGTTGCCGATGCCGTTGCTAAAGAAATTGGGTTGACCGATGCCTGGGGAAGCCTGTTGCCAGAGGAAAAAGTAAATGCCATTAAAAAATTAAAAGAACAGGAATCCAAAGTCGCAATGGTAGGCGACGGTGTGAACGATGCCCCTGCAATGGCAAACAGCACCGTAGGTATCGCAATGGGTGCAGCGGGCAGTGATGTGGCCTTGGAAACTGCGGACATTGCCCTAATGGCTGATAAACTGGAAACACTGCCCTTTGCCATAGGTTTGAGCAGGAAGGCAAAGGCCATTATCAAGCAAAACCTTTGGGTCAGCCTCGGTATTGTGGCATTGCTTATCCCATCGACCATTATGGGTTGGGCCAATATCGGTATTGCAGTGGTCATCCACGAAGGCTCAACATTACTTGTGGTTTTTAATGCGTTAAGGCTTTTGGCTTATAAGAAATAAATTTAATAAAAAGGGTTGCTTTTGAATCAAGGTTAAAATGACCAAAACGGAAAAAATATTATCATATCACGGTATTCGCCCTACTAAAATGAGGTCGAAGATATACAAGTTCCTGAAAAGGAAACAAAGTGCCGTGTCCTTTTCCGATTTGAAAAAGGCTTTTGTTCAAAAGAGCGAAACCAATAAAACAGCAAACAGAACTACCTTTTATCGCAACCTCAAAATTTTTGAGGATAAAAGGCTAATTCATCAGATTAATGATGGGGTCGGAGTGGCAAAATATGCGATTTCTGATGAAAACGCCAAAGTTAAATATGGTATAGATTTACATATGCACTTTCATTGCACCGATTGTAGGAGAACAATCTGTTTACCGAATAAGATATCGGAAGAAAGCTTGCCAGACGATTATGAAGTGAGCGATGTGAATCTGGTATTAAAGGGAATATGTGAAAAATGCAGGCAAAAATAACAGGTGGGAGTTCCAGAACTCTGAACCCTTGCGCCCAATGGTCAGGTTCAGGTTTCTTCCACCTTCTCTAACTTAAAAAATATTATGGTAGAACTAAAAAAATCCTTGGGTACGCTTCGACTTACGTTTTATGGTGTTGGCACAATTGTGGGCGCAGGAATCTATACCGTGATTGGCGCGGCAGCTGGACAGGCAGGAACCGATATTTGGTTGAGCTTTATTTTTGCGGCAGTTGCAGCCAGTATTTCTGCAATGTCTTATGCAGAATTATCATCTACCTACCCCAA
Source organism: Bizionia paragorgiae (assembly GCF_900107625.1). GTDB lineage: Bacteria > Bacteroidota > Bacteroidia > Flavobacteriales > Flavobacteriaceae > Bizionia > Bizionia paragorgiae. The sequence goes on from NZ_FNQK01000003.1 coordinate 49,655, forward strand.
TGCAGGCGCAGAATTTATATTTGTAAGGAAAGCATTTCCAAAAATCGACATTCCTTCCTTTCTTACGGGTTGGACCGTTGCCTTCCATAGTTCGGCAACAATTGCAGCCGTACTATTGGCATTTTCGGGATATTTCAATACCTTTTTTGAAGTACCGGGATTATTGATAAGCTATGGTGTACTGCTGCTGCTTGCCCTGATAAGTGTTACAGGAATCAAGAAATCATCTACTGCTAATATTATAATGGTCAGTATTCAATTGTTAGGTTTGCTCATTCTTATCTTTATAGGCCTTAAAGAAACAGGCCTGCCAAAAGCTGAAATTTTTCAAATCAACTCATTCTCTGGAACACTTGCGGCTACGGCAACTTTGTTTTTTGTCTATACTGGCTTTGAACATATGGCATCTTTGGGTTCAGAAGTTAAAAATCCAGGAAAAACAATTCCTCGTGCCTTTTTGCTGACAATGGTAATTACCACTATCTTTTATTTACTCATTTCTTTTACGGTACTTAACATAGCTGACCCTTTAGCTATTTCAAAGGTAGATTCGCCATTGTCCTTGGCAGCATCCAACCTTAATGCTTGGTTGCCTGTTGTCTTGGCTGTTGCTGCTCTCTTTGCCACGGCCAATGCAGCGTTTAGCGGTATTATTTCCATAAGCAGGTTGTTGTTCGGAATGGCAATCGTGGGCGAGCTTCCAAAATTTATGACCAAAGTAAATGCACAAAAAGTACCTTGGGTAACCACATTTGTGGTTATGGCTGCGGTGGGTTGTTTTTTGCTATTGGGCGATATTAAAATTGTAGCTGGGATGTCTTCTTTGGGTGCGCTACTTGTATATGTTGCCGTAAATATTGCACTTATAATTTTGCGTTTTAAAGAACCAAAACAGAACAGACCTTTTAGAGTGCCATTGTCCATCGGTAAAGTTCCAGTACTGCCCATTTTGGCCATATTGGTTAGCCTTACTCTAATTATTCAATATGATGGATTGGTTTACGCTGCCTTTGTAGGTGCGATAATAGTGGGAATAATACTCGATTATTTTTTGGATAAAAGACCGAAAAAAGACGTAGATGCTGAAAAAGAAAATGAATTGTTTAAACACTAATACATTTTTATGGACTGGACATTTGAAGAATTTAGAACAGAGCTTGACACCCTTAATCCAGCGGTACGAAAAAAGGCAATCGAAATTGCGAATGACTTAATAGAAAAGGAAGGTCTTTCACAAGATTTAGCCATCAAAAAAGCAATTGTTATGGCTGAAGAATGGTTTTATGATTTGGAAGGTTAATCTTTAAAATTTTGGACTCCTTTAATTTTAAAATAGATGATAAAAATTAAGAAATTATCAATTCCCATACTAGTAGGGTTCGCCATAGGTGTATTTATTATTCAACCCTTGGGAATCACTATTTTTAACTATGGAAATCAAGCTAATGAAATTAATTGGCTGCAATATTTGAAAAGTAATTTAGTCGAAATTTTGAATATAAACGGGAATCAAATTGTCGAGAATATTCTGTTTGGACTGTTAGGTGCAAGTGTTGCATTGATTTTTTATTTAGGTAAAATGGAAAAGAATATCGATAATAAGTGACAATTATATTTTAAAATTAAATAATCTGCGATATATGAAGTGGCCAATAAATGCACTTCCATAGCACTATATATTTCATTAAATTGATAAAAAAATAAAATTATGATACAGTTTGTAAATTCTAAAAACGAAAATTTAATTGCCGCAAAATTGGAAGGCAAAATATCTACAAGCGATGTAGAACTGATACATTCCCGAATTGATGAAATCCTGAACAGCAACCAGAAGGTTGATTTCTATTTTGAAATGCACGATTTCCACGGTTACGACCTGCAAGGTCTTTGGGCAGATATTAAAGTAGACAACTCCCATCTTTCCGATTATGGCAAAATGGCATTTGTGGGCGAAAGGAAATGGCAAGAATGGGCTGCCAAGGCAACCGATTTCTTTACCGGTTCAGAGGTAAGATATTTTGATTTAAAAGATAAGGAACAAGCCAAGCAATGGATAAATTTATAATAAAATAAAATGAGCAAGAAAAAACAAAATCTTCGTGATATCAATACCGAAGAACATAAAGGAGAACACGCACACGACGATGGCCACAACCATAGCGACCCGGAAAGTGTAGGAAAATTTAAAACCTATCTACCAGCAATTTTCAGTTTTGTGATGCTGATTATCGGTATCGCTATGGACTATTTTGATGTTGCATTTTTTAAGGATTGGGTACGTATCGTTTGGTATGTAATAGCATACCTTCCAGTAGGTTTTCCCGTGATAAAAGAAGGCTGGAACAGCATCATAAAAGGCGATTTCTTTACGGAATTTCTTTTGATGTCCATTGCTACCATTGGAGCATTCGCCATTGGCGAATATCCCGAAGGTGTGGCAGTAATGCTTTTTTACGCAGTGGGCGAATTGTTCCAAAACGCAGCGGTCAATCGAGCCAAAAGCAATATTAAAGCCTTGCTCGATGTAAGACCTAATGAAGCTTTGGTTTATCGAAACAACGATTACATTTCTGTAAATCCTGAAACCGTTGAAATTGGCGAAAAAGTACAGGTTCGTGTGGGCGAAAAAATTCCTTTGGATGGGGTGTTGCTATCAAAAAAAGGCTCGTTCAATACAGCAGCCTTGACAGGGGAAAGTAAACCTGATACTATTGCAAAAGGCGAAAAGGTGTTTGCCGGAAGTATCAATCTGGATGGTGTGATTGAAATTGAGACCACCAAAGAATTTAAGGACAGTTCCATTGCCCGAATTCTCGATATGGTGCAGAATGCAACAGCTCGTAAATCGAAAACCGAATTGTTCATTAGAAAGTTCGCAAGAATCTATACACCTATTGTTGTCTTTCTTGCGATTGGATTGACGTTTATACCCTACTTTTTTGTGGACGATTATATCTTTAGCGATTGGTTATACAGAGCCTTAATTTTTCTTGTGATTTCTTGTCCTTGTGCTTTGGTTATTTCTATTCCTTTAGGTTATTTCGGAGGATTGGGAGCAGCTTCAAAAAATGGCATTCTGTTTAAAGGAGCATCGTATTTGGATGAAATGACAAAGGTTAATACCGTTGTTATGGACAAAACCGGAACCGTGACCAAAGGTGTGTTCAAAATCAAGGAAATAAAAGCCATTGATTGGAATGAGCCTGAATTTATGAAATACCTAATGGCGATGGAAGAACAATCTACCCATCCCATTGCCAAGGCAATTATGGAATATAAAGCCGATGGCGAAGATTTTCAAGCTTCCGAAGTAACTGAAATAGCAGGAAAAGGTCTAAAGGGAACAGTAAACGGTAAAACCGTATTGGTAGGTAACAAACCATTGATGACGTCAAACAACATCGAAGTTCCATCTGAAACCGACAACATAGTAGAATCTATCGTGATGGTTTCCATTGAGGGCAAATTTGCTGGTTATGTAATTATTGCAGACGAGTTGAAGGATGATGCTCACGAAGCCATCAAACAAATCCGTGAATCAGGAATTACCAAAATAATAATGCTTTCGGGCGATAAGGATTCTATTACGCAACAAGTCGCAAAAGAAATGGGTGTAGATTGGGCAAAAGGGGGTTTGCTTCCAGAAGATAAATTGAAAGAAGTCGAAAAGCTGATGTCCGAAAACAACAACAAAGTAGCTTTTATTGGAGATGGCATCAATGATGCACCCGTATTGGCGGTTAGCGATGTAGGTATTGCAATGGGTGGATTGGGTAGTGATGTGGCAATAGAAACTGCAGACGTTATCATCCAAACAGACCAACCGAGCAAAATTGCAAAGGCTATAAAAATTGGTAAATCCACACGTCGCATCGTTTGGCAGAACATTATTTTAGCATTCGGAGTAAAAGCAGTTGTTTTAGTATTGGGTGCAGGAGGTCTGGCAACGATGTGGGAGGCGGTTTTCGCAGATGTGGGCGTGGCTTTATTGGCAATATTGAATGCCGTAAGGTTACAGAAGATGGAATGGAAGAAATAGATATATAAATAAAACAATAGTATATGTCAGAAAATCGAAGGAAAAGACGTCTGAAAGAGAAAAGTAAAGTACAAACTGAAAAAACTGTCATTTCTAAAAGGGATAAAATAATATGGATTGGTGTTATAATCATATTTGTATTGTTTGTTTTGTTTATTCTATTCCTGCTTTTCTTGAAATACTTTATAACTATTTAGATACAAAGCTATTATAGAGGGTTATTTAGAAATAACTAAAAAGGATGTATCAAAAACAAAGAAAAAAAAGAAATAAGAAAGTTGGTAAATCCAATAATCAAATCACAAGGAAAGATAAGTTCAATGGTATTCTTGCAATATTATTTGTGATAATATCCGCGTTGTTATTGTACTATTTTGTGGTAAAAGGGAATATTCATAAACATTAACTGTTGTATAGACTATAATGTTCATAATGTTCGTTCGTAATGAAACAAGATAATCTATTGCTCTCTATTTCGAATACGCTCATCCCTAAATTCAGCATAATAGCCCGACATTTTATACGATTTGGCGTGCTGTGTTTGCTTAACAAAGGATAGGGTCAGTTTAATCATATAAGGCGTTTGATGATGTTGTACAATCACCGATTCAGCATCATCCTCACTTTGTATGGGGTCAAAATGTTTTACTTCCAGTTTCTTTTGTTCTTTATAAATATTCGATTCTTTGACCCATTGTTCAAGCTGAAAATCAGTTACATTATCCGTAGAATAAATAGATTTATTAGCATACAAACAAGTTAAAATATTTAAATACTCAATATCTTTTTCATTCATAGGAATGTTACTGAATTGTTTTTTATTTCCAATTTTATAGACTTTTGGGTCATACATTATAAGTAGCAAATCTGGTGCTAATGGGTAAAAAATCTGTAATCCCTTACTTGCCATTCCATTGTGTCCGAAGGGAAATTTTCTTGATTCCAAAAACTGATTATATTTCGAAATAGGATTGTCGCTTGTTATCAATTCATTTGAAGTAGTATTTCGAATCAGCTTGATTTGCATATCCATCATCATAGGTAGACTATTAAGAAGTAAGTCAAGTTTTTTTTCTATTGCATCTTCGTATGCAAAAAAATGAGTATCATAATCAAAATTTTTAAATTGAGGTTCGAGCTTCATTGCCGTTTTCATAATTGTATCTATCATATGATTAAAATCTTCAACATTCGACTTGGTGCGATACGCTTGAAGAAGGATAAATAGCCAAATAAGATAATAATTATCAGATTTATCCTTTGGCAACTCTTTTGTTTGAACCACCCTATTTAGAATTAATGAGCTCTGATTTTCAATAGTCCCAAACCATTCTTCCCTTTCCAAATCCTTGCCATAGAAATAATCTTCTTGGGCTTGTCCTTCCAAATTTGCTTTATGGATGATTCTACCTGTATCCTTTAGACAGAGCTTAATTATTTTCGTGGAATCATTTAAACTAAAGTATCGTAAATAAAATTTCGGGACATAGTGTTGTTTTTTCTTATTGGCCATTATGAAAAAATTATTTAGATTGTAAAAATAAGAATGACAAATTTTAAGAAAGACAAAAAGCTAATTCATTTTATAGATTTTGTTTACATAAGCCATTGCAACCCATTCCCCTGCATTCCGTAAAAAACTCCATTACGGTAAATGCGCTTCATTAAAAAAAATCTTGGACACAACTCCAAAGCTTCCGATTTCCATTCCACTTGCCCGCCTATTCCGGAAAAAAAAGGGAAGCGGTCAAACTCCATTCCCAATCTCCGACTTTGAAGTTAAGTCCGCTTTACATCCTACACAATATGTATAATCCGATTTGAAAAATATTTGCACATTAGCGTTCATAGCACAAACACCATTTTATCATTTAAATAAAAATAAATACTGTTCTTGGAACGCCTGGGTAATTATTCACCATTTTTTACGATGTCCAAATCATTTGTATTCCTGTAATAATCAATAGTATTTCAACGAGGAATATAAATTTATCCCTACTTATCTTTTCGATGATTTTTCTTCCCGACCAACTTCCCAAAATCATTGCTGCGCCAATAAATAATCCATAATAAAGTTCTTCTTTTCCGATTAGTGCATATTTGCTGTAAACGACTGTTTTGGTCAAGTGCATTGTTAACGCTGTAAATGCTTCACTTGCAACATAGGCAGTCGCTGTCAGGTCAAGACCAAGGAAAAATGCTGCTCCAATCGGTCCGGCACTCCCAATTAGTCCAGACAAAAATCCTGTCAGCCCTCCACCTATTAACATTCCTTTTTCGCCCAGAACTATTTTTTTAATTTTAAGCCTTCGATACCCCACTAATAAAATCAAAACAACGCCGATGCCAATTTTTATGATTTTACTGTTGATGTCCGTAAATAAATAACTTCCAAGAATGGTCAAAGGAAGAGCGGCTAAAAGAAAGTATATAATCGGTCTCCATTTTAATTCATATCTGCCAAACCAAACTCGGGAAGCATTACCAAAAATTGAAGCTATTGTCAAAATTGGACTGCTGTTTGCAGTCCAACAATATTTATAACAAAAGGCAATATAATTAATGCTCCACCAAAACCCGCAGCTCCTGATACAGTTGCAGCAATATAACTGATGACGAATAATATTATAAGTTCTGTTATCACTAATTTTATTTATAGACCTGATTTTTCAGAGTTTAACACATTAATTTTATCAACTCAAAAATACATTTTTAACTGCAAGCATCTAATAAACAGGTGTCTATTTCAAGTACAATCCCACTCAGCCGATTCCCTTGCTTACGATAGCTATCGGAACCGCTGAAAAAGCTTCATTTCGGGAAAAGAGCTTCCCTATAAAGGTCTTGGACAAAACTCCAAAGATTCCAATTCCATTCCACTTGACCACTTCCTGAAAAAAAAGGGAAGCGGACAAACTCTATTCCATCTCCATTTTCGAAGTTAAGTCCGCTTTAAATCCTGCAAAGAATCATATACAGCTTTTAAATCCCGTTCAGCACATTCCCCTGCATTCCGCGAAAAGCTACATTGCGGGAAAAGAGCTTCACTGCAAATATCTTGGACACAATACCCAATTTCTACTTTCCATTCCGCTAACCCGGTCCGTCCCGATAGCTATCGGGACTGGAACGGGACACTTCATTCCCAATCCGAAATTGTGAACGGAGTCCGCCAAATCGGAATTCCATTTAATCATTTGGTGCCACTTCCTATGTTTTCGTACTTCACAAAAGTCTTTAAACCTCCATCCGCACCCTCGCCGTTATACCCTTTTATTGCCAGCAAAATACCAACATTTGGAAGTTGAACGGACTGCATAAACCGCTACGCTGCGCTTCACTTTTTATAAGTCCTTATCAATTCCAAATATTGAAAATGTATCAGCAACAAAAAAAGGTAACAGCGAGGGCGCTATGGGAAGTAAATCTAAAATGAATCTTATGAAATCTTACAAAAACATCAAAAAGGAAGCGGCACCGAAAAAAACAAAAAAGGAAAACGCTCAAGATATAATAAGTAAATCACTTCAAAAAAATATAACAATAAACTGTCTGAATAGTTCAGATAGCAATTTTAATTAATTCTTAAATATTTTATTATGAGCACTTTAAAAAATCACGTACAGTTAATCGGAAACGTTGGACAAGAGCCAACCATTACAAACCTTGAAAGCGGTAAAAAAGTAGCCCGTTTTTCACTCGCAACAAACGAATATTACAAGGATGCCAAAGGCAAAAAGCAAACAGAAACCAATTGGCATACGGTTGTAGCTTGGGGCAAGACTGCAGAAATCGTTGAGAAATTTGTCGAAAAAGGCAAAGAAGTTGGAATATCGGGAAAACTAAAAACTCGAAGCTATACAACTGATGATAACGAACAACGCTATGTAACGGAAGTTGTAGCCGATGAAATCCTATTACTCGGAAGCAAAAACGACAAGTAATCATAAAAATCCAAGAGGGCACAGATACCAGTTTTCAATTAGTTCGTGCCCTCTTTTAATTATTCACTTATAAAATAAATGAACAATGAAAGCACAAGTTAACGAAATCAAAGAAGGATTGCAACATTTTCACGGAACGGAAATGTTTTATCAAATCCCATTATTAAGAACACGTTTTACGGACGGACTAAAATATCTTGCTAATGTGGCAGATTGTTTTTGGCTCATTACGGACACTTCTGTAATTGCAAAAAGTCTAATGAACCGAAGTGAGTTTATCACAATAGACTTTAAAAGATTATCCGAAGATGAACAGGATTATACAGGATACGAAGCTGAAATTATATACACCGATGGCAATGATATTGTTTTAGAAAAGCACGGGTATAGAGTGACTGATTTTCCACTCGATGAATTGCGGTTATTTTTTGTAAATAATACGCTGATGTTGCCAAGTGAATATTAATATCTAAAGCTATGGTATATCTCAATTTTACGGATCTGAGCGAAGAAGCTCAAAACCGGCTTTTAGAAGATTCTAAAAAGGATGTGAAACGAAAATTTGGCGATAGTATTCGGCAATACGTAAGAGAAAATTATACCTGTTTTGAAACGATGGTAGAGGAGGAAGCATTACGAAATTTATATTCCTATACTTTCATATTCAACATCTAATTTTCTAAACTTAATAATTAAAGCACCTCTAAATCTTGGAGGTGTTTTTCTGTTAGATTAATTCCAATTCAAATAAAAAATCGTATCTTTAGTTCGCTGAAATTCAGCATTCAATTTTACGTAGGGTTATCCATTTTTCGACTTTCGCCGATAACCGTACCCATCGAAAAATAACATATCGGAAATTTATTTTCCTAAAATGGCAATTGGCTCCCGATAGTTATCGGGATAGCCAGATTGTACGAAATTTTTGTTCGCCTGTGGCGAACGAAAAGGAGTAGCAAGAGGGTAACACGCTGCGCGATGTTTCGGATTCCTTTTCGTTTTCAAATAGCTGATTACCAGCGATTTGAATATACTTTAATTTCCTGACAATCAGCGATTTGCGACAAACGGGCTGTAAACGCCCAATTTTAGGGAAGATTTTGCGACAAATCGGCGAAATATGGACTCATTTATTGGAATTAGATTTAAAAAGGAAACTGCGAAGCGTTTCCAAACTTTTTCACGCACTTACTTTAAATCGCACACCGAGGCGATGGCTACGATGCTCGATTTTTTCTTCTACAACGAAATATCGCCAAAGGAAAAATTAGGACCAACAGGGCGAACCATCGAAGCAAAACTTCTCAAAAGAATAAATGCCGTTATCGCCATAATGCGAGATGTAGAAAAGACACAAACCAAACCCACGGTGGCGATGATTCAATCCCTTTTTGAAATGGAAGAACCTGCAAAAAAACCTTTGATTGTTGAAAAGAAATATGCCGAAGAAAAGAAGGAAGTCCGCTTTCGCGAAAAGCAGAATCCGAATAATCAGCTATAAATATTTGAACTATGTATATCACAATCACAGCTCAAAAAATGGGCGGTAATTATAGCCAAAGTTCAGCGGATTTTGTAGGCTATTTAGAGAAAGAAAATGAAGGTTTAGAACAACCAGATATAGAACACTTTTTCAACCAATATGGCGACGAGATTTCAGCTGAAGAAGTGGTCAAAGAAATTGATGGAAACACGGCAAAATTGAAAAAGAAAGAGCCCAAGTTTTATTCGATTACAGTCAGCCCATCAAAGTATGAATTACGAAAACTTCAGAACAATAGTCAAGATTTAAAAACTTACACTCGTGAGCTGATGAAAGATTATGTTGCCAGTTTCAATCGTGAAATCAATGGACGACCTATATCAATAGACGACATAAAATACTACGCCAAAATTGAGCATCAAAGAACTTTCAAGGGGACGGACTTTCAGATAAAAGAGAACCAACCTTTCGCCACAAAAATACTTCAGCTCAAAACGGATATCCGAAATGTTCAAGAAGGACGAGCTGAAGGGAATATCAAGAAAATGGAAAAGGAAATTGCCAAATTAGAACGACAAGCACCACATCAACAAAACGGAAAACGAATTGTCCAGGGAATGGCGAAAGATGGAAACCAAAGTCATATCCATATTATCGTGAGCAGAAAGGATGCCTCAAATTCTGTAAGTCTTTCGCCAGGAAGTAAACACAAAGCTTCTGAAGTTGAAATGCACGGAAAAAAAGTAAAACGAGGTTTTGATAGAGATGCATTTTTCGCGAAAGCGGAAAAAACTTTTGATAAGACGTTTGGATATAAGCGCAATTACGCAGAGACCTACAAAGCTAAAAAGACCTTTGTAAAGAATCCAAACCTATATTTTTCCGCTTTGATGAAATTACCTGCCAATGAAAAAGCATTGGCTTTTAAAATTATAAGCAAATCAGGATTGCCCATAGTGCCGAGTATTCCAGTAAGTCAGGCACAAATAGCACTTCGGGTCTTTAAGCGATTGAGACGTGGCGCAGAAGTGGCCATAAAATCAAGTTCAATAGGAATCTAACGAGTATGCAGATAGACAATCTCATAATGACACTTTCAATTATTGGTTTGGCCAGTACCGTTTTCTATGGAATGTTTCGAGTATCAAAATATGCGTTTGTATTGAATAGCATATTGCTTTCAGTCCTCGTGCTCTATTTGTCCGAAGGAAATGAATTGATATTTATATTACTTTATTTGGTTTGTCCGCTAATGCTAATTAATACAGGACTGTATGTTTTTCTTCATAAAACCGAAAGCCCGAAAAATGGCGATAGCAAATACCAAGTAAACTTTGCGACCACCAAAGGAAATTTCAAATTAGATAATATTAAACGTGGTGCATCCATCATCGGTTCTGCAGGAAGTGGTAAGACCGAAAGCGTTGTCTATGGATTTCTAAAGCATTTTGAAAAAGAAGGTTTCTGCGGAATTATTCACGACTATAAAGATTTTGAACTGACAGAAATGGCATATCCGCTTTACAAGGATAGTGATATCCTATTTAAGGTCATTTCCTTTGATAAAATCATCCATAGGGTAAATCCTATTGCGCCACGTTATTTAGAGAACGAGGAAAGCGTAAACGAGGTTTCGAGGGTGTTAATTGAAAACCTATTAGAGCAAAGAGAAAGTGGAACAACTGGCACGACAAAATTCTTTAATGATGCTGCGGAAGGGTTGATTGGTGGTTTGATTTGGAAACTGAAAACGGATTATCCCAAATTTTGCACGTTGCCACATTTAATTGCGGTTTATCAATTTCTTGATACGAATAGCCTAATCCAATTTCTGGAAACCAATACGACATCAAGGGCAATGGCAGATGCCTTTATAAGTGGCAAAGATTCTGAAAGACAGACCGCAGGTGTTAAAAGTACATTGGCAAATGCGTTGAAAAGAATTAGTACACAACGTATTTTTATGACACTATCCGCAGATGAAGTGCCACTCAATATAAATGATTCTAAAAATCCTTGTGTTATTTCGATTGTTAATAATCCAAAATTTGAGACTTCGTATTCGCCTGTAATCGCAACAATTATTCATACAATTACAAAACAAATGAGTGTTCGGAATAGTGAGCCTTCGTTTTTATTAATGGAAGAAGCGCCAACCATTAGGTTATTGAATATGCATCGTATTCCGGCAACTTTACGGAGTTATAATATCTCTACTATTTATGTTATGCAGGATAAAATTCAGAATGATATGATGTATGGAGATAAGGCAAGCAAAGCGATATTGAGTAATCTATCTTATCAATTCTTTGGAAAGGTCAACGATCCTGATACTGCAAAATATTACGAACGTTTTTTTGAAATTATTAAAGATCCAACCAAAAGTATTAGTCGTGGACATAATTTAGATTTTGATACACGAATTACAACTGGAGAAAAGGAAATTCCTAAAATTAGGGCAGATGTGTTTTTTAGATTAAAACAAGGAGAGTTTATCGCGTATGCTGATGGGAAGGATAAGAAAGTTCAATTTAAATTGGCAGATATTCAAAGAGCGTTACCAAAGGAATCAAAGCAGTTTTCTCAGGCTGATTTAGCGGCTAATTTTGAACGGGTTTATGAGGAGGCAAAGTCCTTATTTAGTTAAGAAGTCTAGTTAAATCCCTAGCGATAAAATTTATTGACCAAAACAAAAACTATTCCCAAATATATTCCTTAAATTGTCCAAAATTTGTCAAGTCTTTTAATGAAAACTACCTGATTATGATAGGCGAACACATACGAGCACTTAGAGAGTCTAACGATGTTTTGTTGCGGCAATTAGCAGCTCAATTGGAAATAGACCAAGCAATGTTAAGTAAAATGGAACGCAGTGAGCGTTCATTTAAAAGAGAACATATAGATGTTTTAGCAAAAATTTTTAAGCAACCAAAAAAAGATTTACTTACGATGTGGTTAGCAGATAAAATTTTGAAAACAGCTAAAAGTGAGAAGTTTACAAAAGAAGCTTTAAGGCTTGCAATCGATAATGTATAAAGATTAGATATAATAATTTGAGCAACGATACTTTAACCAACCAAAGCCTTAATGTTACACCTGGAATAAGGATTAACTTAAGAGGAGAAGATTTTATAGTTACCAACAGAGAACGCGATATTATTGATGTCGAAGGTATTTCTGAATTGGTGTATGGTCAAAGTTTTCAATTTGATTTACGATTAGAAAACTACCGAGTAATACAACCAGAAGAAACCGAGCTTCAAGCAGACAATTCTACTCATTATAGACAAACCAAGCTATTTCTTGAAACAATATTCAGAAACTCTTCGCATTATTCTGAACATATTGAGATAGCACATAAAGCGGCAATAAGAGGTGCTAATTATCAATTCGAATCTACTATAAAGGCACTTTCATTGCCACAACCAAAAATCCTCATTGCAGATGCTGTTGGGCTTGGTAAAACTGTTCAAGTTGGCATTTTTTTAGCCGAATTAATCAGACGTGGAAAAGGAAAGAAAGTTCTAGTAGTAACACCAAAATCTATCCTTGCTCAATTTCAGCAGGAGATATGGGCTCGTTTCGCAATTCCATTAGTAAGATTAGATAGTCAGGGAATAGCAAGAATTAAAACAGAAATACCATCAAATAAAAATCCATTCGATTACTATGATAAGGTTATCGTATCTATCGATACGTTGAAAAATAATGCAAAATTTAGACACTATTTAGAAAAAGTAAAATGGGATATTGTAGCAATAGATGAATGCCATACAGTTGCCAATGTTGCATCTCAGAGAGGTGGATTAGCAAAATTTTTATCAGAGAGGACGCAAGCAATGGTTTTGACATCTGCGACACCTCACAACGGTAAACGCGAGAATTTTGCCAATTTAATAAGTATGTTAGACCCTACGGCAATACCTTATGATGGTGAGTTTACAAAAGAAGATATTCAGCCCTTATATGTTCGTAGGTTTAAAAAAGATATTGAAGATGAAGTTGGTGATGCTTTTAGAGATAGGATAACAAGTAAAATAGATTGTCCTTTAAATCCTGATGAAGAAGAAGCTTTACGAATTATACAAGAATTTAAAGCTGTCGCACAGGAAGAAAGTGCTGGGAATTCTACATTCGGAGCATTACTTTTTTCCATTGGTTTATTCAAGGCATATATGTCTTCGCCGAAAGCGTGTTTGGAAACAGTAATTAAAAGAATAGATAAAGCGATTGATGAAGATGGTGTAATTGAACATCTTGAAGAGCTGAAAAGCGTTCTCGAAAAAATTGTGGCTCAAAAAAGTGATTCTAAATATAACCAGTTGCTCTTTAAACTTGACCAAATGGGTTGGAAAGGGAAAAAGAATGATGAGCGTATAATCATTTTTGCAGAGCGTAGAGCTACATTAAATGAATTGGAAAAGAATCTGAAAGAAGATTTCAAGCTAAACGATAACGCAGTAGTTCAATTTAACGGAAGTCTCACAGATACGCAACAGCAAGATATCCTAGAAGATTTCTCTAAAGAAGATAGTACCATTAGGCTTTTTCTTGCTTCTGATGCTGGAAGTCAAGGCGTAAATCTTCATTACTTCTGTAATCAAATGTTTAATTACGATATTCCTTGGTCAATTATAACTTTAGATCAAAGGAATGGTCGGATAGATCGTTTTGGTCAAACCAAAACACCATTCATCTATTACCTTATTGCTGAATCTCAAAGTGAAGATGTTCAAGGAGATATTAGAATTGTAGAGCGTTTAAAAGAAAAGGAAGAAGAAGTACATAAAAGTTTAGGAGATGCTGGGAGTGTTATGGGCTTTTATGACCAACAGCAAGAATCTAAATTAGTAGAAAAAGCTATTGCCAATAATGACCCGTCAATTCTTGATTCCAATGAAGAAAATACGGTGGACGATGATTGGTTAAGTGCATTGACTGAAGATTCATCGGCTACTAAAGCTCAAATGAAAATTGACGAAGGTTTTGCTTCGTTTTATGAAGATGATTTTAGTTATTATGCTTCGCTTATTGATGAATTAAAATCGAAAGATGATAGGCTCATCCCTTTAATTAACATAGATAATGCCGACAAAGTTTTGGAGATTGAACAATTTGAAGAGCTTTCATCTAAAGGTGTTTTGTACGATATGCCTAAAGAAGCTTTTCCAAAACCAAATCAAACATTCAATCTTACTACAAATGTGGATTTCGTTGAAAATGCAATTATTCAGGCGCGAAAGAAACAAAATGAATGGCCAAACTTTCAATTATTATACGACCTTAATCCTATTGCTAAATGGATGCAATACAAGTTGCTTGGACAAATAGATCGTGGGAAAGCTTTAGTCGCTAGACTAAGAGAGCCACTACCTAAAAATACAGCTTGGTTTGTCTTTCAAGGAATAACATCTAATCAGCAAGGAAAACCTATTTTTTCAAAAACCTATGTGGTTGGAAAATCATTTGACGGATCTAGTGTAGGAAATTTGGAAGATTTTGAAGAATTTCTTAATCAATACCGTCTTAAGGACACATTACCTGAACTTGAAACTTCAGAAAAACAACTTCAAAAAATTAAGGAGTTACTTCCAGAAGCGGTAAAAAGTGCAAAGCAGATTTATGATTTAAAGATTCAAGGCGACCTTGAAGATGAAATGGAAGATAAATTAGAACGCTATCAAAAGAAACTAAATGATTGGCTAAGCGCATCCGAGCGACAAATGGAAATTAAGTTTGGCGATGAAAAAAATGGAGGAGGCTCTTTCTATAAAAAGAAAAGACAGAGTGAAGTAAATTATGTGAAAAATCAAATGGATGCATTCTACAATGAATACTTCCAATTAGAAAATGAACCCTTCCTAAGAGTATTAGCGGTTTTTTATAATGGGTAATTAAGAATGATAGAATTTTTAGAAAATATAGGCGATTACTTTTCTCAACATTTCTTTGATGAAGATTTTCCAAAGAAAGTGTTTGATAAGTCTGGCTATGGGACTGAGCATATAAAAGAGTTTACAAGCAAGATCGCCCCAATTAGTGAAAAGTATTATAAGTTTAAGAATGATTATCTAAATCTAAGAAGAACAAAAGATAAAGTGCTTCGCACGCACCAGTTCCATACAGAACTATTAGAAGCTTTAGGTTATATTAATGGCGTTAGAGCCTATGATGAACCTGTAGTAATGGACGATAATAAAATTATTCCTGTTCGCTATCGTTTCAATAAAAATGACAAGCCATATCTGTACATAATGGAAATGCAGCCTATGATACAAGTGGGCGATGTAGATGCAGATGGTTTATATGAGCAGAGTTATATTAAAGACGATTGGGAAAAAGTGCTTCCAAATTCTTGGGATGGTTTTGATATAAGACCAGAAGTAATTAAAGAGGCGTTATCCGAACTATTTTTACTTCCCGAAGAAGAACGTCCAGTTTATCTAATTATGCTTGCTGGTCCAAAAATATTTTTAATACAGTACGAGAAATGGAAGTTTGATAGCTATTTACTCTTTGATTTAGAAGAGTTATTTACAGTCACAAAAACAGCATCCAATAGAAATTTGCTCGCGTTATTTTATGCTTTACTAGCAAAAAAACAATTCATTTCTGAAACCGAAAGTATTTTAACTAGTTTAGAGGAAGATGCCCATAAAGCAAGTTATGGCGTAACAGTTACTTTAAAAAGTGCGGTTATCTATGCTGTAGAAGCATTGGCAAATGAAGCTATTGAATACAGATTAAAAAATGCAGCTACGCAAGATGACAAACGTAAAATTGTAGAACTGCGTAACAGCGATAATTTTGCTAGAGAACTAAAGGACGAATGTCTAAATTTTGTATACCGTTTACTCTTCCTTTTCTATGCAGAATCTAGAGAGGATTTAGAGATTTTACCTATGAAAGACAGTACCTATCAAAAAGGCTACAGTCTTGAAATGCTTCGTGATTTGGAAATGGTAGCATTAACGACAGAATCTTCTAGGAACGGGTATTTCTTTTCCAAAAGCTTATGGAAACTTTTTGATTTCCTGCATACAGGTTCCAATTTAAAAAATGGATTCCAAATGCGACCTTTAGATTCCCCTTTGTTTGATAATGATGCGCTTATACATCTACAGGGAATTCAATTTAGCAACAAAGTACTGCAAGAAATTATGGTTCGCTTATCGCTTTCCGAAAGGACAAAAAATAAAGGTCGTGGCAGAATATCGTATTCTAATCTAGGGATTAACCAATTGGGTAGCGTATATGAAAGTTTGCTATCCTATTCTGGTTTCTTTGCAAGAGAAGACTTAATTGAAGTTAAAAGTGCTAAAGATAAAAATGGAAGTGACGGTACATTTTTAGTGCCAAAATCAAGACGAGATGATTTTAAAGAAGCTGAAATTTTAAAAGATAGTGAGCACCTAGAACAAGATGTAGTTATACCAAAAGGACAATTTGTATATCGATTAAATGGTAGAGACCGTAAAAACTCAGCATCGTATTATACGCCCGAAGTTTTAACGCAGTGTACCGTAAAATATACACTTAAAGGCATTATTGAAAAACTCAAAGAACAACAAGCGATTGTTGACGGAAAGCTGACAGGAACAAACTGTGCAGATGAAATCTTAAAACTTAAAATACTAGAGCCTGCTATGGGTGCGGCGGCATTTCATAACGAGGTAATTAACCAACTTGCTGTTGCATATTTAGAGTTAAAGGAAAATGAAGAACAAGCAGCTGGCCGTAAACGTATTACGCCAGGGGTTTATAAAGATGAATTACAGAAAGTAAAGGCTTTTATCGCTGCAAATAATGTGTATGGTGTAGATTTAAACCCAACAGCGGTAGAGCTTGGCAAACTATCACTATGGCTTAACTGTATGCACAAAAATATGGAAACCCCATTTTTTGCACACCGTCTTGGTGCTGGTAATGCAGTTGTGGGCGCTTGGCTAAAAGTTTATAACGAAAAGGATTGCTCAGTAGAATACCCGAAAACCGCATCCGGTGCTATTGCTAAAAAACCATTGCCAAAACCTTGGTGGGACAAAGCACCTAAGCGTGTATTGTGGAAGAAAGATGGTACGCTTTCGCGAAAGCAAAATCAAATATATCACTTCTTATTAGCAGATGATAATATGGTGCCAAGCTATGGCATTAAATTATTGAAGGAAGAATTAACGGATGTTGAATTAAGTGCTTTTAAAGATTGGAGAAACGAATTTAAACAACCCTTAACCAGTGTTGAAATTACAAGGCTACAAAAGATAAGTAGTGTCATTGATTATTTACTAGAAGAGCATTACAAACAGCAAAAAGGAGTAATTGCAGATACGTCTTCTGTGTACCAAGTGTATGGACAACCTAATCCACAAATTAAGGCAAAAGGCTATGACGAAAAAGAGCGACTAGCCGAATCTCGTAAAGACCGTTCTGCGCCATATTATAAGTTAAAACTGGTGTTGGACTATTGGTGTAGCCTTTGGTTTTGGGATGTGCGAGATGTACGCTTATTACCTAACAGAACCGAGTGGTACAATGAGATTGAATCTATATTACAGATAGACAGTAACGAGCTTACCGTTGATGGTACAGCGCAAAGTATTAAAGACCAAATACGCAAAAAAACCAAAGCAGGTACTTTGTTTGACGATGATGCCCGCATAAAATACGTAGAAGCCCTAGCAAAACAACACCGCTTTTTCCATAACGAAATTGAATTTATAGAAGTATTTAAAGAACGTGGTGGTTTTGACGTCATTGTCGGGAATCCACCTTGGGTAAAAGTTACTTTTGAAGAGGCGGAACTAATGAGTGAGAAATATCCTGAAATTATTATTCGTAAAGAGAAGGCGCCAGTAATTTCAAAAAGACGTCCAAAATATCTATCAGATGAAAATTTGAAAGAAGAGTATCTAAAAGAATTTATTGGTTCTGATTCTTCCGCTAAATTTATGAACGCTAAACAAAATTATGCTTTACTAAAAGGCCAACAAACGGATTTGTATAGATCAATAATTAATAACACTTTGGCTATTGCTTCTAATCTAGGATATGTTGGTTTAGTGCATCCTGAATCTGTATATGATGATCCTAATGGTCAACCTTTAAGGAAAGAATTATATCAAAGGTTAGTTTATCATTTTCAATTTAAAAACGAATTAAATTTATTTGATATTGACCATCATAATATTTATAGTTTAAATATTTATGCAGGGAGTAAAAGTGAACCTAATTTTTATTCTATCAATAATTTATTCCATCCAAGCACTATTGATAATAGCTTTAATCATTCTGGTAATGGATTGCCTGGTGGATTTAAAAAGCAAGATGAGAACGGTAAATTTATTTGGAACACAGATCCTCATAAAAGTAGAATTATTCAATTCAATAAAGAAAGTCTCAGCATATTAGCAAAAACCTTTGAGGACTCTGATAATTGGCAAGTTGCTAAATTAGTTTCAATTCACTCAAATGAAATACTTTCGGTTCTAAAAAAGTTAAGCACATTTACTAATAAACTTTATAATTATAAAAAGAAGACTGTAGAAGGTTGGCACGAAACTAATGATATTGGAAAGTGGGTAGAGAGAACTACCAAATGGGCTAGCTACAATGATTATGAATTAATCTTTAATGGACCTCATTTTTTTGTTGCAAATCCATTTTATAAAACCCCCAGAGAAATTTGTGAAAAAAATCAGGATTTTGATAATATCTATACAACAGAATTAACAAGAGATTATATTCCTCGGACTAATTATGTGCCAAATACAAATATTGAAGACTTCAGAAATGCTACAAAAGGGTTAGATGACAAAAATGTTTGGATTGATGATTACAAGGTAGCAATGAGTAAAATGATAAGTCTAACTGGAGAGCGATCGCTTCAAGCAGCAATTATTCCACCTAAAGTTTCTCACGTAAATGGAGTGGTTTCTACGATTTTTGAGAGGCACATAGATTTAGTTGAATTTGCAGGTCTTTGTAGCTCATTAGTTTTAGATTTTTATGTAAAATCGATTGGTGCAGCTAATTTGACAGAAGGAAAATTAAAATTTTTCCCATTGGGTGTAAATGAAAAGTTTAAAAACGAATTGTTAGCAAGGACACTTTTATTAAACTGTTTGACAGAAACGTATTCGAGCTTATGGGAAGAGTTATTTTCTCTAGGTTTCAAAGAATTGATATGGTCAAAACAGGATGAGCGATTAAGCAATTTTTCAGAATTAAAAAAAGAATGGTCTATTGAAACACCATTGAGAAATTTCTTTGAGCGAAGACAGACCTTGGTTGAAATTGATGTTATAACGGCAATGGCATTTGGATTGAATCTTAAAGAATTGATTCTTATTTACGAAATTCAGTTTCCCGTGCTTCAGAGTTATGAAGATGATACATATTATGATATTACTGGTAATATTATTTATACGAATAATCATCAAGGACTTAAAGGAGTAGGTTTAGATAGAGGAGATTGGAATTCTATAGCCGCAATGAAAGCAGGCGAAACCTACGAACATACCATTGAAAAAAGCGAATTGTATCAAGGAAAAAAGGTAAACTACTATGCACCATTTGCTAAATGCGACCGCGTAGAAGATTATAAAACGGCTTGGACTCATTTTGAAAAAGTATTTAACGATAAAAAAGAACAGGAAGTCTAACGATGTTGACCAAAGAACAGACCATATTTGCTAAAGATGTACTCAGACTAATTGAGGAAAATCGTGATACCTATAAACAAGTAAAACGAATTACCGCAGATTATAGATTAGAGAAAGGAACAACAGAATCTTACAATGGTAGGCAGATATTAGAGCTGTTACAAAATGCAGATGATGCAAAGACAGACACTGTATTTATTGAACTAAATAGGGAGAATCAAACCTTATCTATCTCAAACAACGGAGATCCGTTTACTGCCGAAGAAGGAATTGCTTCCTTAATGATTGCAAACACTTCTAGTAAAAAGAGAGAATTTATTGGTAATAAAGGTTTGGGCTTCCGTTCTATTCTTAATTGGGTTACCGAAGTAAAAATTAAAACCAAAACCGATAGTGTTGTTTTTTCTCAAGAGATTGCTAAAAAAGAATTTAATGCGCTTACAGAAGAGGCTCAACGTAAATTAATTACAGACAATGAGGATCATTTAAGCGAAGGAGAAGTGCCTTTCGCTATTCTAGCAATTCCAAGACTAATTGAAAACAAAGAACCTTCGGCTTACCAAACTACCATTGAATTAAAATACATTAATGGTAACGAAGAAGTAATAGATGGAATTGAGAGTCAATTAAGTTTATTAGCACCTGAGATATTACTTTTTTTAAATCATATAAAAACCATTGTAGTAAAAGATAGCAAGGGTGTTTTAGATAAAAGTCTTTCCAAAGTCATAAACGAATCTGAAGCCAAAGTATCCATTAACAATGCTACTTGGAACATTATGGATTCTGGTGATGTTTTGTACAATACAAAAAAAGGAAAAGAACAATACTACAGATATAAAATAGCTTGGAAAGATGATTTAAGTGATGTAAATTCAAAGTTTTTTACCTACTTTCCTACCCAAGAACGTACACATTTACCGTTTTTAATACACGGAACATTTAATCTTGACCCTACTCGAAATCATTTAAATGATAAAAAAGACAACACCCATTTACTATCAGAAATCGCTAAAAGTATAGGTGATATTGCTGAGAACAACATTAGAAAAGAGACTAGCGATTGGTCTTCCTATAAATTTCTATCTGTAGAAAGAGAAAATGAAAATGAAATACTTACCAATTTTTATAAAACTATAGCAGACTTTAAGAATACTCTAAAGATTTTTCCTTGTGTTGATGGCGGTTATTGTACTTCTAAAGATGCGGTGTTTTACGGTGATGAGTTTTCTAATTGGGTACTACGTAACAAAGTAGAATCGTTATTTACAGAGCTCGTTATTCCAGAGGATTCAGAGGTAGATTTAAATTATGGTTCTGAATATTCCGAAGAAGGCTGGCAGGAAATATTAGCTTCAGTTACTGAACTAATATCAAATATTCAAGAACGGGCACTACTAATAAAATTATTGTCAAAATCATCTTTTAGCAAAATTCATTCTTCAAAAAATAAAGTGCCATTGCTTATAGATAATACAGGTGTTCCAATACCTGAGTACAACCAGGCATTTATGATGAATAGGAAAGATATTGAAAAATATTTCATCCCTGATGATGCTGAAATATCATTTATGTCAGATGATTTGTTCATTGAGTTTACTAAAGCTTTTAAGGAGGAAATTGCAGAGATTGAAGAAAAGCGCATAAATAAAGTAAAAGAACATCCTTCAAGGCCATTAAAACAGCTTGTTTCAAGTGTTGTGAACATTGGCTCTAATGATATAACAGATGTTATTAGGCATATTGTTGCTATTTCAGAAAATAAAATAAAGGCTATAGAGGATAATGATGATGACAAGTTAAAGATAGTTACTGAAATGGTAAAGTCTTTATTTTCGATCTATCAAGTGAATCCTGAAAGAAGAAGTAGTCTTGCTTTGGAAATACCTTTAATAAATCGTGCAAATGAGATTATATATGCAAAAAGCCTTTTTTTAGGTTCGGGTTTTGATTCTGGAAAAGTAGCCGCTATAATTTTTGATAAGATATATTCTGATGAGGACTATTTGAGGACAAATGAATTTTGGTTGTTGGAAGATAAAGGCAAAGGTTATCTTGATAATTTTTTTACTTGGCTTGGGGTCAATAAGATTACAAAAACCAGAAAAGTAAAGGAGAATTTAGGTAGATGGGATAACAATGATTATACAAATTACATTTTAGATAAAACTAATGCTACTCGTAAGGATGTATACAAGGACTATACTGTAACTGAAATCTCAAATTTTGAAACGATTGTCACATTTGATAATTTTTCTATTGAAATTTTAATAGCTTGGTTAATTTCGGATGACACCCTTTTGAAGCAATTAAATTTTGATAATAATAATGATGAGTTTATTCACACATTTGATAGGGAGGTCACTCACGCATATGACAAACCTTCCTTTATTTATTATCAATTACAGAATTTATTTCTTAAAAATCTGAAAACTAAATTTATATCAGATTTAGATTTCGCTACTGAGTTAGGCTATAATAGTATAGATTTTAAAAATCAAGTCTTTAGAGATTTAAATATTGATGAGCATAGGATTCATAACGTATTGAATTTATTAAACATTGGTAAGTCTTTTAATGATTTAGAGGTTGAAGAAGTGTATGGCATTTTACAAGATTTAGAAGTAATAAAACCTGAAGAAAAATATGCTCGTAAGATCTATAATCTTGCTTTCAATTTTTTTAAGATTAAAAAGGATTATAACTATGCCCACCAAATTAAAGACTACAAACTATTAGCAAAGAAGCGTAATAAGAAAGAATACATATCTGTTGACAAAGTATACTACAGTGATAATTCAACTTTGCCTTCAAAAATTGCTGAAGATTTTTGGGTTTTTGATTTTCCGAAAAGGTCTGGGGAAAGTCAAATCTCGAAATATTTTGGGGTAAAAACATTCAAAGATGTTGATTTACAGATTTACCAAGATTCTGTACGTGAAAGTGTTGCCGATGAAGAGTTTCAAAAGTGGTTCGATAAAATTAAACCATATATCCTAACATACAGGTTAAGTTCAATTAAGGACTCTATTCAAAAAAATGAAGCAGATGAGTTGAAGAAAGTTAATATAAAACTCGTTTCTTCATTAAAGTATGCTATTGAAAATGGGGAATTTAAGAACCTTCTTTCAGGTGAGTTCCTTCCCAATCCAACAAGTCAAGGCTTTTATTTATGTGTAGAACAAAATACCAGTTTAGAGATTGTAAAAGACACCCCAAAAGTATGTGAAGCTTTTGCTGAAATTTTATGTGTGTTGTTTAAAGTGAATGAGCACAAAGACAACTACAGAACAATCTTTAAAGATAAAAACAGTCTCAAAGACACCATTTTTACTATTGAGGTAAATTCTTTAACTGAGCATTATAATCAGGCTTTAGAATTATTGGGGATTTCAAGAGATGAAAGTCGTTTTTGGTCTAAAGTTTATGAATTTAGTGACAAGAATTTTCCTAGTACCCTAAAGGATTCAGATGAATTAGCAGAATTAGTGCTAAATGATTTTGGTTTTAAAATCTTGAAGCAATTTAAAAATATTAATTATGCTGATTTTAATGACCAACAATCAATAGAATTTTTGAAAGCACTAACGAGTGAATTAGAAATTCCAATTTCTCACTTGTTTGATAAGAATTTTAATGGAATTATAAGTTATCATAAAGCGCAGTTTCAAACTACAATTTTTGATTTTAAGGAGGATTTTAATACGTCTTTATGGAAACATTTAAATCAACATAGAGAACTGCAAAAACAACTAATTACGTTCCAAGAAGCGTATGAAAACCTTATTCATACCAAAATGATTGAAAACGTTCTGTTAGATAACAGATTTGAATTAGAGCTAAACTATTTAGATGTGCTAAAAGAGGCAGTAAATAAAGAGTTTGGAATTGAAATAGACAAAGATGTAGAAGTATATACAATCAAGATTCTACCTGAATATAAAGTGCTGCTTAAAGAAAATAAGATAAACGAAGTAGATATTGAAGAAGCAGAAATTAGAAGCTTATTATATTTTAAAGGGAATGATGAGGAAATCCTTGGTTATCTAGCAAGTATTAAAGATATCAATGATAATGAAGACGATTTTGAACCCGAAGAAGAAGAGACAGGAGAGATTATATTTAGTTCCTCAATAAAAATAAACCCTACTATTTCCAATGGTAAAAACCGTAAGAAAAGTAGTTGGAATCACAGCGATAAAGATGTGAAACGAAACAAAATATCTGGAAAGAAAGCAGAGCAAATAGTATTTAATTCATTAAAGAAAAGTGAGGAAATAGAAAAGGTAGAATGGGTTTCTAGTTTTTCTAATACATCAGATAAATCAGATAACAAACATTACGATATACGTTACAAATTGAATGACAACCCAAACTGGAAATACTTAGAGGTTAAGTCATTTAATGGCACTTACTTTCATTTAAGTAGGTCTGAAAAAAAGGAAGCAATTAAGAGAGGAAAGGATTTTGAAATAGCTCTAGTCATTGATGGACAAGTACATATTTTGAAAGACTATTTTAATGAAGATGTCGATTTTGATAACAATGATTTGTTTTATGCATCGCCATCAGATTATATAATTTCATTACAACTAAAAAAAGAACAGTAAAAGACTATGCTACCATTATTACAAGCAAATGAAATAAAACGTGCGGTAGTAGATTACTTAAGATCTACTTTCAATTTTGAAGATGCAGCATTAGACCATTCTTTTGAGGCCTTTCTTTTGAATGAAAGGAGAGGTATGTTTAAAGGGCCATATATGCAACTTAGACTACCGTTTGATAAAATCACATCGGATAGTGATAAAGAAATTTTTGAAAAATCCCTATTTGTAAAACCTTCGTTTGATCCTTATCACCATCAATTTGCTTCCTTTGCCAAGTTATCTACCCGAAATGGGCATAATCCTGAGCCTGTAATTCTAACAACAGGAACTGGATCTGGTAAAACAGAAAGTTTCTTATTCCCATTATTGGATTATTGCTACCAGAATAGAGATACGCCAGGGATAAAAGCAATAATTCTATACCCAATGAATGCATTGGCTACAGATCAGGCGAGAAGAATTGCAGAAGAAATAAACAATTTTGAAGATGCCGATGGCAAACACGTTTTACAAGGTAAAATTCGTGCAGGTTTATTTATTGGTGAGGGAAAAGATAAAAATGGTGTGCGTAATACAAGAATGGGTGAAGACCATATCATTGAAGATAGAGATACCCTTGTAAAATCACCACCAGACATTTTATTGACAAACTTTAAAATGCTTGATTTTGCTTTATTGCAATCAAGATTTCACAATTTATGGCACCATAATTTTAAGAATACAAGCTTGCTGAAATTCATCGTTTTAGATGAGCTTCACACCTATGATGGTGCAAAAGGTTCAGATGTAGCAAACTTAATACGTCGATTAAAATTAAAACTTAAACTACCAAAAGATCAAATTATTCCTGTTGGAACTTCTGCAACATTAGCTGGAGGCGATGAAGGAAAACAAGAATTAGTTGAATTCTTTTCTAAAGTTTTTGGTGTTAAAGTAACAATAGATTCAGTAATAGAAGAACAAAGGCAAGAACCTGATGAGTTTTTTGCAGATACTCTTGAAGCCCCTAATGTTAATCTTAAAAATATAGCACAATGTGCATTTTTAGAGAACGATACTTATGAGACCTATTTAGCTAGACAACTACAATTTTGGAATTACGAGGATTTAAACCCAAGCCAGTTAGGAGAAGCTTTAAAGAAAAACGAATGGTTTTTTGAACTACTTAAGATATCAAAATCTAAAGTGGTTGAAATTAAGCCACTACTTATAAGATGGAAGGATAAAATTGATGTAGACTTAGAACCAGATAATGTAAGATTATTATTTGGCTCGCTATTGTCGCTGATAACCTATGCTAAGGAACAGTCGGGTAAAAAGCAATTTCCATTTCTTTATTTACAAATAACCTATTGGTTACGCAGTCTTTCCAAAATCGTTCGCAAGCTTCAGCCTAGTCCAGTATTTGAATGGGAAAGTGACAGTAACCCAAATGATAAGGCAAAATCATTACCACCATACTTTTGCCGTGAATGTGGAGGTAGTGGTTGGATAGGAATTAAAAAAGAGCAAAATGTTCATTTTGAAGAAGACTTAAAAAGAACACGTCAACATTTAATAGCAAATAATCAAAATAAGAACCTTTACTTTATTAGTAGCCTACAAGATAAAGGATATACAGAAATATATGCGTCAGACTACAGTCATTCTGGTGATGAAATTGATGGCTATTTACATCCACATTCTCTAAGTATTTACGATAATTATGAAAGTCCGGAGTATTTTAAAATATTAGGTACTCGCATTGTTGACGGTAATAGAGTAGATAAGATTTGTCCGCATTGTAATTCAAGAAACACCTTAGCTTTAATTGGTACAGGAGTGCCAACATTAGAATCTATTGCAACAGCACAAGTATTGGCAACTGCTACAGATCCAACCAACGACCGTCAAAGAAAATTATTGGCGTTTACTAATGGAGTCCAAGATGCAGCCCATCAAGCGGGATTCATTGAAAATAGAAATTTTCGTTTTGGAATGAGGCACGCCATCCAAACCATACTGAAAGGTTCAAAAGAACCAGTAAAATTATCTGAAGTATATGAACGCTTTATTGAGTATTGGAGAACAAACTCAGATGATGAAGGTAAAGGGAATCTTGAAGCGTATTATTACAAATTCTTTCCGCCAGATTGCGAGGCAAGGTTAGAAATAACAGATTATCAAAATAAAAGCGGAAAATTTAGTGCTGTTTTTGACCAAGAATTCTCGAATAGAATGTCTTGGGAAATATGGGCTGAGTTTTCTTATCGAGCAATCATTGGTCGTACCCTAGAAAAAACAGGAGCTTCAGCAACTCACTTTGATAGTGGATTGATGGGAGAAGTATATGACCAGATGAAGTATTGGTTAGATGAAAATGAATTAGGTAGTGCTATTGATAAAGAGCCTTTCCTTAGGTTTTTAAATGGCTTTTTACACAGGTTGAGAACAAAAGGAGGTGTAGATCACCGCTACTTGAAAAAGTACAGGACAGAGCGTACAAATTCTTATTTAATAGGGCATAGAGGAAATGTAAATCAACAATTCTTTTTAATGAAGAATTTTGGACCTTCATCTAGATTGCCAAAATTTTTAGCACTTACAAGTGGCCCAAATACAAGAGCTTTTGATGTCGTGCAAGCAGCATCAAAGGACAATTGGTTTAGTGCTTATTTTAAAAAGTGTTTTCAAACCATTGTATCAGAAGAAAAAGAACTAATTAATGATTTCTATGCACAGTTATTAGCTTATTTAGATTCTAATAGAATCTTAGATACGCGAGTGGCAGCTGGTGTTACTAATTATGGTTTAGCAGAAGATAGTATTTACGTAAGTTCCGATGTGAAGTTTTTTGGCTGTGTAAAGTGTGGTCATAAAGTAAATACCGGTTCTAGTGGCGCCGATTTGGTTAAGGATATGAAATGCCTTCAATATAGGTGTAATGGACATTATGAGGTTATAGAAAAATCTCAGTTAGATTACTATAGAATGGTCTATAACAGAGGGCGCTCATTAAGAATTTTTGCAAAAGACCATACAGGGCTTATAGATAGAAACGAAAGAGAAAAATTAGAGTACGATTTTAAAAAACAACCTAAGCAAAATAGCACCAATGTATTAGTGGCAACGTCAACGCTAGAAATGGGTATTGACATTGGAGACTTAAATGTGACATTTAATTCGTCACTTCCACCTGAAACAGCAAACTATTTACAGCGCATTGGACGTGCAGGTAGATCTAGCGGAACGTCTATGATTTTAAATCTAGCCGGAAGAGATGAACACGATCTCTATTATTTTCAAGACCCTCAAGATATGATGAGTGGTGAAATTAAAACACCAGCTTGCTATTTAGAGGCGAAAGATATTCTGAAAAGACATTTTATGGCCTTTTGCTTTGATAATTGGGCAACTTTAGATCCTGAAGAAAATAAAATTCCACCCTTGGTTAGAATGCTAAGTGTAAAATCACTTAGGCCTGGAGATCCTAATTTTCTGTTTCAAAAAATAGCAGCTTATATAGAATCAAATAAAACGGAGTTATATGAGGCATTTGTTGACCAATATAAAGATCAGTTGGGGGAAAATTCTAATAGTTTATCATCAATATTCGAGGACTTAAGTTCAGGGAGATTAGTAAATCGTCTAACTGTAATTCATAAAGATTTACTTGCAGAACTAGAGTATTACGCAAAGAAAGTGAAGGATGTAAATAAAAGATTGAGAAGCTTGCCTGAAACTGGTAATGAAACTATTATTTTAAAGAATGAAAAGCGAGCTTTATCAAGCGCTATTTATAATATTCATAGGCGAAATGTCATAGAATATCTAACAAATATAGGCTTACTTCCAAATTATGCTTTTCCAGAGACAGGTGTAACCCTCAATGCTCAAATAAAAAGGAAAAAGCAAGTTGATGGTAAGACAGAATATAAATACGAAGATTTTAGTGAGATAGTAAGACCTAGCTCTTCCGCGCTAACCGAGCTTGCACCTGCAAATACTTTTTACTCACAAGGCTATAAATTAAAATCAGAAGGTTTAGAAATAAAGTCACAAGAAGATTACGAAGAACATCGTTTTTGTAGTAATTGCGACCACGTAAAGAAAGAAATAGATGTTGAAGAAGAACAGCAAACTCAATGTCCTGTTTGTGGTCACGGCTCTTGGTCTAGTTTGAATAATCGTAAAGTACTAGTTAAACTTCAAGGGGTTTTGTCTGTAAATGACAAGGAGGATTCTAAAATAACAGATTCTTCGGATGATAGAGAACGGAAATTTTATCAAAAATCAGTTCATATAAAAATTAACCAATCTTCTTCTCAGGGAGCTCACGTACTAAAGAGAGTTCCTTTTGGAATAGAATTTTTTCAAGATGTTGAGTATTTAGAAATTAATACAGGAATTAGAGAAGAAGGTTTCTTTGGCACAAGAGAAATTGAAATAAACGGTGAAAAACACCCTCAAGTAGGTTTTGTGATTTGTAAAACTTGCGGCAAGTCAACGGAAAGACCCTTAACAGCTAGAGAATTAAGCGATAGACGAAGAGCATATCACTTTCCATATTGTTCGAATAGAGAAGCTATTTATGACGATACCATCGATGACGTATTTAATGAAATCTATTTGTATAGAAAGTTTAATACAGAAGCATTATCTATTTTGTTGCCTATTCAAGAATTTAGGTCTGAGGAAAGAATCGCTTTATTTAAAGCGGGTTTACAACTAGGGCTTAAAGAATATTTTAAAGGAAGACCAGACCATATTTTGATTAGAGAAAATGAGATCTTTAACAAAGCTTCAAATAGAAAAGACAAGTATTTGGTTTTCTATGAAACAATACCAGGAGGTACAGGTTATTTATCCAAGTTATTTGATACCGAGGTGTTTACAGAAATTCTTAAAAAAGCATATGAAAGAATTGCTTTTTGTCCTTGTAAACAAGAGGGTAAAGATGGTTGCTATAGGTGTATTTATACTTATGGAAACCAATATGAAAGAACAATTTTAAGTAGGTCTGAAGCTCAAGAATTATTTTCAGATATTATTGAAAAAGCAGACGAATGGAATAGCATTGAGAGCCTACAAAACGTAAGCACATTTGCTAACAACGAAGAATCTGATTTAGAACTGAAGTTCGTAACATTATTAGAAACATTATCAGACCGATACAAAGGATCTTCCTTTAAGCCAGATAATGAAAAAGGGCTTAAGATTTATAGACTGAAACTGGTCTATGGAAATAACGAAATTGTTTACAAAATATATCCTCAAAATTTAGGAAGAGTCCTTCAAGGGGTAACGTTAAAGACGCGCCCGGATTTTGTAATGTCTTGTGTTCGTATCTCAATTAATGACAAAGAAAGGTCTTTAGATGATATAGAAAAATTAAAATCTATTGCTATTTACCTAGATGGATATGAATTCCACGCAAGTGAAAATCACCCGAGATTTCCTTCTGACTTGGCAATAAGGAATAACATTATAGATTCTGGAAGGTATAATCAATGGACATTTACTTGGGGAGATTTTTCTGAAAATATGTTTAACGAAAAAGATATTCTTGGATTAAAGCAAGATGAGAAAGTCATTAAAGATAAGTTTTTCCTAAAGCATCCTTCATTTAAAGGCTATGACGTTTCTGACATATTTCTCAATAATAATATAACTAGATTCTTCCATCTAATTATTAATCCAATAACCAATATTGATTTAAAAATGTGGTCAAGTTTGGCACTCTTTAATTCACAGTCTAAAATGATGGGAATGTTTTATAGTCCCGATAATACTGAAGCTATATTAACTCATAGAAGTGTTTCTAAAATTGAAAAAGCACCTCAAGGACTTACTAATTATGTTTATGCTGATGGCATAAAGTTTAAGGATGAAGCCACATTTGGAGTATTTATTCGCCCTCAAGATTTTCTGTTAAAAGCTTTTGGTGGATTCAAGATTGTTCCGTTTTGGGAAAAAGAAAATTGGATTAAATTTTGGAAAATTTATAATCTAACACAATTTCACAATATAACTGTTGAGTCATTAGATGCTGAAATTAAACCACAAGTGGTCGTGCCTAAAAATGAGGTAAGCAATGAAGTTCTCTCGAATTTTGATGAATCTCTGCACGATATTGTTAGGGTATTATTTAAAAATAATATTGAGTTTAATACTGAGTATGACTTTGATCTTATTGAAAGCGATATAATTATTGCCTCGGCAGAATTAGGTACACATACCAAGAAAATTGTTATCAATCCATTTGATGAAGAATCAAAACAAACATTTATTAAGAACGGATACAAAGTATATAGTCCGGATAATTTTAAATTAGAAGATTAATATGAATCACGCAATAAAACTATTTATACACGATTCTTTTTTCGATGCTTTTTCAGCACTTCCTAGAAAAATTCAAAAGAAGACAAGGGAGTTTATGAAAAAGTTTAAGGAAGACCCTAAGTCTAGTGCAATCAATTACGAAAAGATAAGTACGTTTAGAGACCAGTCTTTGAGAACTGTAAGAATTGACCAAAAATATCGTGCTATCATTCAAGCGCCAGAAGAAGGAAACGGTTATCACTTGCTTTGGGTGGATAATCACGACGAGGCGATGGACTGGGCTCAAAACAAAGTCTTTGAATGGAATTCAAGTACACAGTCCTTTCAAATGTATGATAAGCCAGCTACGGAAGATCGTAAAGTAGTTGCAAATGATAAGGTTCAAAGTTCACCAGTTCTATTTAAAACCTACACAGATTCTGAACTCACTCAAATTGGAGTACCTAGCGACTTATTAGAGCTTGTAAGGAGTATTGAACGCGTAGAACATTTAGAAAGCTATGCTTCAAATATCCCAACAGATGTATATGAATACCTCTATTATTTATCTGAAGGCATTTCAATTGAAGATATATTAGAAGAGATAGAAGCTGGTAAAGTTCAAGATTCAGAAGAGCTAAGTCCTAATGCTCAGAAGAGTGTTTATGTGCTTACTGAAGATAGTGATTTAGAAAATATACTTTCAGGAGATTTTGAAAAATGGAAACTTTTTCTTCATCCATCTCAACGATCAATAGCCTATGGAGAATTCAAAGGGCCATTAAAAGTAACTGGAAGTGCTGGAACAGGTAAAACAGTATGCGCATTACATAGAGCAAAACATTTAAGTCAAAAATTAGAAACTTTTGATAAGCCAATATTGTTTACAACCTATACAAAAAGTTTGACCCAGTATTTAAGCTCTGTAACAGAAAAGTTTAATATTCCAGAAAGTGAAATTGAAATAAGCAATATTGACAAATTGATATTTGATATTTCTAAAAATTCAAAGGTGATTGAATCATCATCTGGAATGATAAATAGTTCTCAAGAACTAGAAATATGGAAAGAGATTATTGAATATAATCCATCAACCTTTGATGAAAGGTTTCTACAAGAAGAATATAATGATGTTATTTTATCCAATTCGGTTGATACATTAAGTGAATATTATAAGACATCAAGAATAGGTCGTTCGGTTAGAATAGGTCGTCAAGATAAAACTCAAATATGGGAATTATGTGAGGAGTTTAAAAAAGCTAAAGAAGCCAATTTCACAAAGTTTGAACTTTGTAATTTACTTATAGCTCATTATAGAGATAAAGAAGACAAACCATTTTCTTATATTATCTGTGACGAAATTCAAGATTTTTCCAATCTAGAATTGACCTTGTTAAGATTATTAGTGACAGAAAAAGCAAACGATTTATTTTTAGTTGGCGATCCATTTCAAAATATTTATGGTAGGAGAATTAACTTTTCTAAATCGGGAATACACATAAGAGGAAGACGGTCTAGGAAATTAAAAGTCAATTATCGTACGACAGAAGAAATCAAAAAGAAAGCTGTAAGTGTTCTCTTTGATGAAGTCTATGATGATTTTGATGGAGAAGCTGAGACAAATGCAGGCTACGTAAGTTTAATGCACGGTGCAGACCCTTTATATCAAACATTTTCTAATCCAGAGGAAGAAGATTCCTATATCATTGGAGAAATTCAAAAGCTTTTAATTAACGACAATGTAAGTCCTAGTGATATTTGCATTGCCGGTAGAACCAATAAACTTGTTGATGACACCAAAACTCTTCTAAACGAATTTCAACAGAAGTATACAGATATTAAAGCAAGTAAAAGACCGAGCGAAGCTGTGGTTGTATCAACGTTTCATAATTTGAAAGGACACGAGTTTAAGCATTTATTGGTAAGAGGCTTTAGTAAAGACCTTGTGCCGTTTAAGCATCCAGATTTTGACACTTATTCGGATATTCAAAAAAGAGCATATCTAAAACAAGAAAAATCACTTTACTATGTAGTGTTTTCAAGAGCAATTCAAACACTAATCATTACGGGCATTGGTGAAAAATCGGATTGGATAAAATAATAATTTGTTATGTTGGAAATGATACACACTTATAGTAATCGAAAGGTTGGTTTTTAGGTTATAAATTCAACAAACATTTTCCTGCATTGGGTATAGCTGTAATCTTATTGCAACAGCTTATATCAATTCTCACAATTTAATATCATTATCTTTACTGTCCGATTTCAATAAAACAATGACCGAAACAAACCGCATAGAATATAAACGAGAATTGTCCGATGGACTCGAAAAAGAGGTCATTGCTTTCTTGAACTACCGTGAAGGTGGCATTATTCATATCGGCATCGATAAGGATGGAAATACTTACGGATTGGCAGATGCTGATGGCGACCAGTTAAAGATTAAGGATAGGTTAAAAAACAACATCCGCCCTTCCGCCCTTGGTCTGTTTGATATTGTGAGTGAGGAAAGGGACGGCAAGAACATTCTGAAAATCATAGTGGCCAGCGGTCCAGAAAAACCATATCATCTTAAAAAATACGGGATGAGCGAAAAGGGTTGTTTTATTCGCTTGGGTTCAGCGGCTGAACCGATGCCCCAAAAAATGATAGATGAGCTGTTTGCTAAACGTACCCGAAATTCCATCAGCAAGATTAAAGCAGGACGGCAGGATTTAGGCTTCGGACAGCTAAAAATTTACTACGAAGAATCTGGGTACACCCTTGGTAAAGCTTTTGCAAAGAACTTGGAACTACTTACGGAAGATGGTACTTTTAATTATGCCGGCTATCTTTTGGCAGACAAAAATAACACTTCAATTAAAGTCGCCAAATATTCAGGCATAACCAGAACAGACTTAATAGAAAGCAACGAATATGGTCACGAATGTTTAGTTAAGGCTACTAAACAAGTGATAGATAAAATTGCGGTCGAGAACAGAACAACCACAAAAATCACATCAAAAGAAAGACAACAAGCCAACCTTTGGCATCCCATCGCCTTGCGAGAAGCCATCATTAATGCGTTTGTGCATAATGACTATACCAATGAGATTACCCCAAAGTTTGAGATTTTTACCGATAGAATCGAAATCACATCAGCTGGTGGTCTTCCGGAAGGATTGAGCAAGCAAGAATTTTTTGAAGGCTTTTCAGTTCCACGAAATAAGGAACTGATGCGAATTTTTAAAGATTTAGAACTGGTTGAACAATTAGGTTCTGGCATCCCTCGTATTTTAGAACACTATGGAAAAGAGAGTTTTAGTTTTTCCGATAACTTTCTTAGAATGACTTTTATTGCTAAAGAAGTTGCTGATGAATCTACTATTAGAGAAGATCGTCAAAAAGGTGGTGTAACAGGTGGTGCAATGGGTGGTGTAACAGGTGGTGCAATAGATGCTATAGATATACTTACTAAAAGACAAAAAGAAGTACTTAAACTAATTGCAACCAATACTACTATTACTTATACTGAAATAGCTGAAGCTTTAGGCATCAATGAATCCCCTGTGGGCAAACATATTAATGCGCTCAAAACCAAAGGGTTTATAAAACGCCACGGTGGCACACAAGGTTATTGGGAAATTAATCTCGAAAAAAATCAGTAAGTATCCTTTTAAAAAGGCGATTTATCCTTTGAGCCTCTCGCATCCGCCAACCATTTGCCATTTTGCTTAACCAGTTTAAAAAGACCCGGTGTCTTATCATAGGCTGTAGTATATTTTACCCAAGCCACGTCACCCATTATCGTATCCTGCAAAACTGTAAAGTTTGAATCATCCTTTACCGTCGCATTGAACATATTTATAGTATTCATATAATTAGAATATGCCTGTGGTGTTGAGTTGGCTTTTAAAGCTTCCTCATCTTTTTCATAAAAGCTTTCGATGACGATTTGGGCTGTGGCACTTGGTCCCGAAATTTTAGTATCAGAATCGGCACAAGAAAGGAACAGCAGTACGAGCGAGAAAACGACAATTTTTTTCATAATATTCTTAATTTGGGTTATTGATATATCTATGTGATATTTTCAGTTCAATGTTTCGTTCGCCATCCTTTTCATTCAATTCTAAAA
This sequence comes from Bizionia paragorgiae, assembly GCF_900107625.1. GTDB lineage: Bacteria > Bacteroidota > Bacteroidia > Flavobacteriales > Flavobacteriaceae > Bizionia > Bizionia paragorgiae. Next base: position 84,806 of record NZ_FNQK01000003.1, read on the forward strand.
TCGCCCTACGGTCATTAGATAATGAAAATTTGGGCAATACATAAACGAAGCGCACAGTTTCACTTTCTGCAATTTTTGAAGGCAGATTGTGTTTGTACGTTGGTTCTTGATACAGGCGTTGCAACGATTTTCTTTTCCCTTTTTGTCTTGTTTCAATCGAAAGGTTTAAGAAATTCAAATCGTAATCCAAAGTAGAATTATTCTCAATCTGGATAACGAAGTAGAGTTCTTCCTTATCAAAAACAACATTTTCAACAGTCAAGACAATGCCTTGCGTTCGCTTCTTAATCCGACCGATACGCTGGTTTCTGTTAAGAAGATACGAGCAGAATTTTTGATAGTAATACGTTCTATTATCTACACGTTCTTCAGAAGATTCAGCAAGAATCGAATCGACCTTAATTGGTTTCTCATTTCCGATACTACTTGATAGCGGAATGAAATAATTGAGCTTAGATAGCTGTTTTTTATATCTTACAATATACGAAAAAATTGAACCATTTCTATTGACTACCAACAGATTACTTTCCTTCCCAGGCTTTGCCTGAAGAAGTCCAAAATACTGTTCTTTTTCACGATTGTAGGTAAATACAAAATTATCTGAACCGGTTATTCCTTGCCGAATAGGTTCAGGGAAGAATAATGCAACGTTTTTGGTGTCGTTGGCATATATGGTATCGAGAACTGTAGTTGTTTGCGCTGTAGCCTGTGCCGAGCAAAGTCGAGGTGCGAAAGCGGAAATCAGTATCGCAAATATTAAAATTGTTGCTCTCATAATTTAGGTTTTAGAATTAATTTATAATTATTCAATACCGTAACTTTTACGTTTCGGTTGTTACGTCTGAGTACTTTGGATATACCACCAACTTGTGGTACGGTAGGAATGTTGATATCGCCAATAATATCGTCCAAGACTTCGGTGGTGGCTTCTGCCCGAAAATTGTTCTGTACGTAAATACCTTCACTACCATCAGATAAATCAAAAGCTTTGAGTTTTGTAGGATGGTGCTTTATGTTTTCAATTTCAATGAGAGCACGATTAGGTTGAAAGCTTATAAAACCGAAAATAGGTGTGTTCTTTGGCATCAGCTTACCATTAATGGTAGCTGTTTTGGTAAGGCGCATTCGTAATCTGGTATTCGCTTTGACTATTTGGTCGCCATCTACTACTACGTAAATTGTTTCATCAGTATTACCGATGATTGAAAACTCGTTGGGTTTTGGCGATGCGGCAAAGAACAATTGATGTTCTAAGCCTAATTCTTTGGCTTCAATTTTTTGTTCTCTTTTTACTTCAGTAGAATCAATTTTTGATACCGCTTTGCGAACAGTTCTTTTCTGTCCTAAGTTTTGGTATCGTTTCGATGTATATTGAATTTTGCCAGCTTCATAGATGCTATCTACAATACGCTCTTTTTCGCGTTCTGGTAAATCTGGGTCGTAGAATCCCAAGGAATCAATGAGCTTTTCATCATAGATGCTGGGCGCGTTATTTTCACGAACTTTCTTTAAGTCATTTATAGCATCCAGTTTAGAGTCGTATTCTTTTTGGTTTTCCTCTAAATCAGGCACTAAGGTCTGTTTTAGGTTTTCAGTTTCAGTATCATCATCGCCTAATACCATTACAGAATAGGAAATCAGGAATATGAAAATCACAGCCAATACGGCAGCGAATACTATTTTATTCTTTTCAACTTTCATCGTTTAGTTTTTTTAAAGTGTTCTCGAAGTAATTTGTAATTAGAAGTCCGTGCGGATTGTTGGGAAAGTTTCGGTCAACCATAATCAGGTTTCCTGTTGAAACCAATTCGTAGGTGTCAATTATTGAACCTCTGTTAATTTCAAAAATGGTGGTGGTTGTAAAACTATATGAGCCATTATTTTCGTTTATCCTTGAGTCAATACTCAATACTTTTTGAACCAATGAATACTGAAGCAATCGGTTATAAACGCCATCAGCTTTCTTCTGACGGTAAAGATTGTCCACAGAACTATTTCCTAACCAAAGTGCTTTTTCCAAATTCCTTTCATAGTTACTGGCATCGATGTTATAGAAGTAGTTGTGGAACAGTTCTAAATGTGCCAGAGCTTCGACTCTAAAATTCTCTTTTTGAGTTACGAGCTTCAGCGGAATAATGCTACCATCTGTATTTATTGCAAATGCACTATTGAGCGCATTTTTATTAGTTGTAAATGCCATCCAAAGTGAAAAAGTGCTGGAAAGCATTGCAAAAATGACAACTGCCAGTACGATAAATCGATTCATTTTCAGGACGTTGTATATGTTTTTGTAAGGTGTTTTCATTTTCATTTGAATTAGCTGGTAAATAATCTAAGAGTAAAGGATGTAGCTCGTTTGTACAATTTGAATTTCAGGAAAACAATAAATGCAACAGAACCCAATTGAACAACAGGCGCAAAAAAACCTTGACCTGTATCGGTACCAAATAAGTTGACCCAAAAATTGGTGTTGATTTCCGTATAAATAGCGTTAACAAATACATTGACTAAAAAGAATGCCGGCACTAACATATATACAGCAGCATACAACTTGAAGAATGTATAAGCAAGTGAACGGAATTTTTCAAATACTGCAAGGCTAATGACCAAAGGGAAGAACGCTTGCATTATCCCCAAAAGGAAAAAACGCTCTGCCAAAAACAACGGATAAATGAATAGGTCAAGAATCCAAAGTATAGTGCTTAGAATAAATGCCAATATCTTAAACCCATACAATGGTGTTACTAAAGCTTCGTATAAAAGGGTCATTGCTGAGCTTGCAGCATCAAAAAGACTTACGTCTTCCTCTAAAGGAATGTCCTGCATTTGTAATGGTAATAACGCAGGTGCTGTGCCCCTATACTGCCCCTCGATGGCCACCAATATCCCATCAAAGAACCCTAACACCTGCGTTGAGAAAATTACTAATATGACAATGGCAAAATTCTTCATCAAGTCCCCTGGGCTCAATCCCCAAGTATAACCATCTTTATCCGCAACACCTTCGTTGTACTTTTTCAGGATGTTAACCAGAAAAAATAGGACAGCGAGCGTTTTCATTCCGGCAATAGTGTATTGCGAGAAGTTGCTGCTCTGTATGGTCTGGAACACCGCATCGATGTATTCCAACCCAATCCCTAAAAGTATAGTTGCGGTCATTTTTAGTAATCTGTTTCTCGGTTATTTACTTTATCCTGCATTTTTCTGAAAGAAATAATATCTCGATACCGTTTTGTTTTAGTGGTAATGGTAGAAACCATTTGTTTCGATTCTTGCTCTTTAAGTTTGAGTATTTCGGCGCGTTCGGCATCGCTCATTTTTAGGTAATCGCTGGATAAAACTTCATCAATAAAATCTACCGTTTCTAATGAGTTTTGGACTATTGCATCGAATGATTCCATAACTCTTGAAACTTCATCGGGTTTGATGTAGGGCGAGTTTAAAATATCCTGTAAATCATTTTGCATTACATTGATAAGGCGCTGATTATTGTCTGCAATTTCTTGGACAGCGTTGAGTTGTTGAACTACGCTTGATACTTGCTCGATGGCTTCTTTAGCATCCTTTAGGAATTTTACAGACTTAATCATTTGAGCGGTCTGTTTACCTGATTCCAACAGTTGTTTTACCAAACTGATAAAATTGGTATTGTCATAAGTGGGCATTCCTTGGGCGGTAGCATTACCTGACATAAACAAGGTCAGAGCTACGGTCATTACTAAAATTTTGATTTTTGTCTTCATAATATTATGTTTTAGATGTGAATTGAATTATTGCTTTTTGCATATCGTTATACTCGTTGTAGAGCTTCATTATTTCTTCATTTTCCTGTCCATCGGTCAAGTAAGCTGCATATACTTCCTTCGGAACTTCGAGGCGGAAAATGTTACTTTCCCTACCAATTTTGATGAACATTTCGGTGTATTTGCGTGGACCAGAAAGATTGTTTTTGATGGATTTTAATTGATTTAGGTCGTGGCTGGAAAGGTTGAGTCTTTTGACCAATTCGTCATAGCCTTTTTCGTTGTTTAAGCTATAAATGACCTGCGTGTTTTCAAGAATACTTGCTGAAGTTGAATTGTTAGGAAGTTGATTTATCGACTGAAGAATTATCCCTATCGCACCGTTCTGTTTACGGATGGCTTGGTAGTAGAACTCGACGCTTTCCAATACGTTTTCAAACTTCAGTTGTTTGGCAAACTCATCGAAAAGGATAATGCCTTTTTCTGCCCTGTTTTTCCAAATCGTTCTTTGGATGGCTGACTTGATGAGCTTGAGCATCACAGACAGGATTTCCTTATTGTCCTTGACTTCATCCAGTTCAAAAACTATCAAACGTTTGTCTTCAATCTTATAGGTCTGGTCTTCGCTTACTTCAAATAGGAAACTATATAGACCATCGCCGACATATTCTGACATTACGTGCAAGAAGCTCGTAACATTGAAGTAGTCGGGATGGATTTTAAGAGTGTCAAGTAGATTTTCTTGGCTCTTTTCTATAAAACTGTAAAAACCATCCAGCGAGTGATTTTCTAAAATGCTATCATAATAATGCTGAAGTATCTTTTTAACCGATACAGATTGAGCTTTCGTAACTTTTAAATCTGAGGCAAAAAGTTCAAATAAGAAAACCGACAAGTCTTCCAATCGTTCGGGTGTAAGGTCATTTGTATCACTTATGTAAAATGGATTGATACCAAGGTTCTTTCCACTTTCATAGCGAAGCACCGTATATTTCTCAGGATAGAGTTTGGCGAATTTGGTGTATGAACCACCCAAGTCAATAATGACCAAACGAACGCCACTTTCAAAATATTGGCGTAGAATGTTATTGGCCAAAAAAGATTTTCCTTCGCCTGTTGGTGCAAAAATGGCGAAGTTTCGTGCCTTTATTCGTTTCTTATTTTCATCCCAAACATCTTTTAGAACAGGAATGTTATGCTCACGGTCATTAAATATGATTCCGGTGTTATCACTTTTGTAATTGGTGTTATTTATAAAGAGACAAAGCGCGTGTTTTAAATCGGTTACATATAAATCGTTGTTTGAGAAATTGGAAGAGAAACAGCAGTAACTATTAAGGATGTAATTCTTGCGTTCTTCGCCTCTTGGATAGTATGGTATGATATCCAATTCCTTAAATTCGGTCTTTATTTTTGAAGTTATTTTGTCGAGCTCTTTAGCTTCCTTTGCCCAATAGACAATATTCAAATGCCCACGGATGATTCGTGCATTATCATCGGCATTGATTTGGTCAAGAATGTGCTGGATTTTCCCTAAAACCACTTTATTCTGTGAACCGAAATTTGAACTTTTATTGAGTTCTTCAATCTTTTTATCCAGTAGCTTTCGCCACTTCTGTTTGTTATCCAAATACAAAATCTGGTTGACAATGTGGTTCTCATTAAGCGTAAGCCCTAAGCCATCAATAAACCCTTGATGAAACACAAAATCGTCAGAAGTGAATTTCTCATTGGTTTTGCTACTCTGTACACTTTCGCCAAAGCACAGTTCGCTATTGATGGCAAGGGCATCAAAATGGTTTTCGCCAATATTGACGCTTTTTTTGTCCAGTAAAATATCGGTATCATAGCCTTCATTAAAACCGTTGAAGTAACTGTTTGTCAGTTGCTGTATTTCTTCGGCTTTAAGCGAAACAAAATCCATCTTTCGGCTATTGTTGATGAAGGAAACCGAATCGCTTACCGAGTTGGCGAAACTCTTAATATTGTCATCCAGTTCCTGTACGATTCCCTTTGAAACTTTTCTGAAGGGATTGACATATTTAGGATTGTTTAGAGCCTTATTCTTGGTCAGGATGATGAACAAATAACAGCTGTGCTCGATATGCCCACGACCTTTAAAATGCTTGTGTGTAGCCTTTTCAAGAAAGGTTGTATTCGGAAGTTGTTCTGAAGTATATGATTTTTTGAGGTAGATATCCTGTTTATGAACCACAGTACCAACAGGCAAAGACTTTAATGCCTGAAACCAAGCACCGTGCATATCTTCAAAATCCTTTTCTGAAAGCGAATAGATTTCCGGTAAATTCCCTTTATAGCACAAGACTACGTTGCCATTATTGGCAAATACGATATTGTCCTGAATATCTACAATGGGTTGATATGCCGAAAGGTTAATCTTGTTCATAATCGAAGCCAGAGTTTCTTTTGTTACTAATGATTTGCGGAAATGCTTTTGCCATTTGGAATAGTTGCGGATTGTGGGCTATTCTTGTCAGCGCCACATATAGGGAAGCATTAAAGACCAGCACACCAATTATCATCACAAAGCTGAATGAGAAGATGATGATGAGCAACGAAGCCAAAATAGAAACCATCATCAAGGCAAACAGGGAAATGGGCAACCCAAAAATGACTGCCCTTTTCCTGATGTTTTTATAGACCTCGAACCGTTTCATTTATACTACGATTCCTATTAGGTAAGTAAAGATTCCTACTACTGCACCTGCAATCAATACAAATACTAAAACTCGGGTAATCCCCTTTTTTAAATCTGCATTTTCCCCAAAAAAATGTCCTGCGTTGAACAGGAAACCTACAAGGAAGATTACACCGAGTAGTATTGGAAAAATAGTTCGGATAGTGTCGCCAACATCATTAACTGAATCTTCAATGCCACCAATTTGAGCAAAAAGCGAAGTGGATAAGAGCGAAAGAATGGATGCTAAATAGTGTGATTTTTTCATAACGGAAAAGTTTAAATTTTTAGTTCATTTTCGTTATTGGAAATTTACATATATTTGAATATAAATAACTGAAAATCAAATATTTGTGAATAAAATATTATTTGAAATCAATTGAATTTGTTTGCTATTAATTAGCATCAAATTCTATGGAATTTTGAATGGAAATTGTTGATAACCCGAAAATTGAAAATGAAAAAAGTGCTTAAAAACGTCAGTTTTGTGATTTTGCTTCTAAAAATGTGCATCATTTTTGGACAGGAAATGACTGCTCAAAAACGAATTGTAATTGACGTTGGACACGGTGGAAAAGATGCTGGCGCAATTGGCATAAACGGCATCCAAGAAAAGGATGTGGTTTTGTCCATTGCAAATGAAATTTTGAGGTTAAATAACAACTTGGAAAAACCACTCGATATTTATTTGACCAGGTATAGTGATACGCTCATTTCTTTATCTGACAGAACCAAGCTGTCCAAAGTTCTAAAAGCTAATTTATTTGTGTCCTTGCATTGCAATCATTCGGATAATCCAAATGCGAAAGGAATAGAGGTTTATGCTTTGAGAAAACAAGAAAGGTTCTCGAAGGAATCGGTATTTGCAGGCTATAAAATTGAAAGAGCCCTTTGTAAAACAATAGGCTATGAAAGTAGAGGTGTGAAGTTTGCAAACTTTCAGGTGCTGAGGGAAACGACAGAGTATTGTCCTGCGATACTAATGGAATTGGGTTTTTTAAGCAATGTAGATGAAGCTCAGTATTTAATGAGAAAAGAAAATGTGCTCGCCATTGCGCTATCAATTTTAAAGAAATTATAAATTAAAAAATGAGATTATGAAAGAAATGTTTACGGAAGTGATAAAGAGTATAAAGAATATACTCTTAAAAACTTTATTAGAGATTAAAATATTAGTTACTGGGCTTTGGAAACACTAAAAGCTCGTTGGATTATGAAAAAGGCTTTTCATTTTTAAGAAATCTCAAAAAAAATGATACATTAGGAAAATGCAAACCGAAGAAGAAATCCTAAAAATAAAAAAGGTAAAAAATACCGCAGTTAGAACTGTGGTTTTACGTCACCTTTTGAACCAAGAAAAAGCCCAATCTTTAAAAGATATTGAAAACGCATTGGCATACACGGACAGAAGTTCCATTTTCAGAACATTAAAAACATTTGAGGAAAACAAAGTCATCCACAGCATTGAAGATGGTTCTGGTATGACAAAGTATGCAGTTTGTGCCGAAGGCTGTAACTGCGACCCAAAGGATTTGCACTATCATTTTTATTGTACAAACTGTGATAAAACATTCTGCCTTTTTGATGTTCTCATTCCTAAAATTCAACTTCCCGAAAACTTCAAATTACAACAGGCAAATATGGTCGTAAAAGGTTTATGCAATAATTGCAACAAATAATCTTTGCAATCGAGTTGCACTAAAAGCAATTTACATTTGTACTATTCTTAAAAACAGAATTAGCAAATGGCAAAAGCATTTTTAACTTCATTATTTTTCGTTATATCATTTATTTCTTTCGCACAGAACAGCGATATTTCTATTTTCATTACAGATTCAGAAACCAACGAACCGTTACTTGGAGCAACAGTTTATTTCGAAGAGCTTGAAAAAGGAGCAATTACCGATTTTGACGGAATCGCAACGTTCACAGAAATTCCAGACGGAAACCATATTATCAAAATTTCATACGTAGGTTTCAAAACCATAGAAACAACTATTGAAGTTGGTACAAAAAAAGTCTTTTCATTCAAACTCGAATCGGGAGGAAATGAATTGGATGAAGTCGTTATTCAATCTTCAAGAAGTACACGAACGGTTAGAAAAATTCCCACGAGAATTGAATTTATTGGAGCGGAAGAATTAAGCGAAAAAGCAGTAATGAATCCGACCAATATTTCAATGGTGCTTCGAGAAAGTACAGGAATACAAATGCAACAAACCTCGTTAAGTAGTGGTAACACCAACATTAGAATTCAAGGACTCGATGGACGATACACACAACTTTTGAGAGATGGATTTCCTTTGTATGGTGGATTTTCCAGCGGTTTGAGTATTTTACAAATTCCACCTTTAGACTTGCAACAATTTGAAATAATTAAAGGAAGTTCATCAACACTATATGGTGGTGGAGCTATTGCAGGTTTGATAAATATGGTTTCAAAAACACCTGACGAAGAACCTGCATTGGATATTATGTTAACCCAAACACAAGCTTTGGGAAGTACAGCGAATGTATTTTACAGTAAACGGAACGAAAAAGTTGGGATTTCTCTATACGGTTCTGGTCATTACCAAAAAGTGTACGACCCAGAAGATGATGGTTTTAGTAATTTGCCACAAACTACTTCTATTTCATTCAACCCCAAGTTTTTTTATTATCCATCCGAGAGAACAACGTTTTGGATTGGACTAAATGGAACGTATGACGACAGAATTGGTGGCGACATAACAAAAATTGAAAGTGGCGAAAATGGAATTCATCAATATACAGAAGAAAATATTTCTAAAAGGTTGAGCAGTCAAGCGGTTTATGAAACAAAGATAGATTCCGTGAGTTCATTGAACATCAAAAATAGCATCTCATTTTTCGATAGAAAATTGTCGATTCCCGATTTCAGTTTTGACGGTAAACAAACCAATACATTTACGGAAATTAACTATCAAAAGGCATCTAAAAAAACCGATTGGATTTTGGGTGCAAATTTGTACACATCAAATTTCGATGAAAATGATAATTCACAATTACAACGTGACCAAACAGATGTTACCTATGGAGCATTTGTAAACAACATTTACGATATTTCAGATAATTGGATTTTAGAAACTGGATTGCGAGCAGATTACAATACTGATTTTGGCTTTTTTCCACTTCCAAAAGTTTCATTACTTTATAAAAACGACAGCGGATTTTCAAGCAGAATTGGTGGCGGATTAGGTTACAAAATACCAGATATTTTTACTGAAGAGGCAGAATTTATAAACTTTGAAAATGTTCTCGCCATAGATAAATCAGCACTTAAAGCAGAACGGTCTTATGGTGTTAATTTTGATGTCAACTACCAAACGAGGTTATTTGAAACTGTAGGTTTTTCTATTAATCAGCTTTTTTATGTAACAGCAATTAACAACGGTTTGCTATTAAATAGTACAAATAACGGTTTGTTTGCATTTGAAAATGCAACCGATGAAATTTTGAGTAAAGGATTAGAAACCAACATAAAGTTTACTTATAAAGATTTTAGATGGTTTTTAAATTACGCTCTTATAGACACTAAATTGAACTATTTGGCTGGAAATCCTCAAAAGCCTTTAACCGCAAAACACAACGCAGGAAGTGTGTTGATGTACGAATCTGAAAAATGGCGAATAGGTTACGAAACTTTTTACACAGGAAAACAGTTTTTGTCTAATGGCACAGAAACCACAGATTTTGTTACGATGGGTTTTGTGGCAATGCGTAATTTTAAATGGGGAACAATTTTTACGAATTTTGAAAACTTTACGGACAGAAGACAAAGCAGGTTTTCACCTTTGGTTTTACCACCACACGACAATCCAGTATTTCCCGAAATTTATGCACCAACAGACGGATTTATTTTTAGCGTAGGAGTAATTATTAAACCTTTTGGAAACGAAGATGACGACTAAAATCAACAAAACGGTATTTCAAATCAGTAAGATGGACTGTCCTTCCGAGGAAAATCTAATCCGAATGAAACTGGACGAAATTCAAAGTATTGCGAATTTGGACTTTGATATTCCGAACCGAAAATTGACCGTTTTTCACAGCGGAGAAATTGACCAAATCGAAAAGTCAGTTATCGATTTGAATTTAGGCGGAAAGAAAATCTCAACGGAACAAACCGACCAAACAGAATTTAAAGAAAATGCAAACCAGAAAAAGCTACTTTGGTCTGTACTTGTCATAAATTTTGTCTTTTTCATTATCGAAATGACAACAGGAATTATCTCAAAATCAATGGGACTTGTTGCCGATAGTTTGGATATGCTTGCCGACAGTTTCGTTTACGGAATTAGCTTATTTGCGGTTGGCGGAACGTTGATTAAGAAAAAGCGGATTGCAAAACTTGCTGGATATTTTCAAATAACACTTGCTATTATCGGATTTGTGGAAGTTATAAGAAGATTTTTTGGAGACGAGAAACTTCCCGATTTTTCGACAATGATTATCGTTTCGATTTTTGCACTTATCGCAAATGGAATTTGTCTTTACATTTTGCAAAAGTCAAAGAGCAAAGAAGAGGCACATATGAAAGCAAGTATGATTTTCACCTCAAATGATGTGATTATCAATTTAGGAGTAATAATCGCTGGACTTTTGGTAAATTGGTTGAGTTCGAGTAAACCTGATTTGATTATCGGAACAATCGTTTTTGTATTGGTAATTCAAGGTGCATTTCGCATTTTAAAATTGAGCAAGTAATTTATCTTACTTCCGCTTATCGCCAGCCTTTGTGTCAAAAGCAATCAAATTAAAAAGTTCACGCATTCGGCTACGAACGCGATTACCGTAACGCTCTTCTAGTTCTTCAGCGTTTAGATTTGTGGTGGCGTGGGTCTTGATTTTATGTTTGGTTTGTAGGTAGAGCTCGTATCGAGATAAAAGCACTTCGCCCATCACATTCAAATCCTTTCCATAGAATCTGCCAGATGGTTCCACGCCCAAATCATCAAAACAATAGAATTTTGTGTTACCGTATTCCTCAACTGTTTTAAAACCCAAGTGATTAAAACTGAAAGTTACATTCCGGCAAGGAATCATTTCATAAGGACGTTGCAAAGGAACCAAATGACGCAGTAATTTCATTAAGCTGGTCTTTCCGCATCCAACAGGTCCAGAAAGCAAAATTCCTTTGTCAATATCAATTCCATAGGTTTTACAGTTGTCTTTATCCTTGATGAAGTAGGAACAGAGCTTCAGCAAAATATCCTTATCCTCATCATAAATCCTGAACTTTTCGCCAAATAAAAGTTTTCCCTTGGCATTCAGGTATATCAATATTTTGGGAAAGTCGTAGAGGACGCTTTTACCGTCAAATTTTCCCAGCGAATATTCCACGCCACCTTCGGTAATTTTAGAGGGGTTGTCCATAATCTTTGTTTTTAGTGGTTCGCAAGTTGTCCTTGATTTGGGACGGTTGTTTTTTGTTTGGTTTGTTTTCCTCGTCGAATATTTCAGTTCTGTCCATCCAGTTGATGGCTACGGCGCGCCAATCTCGAATATCTTTTCCATCGCTTGTTTGCCAATTTCGGGTTTGGTAATGCTCATAGAATTTTTTTGCTTCATCAGCATCAAAACCTTTTTCTTCAAAAAAAATAAAAACGGCCTGCCAGCCCTTTGGCTGTTTTATATAGTTTTCTTGTTTGTTATTGTTTGTTTCAGATACCAATGCTTGTCCACCTATGGGACGGTGCAAGTCCACAGCTTGTCCATTTGTGGGATGGTGGTGTCCCTCAAGCGGTACACCTCTGGGATGGTACTGTTCCGCAAGCTGTTCTAATTCGGGATGGTACTGTCCCACAACCGGTTCATCACTTGTCCCAATAATGGCCATCTTAATTTTGCTGCCTTTGTAGGGATTGTTGGAAGGGAAATAAGAGAGGTATTGCCAAGAATCTAACTCGACTATACATCTATGATATGTGGACTTAGAGCCTATTTTGGCACAACGCATCAAATCCCTGCGATTAACGTAGAATTCATCCATAAAGCGGCAACTGTTCCATTCTTGGAACAGCGCCATATACAGGCTGATATGCGTTGGATTAAGGCGGTCATCAAAATAGAACTTCTCAAAAGCCGCATTAAGTAGCTTTATATAGTTCATCGCTTAAGAGTTTAGACCGTGGTGCACACGGTTGGCATCCATAACTTTTTGAATTTCCTCGGTATCGTAATAAATGATACCACCAACTTTAGTGTATGGCAAGGTGCCATTGATACGAAGGTTTTGCAATGTGCCAGGACTTACCTGAAGCAAGTCCATAACCTCAGAAGATTTGAGGTATTTTTTGAGTTTCCCGCTGGCTTCTCTGGTCAGTAATTGTTTAATGTCATCGAGTAATTCCATTTTGAATTCCCGAAGGTCGTCTGTTGTAATAATACTTGTCGGCATAATAGAACGGTTTTAATGGAAAGGGACTATCTGTGTTTGTGATTTTAAATGATAGTCCCTGACCTGATTTGACTTTCGTTCTACAAATTTGAATAGGTTTATTGGATTTTATTCCCCAGTACGACCGTACTACGGTTAAAATTTAACATTTTGAAATTTGGTGTGTTTTGATAAGATTTGAAGGTGTTTTTGTAAATCGACACCATCAAATTGAACTAAATTTTATGAAAAACAAATACAGAATTCAATTACCGTAGGTCAACCGTACTACGGTCTTTTTTTAACAGTTCAAAATAGAAAGGCATAATAAAAAAATTGAAGGTTTATTCCTCGCTTTTATCCATTTCAATGAGTAGTGATGTAGAGAGTTCGTCGAGAAAAAGCGTTCTACTGTTTTTCCTGTTTTTGATATCGTGATAGGTTTTGTAGATGTCCTTTGGCTCAATATTAAAAAGCTGTTGTAACTTTTTTGAAACTTGCATTATACCCTGATTTTCCTGTTTGCCCAATCCTTTCGCACACAATGCGTAAACCAGTTCCACGTAGTCTGTATTAGAAAAAGGCCAGTCTATCTTTTCAATTGGTTTAAAGCCGTTGAGTTTCCCGTTTAGACCTTTACGAACTTTATGCTTTTTTTCATCCAAATAAGTCACTAAAAAATCGTAGGCTTTGTATTTGCCCAAGAGCATATCTCTTGGTGTGCAAAATTCAGGGTCTTGAAAGTAGAATTTTGAGGTAGTGATGTGAAATGTTTCCATAGAATCTCTCGTGTAATATTCCTCGTCAAAATGTGTCGCACCAGAATTAACGTAACATCCAAAATCCATATTGTAGAGAAAAAAGCGATTTACCTTGTTGATTTTCTTTTTGATGGATTTTAACTGAGAATGTTTATCCCCTTTGGGAAATTGAATTTCAAAAGAATGGATTTCTGAAAAGTAGATGAGTTTGATGAGAGGAATCTGTTTGATTTCTTTGAAGAATTCTATTTCTTCCTTGGTAGTTTTAAATTCATTATTGAGGATTTCTTTTTTGTAAGTACTTAAAACTTTGCGACACAGTTTTATAGAACGATACGCCCGTTCTAAAATATTTTCATATTGAAATTTTATTTCATCCAGGTCCTGAAGTAGATTTTTTGATAGTATTTGAGAATTCATAAGCAGGCAATTTTTGTTTGGAAACCATAGGAATGGGATTTAGTTGATAAGGTTGCGTTTTAGTTTTCATTGTCCTGCAAAATTTATGTAATGACAGCTCTAAATAATAAAATTTGTAGCTCATTAGTAGAATTTATGGAACTGTCTGTAAGTTAACTTTACGTAGTAATTATACAAGGAAAACTTTCCGTAATTAAATACGGAATACACCGTATTTTTCTACGGACATTTTGTGAAACACTCTAAATTCAATGCTTTTCAGGTTGATTACGACTACATCTTTTTCTTACGAAATCGCTTCAAGAATTCACGTCTGTTCTTTACACCTGTCTTTTTGAAGATATTGGATGCGTGTTTTGATACGGTACTTTCAGCAATGAATAAATCTTTAGCAATATTTCGGTAGCTTAAATCACTTAAAATGGAAAGTGCTATCTCAATTTCTCGTCTTGTTAAATCTTCATAAAAGATTTTACTCTCTATCGCTTCATCTTTCTGTTTTTTCTTAAGCGCAAACACCTCGTACATTCGGTTATTATTTTCTATGAAATATAAATACCTATCTACTTCAATTGTAGTAATGGCATAAAAAGCCAAGTTCATCACGGTAAAGGTTATCCATTGGTAATCACCTATTACAGTACAAATTGGCAATAACGCAATACTTCCCACACTCACTATAGAAAGCCTGTTACGTCTTAAAATAAAAGCATTTGGATTAGAAATCCTTCTGTAAAAAATGAACAGAAATATAATGGCCGCTATGGATATTGGTATGGTAAATAGGAATCTGGCAGAGTCTAAAGAGCCTGTAATAAAATACGGAATTAAAAAAAGAATGATATAACTAACGCTCGTGAATATAGCAAGATTACGAATGGAAGAATTATACTTCAGAACAACAATATCATATTCCTTATAGAGATAATATACGATGAAGACACATAGCGTTATTGCCACGCTATACGTTATGATGTATTGAAGTATAAAAGGCCCAGGAAAATTATCTGTTGGAAGAAATCCGCCAGTTACATTATAGATGACGAATAGTAAACCGAGAATTAGAAAACGCTTAAAGCTACTATGCGTTTTCTTTCCTGAAAAGTAAAGTGTAAACAATACGATGACCGTATCTATTATTAGATAGAAGAACGTTGTCCAATGTATTGAAGTTCCAAACATTTATATTACTACTCATTGCGCTCAAATTTGTTGGTTTCTAAATTCTTGGAAACGTTGTTCCAAAGAAAAATTTGTCCGTTCATAGCAATATAAACATCCGGTTTTAGAAGCTGTAGTGAGCTAATTGCATACCCTAAATTAAACGGTGCATCTGTATCTGCAGATGACCCTAAAATGAAAGACCCAACTAAAACGATGGTTTTATTAAGATTGAGCTTTCCTAAATATTTTGCGGTATCTTCCATTGTAAAAGTACCGTGTGTTATCAATATTTTACTTGCATTGGTTTCTTCTATTTTACGTGCAATCTCTTCCCTGTCATCGTCTTTTATAGCTCGACTATCCTTTTTAAATACACTCACAATAGTATATTCAAAATCTACATTAGCGCTTTCAAGAAAATCTGCAATAGATACATTTGTTTTATTGATTGTCTTATCGCCTACGTAATCTAGTCCTTCAATAGTTCCGCCTGTAGTTAATATCGTAATCATTCAAATGGTGTTTATTATTGTTAATACAAACGTATCCGCTTTGTAAAGTTAGTGTAAGTTTTTTACTGTTAATCGATTGTTGATTATCTTAAGCAAGTCTTAAGAATCTACTAATCAAACGCTAAGACTAAGAATTAATTTTTGTGTGTATTAAATCAAAATTGATAACAACACCTTAGTAGAAAACATCCAAATAAATAAGAGTCTCAAAAACTATATTTTAAAGAGTGTAGCAAAATTGCGTGGAAAGGATTTACAATAACTAATCTTAAGCAAATCTTAAGAAAAAGTAAATATAGACTTAATAAAAAATCGTAAATTTTGCGCGATGAGAATTTTAATAGTAGAAGATGAACCAGGTATATTTAATTTCCTCAAGCAAGGCTTGGAGGAAGAGAGTTATGCTGTGGATATTGCCGAAGAAGGCAAAAAAGGGCTTGAAATGGCACTTTCAGGAGAATACGATTTATTGTTGTTAGATTGGATGGTGCCAGGCATAAGTGGTATTGAAGTTTGTCGCCAATTCCGAAAGGAATTTCAAGAAACACCCGTTATTTTTTTAACTGCAAAAGATACCTTGGACGAGACCATTTTCGGGCTTCAAACTGGTGCTAACGATTATATAAAAAAGCCTTTTCATTTTGAAGAACTTCTAGAACGCATTAAAGTACAACTACGCCCAAAATCTGGAGAACATTCCGTCTTTAAACTAGGAAATATCACGCTCAATACGTCGACCTACCAAGTACATAAAGAAGATGAAGAAATAAGTTTGACACAAAAAGAATTTGCATTGCTTGAGCATTTATTACGGAACAAAGGAATGGTATGTAGAAGGTCTCGAATTATTGAAAGCGTCTGGGATATCCACTTTGATTACAATACTGGTGTTATCGATGTATTTATCAACGCACTTCGTAAAAAGCTAAAATTGGGAAAGGACGAAAATTATATTCAAACAGTTAGAGGTGTAGGTTACATTGCGAAGGAATTATGAATTTGAGCTTTAAAAATAGGTTAGCCTTACATTATATGATTGCCACAGCAATTATAATGGCGGTAGCCTTTACAGCGGTTTATTTTGTAGTCAAAGGTGTGGTGTATCAAAATATCGACAATGACCTCTCTTTTGAAGCAGAAAAACATACCGAAGAAATAAAAGTCGTCGGAGACAGCATCAAAATAAAAAACAAAAAAGAGTGGGAAGAACGCGAGCATAGAGAGGTTCAGGTAAACCCTGTTTTTATTCAGATTTTAGATAAGAATGGGACTTTTATGGATAAATCCCCAAACCTAAAAGAAAACGAGCTTGACTACAATGAAAAAGCAAATTTTGGCGGAAGCTATAATGAAATTCTCAATAGCAAACCCATCAGGCAAATCCAATTACCTATTGAAGAAAATGGTAAAATAAAAGGCTTTATTGTCGCTGCAATGTTGCTGGAAGCCTCAAAAATGGTACTGCTTAATCTCAGAAATATTTTACTGCTTGTCTATTTATTGCTTTTGGCGAGTCTCTATTTTATTTCCAAGTTCATAGCGGGCAGAAGTATTATTCCAGTCAAAAATGTAACAGAAACAACCAACAGAATTACACGCAACAACTTAAACAAGCGTGTAGCATTACCTCAGAATAAAGACGAATTGTTTGACTTGTCTGCTGGCATCAATGACCTGTTGCAGCGTATTGAGAATGCGATGGAACGAGAACGTCAATTCACATCGGACGCCTCTCACGAATTGCGTACACCCTTAACAACCCTAAAAGGCACTTTAGAAGTATTAATTCGTAAGCCAAGAGAACGCGCAGAATATGAAGACAAAATAAAATTTAGTCTTACAGAAATTGACCGTATGACTGCTACACTAGAGCAGCTATTATTATTGGCAAGATTAGACACCAGTTCAAAGACAACAGACGACTCTTCAATGCCTTTAGCAACAATTATCGACGAAATTCTTTCAAGACATAAAAACAAAATATCAGAAAAGAAGCTTTCTATCAGTTTTAAAAATGATATTGAAAATGAAACTTTGGTACCTCAATATTTTTCAAATCTAATCCTTGAAAATATTATTGGGAATGCAGTGAAATATGCTAAAAACGCGACCAAGGTTTATATTTCAATAACACAATCAGATTCTAAAATAATCTGTAAAATTCAAGATGAAGGCATAGGCATTAAAAAAGAAGATTTAAACAACTTGTTTAATAATTTCTTCAGATCAGATGCGCTCAATCACAAAAATATTTCTGGTAATGGCTTAGGGCTTTCCATAGCCAAAAAAGCTGCCGATGCAATAAATGCTGAAATATTTGTTGAGAGTGAATTTGGTGCTGGAACTACGTTTACTATTATCTTTTAAGCCAATCTTAAGTTTTAGAAAAGCCAACCTTAATATTTCAAGACTACATTTATATTATAAAATATTACATCTATTATAGAAAAGGAAGATAGATTCCCCTATAGCTTTTGGTTGGTGATTATTGGTTAATTGTTGCAAAGGCCTTGAGAACTCTCAAGGCTTTTGTTTTTAGCTTTATTAGTAATCTTAAGCCAATCTTAAGAAACGGTTTAGGTGCTACTTAGATAGTACGTCTACATTTGGTTATTATTTCAATAAACCACCAAAAAAATGTTAGAACGCATTATTCAGTACAGTATTCATCACAAACTTATTGTGCTATTATTTACTGCAGGAATCGTCGGATTCGGCTTGTATTCCCTCTCAAATATTCCTATTGGAGCAGTTCCCGATGTAACCAATAACCAAGTACAGGTTATTACAACGTCTAGAAATTTGGCTACTGAAGATGTGGAGAAATTCTTAACCTATCCCGTAGAATTAGAAATGGCAAACCTGCCAGGAGTTAAAGAGATTCGTTCTATTTCTAAGTTTGGTTTATCGGTAGTTACGGTTGTTTTTGATGATGATATGGGAACGTATTTACCACGTCAACTTATTGCTGAAAAAATAAAGAGTGCCGAAGAAAAAATTCCCGCAGGTTTTGGCAAACCTTTTATGGGACCAGTTTCTACAGGTCTGGGAGAAATCTACCAATACGTTATCGATGTCGATGCAAACCACAAAGACCAATATTCATTATCCGATGTACGCACTATTCAAGATTGGGTCGTAAAACGTCAACTTTCAGGTATTCCGGGAGTGGTAGAAGTCAATACTTGGGGAGGTTATTTAAAAACCTATGAAGTTGCTGTAAACCCAGAACGACTGCGCGCAATGGACGTTTCTATTTTCGATGTGTTTACTGCGCTCGAAAAAAACAATAGTGTTGCTGGTGGCGGATATATTGAGAAAATTAATGAAAGTTATTTTATTAGAGGCGAAGGTTTGGTGTCATCAATTGAAGATGTTGAAGATATTGTTGTTATCAACAAAGGCGAAATCCCTGTGTATGTTAGGGACATCGCGACTGTTGGTTTTGGTCACGCCAACCGTTTTGGTGCCATTACAGGTAATGGCGAAGGCGAAAAAGTATTAGGGCAAGTAATGATGCTTAAAGATGCCAATTCTAATGCGGTTATTGAAGCCGTAAAACAACGTGTTTCAGAAATACAAGCCTCATTACCACCAGGTATTTCAATTAACCCATTTTTAGAGCGAAGCGAGCTTATTGGCAAAACGACTTTTACTATTGCTGAAAACCTGATTTTAGGTTGTTTGATTGTCATTTTTGTAGTGGTATTGCTTTTAGGAAACTGGCGCTCTGGTCTGGTCGTAGCTTCCGTAATTCCTTTATGTCTTCTATTTGCGCTGTCGCTGATGTACATTTTTGGTGTAGATGCCAATTTAATGAGTTTGGGTGCAATTGACTTCGGAATCATTATCGATGGTGCGGTAATTATTGTAGAATTTATTGCCTTTAAAATTACCAGTCAGCGAGCAAAATTATTAGCACTTCCTAAAAATGAAAGACAAGGATTGATAGATAGTATTACCTATCAAGGTGCAACCAAAATGATGAATTCCGCAGTATTCGGGCAATTAATCATCATCATTGTATTTATACCTATTCTATCTTTAGTAGGTGTGGAAGGAAAAATGTTCCGCCCTATGGCATTGGTGTTTTGTTTTGCGCTTATAGGTGCAATGCTGTTATGCTTTACCTACATTCCAGTAATGGCTTCATTGTTTATTAAACCTTCTAATACAGAAAAGAAAACCATATCATCAAGACTTATTACATTTTTAGAAAACAAATACCGACCTACCATTACTTGGGCATTGCGTAAAAAGACATTGGTATTAAGTATGGCTGTAGGATTGTTAGTCTTTACAGGATTTCTATTTACAAGAATGGGTGGCGAGTTTGTACCTACTTTAGATGAAGGTGACTTTGTGATTCAACCCGTTCTAAAAACAGGAATGTCATTAAGTAAAACGATTGAAGCCACTACCAAAATAGAAAAAATACTAAAACAGTTCCCTGAAGTAGAACAAGTGGTAAGTAGAATTGGAGCTGCCGAAGTGCCAACAGATCCAATGTCTATGGAAGAAAGTGATGTTATCATAAAATTGAAACCTAAAGGTGAATGGACTTCTGCTGAGTCTAAAGACGAATTAGCAGATAAATTTAAAGAAGCATTATCCAATGAAATTGCTGGTGTAGATTTTGAATTTACACAACCTATTGAAATGCGATTTAATGAATTGATTACAGGAGTAAGAGCAGATTTAGCTATCAAGGTTTTTGGAGAAGATTTAGATGTGCTTTATAGAAAAGCATTAGAAATAGAAAAGGCTATTCAAAATGTGGAAGGAGCAGCTGATATTTCTGTAGAGAAAACAGCTGGTTTACCACAAATGTCTGTAAAATATGACCGCCAGAAAATAGCTAAATATGGATTAAACATTGAAGACTTAAATAAAGTGGTAACAATGGGATTTGCAGGAATGCCTGCAGGAACTGTTTTTGAAGGCGAAAAACAATTTGATTTAGTATTGCGTTTTGATGCTGCTCACAGAAAAGATATTGAAAACTTAGAAACCGCATCGGTTACATTAACTAATGGTACTAAATTACCGCTTAGCGAATTTGCGAACATAAGCTACACCAAAGGACCAGCTAAAATTTCACGTGATAACACCAAGCGTCGTATCGTAGTAGGTGTCAATGTTAGAAACCGAGATTTAGAATCTGTTGTAAAAGATGTGCAAGTAATCATTGAAAGAGATGTTAAGATTCCAACTGGTTATTCTATAAGCTATGGAGGTCAATTTGAAAATTTAAGAACTGCATCAGCACGGTTAAAAGTAGCGGTACCCATTGCGCTAATATTAATTTTTGTGCTGTTATACTTCGCTTTCGATTCTGTAAAAGAGGCGTTAATGATTTATAGCGCCATTCCATTATCTGCAATAGGTGGCGTTATGCTTCTGTATATCAGAGACCTTCCTTTCAGCATTTCGGCAGGCGTTGGGTTTATTGCACTTTTCGGTATTGCAGTATTAAATGGTATTGTGTTGATTGAAGAGTTTAAAGAACTAAAAGCACACGGTGTCAGCAATATTAATAAGCGAATTTTAATGGGAACAAAAAACAGATTGCGTCCAGTATTATTAACTGCAGCAGCAGCAGCTTTAGGATTTTTACCTATGGCAATATCAACTTCCGCTGGCGCCGAAGTACAAAGACCATTAGCAACAGTAGTTGTAGGTGGATTAATAACTGCAACCGTTTTAACTTTAGTTGTACTGCCTATTTTATATGCAATGTTCGACAGAAAAGGACATCATCCTAAAATAAAAACAAAAGTGAATTTTAAGGCTCTAAGCATTATGCTTTTATTGTTTTTACCATTCTTTGGTAAGGCACAACAAAACCCAGTAAATGTTGAGCAGACTGTAAAAATGGCTATTGAAAATAATAATGGATTGCAAGCTTACGCGAAAAAGATTAATCAATCAGAACAGTTGGTAGGAAGTGCTTTTAATTTGGACAAAACACAAGTTTACTATAGCTATGACCAAAATAACATTGCCGAAAATGGTTTGCCATTAAAGGTGTTAGGCATTAGTCAATCACTTCAATTCCCAACAGTATATGGCGCACAGCGCAAAGTAGAAAAACAAAAAGTAGCATTAATAACGCAGCAGTATCGTCTAAATGAAAGAATATTGACTAAAGAGGTTAATTCAGCCTATTATAATGTAGTCTATAGCAATAATCTTGTGAGGCAATATGTCTATTTAGATAGCTTATATGGTCAATTTGCAAGAGCTGCTAAAAAGAGATACGATGTAGGGGAAACTAATTTATTAGAAAAACTAACGGCTGAAACCAAGCAAAAAGAAATCGCTATCGCACTTTCTCAAGCACGCGAAGACGTTTCTAAAGCCTACACAATGTTAAATCAATGGGTACAGACCGATTCAACAATTACGGTTTCAGAAGATGTGTTACCAAGACTGGAATTAAAAGAATTCAGTCTAACAGATCATCCTGGACTAATGTATTATAATTCAGCAGAAAACTTAGCTAAATCTTCTCTTTCATTAGAGCGACAAAAGCTTTTACCTGATTTACAATTATCAGTATTTCAAGGCACAAACAATGGTGTAGCTGCAAGAAATTATAATGGATTTCAAGTAGGTATTGCAGTACCATTATGGTTTGGAGCACATAAATCAAAAATCAATGCAGCTAAGACAGAAACATTGATTATTGCTAATGAATTTGAAAACTATAAAATTCAATTACAATCAAAATACGACGCCTTGCTTTCTGATTTAAAAAAGTTTCAAGAAACAGTTGATTATTATCAAAGTACAGGAAGAGATCTTTCTAAGCAATTAACAACAACAGCTTCAAAAGCGTTTCAAAATGGCGAGATAGATTTTTTACAATATGTGCAGCTTTTAGAGAGTGCAAAAAATATCGAAATCAACTATTTACAAAACCTAAATAATTATAATAATACAGTTTTAGAATTAAACTACTTAACCAATTAACGATGAAAAATACACGTAACACCATAGCTGATTCTATATACTTAAAAAGCTGTTTATTAGTAGTAATAATGGCTTTAGCCTCTTGTAATTCTAAAGAGAAAACCGAAGTTACCAATGCAGAAGCGACCACAGAGATTGAAAACACTGATGTAGTTTCAATAACAGAGAATCAGTTTAAATCTGGCGATATGCAGCTTGGCAAAATAACAATGCAACCATTTAATACGGTAGTAAAAGCAAACGGGATGTTTGCTGTTCTACCAGAAAATCAAGCAGATGTAAGTGCCTATTTTGCTGGTTATGTAAAAAACATTAGTCTATTGCCTGGAGATGTAGTAAAAAAAGGCCAGACCTTATTCACGATTGAAAATCCTGAATATGTACAAGCACAACAAGATTTTTTAGAAGCCAAAGGACGTTTGAATTATTTAAAGTCAGACTATGAGCGCCAAAAAGAATTGGTTGCAGATAACGTAACATCAAAAAAGAACTTCCTAAAGGCAGAGTCAGAATACAACGTGACGTTAGCACAATACCAGTCAATGAAAAAGAAGTTGAGCTTAATGAATATTAATCCAAATACCTTAACAGGAGATAATATTCGTTCTGTCATCAGCGTACCTTCGCCTTTGTCAGGTTATGCGACAACAATTAATGCAACAAAAGGGATGTATTTAAACCCTTCAGATGTTGCTATTACAGTTACAAATACTGATGATTTACACATAGAGTTAAAGATTTTTGAAAAAGATCTACCTATGGTAAAAGTAGGACAGCCTATTAACGTAAGACTTCAAAATGATACCGATAAAGTATACCGAGGAAAAGTACATTTAGTAAACAAGTCAATTAATACCCAAGATAGAACAGTAGATATTCACGGAGATTTAGTAAATGAAGCCGAAGCAAAACTGTTTGCACCAGGAATGTACATTGAAGGGGAAATTTTAACTACAACTTCAGAACATCCTGCACTTCCAGTAGAAGCTGTTGCAAATATTGACAATGATTACTTTGCTCTGGTAAAAGAAAGCGGTACGACTTTCAAGAGAGTTTTAATTAAAGTTGGTACTACCAATAACGGATTTATCCAAATTTTGAATAGTGATGATTTTAAACCAGATACCGAATTCTTGACCAAAGGAGCGTTCAACTTAATAACAGAATAGATGGAAGAGCAATCAGAAACATTGGATACATATTTAGACAACCACTACATTCACAGAAGTAATTGGTTAAGAGCCGCAGTCCTTGGAGCTAACGATGGTATTTTATCAACAGCAAGTATTGCAATAGGTGTTACAGCTGCAAGTGCTACCCGCGAGCCCATTATATTAGCAACCTTGGCAGGTCTTGTCGCTGGAGCTTTATCAATGGCAGCAGGAGAATATGTTTCAGTTAGCTCACAAACAGATGTTGAGAAAGCTGATATTGAGCGCGAAAAACAAGAGTTAAAAGATATGCCAGAAATCGAGCTACAACGCCTTGCCGAAATCTATGAAAAAAGAGGTTTGAAAAAAGAAACTGCTTTGACGGTAGCCAAAGAATTAACAAAACACGATGCCCTAGGCGCACACGTTAGAGACGAATTAGGAATCAATGAAATTAGTCAGGCTAAACCAATGCAAGCAGCATTTGCCTCTGGCGCTGCATTTACAGTTGGTGGCTTACTTCCTTTTTTAGTAACACTATTTCTTCCTCTAAATAGTATGGAATATTCGCTTTATGGTTTTGCGCTATTTTTCCTTATCGTTTTGGGAGCCTTAGCTGCAAAAACAGGTGGTTCAAGTATTATAAAAGCTATTATACGTATCACATTTTGGGGAACTGTAGCGATGGGTCTAACTGCATTAGTTGGACATCTATTTGGTGTAAACCTTTAAATAAAAAATAAAATTATGAACGACGCACATTTACATTTAGCAGTAAACCATCTTCCTATTGTGGGAGCATTAATTGGATTTTTAGTACTGTTAACAGGTTTTATTATGAAAAACCCACAAATAAAAAACACTGCATTAGGCATTTTTATATTTAGTGCTTTAACAGCGGTAGTAGCTTTTTTAACAGGAGAAGGTGCTGAAGAAATCGTTGAGAATTTACCTGGAATTAGCGAGACATTAATTCATAAACACGAAGAGCACGCGGAGCTGTTTTTGACAATGCTGTTAATTTTAGGAGGAGTTTCGATAACCACTTTGTTTTTGGAGTATAAAAAGTTGCCATTTTCAAAGTATGGCTTTGTTGTGATTTTACTGCTTTCCGTTACCTCAATAGGTATTTCTAAATATGTAGGAACAAGTGGTGGCGAAATCACTCATATCGAAATTAGAAGTGATGCAAATGTAATTCAGTTAGATTCTCATAATAAAGAAAATGACCACGATGACGATTGAAAATGTTTCTAAATTTTGTTCTGGTTTACTTACAAGTTCTAAATGCAAAGAGCTGCCATTTCACAATCTTGAGCATACAAAAGAAGTTGTTCAAAATGTAAAGTACTTATGTGCAGCAATGGATATCAATTTGGTAGAAACAGATTTGTTAATTATTGCAGCTTGGTTTCACGACACAGGATTTTCTAAAACATACAAAGACCACGAAGCCGAAAGTATCATAATTGCTAAAAAGTTTCTTTCCAGCTTAGGAATGGAAAGCGATAGCATTAACAGAATCTGTAATTGCATTGAAGCCACTAAAATGCCTCAAAGTCCAACAGATAGATTATCTGAAATTCTGTGCGATGCAGACATTTTTCATATAAGTAGCTCGCATTTCTTTTACAGAAAATTATTGCTTCGTAGAGAATGGGAGTTATTCTGTGATATTAAAACAACAAATAAAGAATGGCATTTATTGAATCTCAAATTTTTAAAAGAGCATCACTTTAGAAGTGATTATGGAAAGCAAACTTTAGAAATCGGCAAGCAGGAAAATCTTCATAAAGTTGAAAACATTTTAAACTATTTTAATGAATAATAATTTTCCATACTCAAAATACAATTTTAATAATCAAGATTTATTATCTGGGTTAACAACAGCTGAATGCGAGAGACTCACAGCTAATAAAGAAATACTGAACTTTAAGGCAGGCACGCAGATATTTAAAGAAGGTACAGAGCCTAAAGGTATTTATAGAGTACTATCAGGAAAAGTAAAGAAATATACTGCTACCAATTTTGGTACAGATCATATATTTTATATCTGTGGAGAAAACGAATATCTTGGGTATCACGCTATTCTAAGTGAAGAAGAGTATCCAGACTCTGCAACTGCATTATTAGATTGTGAAGTAGCATTTATTCCTAAAAATGATTTTTTAAACGTAGTAAGTACATCTCACCTATTATCGCAACGCTTGCTAAAGAATTTAAGCCACGAATTTGGAGTTTTTCTAAATGCAACTAAAATATTAGCACGTTACACGGTTAGAGAACGCACGGCAATAAATCTATTGATTTTACAAAGAAAATTCAGCGTTAAAGAGAGTCTTAAAGAAATTGAAATGAATAGAGATGATCTCGCGAGTATGGTGGGTACTGCTAAAGAGTCCTTGGTACGAATGTTGAAAGATTTTAAAGAAGAAAAGCTTATTTCTACTAAGGGTAGAATCATTTTTATTGAAGACCTTGAAGGGCTTGTAAAAGCAAGTAATTATAAATAAAATTGATAAATGTCAATGTAAGAATAAATAGCTTTTAACGTTAAACTAAATACCTTTACAGATTATAAATTATTATGAAAAAAAACATTTTTACATTACTTGTGCTACTATTAACTATTAGCGGAGTAACCGCTCAAGAATGGCATACGGATTTTGCAAAAGCAAAGAAAACAGCAACCGAAGAAAATAAACCTATAATTCTTGTTTTTCAAGGATCAGACTGGTGTGCGCCTTGTATAAAATTAGATCGTGAAATTTGGAGCACAGAAGCTTTTAAAAAGTACGCAACAAAAAACTATGTAATGCTTCAAGCAGACTTCCCAAGAAAAAAGAAAAACGCATTGAGTGAATCTCAAACTGCAGCAAATGCAAAATTGGCAGAGGCCTATAACAAAAATGGGATTTTTCCTTTCGTAGTTATACTTGACGCTAACGGAAAAGTATTAGGAGAAACGAGTTATAAAAAGACGACGCCAGAAGCGTACATTGAGGAACTAAACACTTTTACCAAGTAATTTGAAGAATCTAATCAATTTATCATTATTGTTCTTTTCAGTTGTCTGTATAGCGCAACAGCCATACAAACGTACACTCAAACTAATGGGTAGTCGTTTTGACATAACCGTAGTTGCAGAAAATGAAAGTATAGGAAATAAGTATATCGATACTGCTGTAGCCGAAATTACAAGAATAGAAAAACTGATTTCTTCTTGGGATACCAATTCTCAAACATCAGAAATTAATAGAAATGCTGGTATCAAAGCTGTAAAAGTAGATTCAGAATTGTTTCAATTAATTGAAAGAGCAATAGGTATTTCAAAATTGACAGATGGCGCTTTTGACATTAGCTATGCATCTATGGATCGCATTTGGAAATTTGATGGTAGTATGACAGAGATGCCTTCCGAAGAAAAAATAAAAGAATCTGTTGCTAAAGTTGGCTTTAAGAACATCATCTTAGATAAAGAAAATAGTACAGTCTTTCTCAAGTTAGAAGGAATGAAAATAGGCTTTGGAGCTATCGGAAAAGGATATGCGGCAGACAAAGCTAAGTCTTTGTTAATCTCTAAAGGAGTATCATCAGGCATTATAAACGCCTCTGGAGATATGAATACTTGGGGAAAACAACCTAGTGGTAAAGAATGGAAAGTAGCCATCACAAATCCAATGGATAAGGATAAGGTATTTGCGCTATTGCCTATTACAAATGGTGCTGTTGTGACCTCTGGTAATTACGAGAAGTTTGTAAAATTTAATGGAACACGCTATTCCCACATTATTGATCCTAGAACAGGATATCCATCTAGCGGAATTATAAGTGTAACAGTTTTTGCGCCCAAAGCAGAACTTGCCGACGCACTCGCTACGTCTGTATTTGTTATGGGTAAAGATGTAGGATTGAGCAGAATAAATCAGATGCCAAAGATAGAATGTATCATCATTGATGATAAAGGAAATATCTTCAAATCAGACAACATAAAAATAGACAAAATATGATAAAGAGATTAATGATAGCGGCAGTAATAGCTACCTGTTTAAGTAGTTGTGTAGTCGTAAAAGAATACGAAAAAGTAAATATCAATGATCCAGATATGGCATTGTCTGAAAAGAAGTGTGATCGTAATGTAACCACAGCACATTCCTATCGCGAAGCAGCGGTAGGTGCAAATGGAGGAAAAACTGGAGGAGGCTGCGGCTGTAATTAACTGAATTCCTTTTTTAAGAAGCAATCGGCACTTAAAAATGTGAATTGAAGTTATTCCGCTGTATAGCGGAATCTAATTAATACAACAAAACAATTTGAAAAAATTAATTTTAGTAATGTGTGTATTCGCTTTCGCGAAAGCGTACTCACAAACAGCACAAGACTCGACTAAAGTCTATAAAAAAAGAGTACTTGAATCTGTAGAAGTAGATTTCTTATCAAGTTATTACACGCAAGATGGAGATAATGCTGCCGTAAGTGGCGGTATTGGTACTGAAGAGTTGACAGACGTTACAGGTACATTTGTGGTTTCCATTCCATTAAATGATGACGATGTATTAACGATAGATGCAGGAGTTTCTGCATACACCTCTGCTTCTTCAAGTAATGTTGGACCTTTTGACGGTGGTGGACAGGCAGATCCTTTTCAAGCTTCATCAGGTGCGTCAAGCAGCGATTTATGGGCAAACCTAACAGGAAGTTACAGTCACAGCTCAGACGACAGAAATGATATCTGGTCAGCTAAACTATCTGTGTCTTCAGAATATGATTATTTTTCTGTAGGTGTAGGAGGTAGTTATACTAAGCTCTTCAATGAGAAAAATACCGAACTAAGTGTGAACGGTAATGTGTATATAGATACCTGGAATGCTATCTACCCTACAGAGTTAAGGCCTTTTGGCGAAGGAGGAA
Organism: Bizionia paragorgiae; assembly: GCF_900107625.1. Taxonomy (GTDB): domain Bacteria; phylum Bacteroidota; class Bacteroidia; order Flavobacteriales; family Flavobacteriaceae; genus Bizionia; species Bizionia paragorgiae. Next base: position 113,538 of record NZ_FNQK01000003.1, read on the forward strand.
ATGGTTTAAGTAACAGATTATTTACTCAAAACACGATTACTGGAAATACAAATTACGCACCGATTTTTACTGAGTTTGCAGATGAAGGGCGTAATTCATATTCTCTAGGTTTTGGATTCTCTCAAATTCTTCACAAGAATGTTCAAGGGTCTTTAGCACTTGATTTTGTTCAGCAGCAAGGTTTATTGTCAACACCATTCCAGCGAGTATATTTTGGAGATGTTGCAGACTCTTTTATTGAGAATTTTCAACTAGCAGATGCTATTGAACGCTTACCAGATTCTCGATTTAAAGTGGCAGCAGGTGGTCGCTTAAACTGGTATCTCAATGAAACCTTTACAGTACGTACTTTTTACCGCTATTATTATGATGATTGGGGAATTACATCGCATACCGCAAGTATAGAAGTGCCTATTAAGATAACAGATAAGTTTACGCTTTATCCTTCGTACCGATTCTATAATCAAACCGCAGCAGATTACTTTAGGCCTTATGAAGAAGCATTATCCACAGATGAGTTTTACACTTCAGATTATGACTTATCTGAGTACAGTGCAAATCAATTTGGCTTTGGAGTTTCTTACACAGACATTTTTGCGAAAGCGCACATCTGGAAATTGGGCTTAAAAAGTATAGACCTTAAATTCTATCAGTACGATAGAGATACAACGTTTAGCTCTAGCATCATTACCGCTGGATTTAAATTTGTGATGGACTAATTCAAAACCTCTTATTAAACTAATCTTGTTCTACTTTAACAGTAGGACAAGACCTTTACAGACTAATATAAAAAATTTAATTGTAGCTTTTGTCCTTTTTTTGAGCGGAATAAGCACGGCTCAACAAGGCGTTATAGATCCTGTAACTTGGGAATCTACTATTACTAAAATTTCAGACTCCGAGTACGATGTAATACTCACAGGATCAATTGATGACAAGTGGCACGTTTTTTCTCAATTTACAAGTGAAGATGGCTCATTGCCGTCTGTTCTTAGCTTTGAGCAATCAGAAGGCAACTATGAGCTACTGGGCAAAACAAAAGAGAGTGAAACTTTAAAAGCATACAATGATGTTTTTGAAGTAGAAGAAACTTATTTTCTTAAAAAAGCTCAGTTTACACAACGTATTAAAGTCTTAAATAAAGATATAAAGCAAATAACTATAAACTTAGACTATCAGGTTTGTAAAGAAGTTTGCATTAATAAAGAAGAGCAGTTTGTAATTAATCTTGATGGTAGTAAAGCAACGCTTGACAATGTGGTTTTAGATGAAAAAAGCAAAACACTTTCTAATAGCTTACTACTCGATTTAAAACATAAAGAACGCTTATTATCAGACTCAGAAGAGCTTACCTCAGACGGGAATTTGTGGAAGATTTTTGTTCTTGGTTTCTTGGGAGGTCTTGTTGCGTTACTTACACCTTGTGTATTCCCGATGATACCGCTTACAGTTTCATTTTTTACAAAGCAGTCAGGGAATAAAGCAAAAGGGGTTAGAAACGCCATTCTATATGGAGCCTTTATTGTTATTATTTATGTAATGCTTAGTATTCCTTTCCACTTTTTAGACTCTGTAGATCCAGAGATTTTAAATACCATTTCGACTAACATCTGGTTGAATGTTATCTTCTTTGTGATTTTTATATTCTTTGCTTTTTCATTCTTTGGCTATTATGAGTTAACACTGCCTAATTCTTGGTCTAATAAAATGGATTCTGCTTCCAGTACTGGAGGGCTTATCGGTATATTTTTTATGGCCGTTACATTGGCACTAGTTTCATTTTCTTGTACTGGTCCTATATTAGGTTCTTTGTTAGCAGGATCACTTACAAGTGAAGGAGGCGCATTTCAATTAACAGCAGGAATGACAGGATTTGGAGTAGCACTTGCACTGCCTTTTGCTTTATTTGCGCTCTTTCCTAATCTTTTAAAATCCCCGCCAAAGTCAGGTGGATGGCTAACAACTGTAAAGGTGTTATTAGGTTTCGTAGAGCTTGCATTAGCATTTAAATTTTTATCAAACGCAGATTTAGTGGCGCATTGGGGATTATTAAAACGAGAGGTTTTTATTGGTATCTGGATGCTTATATTCTTGCTAATGGCTTTATACTTTTTTGGAGTCATAAGATTCCCTCACGATGGTAAAAAGAAGTTTAGTTTCCCAAAAGTTTCGTTTGCAGTTTTAGTGGTAGCCTTTGTTATTTATCTTGGTACAGGACTTACTAAAAATTCACATCTTAAATTATTAGCAGGCTTTCCACCACCGACCTTTTATAGCCTTTACGAGCAAGAATCAGATTGTCCGTTAGGATTAGACTGCTTTAAAGATTTTGATGAAGGTATCGCTTTCGCGAAAGCAAACAACAAACCCATATTATTAGACTTTACTGGTTGGGCTTGTGTAAACTGTCGAAAGATGGAAGAAAATGTGTGGAGTGATCCAAAAGTATATCAGATTTTAAAAGATGAATACGTACTTATATCCTTGTACATAGATGATAGGAAAGAATTGCCAAAAGAAGCTCAATTTAGAATGAAGCTCAATGAAAATCATTTAAAAGATATAGAAACCATTGGAGACAAATGGTCAACGTTTCAATACCTAAATTTTCAAACTGCATCGCAACCATTTTATGTAACAATGACCTCTGACTTAGAAATTTTAAACGAAGCGAAACAGTATGCTGGGATTGATGAGTATTATGAGTGGTTAAAGGTTGGTGTTAGGAAGTAGAATTTTGTTTGCTTTTGTTATTTTAAGTTGTGCTATAATTATTTATCTATCACGTTTTTTATCAAATGCATAGGTTATGGTTTCGACATAAAATTATTTGTCGATAAAAACTATCACTCAAAAGTTAATAACACTATCCAATGCATCATCTGCATCCCTATGGATGAAGTTGGCCTGATAATTTATGGTGGTTTTCAAATCACTATGTCTGTATAGCTTTTGAAGCATTAAAGGGTGGATAGAATCCCCGGCAATATTACCAAAACTATGTCTTGCAATATGGTTTGATAGATTTTTTTCAATCTCGCACATCGTTGCAATTCGCTTTAAATATTTATTGAACAGTTTAGTGGCGTTTCTTGTTTTTTTAAAAATTTCTTCTTCATTCGAAACATTTACCTCTTTAAGAAATGGGAAGACATATCCATTATTATGATGTCTCTCTTTTTTATAAAAATTTAGAATTTCAGAAGCTTTATCAGGAATTTTAAGACTAACTGGTTTCTCATTTTTGTCCATAGTGTAGAGTAATCTGCTGTCTTTGAAGTCAGACCACCTCAATTTAACGGCATCTGATATTCTAATACCTGCAAAATAGAAAGCTGTAAGCCATACATTTTTAGTATGCCATATTGAGGTATATGGTTCTAATCTTAAAAGCTCTATCTGTTCAACTTCAGAGACAGTCAAACCTATTTTATGACTGTTCCCAATGCGTATTTTTTCTTTTTCCCCACCGAAAGGGTAGAATTTAGCATCAACTATTCCATCCTTTATAGCTTTATTAAATAGGGTGCGAATAAAAATAAGTTGATTTGTGATAGTACGAGATTTTTGATTAAGATATACGGAACAAAAATCTTTGTATTTGTCCAAGAATGATTCTGTTATATCTTGAAACTTTAAAGACTTATTCTTCTTAAAATACGTAACGGAATCCATAAATGAATGCTCGCCTTTACGCCCTTTACTGACACGCTGCTTTCTGCGTTCAAATATACCCTTTACGGCTAAATCTTTTTCTAATGAAATATTCAAGTTTAAAAACTCTTCCAAGTTATAAAGAATGGATAATTCAGATTTCGCAACTGAAAATACCTCACGTTCATATTTACGTTTGACTCTATCTGCGGCAAAAACAAAAAATGATTTAGAGCCACCAGCACCTTTCAATTTTTGCTTAACCTGTTTCGGTGTGATATTTTCTTTTGAATCAAAATAAATGTCATTTGTTTCGGTAAGTTTTTTTAAGAGAAAATTGTTAAGCTTTTTTGCATTAGGGTGCGTTCTTTTTACCCTTCCTGTGTTTTTGTCCCAATCTTTTTCAAGAACATATTGTCCTAACCATTTATAGTTGGTTTTGTAATTTTCACTAATACGTATAGCAAGAGGGATAGTGTTATCCTTTCTCATCATATTCTTTCGCAAAACTATCTTAATACTTGCCATAATCTTTTACCTTTGATTACAAAGATAATAAAAATATAAAAATGTTAGTACAGAATAAGTACAGAATAGTTTGATTTTGATTGTATGTAAATTACATCAATAATTATGTAAAGTGATGTATTTCATATATTTTAATATATTCTGATACATTTTAAAACACATTACCTTTAAGCTCATAACCCGAAGGTCACAGGTTCGAGTCCTGTTCCCGCTACTAAGTAAGAGTAATCAGAAATGGTTACTCTTTTTTTATGCAGGAAATTTAACTGTTTGGCAATTATTTTGTATTAAGAAAGGATCATGAATCATGACCAATTGTTGTGTTTATGCAAAAATTGTGGTCAGCCTATAAAGGAACAATTCTACATTTTTCACACCTCTGAACTGAGCTCTAAAAGCTTTTATTTTAGCATTAAATGATTCAGCGGATGCGTTTGTGCTTCTATTAATAAAGTGTTGTTTACAATGAGAGATTATTCAATGTAGATGACTTTTTCATTCATATCAATAGAATCATTATATCTATAAGGACGTTTCGTTCCTGAACGATCTACAATAACCAATGGTAACAATGTATTATTTTTAGATTCGTGAAATTTTACCCAATCTCGTGTATCTATTTGTTTTGTAATTGTAACTTCTACTTCTTTATAGTTTGAGTCTTGAACTTTTTGAATCCATGGCTGTATATCTACTTTACTAGAAAATAGGGTTGAGGCAGATGCCGAACTTAAAAGGTTAATGCTACCTCCCTCTCCTTTATTAGGTGAAATGACAATAAATTTTTCAGGTATAAATAAGATATCATTGACAAATTGAGATGCCAAAAGGTTTATTTCATTATTTACGGTTAAGGCTATAAACGTTCTAAAATCTTTAACAGAAGCTTCGTTTAATGTAGATTCCTCAAGGATATTTCCATGAACACAATCAAACCCTTGGTTTCTAGCATTTTCGCAAAGCCCTTTGTTGGCGTCAATAAACATCACTTTGTTTGCTTCTGCTAAATGCTTGCCTAATAATAAAGCTAGTGGATTCGCTCCTAGTATTATGTGTCCCTGTCTAGAGAATTGCTTAACCAATTCCCCTCGTTTTTTTAACCAATTTGTTGTCCAAGTTAAAAGAAGCGGAACGGAAAGTGTTGTTATAATCGCCATAAAGACAAGAATGGAAAAGATTTCTTGGGTAATAATGCCTTTCTGTAAACCAATACCCGCAATAACAATTTCTACCGCTCCACGTCCATTCATTCCTGTTCCAACAGCTAACCCTTCTCTCCAACCATTGCCACTCGGTAAATAAAATAAAACAGTACCTAGTATTTTGCCAGCAAAGGCGACACCAACAATTAATAGTAGCAGCTGTAAATCTGTTTTAAAAACATCTAAAGTGACGTGGAATCCTGCGGTAACAAAAAATATTGGAGCCATAAAACCTATGGACACATCATGAAAAACACGTGTAATGTCTTTAGTTATTTTATCATGAAAAACACCGTCTTTTATAAATACACCTGCTACAAATGCACCTAAAATACCGTGAAGACCTACAAGTTCGGCTAACTCCGAAAGACCAAAAACAATAAGGAGTAGTAATGTGAAATAGGTGGTTCGGTTTTCTATATTTCTGCTCGCCATCCATTTGCCAATTCTGGGAAGTATGTAAAGTCCGAAAGCCGTAGCAAACGCAAAGAACAGGATGATTTTACCAGCGATTAATAAAATCTCGGACATATTTACAGCGCCAACATCAATAAAACTAGACAATCCAGCAAAAATGATTAATGCCAAGGTATCCGAAATTAAAGCTCCTGCCATTAAAACATAGGCAATACGGGTATCTAATAACCCTAGGTCGACAAGAATTCGACTTTTGGTTGCTAGAGATGTAACACCAACCGCAATACCTACAAATAGTCCAGCCATACTTGTGCCACCAGTTAGTGTAACCACATAATAACCCAAAGCAAAAGGCACTACAAAACCTCCTATTGCGGCAAGAAGTCCTGCCCAAGACGCTTTTCCTAAATCTTTAAAATTTATCTCCATACCTATGTAAGCCATAAGCAAGATGACACCAGCTTCGGAGATTATTACCAAAGTACTAGAGGTCTCTACTAGACCAAGTAGCGATGGTCCGATTATAACACCTACTAAAAGTTCACCTAAAATTGCAGGATATCCTATACGTTTAATTAACGCACCAGCGCCCCAAGCAGAGAGTAGTACAATGAATAAGTTTAAAATGTCAAATCCTTCCATAAAAAGCGTATTTAATTGTTATGATGAATTTAATTAAATATCGGATATTTTTTTCAGAATCTCACAAACAAATGTTTATTAAGTAGTTATAGTTTTAAATGGCAATCGTAAATTTTGTTTTACAATAAATAAAACACCATCTCAAGATCTTATTTTGTATGAAATAATATTTAATTAAAAAATGGATTTGAAAGGCCGTTGGTTACACCGTATTATTTTAAGTCAGTGAATTTTTGGTAGTATATAAAAATTGTCTTTTGACTATTAAGACACAATTAAAAAGCCTATATCAACACTTTTTTTTAGTATATAGCGTTTTCCTTTATACGATTCTGTAGTGATTTCATGGTTAGAACTCTTAGTTAAGTGCTTAAAATTACTTTGTGAATGACGCTATCTATGGGCTTAGCCTCATTTAGCTTAACATACGCCTAAATTATTATAGAGCGACTAGACTAAAACTTTAAGTACTTATATTTGAGTATCGCTATCCGTCATAAAAATAACAATAATTGAGTTTAATATTTTTAATCTAAAACGCTGTGTTTCATTTTTGAAGGGAGAGAGTTTTTCAAATTGATAGATTTTAATGATGATGATAAAACTACCGAAGGTTACAAGTACAATTCTTATTCTCACTACTAAGCAAGAGTAATCAGGAATGGTCACTCTTTTTTTGTGCAGTAAATGGTTGCTTTTTCTGTTTTATAATCAGATCCAATCGTTATAATCATAAAACAAACCCTCTTTAAAGTTGCCTTTCTTTATCTCTATTTTTTAGCAGAACCAATTAAGTAATCGTTAATATTCAAACCATCTCTCAGTTTGTTATTATCTATTCTGCCAATCCCATTCACACGCCCTGAATCTGTGTATTGCCAAAAGGCATAATCACAACTTGGACTCTTATATAAATCTGAAATCCAAAACGTATAAGTATCAAAGTCTGACCCTAAGACTTTGTTTTTGTAATCACACTCACAATATATAATTGGAAACATTCCGTATTCTGCCTTTATCGCTTCGCAAAATGCTTTGATCTCACCAACTTTACTTTTGTATGATTTTCTACTTTTAATATACTCAACATCTAAAACAGGTATTAAATCGCTTTCTGTGAGTTCGGAGTGTTTAATAAAGTTTTCTGCTTGTGCTTTTCCGGGGGTGCTATAACTAAAAAAATGATAAGCACCGGTTAAAATGCCTTTCTGTTGAGCTTTCTTTTTATAGGCTTTGTATTTGCTATCTTGATGTGTAACACCTTCTGTAGATTTTAAGAATATAAAATCTGGTTTGTTTTCTGAAACTAAAACATCCCAGTCAATGCTTTTTTGATGATGAGAAATATCAATTCCCCATACGGCATCACTATTCTTAATAGATTTAGTTTTATTTCCATTATAAGACTTCAAAACGTGCTTTCCATACTGATAAATTTCGTGCTTCTTAGTGAACATTAAAACACCTGCCAACAGTAATATGAATGCAATAATTATTATTCGTTTTGTTTTCATACTATAAACTCATTTTTATTTTATCCTCTCACATCCGAATCAAGCAAGCTTGTATATGTAAGTCGTAAACGTGGAACTTCTTTTGTCTTTAATTAGCTAATATATCATTTTTTATATAAGCTTGTATGTGATGTTTATAATGTTGTAAGAGATTTGTATACATATATTTGTACCAAGTCTAGGACCATAAAGAGATTGCTTTTGGTTCCGAAAGGTGGTAGCTTTTATTCTATTTATAATATGGTTTTAATTTCCTAAATTTAGTGTTTAACCACTGTGTAATTTCTAGGGATTCCCTGTCTTTAAATTTAAACCATCCGATAAGTGAAAAAAAGCAACAAAATGTTACTGAGTATTTTAGTTATTCTAATTATAGGATTGCTGCTTCCTCAAAATCTTAAAATGCCAGTAAAAGGAGCTACTGCATCCGATTACCACGCCAATTCGTATTGGTATTACCCTTGGGGGAGATCAGTGACTCATAAGGGGGTAGATGTTTTTGCGGCCAAAGGCACACCGGTTACAGCTTCAACTTATGGTCTGGTTCTTTTTGCAGGAGACATTCCTGTGGGAGGGAAGGTCGTAGTGCTTTTAGGACCAAAATGGCGCTTGCATTACTACGCACATCTGGATGAGATAAATACAAAGCACTTTGCGCTTGTGAGTTCAAAATCTTTATTGGGAACGGTAGGAACTAGTGGTAATGCCGCCGGAAAAGCAGCGCATCTGCATTATTCTATGGTCACAGTTATTCCTTATATATGGCGAATAGATTCTGATCGCCAAGGCTGGAAGAAAATGTTTTATTTAAACCCTATCGTATACTTCTAAAACTAATAGTCGTTTCCCTTTATCCGCCTCTTACAATAGGTTGCCTGTTAAAGCGAACTATAGCGATTTACAAAAGGACTGGGACTTATGGGCTGCCATAAAAACAAGTTACAAGGCGATACGAGTTTTACCTTATAAATTTTTATGAACCCATTAAAATGGATCATCTAGATTAGCATTGGTATATAAGTTTAGCTTCTTATTTTCTTTAATTATCTAACCTGTAATTAAACATAAACGGCTTCTTAAGGTTAAAAAAAACAAGTTTATAAATTATTATTTCTTTTCTGATTAACAATCAATAAAAGGTGATTTAAGTCATGTTTTAGATGAACTCTTTTATTGAACTTTGCAGTATAATTAAAATATACTTGTTATGAATTACACTAAAAAAATCGGATTAACAGCGCTAAGTTTTTTTGCGTTTTTATTGCTATCAACCCAAATGGGGTGGTCTCAAGAATGGTCTCTTGTTAATGCAGAATCGTCTTTAAAAGTTTCAGGGACATCTAGTTTACATGATTGGACAATTGATTCCGGAAAGCAATCGGGAACTTTGGTTTTTAAAAACCTAGAAACTGGAGAAATTGAAGGGTGTTCATTATCAGTTAAAGTGGAAGGACTAGAAAGCGGAAAACGTGCGATGAACAAAAACACCTATAAAGCATTAAAACACGATACTCACAAGAACATTACGTTTAATGTGGTAGATGTTTTAGAAACAACGGCACAAAGCGATAATTCATTCTTAGTTAAAACTAAAGGAGATTTAGTAATCGCAGGCGTAAAGAAGCGAATTACCTTGAACTTCACACTGATTAAAGAAGGGAGTTCAGCTACTCTAAAAGGAGAGAAGAAAATTAATATGACAGATTTCAATATTGATCCTCCTACAGCATTATTAGGTACGATTACAACTGGTGACGCTATTACCATTACGTTTAAAACAAAATTTAAATAATTCTAAACTAAAATATTATGAATAAAACAATGAAACCTATAGCTCTATTTATGGCCCTACTTGGAGGGTACGGCTTATTTGCTCAAGATAGACATCTAGATAACTACAGACAACCAGATAAAAATGGTATTAATGTTTTCGAAAGTCCAAAAGACACAGTCTCTACTTTTAATGGTGTAAAAGTTAGAATTGGTGGAGCCTTTGCATTACAGTATCAGGCTTTAGATAATGAGAATTCTGGAATTACTCCTATTAAAGAGGTGGGATACAATTTTAACTTAGCAACAGCCAATTTAGATTTAGATGTTGCTCTGCATGATGGTGTAAATTTACACTTGAGAACGTACTTGTCTTCTAGACACCACCATGAACCATATGTAAAAGGAGGGTATTTACAAATTGATAAGTTAGATTTCATAGAAGAAGGCTTCCTTAGCGACGTGATGAAAAACGCTACGGTTAAAATTGGTCATATGGAAAATAACTATGGGGATGCCCACTTTAGAAGAAGTGATAATGCGCAAACCTTGTTTAATCCTTTTGTAGGGAATTTAATTATGGATGCTTTTACAACTGAAGTTGGTGCTGAAGTTTACTATAAAACTGAAAGTGGATTCTTAGGAATGTTAGGGTTTTCTAATGGTAAATTAAATCAAAAGGTGGTAAAAACAGGATCTAATACCGGTGGCGCTGCTTTCTTAGCTAAATTAGGATATGATAAGCAAATCAACACCGATTTAAGATTTAGATTAACAGGGTCGTTATACAACACAGGTTACGCACCAAGTGTATACTTATATAATGCGGATAGAGCAGGGTCAAGATATTATGATATCATGCAAAATGCTACTGCTGCTAACGACGACTTTAGATCAGGACGTTTTAATCCCGATTTCACTAATAAAATTACAGCAGTTATGATAAATCCATTTGTTAAGTATGGCGGATTGGAATTCTTCGGAACTGTAGAAATGACTTCAGGAAGAAGTATGGCGGAATCAGAAAGAAGAAAAACACAACAGTATGCTGGAGAACTTGTTTATAGATTTGGGAAATCTGAAAACTTATATGTTGGAGGACGATATAATACTGTAGATGCAGAATTGATGGGTGGTGATGAAGTTACCATTAACAGACTTCAAGCTGGTGCAGGTTGGTTTATGACCAAAAATATATTAATGAAAGCAGAGTATGTAAATCAGACTTATAATGATTACGCTGTAGGAAGTATTCTTGATGAAGGTGCTTTTAAAGGGGTGATGGTAGAAGCCGTAATTAGTTTCTAACCGGAACATAAATAATTAAAGCAAGTCTCAAGGGGGTGAAGTTCTTTTTAGGAAAAACTTGACGTACTTAGAGACTTGTTTTATATTGTATAATACCAAAGACTTTATATTTTATGTTTTTCAATAAATTCATCATTAGCCTTATACTAATCTTGTCTACTGTTCTTACTTTCAAAGGGTCTGTATCAGAGAGCGCTTCCGTTGTTATTACCGAGAAAAGTACATTGCTAATTAATGGTAAGAGTAATGTTAATAGTTTTTCTTGTGTTTATGATATTGAAAAAATAAAGAACCCCATTCGTGTTCATTATGCGGTTGAGGACAATAAAATTAATTTCGAACAAACCACATTATTTTTAGAAACCACTTGTTTTGATTGTGGAGGGAATGGTATAAATAGAGACTTTAGAAAGACCTTAAATACCGATGATTATCCAGAAATAGCCTTAAGCCTAAAAGCAGTAGAAATTAAGCATCAAGGGGCTAGTTTAAATGCTTATATAGACATTAAAATTGCCGGGATATCTCGCCTCTATACTATTCCAATTAAGCTTAAAAAGAAAGGTAATATTATGATTAGTGGAGATTTAAAACTCAAGCTGTCAGACTTTGATTTAAAAGCGCCTAACAAGCTGTTTGGAATTATATCGGTAGAGGATACTATTGAAATAGTTTTCAATTTAGAATTAGAAAAACAATAAGCTATACCCTATTTTTTAGGATGCTTTGTAGTGCATGACTAGACTGTTTTAAAAGCGTTTTAAAAAAAAAACGATGAAACATGACTCAAGTCATTGTTTATAAGTGTGTTGTGTGGTATGTTTAGTCTGTAGTTTAAGAGAGTCAATACTTTACAAAGCTCAAATAAATTGCTTGCTATTAATCAGAAAAAGGTCAGATATATAATCTGACCTTTTTTTGTTTTCTATAGCTTTGCTAAAGTTGTTGTACTTTTTAAAGTGTTACTATGACCATTTAAAAAAGTAAGAACGAGATTAAGTATCGTGACAGTAAAAGAATTGTCCAATCCAAAACATAGAGTTATAATCCTATTTAGTTAAACGCCTTTGGGTATTTTTATTGGTAATTCTAATGAGCTAAAATTTGCTTAGTGTACGCGTTACCTATAAAATTGAAGTCGATTGTATTAAGAATGAGTCTCTTTACCAAGTGTATCTTGTTTGTTTTTATGACTACGGACTCAATAGTTATTTAAAACAGATTAATAGGCTGAGTGTTTCTGAGCCAACTGATCGCCTTGAGCTCTTAAACCGCTATTACAATCGGTGGTTTTAGGGGGTTTTCTAAAAAAAAATATTTCGGTATCATTTGTAAGACGCCTGACTAATCGTTAAATTGGGTTTTTTGACAAAAAACCAATAAAAATCCGATATTTAATGATAAATTCTAAGCTTTTTGCACTAATTACATTGATTTTACTTACAATGTCATCCGCTATAGCTCAAGATCAATCCGCAAGTAATATGGTGGCCGATCTCCAATTAATAAACCCTTCTTCTGAAATTAATAATGGGATCGCTAAAGTTAAAGTTCAAGGGGGGCAAGCACCATACAGTTACAAGTGGAGTAATGTTAATACCCCTTTAAGTGAGTCGGAATCCGATGGACTAATAGAGGGTATGCAGCATTCCGTGGATATAAGTGATGCAAACGGGAATACAATTAATAAGACGTTTACCATACCCGCAAAATCGATAACGGAGCTATTTAATAGTAAAGTACAACCGGCGGTAGATGTTATGGGAGCTGTTTTATTTTGGGATGCCTTTGCAACTTTAGGTATTTATGATCCAGTAGTCTATGCATCTCATATAAATATTAGTCTCTCAAAAGATAAAACCATAGGGAATGAAGTCTATAACATAAAAAAATGGGTCGTTCCTTATGGAGGACAAGTGAAAAAGGGGGAGCCTATTGCCGTGTTAAAAAGCACTAAGAACAAAGAAGTGTATGTAAAGGCCTCCCATAGTGGGACTTTAGAGCATGTGGCACAAGAAGGGGGACAAATCTCGAAGTTACCAGAAACGGGATCCTTTAAAACTCCGCTATTAGGAATCATTAATTTTCAAACCCCACAACCTTTATTACACCCTAATGGAGATGTTAAAACCAATACGATTCCATTTATTGTTATTTGGCTTATTCTAGGAAGTATTTTCTTTACCCTACGATTAAAGTTTATCAATATTCGTGGATTTCGACACTCGTTAGATTTGGCTAGAGGAAAATATGATGATCCGAAAGCGCCTGGAACAATCACTCACTTTCAGGCTATGGCTACAGCTGTGTCCGCTACTGTAGGTTTGGGGAATATTGCAGGGGTTGCAGTAGCTATTTCACTAGGAGGTGCTGGGGCGACTTTTTGGATGTTTCTTGCAGGATTTTTTGGTATGTCTTTAAAATTTGCCGAATGTACCTTGGGAGTGAAATATAGATTTATTGATGATGAAGGGCGTATTTTTGGCGGACCCATGAACTATTTACGCTATGGTTTAGAAAAACGAAATCTTAAAAGATTAGGTAAGTTTTTGGCCGTTTTATTTGCTGTTTTAGGTGTAGGCGCTTCTTTTGGAGGTGGAAACATGCTGCAATCTAATCAAGCGTTTAAAATTGTATCAGAGCAAATCCCAGCACTTCAAGGACAGGGCTTTTGGTTTGGTGTAGGCTTTGCCTTGTTGGTCGGGGCAGTAATTATTGGAGGTATCAAGAGCATTGCCAAGGTAACGGCTAAAGTAGTTCCAATTATGGCAATTTTATATGTCTTAGGCTGCTTGGTGGTAATAGGCTATCATATTGAATATATTGGTGGTGCCTTTATAGCTATATTAGACGGTGCGTTCTCGGCCGAAGCTTTAAAAGGAGGGTTTATTGGAGTGCTTATTATTGGTTTACAACGTGCTGCATTCTCTAGTGAAGCAGGGGTTGGTTCGGCAGCCATTGCCCACAGTGCTTCTAAAACCAATCATCCTATTGCCGATGGGTTTACCTCATTGGTCGAACCATTTATCGACACCATGCTAGTCTACACGATGACAGCTTTAGTTTTAATTTTTACTGGAAAACACGAAAGTAGTACGGGGTTAGGGGGTGTAGAACTTACTGCCGATGCCTTTGGTAGCGTTGTGTCTTGGTTCCCTACAGTATTGGCTGTTGCGGTATTCTTATTCGCTTTTTCAACTATGGTTTCTTGGTCGTATTATGGTATGCGTTCTTGGAGTTACCTCTTTGGAAGAAGTAAAAAACTGGAACTCGTTTATAAGGTGATGTATTTGGGCTTTGTAGTTCTTGGGGCTTCTGTAAGTTTAGGTGCCGTATTAAGTTTTGCCGATATGATGATTCTAGCTATGTCGTTTCCAAATATTATAGGTCTTTATATTATGGCGCCAGAAATTAATGCGGATATGAAAGTGTATTGGAATAAATTAAAAGCCGGTGCCTTATACGTGAACCCGAAATTCCTTAAGGCTGAAAAATGAGGACTCAAAAACATTAATAGAAGCTAAAAAGTAATAAGAAATGACCTTGTGGTATGAAGGGCATACCATAGTTTTATGATTCCTTTAGAGTGAAAATTAACTTTAATAAGACCATTCCATTACTAATTTTGGAGTTGTATGTTGTCTATTGTCGCGTTAAAAAAAGTTAATTGTTTTGCGTTATCTAAACACTTGCTTAGTTTTGTGGTGTACTAAAGAGATAATGGCGAGAAAAAAAGAATATATTGAAGAGGAGGTTATCGAAAAAGCAATGCATTTGTTTTGGAGAAATGGTTATTCGGATACCTCCGTTCGTATGTTGGAGAAAGAAATGGGAATCAATCAGTTTTCTATCTATTCTAGCTTTGGTAGTAAGCAAGGGCTTTTTTTAGAATGCTTAAAGTGTTATAAAGCAAAAGCTAGCCAGATGTTTATTAAATTAAAAAACGCCACCAACGGCGTGGAAGCTATTAAGGACTTTTTTTACGATTCATTACGTATATCAGAAGAGTTAGGGAATCATAATGGCTGCTTTGTAACGAATACCTACAATGAATTTGCCGAAAAGGAAGATGAAATAATCAAGGGGCAGATGCTTGCTTTTATGGACCAAATAAAGGCTCTTTTTATTGAGAAATTAAAAATGAATGCATCTCATAAAGATGAGGAAACCATTGTAAAACAAGCTAACTATCTGTTATTAGCAAAACACGGCTTGGCAGCAGCTTCACGAGTAAATACAGAAAAAGAAATTAACGACTTCATAGAAATGACCTTTAAAGGGCTATAGATTTTTTTTGATTCATAACTAAGCGGTCGTTTAGAAATTAATAATAAATAAAATAATACTTATGACAACATTAAGAATTCACAACATAGATTCAGCTCCCAAAGAGAGCAAAGCCTTACTTGAGCAATCTTTAAAGTCAAACGGAATGATCCCAGGATTGCACGGCGTATTAGCTAATGCTCCAGGTGTTTTAGAGGGTTATCAAACGTTACATAAACTGTTTTTAGAGTCTTCATTTAACAAAGAGGAATTAACGGTGGTATGGCAAGCTATAAACGTTGAGCACGCTTGTAACTACTGTGTGCCAGGTCATACAGCCATAGCGAAAATGATGAAAGTTGATGATGCTATTACAGACGCTTTACGAAATGAAAATCCATTAGAAAATCCGAAATTGGAGGCTTTGCGAACTTTTACCTTAAACGTTACCCGTAATCGCGGACACGTATCACCAGAACATTTACAAGCGTTTTATGATGCGGGATACGGCGAGCGACAAGTTTTAGAAGTTATTTTGGGTTTATCTCAAAAGGTGATAAGCAATTACACGAATCATATAGCAAATACTCCTGTAGATACTCCATTTCAAAAATTTGCTTGGGAGAAACAAAAACAATAAAGGATTTTAATTATAAAGGGGTAACTTTAAGCCGAAAACCTATAAGGAGAATGGTTTTTAGAAATAAATAAACAGATAGAAATGACAGAGAAATTAAAAATAGATATTGTATCCGATGTGGTATGTCCATGGTGTACTATAGGTTATAAACGCCTTGAGAAAGCGATTATGGATTTAGGAATGCAAGACCAAATTGATATTGAATGGCAGCCGTTTGAGTTGAATCCTAATATGCAAACGGAAGGTCAAAATTTACAAGAACATCTTAGAGAAAAGTATGGGATGACTGTAGGTCAACAAAAGCAGTCCCAACAACAAATGGAACAAGCCGGTGCAGAATTGGGTTTTACCTTTGATTACTATGACGACATGCAAATGGCAAACACTTTTGAAGCTCATGTGTTATTAGAATATGCTAAAGCATTTAATAAACAAACGGCATTAAAAATGCAATTAACTAAAGCCTTTTTTAGTGAAAGAAAAGATGTTTCTAAAAGAGCGATCTTAAAAGAAGCTTTGTTGGAAGTAGGATTAAATGCTGATGAGGCGCTAGCCCAATTAGATAATGATGACGCTAAAAAAGAGGTGAGAACTAAACAAGAGTATTGGAAAAGTTTAGGCGTTAATTCTGTACCGACTATTGTTTTTAATAGAAAAAGTGCGGTCACAGGAGCGCAACCCGTAGATACATTTAAACAAATTCTTACCGAATTATTAGAAACAAAATAAGATATGAAAAATAGGCGCTCAACTTAAAAGAAGAAAAGCGCTATCTATTGTATTTCTACAGATATAGACCGAGAGTATTTTATTTATATAAGAAAAGAGCGTCTACACCCAAAGGACTGATGAATATCATTTTAAAAGCTATTTATCAGTCCTATCTTGTTGCATAATAATTAATTATTTTAAGTTATGCTAGGTGAATTAAACAATAGACAAATTGAATTTATTTTAGGAAGTGTGATAGTCGGTAGGATTGGCTGTCATGCCAAAGGTAAAACTTATGTGGTTCCCGTAACTTATGCTTATGATGGTAAATATATCTATGGTCACACCTCCGAAGGGCTAAAGATCGATATGATGAGAGAGAACCCTGAGGTGTGTTTCCAAGTGGATGTTATAGATAATATGAGTAATTGGAGAAGTGTCATTTCTTGGGGGACGTTCGAAGAATTAAAAGGTGTTGAAGAGCGCAAAGAAGCGGTTAAAATTTTGAGAGATACAGTCATGCCTGTAATGACAGGGAACACAACCATTAAACACGCAATGAGAGATTCTCATCATCAAGCCAATGAAGCGCTGTCTGGCGTGGTCTATAGAATTGAATTAACAACTAAAACTGGACGCTACGAAAAAGTATAAGGGCTTAGTATTATGAGTTTACATGGGCATGTTTATTCTTCTTAGAATTTATAGCTGTTAATCCTGAGTTGCTTTTAGTGTGATACAAGTAATCTCTGGACGCATTCCAATGCGTGCAGGAAAACCAAGCCAACCCAAACCGCGATTTACATATAGGAATTGTGTGTTGTGCTTATACAAGCCGGCCCAATGTTTAAACTTATATTTTATAGGGCTCCATTGCTTGTTTTTATAACTAAAACCGGCTTGCATACCGTGGGTGTGACCAGCAAGAGTTAAGATAATATCGGTTTTATCAATTACTTCTTCTGTCCAATGTGTGGGATCATGAGATAATAATATTTTAAATGGAATACCTTCAGTTCCTATCATGGCTTTTTCTAAATCACCATACTGTTTAAAAGGTGGTTTGCCCCAGTTTTCGACACCTATTAGTGCAATACGATCCTCTCCTTTTGTAAGTATTCTGGAGTCGTTTAGCAATAATTTAAAATCTATAGTTTTAAAAAACTGTTGGATCGCTTTAAAATTCTCTTGTTTTAACTCTTTAGTGTCCCACTGACTATAATCGCCGTAATCATGATTGCCTAGAATAGCGAATTTCCCTTCTTTAGCCTGTAATTTATTAAAAACACTATCCCATCCCCGAAGCTCCCAAGCATAATTATTTACTAAATCACCGGTGATGACGATGTAGTCAGGTTCTAAATCATTAATTTTTTCAATGGCGTGTTCTAGCTTATTGTAAGCATAGTTAAAGCTTCCCAAGTGCAAATCGGAAATCTGAACGATTTTTATACCGTTAAAAGCTTTTGGTAACTTACTAGATTTGATAGGGTGATGGTACACTTTAAATTTATAAATCGCCTTAAAAATTCCGTAGAGAATAACAATAAAAGGAAGCAACCCAGAAAGGACTCCCACGATTGGAATTAGTATTAATGACTTGTTTTCGGAAAATAAAAAATTAGTAAAATGGAGGATGGAAATCACAACAATAAAAACAAACTTGGGTATAAAAGATAAGATTCCAAGACCATAAAACCGAGAAATAAGAAGCTGTTTTCTTAGCGGGTTTATATTGTCTAAAGTAATTTTTAATATTAAGATGGAAGTGATTAAGCCCACAGTAAATACCCAAAATAGCGCGTGAATCATTGTTTTGAAAATCGCAGAATCTATAAATTGGGTTATAGATTGTAACCAATAAAAAGCGGTGACATCCACTAGAAGTATAGCTAGACATAATAAGATGATTGTAAAAAGAGAAAATGATTTCATTGGTGTTTTTTAATGATCCTTTTAGAGCTAGCTCTAATATAGAGTCTTAGCACGATACATGCAATTCGAAAGCTATATAGTTTTAGTTGTTTGTTCTGTCGTTTTACTAAACTTAGAAAATAGGGGTTACTCTGTCTGTATTTGTTACAACGCTGTTAAACCCAAAGTCTAGCTTTCCTTTTTTAAATCAATACTAAGTTTGGCAAGTAAAATCAACTCTGATTTATTTGTAGAAGCAAAACTGACAGCAATTTTACTTGCTGTTTTTAAAAGTAGTGCGCGTACGGAATTGGTAAATAAAGTGACATGTTGTTCTTTATAATTTATAAAACGCGTATAACAATCGTCACTATTCCAAACTTTAGAGGTTTGGAGTTTTTTAAAAGTATCTAATATATAAACGGATTCCTTAGAATTCGATTCATGGATTTCAGCTTCAAAGGGAAGCCAATATTTTTCTACTAAGTTTTTAACAGCTGTAAGCTCTTCAGTGCGCACCGTATTATCCGACGAAGCTATAGCGTAGTATAATATTCCTATGTGCTCATAGAATTCAAGTCTTTTGTTTTGGTGTGAAGCTAGCATCTTAAGGTATTTATAATGTAAAATATCAAAACTACTTTTAAATCGCTATGATATTAATCAGTTAAAACTATTACTATTTAAAGTTAGCGAATAGTATTAGGTCATCCCTAACTAAATAATTAAATTTAAAACCTATTAAACCCGGAAGGCATGCTTCATCAGAATAAAAAAATATTTAACATCTTACTTGAAACGGTTTCCGAAGGGGTAATCATTGTCGATAGTCATCAGAAAATTGTAGAAGTCAATGGCGCCGCCGAAATTATATTTGGGTATCAAAAAAATGAATTATTACATAAAGAATTACAGACCATAATCCCTCCCGAATATCATAAAAAACATCAAAACCATTTTAAGGGCTTCATAAAAAGTGAAGTGCGCAGAAGCATGAAGGAGTCATCAGATATTTATGGCTTAAAGAAAAATGGAAATAAAATTGCTATTGAGGTAGAGCTAAATCCTTTTACTATTGAAGGTAATAACTTTGTCATGGCTTTAATAGATGATGTGAGTGAACGTAAAGAAATAGAAAAAAACCTGATGTTAAAAAGTAGTGCTTTGCAATCTGCTAGTAATGGTATTGTTATTACCGATGCACTACAAGACGATAATCCTATTATTTATTTTAATTCGGCATTCCGAGATTTAACAGGCTATTCCAATGAGGAGATTATTAATAGGAATTGTAGGTTTTTACAAGGGGAAGATCGCGAGCAAGCGGGAGTGCAAACTTTAAGAAATGCCATTAAAAAAGGAAAGAGCTGCCAAGTGCGATTACGCAATTATAAAAAGGATGGCACCCTTTTTTGGAATGATATTTATATCATGCCTATTGTTAATGATGAAGGCGTGGTAACGAATTATATAAGTATTCAAAGTGATGTGACCGAAGAGATAAAATCTGAAGGCCAGCGCCATCATTTGGAACATATTATTAAACAGTCACTCAATGAGATTTATGTTTTTGATGGGATAACCTTAAAGTTTTTAAATGTTAATTACGGGGCACAAAAAAACTTAGGGTATACGCTAAAAGAGTTGCAAAATATGACGCCGTTGGATCTTAAAGTATATGATAATGAGCAGGGCTTTAGGAAGAGAATAGCGTCGTTATTAAATGATGACAGTGAAAAAATAGAATTTGAAACTTTGCACCTTAGAAAAGATGGATCTGTTTATCCTGTCGAGGTGCACTTGCAGTTATCAAAATTAGGAGGAGAACAGGTTTTTGTGGCTATAGTTTTAGATATTACTGAGCGTAAAAATTATACTGAAAAATTAGAAAAAACGGTCGAGGAGCGTACCAAGCAATTGGAAGCGGCACTTTCTAAAGAAAAAGAGCTAAACGAACTTAAAACAAAATTTTTGTCCTTAGTCTCACACGAGTTTAAAACCCCGCTAAGTGGTATTTTAACCTCGTCTATGTTGTTAGGGAAATATAAGCGTACAGAAGATCAAGAAAAGCGTGATAAGCATGTTAAAATTATTGGGGATAAGGTGCAATACTTAACGACGATTTTAAATGATTTTCTATCTTTAGAACGCTTAGAAACTGGAAGGCTAAATTATCAGTTTTCGCATTTTAAATTAAGTAAAGTGATAGATGCGGTTATTTACAACGCCAATATGCTATTAAAAGATGGTCAGTTTATAAAGTACCCCGATAATATAGACCATTTATCGTTGTATCAAGATGAAAAAATACTAGCTGTAGTCTTATCCAACTTAATCAATAACTCCATTTTATATTCAGAACCCCATACGGTAATTAGTATTACCGTACATCAAGACGATCAAATAACAACGATAGCGGTTGAAGATCAAAGTATCGGTATTCCATTAGAAGATCAGAAAAATATATTTGAACGCTATTTTAGAGCGCGCAATGTGAGTACCATTCAAGGTACCGGAATAGGGTTAAATATTGTTAAAAATCATTTGGAAAACCTTGGCGGTACAGTGCGTTTTACTAGCGAAGAAAATGTGGGGACAACATTCACTATAACCATTCCAAACAAAGCATCAGAATGACACGAGTTTTACTTATAGAAGACGATAAAGTGCTGAGAGAAAATACAGCCGAGATTTTAGAACTAGCCAATTACGAGGTGTCTATGGCGCCCAATGGAGTTGTAGGTTTAGACTATGCAAAAAAGCATTTACCAGATATTATAATCTGTGATATTATGATGCCTGAGCTCGATGGTTACGATACGCTTAAAGCGCTTTCTGAAAATGAAAAAACGAAGTACATTCCCTTTATTTTTCTTTCGGCAAAAACAGAAAGAGAAGATGTTAGAGTAGGTATGAATTTGGGGGCCGACGATTATATTACTAAACCTTTTTCGGAACCCGATCTTATTAACGCTATAGAAAGTCGTATAGCGAAAACGTCTATTTTAAGAGAATTAAAACTAGCCGATAAAGAGGAGGATTCAGAACCTATAAAATCGATAAATGATTTAAAAAATATATGTGACGAGGAGGGGGCTCTTTTTTCATTTAAAAAGGATGAGGTGATATATCGTGAAGGCGAACACTCAAATCATATTTACCTTATTAATAAAGGTGTCGTAAAATGTTACCAGAGCGACGCGCAAGGTAAAGAGTTAATTACAGCGCTGTATAAAGAAGATGATTTTTTTGGATATAATTCGTTTACAAATAGTGTAGCTCACAAAACGACAGCAGTGGCTATTGAAGATGTGGAGTTAAGTGGCGTACCTACAAAATATTTTAATCGGTTATTAAGTGAGAACTCTAAACTAGCATTAGAGTTTATTCAGCATATGTCCGACAATCTCCTGCTGGCTAATAAACAATTATTAGAGATGGCCTATGGTTCTGTAAATAGAAAAACGGCAAAAACGATTTTAAAATTTGCTGAAAAAATAAATAGAAAACCTGAAGACCCTATTAATATCTCGCGTAGCGACTTAGCCAGTGTGGCCGGAATTGCTACCGAAACCTTAATCCGAACCTTGACACGCTTTAAAAAAGAAGGAGCTATCGCTATCGAAGGTCGGAATATTAGAGTTTTAGATCTCGAAATGTTAAAACGTATGTTTTAAAACCTGTCGTTCTGTATGGGGGTGATCAATATCATTTCAAGAGGTTTTATTTACTTGTAAATTAGCCTTTATAAAGATAATGAGCTATGAAAAATATTCTATTACCCACAGATTTTTCCAAGAATTCATGGAATGCCATAAATTATGCTATTCAGTTTTTTCAAAACCAAAAATGCAACTTTTATATTACGCATATAAATAACGAGAGTGCTGCCATGACTAGTGGAATGCCCCCTAATTTAGATAATAAGGATAGGGATGCTATACAACTTAAACATTCAGAGCTTAAAATGCGTGAACTTATAGAGCGCATTGAAAACCTGCCTTTAAATCGTAAAAGACATAATTTTTATACCCTGTTAGAAAAAAGTCCGTTTATTGATGGTATACGTAAAATTATAGACCAGAAGGAGATTGATTTTATTGTTATGGGTACCAAAGGGGCTTCTAGTTTAGAGAAAATTATATTAGGGAGTAATACCGCCGATGTACTTACTAAAGTAAAATGTAACACTCTAGTTATACCAGAAAATGCGACGTATATAAGACCTAAGGAAATTGCCTTGCCTACCGATTTTACCTTGTCTCATAATTTACATATTCTAGACCCTCTATCTGAGATTTTAGAAGAATTTAATTCCGCGTTACGCATCTTACATATAAGTAAGTACAAAGAAGACCTCAATAAAGATCAAATTCAAAATAGAGAATTGCTTGATGAGTATTTTCATCAACAACAACATAGTTTTCACTATTCTACAGAGAGTAAGGTAGAAATAGGGATTCAAAATTTTGTAGAAAATAGGTCTATAAACATGATATGTATGGTGGCGAAAAATATTAATTACTTCCAGAAAATATTGTTTCATTCCAAGGTTGGTAGTATTAGTTATCATACCGATATTCCGTTTTTGGTTATTCATGAAAAGAAAGAAAGCCACGAGTAATAATCATGTGGCTTTGCCACAACTAAATTATTCGGTTTTAATAAAAAACGTTTGCTTCAAAATCTTTTGAAACAAACGTTTTTTATTTCCTTGTTGAGGATGACATATATCATAGGTTTTAAATTTCGATGTCCGTATTTTTATATATCATAAAAAACACATTACTATGTTATCGATACTTTTGCCAACCGATTTTTCTGCGAACGCAATGAATGCCATTAAGTACGCTTTGGATTTCTTTAAAAATCAAGAGGTACAATTCTATTTTTTAAACACATATAGAAATGAGTTTTACGATCATAAAGATTTAGTTACTCGTAAGGATTTTGATGCGGTTTTAAACACCGTAAAATCTCAATCTCAGAACAATCTGGAGTGTTTGTTAAAAGAGATTAATGAAAACGAATCAAACCCTAAACATAGGTACCATATTATCTCGGCTTTTAACACACTTCTTGAGGAAGCTAATGAAATAGTAGATAGTAAAAATATAGATTTAATTGTGATGGGAACTCAAGGCAAGTCTAACGAGCGGCATATTGTATTTGGTAGCCAGGCTTTTCAGGTTTTAAAATATGTGCAATGCCCTGTGTTAATTATTCCTTCGGCATATACTAATACAGCACCAAAACGCATTTTATTTCCAACCAACTATTTAATACCTTATAAACAACGAGAGTTAGAATTAGTATCAACCCTAGCGAGGAGGAATAGAAGTGAAATAGACGTGGTCTATATTTCTACTGTAAAAAAACTGTCGCTAAGACAAGAGGATAATCAGGAGGTTATTAAGGAGGCTTTAGTACATAATACGGTCGATTTTAGCATAAAAAATGGCAAAAACATCACGGAAAGTATCGCTAGTCATATACAGGAGAATAACATAGATCTTTTGGTGATGGTGAATACCCAATATTCGTTTTTAGAAGATATTCTATTTCCTTCTAAATTAGATGAAATAAGTTTAGGGTTAGAAATACCGCTTTTAGCGTTACAAAATACTTCAAGGAAATAATTAATAAACAGATAAGGTTATGAAACATATACTTTTACCAACCGATTTTTCAGATAATTCGTGGAATGCTATTACATATGCTATCTCACTTTTTAAAGAAGAGGTCTGTACATTTTATTTCCTTAACACGTATACACCTGTAGTTTATAGAGTAGATTCTATAATGGGGTCAACGTCTCAATTAGGATTAGCAGATGCTTTAAGGCAAACCTCTTTAAATGGACTGAACCAAATTAATGATAAACTATCAGAAACCTTTGGGGCTAACCCTAAGCATGCATATAAAATGCTGTCTAGATTTAATTATCTCGTTTCTGGAATTAAAGAATTTCTAAGTAAAAACGAAACCGATCTTGTTGTTATGGGAACTCAAGGAGCAACTGGGGCAAAGGAGGTTTTATTTGGATCTAATACAGTGCAAGTATTTAATGATATTAAATGTCCAGTAATGGCTATTCCTGAAGGTTGTGAATATGAAAAACCATTAGAGATTCTTTTTCCTACAGATCTACAAGTCGATTTTAACAGTTTTCAATTGGATATTTTAAAACATATAGCGTCGACAAACCAATCTAAAGTTCACGGTCTTCACGTTTCTATGGGGGCTGAATTGACAAGGCAACAAAAGGAGAATAAAGCAGAACTAGAAACTCAGTTTAGCGATACGACCTTTGTATTTCATCATTATAAAAGTATGCTGGTAACTGCGGCTATAGATAAGTTTCAAACGAGTGCCAAATTAAATGTATTGGCTATGATAAATAATAAAAGATCCTTTTTTGAAAATATTTTTTTCAAATCAACAATAAATCAATTAGGGTTTCATATCCATTTACCTTTTTTAGTTATACCTGCTAAAGGCTAATTCTGGTTTAAATTAGATTGTATAACACATCAGATATCAATAAAAAACAAATCAAATGAGAAAAAATATATTACTACCAACAGATTTTTCTGATAACGCTTGGAGTGCAGCGCAATATGCTTTTAAATTGTATGAGCATGTAGATTGTACATTTTACTTTTTACACTCTTCAAACCTTCCTGTTGTAGCGATGCAAAACGTGTCTAATAAATTAGGACGTATCGTGGGCGAGAATACTAAGAAAGAGCTTATGGCATTGAGCAGACTGGCCAAGGAAACGAATGCGAATCCTAAACATGAATTTAAAACAATCCTTAGTATCGACGATTTACATGAGGCCCTAGAAACTTATATCTCTAGAATGAATGTAGATTTAATTATTATGGGGACTAAAGGGGCGACGAATGCTCAAGAACGCTTTTTTGGAAGCAATACAGTGAATATTATTCAAAAAATTAAAAGCTGTCCGGTGTTAGCTATTCCAGATAATTACAAGTTTGCCGTTCCTAAAGAAATTGCTTTTCCAACCGATTTTAATCGTGTTTATGGCGATGAGTTACAGCCATTAAAAGAGCTGGCTAGTTTGTATGATTCTAATATTGAAATTGTTCACCTTAACAAAACGGATGATATTACAGAACTCCAAGACCAGAATTTAGACGGACTTAAAGAGGCGCTTAAAGACTTTGTTTGCAGTTTACACTGGGTGCCAGAATACAACACTAAAAACCAAGGGATAAAAGATTTTTTGGAGCATAACAAGACTGATATTTTGGTAATGATTAATTATAAGCAAGGGATTATTGAAAGACTTATTAAAGAACCCGTGATTAAAAACATTGGAATTCATCCTATCATTCCATTTTTAGTGATACCGAGTCAAGGCAAATAAGAATTGAAGCGGAGTAACCTCCTCTTAAATTAAAATTTTTAGATTTAAATAGAACAGAATGAGACATCATATTTTACTACCTACAGATTTTTCAGATAATGCGATGAGCGCTGCGCTTTACGCAATTAATTTATACAAAAACGAATCGTGTACCTTTTACTTTTTACACGCATGGTCGTTTTCAAACTCTAGTACAAGAACTTATATTAGCTCGACTTATATCGATAAATTAGAGACTGCCGCGAAACAACAGTTGGTAGAGCTGCAAGAGCAATACCAGAAAGATAGTGGTAATGCAGATCATAATTTTGAGATTATTTTTAGTACTGAACCGCTTGTTAAAACCATTGAAGAGGCGGTTAAAGCATACCCTGTTAATTTTATTGTAATGGGTACTAATGGGGCGTCAGGGGCTAGTAAGTTTTTATTTGGAAGTAATGCTGTTGGTGTTATTAATAAAATTAAAAGCTGTCCTATTTTGGTTATTCCATCCGATTATAAGTTTGTTAAGACCGATCGGATTGCTTTTCCTACCGATTTTAATAGAATGTATGGTGAAGAAATAGAGCCAATAAAACAGTTTGCAAAACTGCATAACGCTAAAATTAGTGTGTTCCATATTAGTAAAGGCGATGACCTATCGGAGAAACAAGATAACAATTTAGCACTGCTAAAATCGAGTCTAGAAAATTTTGAACACAGTTTTCATTGGATGTCAGATTCAGGAAGTAAAGAGAGTGCGATAAAAGATTTTATACTGGACTACGATATTAATCTTCTGGTAATGATAAATTATGAACACAGCTTTGTAGAGCGCATAACTAGAGAGCCTATTGTGAAAAATATAGGATTTCATCCTATAATACCGTTCTTAGTAGTGCCGTGTATTAACTAAGTAATACAGGTTATAGCCTATTTAGAAGCTATCACAGTAACCATACACTTAAAAAAACAGACCGATGAGACATAAAATTTTATTGCCTACAGACTTTTCTAAAAACTCTATTCAGGCTATTAATTACGCTAGAGAGTTATATAAAAATGACCACTGTGATTTTTATGTTCTTAATGCATTTTCGCCTCCTTTAGGTGTGTTTTCTAGTTTAATGCAATCAAAACCGGGAGATGAATTGTATGAGGCTGCTAAATTAGATTCTGAAAATGGTTTGGCTAAAGTTTTTGATGTTATAACTCTGAATGATAATTTTAATTCAAAACACAGCTTTGAAGTCGTTTCGAGTTATAACACAGTGGTAGATGCTATCAATACTGTTGTGGCCGAAAAGGATATTGAAATGGTTGTGATGGGAACAAAAGGCGAAACAAATGCAGTGTATGAGCCGTTTGGAAGTGCCGCTGTTAACGTGATGGAAAAAGTGCGGCATTGTCCTGTAATCGTGGTTCCAAATAGTGCAAAATTAGAAATGCCAAAAGAAATTGTTTTTCCTACCAGTTATAAATCCCACTACAAAAGAAGAGAGCTTGTTTATTTAACTAGAATAGCTCTAGCTTGTAACTCTACTATTGCCGTGTTGCACGTTTTAAAGCAAGAGGGTTTAGATAAAGGGCAGGAAGATAATAAGGAGTTGCTTCAGGAGATTTTAAAAGGTACGGACTACAGATTTCATAATATAGTGAATGATTCCGTAATGAGTACAGTAAGTGTTTTTGTTCAAAGCAGGTCTAGTGGAATGGTGGCGTTTATAAATAAAAAGCATACCTTTTTTAGTAGCATGCTTACAAACCCTATGGTGAAACAAATATCATTTCATTTAGATGTTCCTATTTTGGCATTGCATGATTTAAGAAATTAAGTCTGTAAATCACAATAAGTAGGTGATAGTTGTATCTTTGCAAAGTATAAAGAGTAGTCAGAAATGATTTACTCTTTTTTTTAGTGATAAAAAGAGATTATAATGAAATTAAAATACCTAATACTTTGTATCTGCTTACTTTTTGGGGCGTCTTTATTTTCGCAAAATGATACCATAACCTTAACCAATGGTGATCGTATAGTAGGGGAGGTGAAAAAAATGGATCGTGGTGTGCTAATAATTAAAACACCTTATAGCAGTAGCGATTTAAAAGTTAAATGGAAGAAGGTAAATACGATTAAGAGTACAGAACATTTTTTAATCATAAGCTCTAATGGGGAGCGCCTTAAATTAAAGGGTTTACAAACTCATAAGGCCGCTAATATTAATGTTGTATCCGGGGGTGATAAGGCAATTCATTTAACAGATATTGTCTTTATAAAGCCTGTTAAAGATGGTTTTGTATCCCGATTAAATGCGTCTGTATCTTTTGGTTATAATTTTACTAAGGCTAGTAATTTAAGTCAGTTGTCGGTAGCTAGTACCTTGGGGTATACGTCAAGTTTTTATAGTATAGGTATAACATTTAACTCGGTGCGTAGTAATCAAGATAGCGTAGAGGAAATACAGCGTACCTACGGAGAGCTTGCTTTTAATTATTTTCTAGAACGTGATAACTTTCTTATTTATCAATCAGAATTTTTGTCTAACAGTGAACAAAAATTAAAACTTAGGGTAACTAATAAGCTTGGTTTTGGTAAGTATTTTATACATAACAACCAGATGTTTCTTGCAGGTGTCTTGGGTGTCGCATGGAATAATGAAGAGTACGAAGCCTCTTTAATTCAAAGCAGAAATAGTGGTGAAGCCTATGCTTCTTTGGCTGTAAATATGTTTGATTATAACGACTTAAGCCTGGTTTCTAATTTAACCGCTTACCCGAGTTTAACAGAGAAAGGGCGAGTTAGAACCGATTTTAAAATGGATTTAAAATACGATTTACCTTTAGATTTATTTGTAAAGTTGGGGTTTAATTACAACTATGATAATAAACCTGTTGAAGGAAGCTCGTACTCAGATTATGTTATTCGTACGACTCTAGGTTGGGAATTGTAATAAAAAAAATGCTTCATGATAAAATGAAGCATTTTTTATAATTATAGGGCTGCTATTAATGCGTATTTAATGTTAATGATTGCTGTTGCATCATCTTTTTATCCTTGTCATAATACTCTATAATAAAGTCATTATTTTGGTTAAAGTATCCTACTCCAGAATAGTGTTTTGTAGTAATAACGTATATATCCTTGTTTTGAGTACGTCTAGCCGTACCGTAAGGCATATTTTTGTTGTTTACTTTCCTGCTTAACTCATACCCCGTGTTTGTCGTTTGAAGTCCATAAACATGGTCGTTAAACGTGTAATACGTAATTTTAGAAAGCGCTTTAAAACGACCATTGTTATTAGTGTTTACACTAATGGTTTTGGTGACTTTTGTCGGTGTTTCAATCATAGGTGCATCAATCTGCCCCGATTTTGATGGATCGGTTTTTACTTCCTGCTTCTTTTCTGTAACGACCTTGACTTGTTTTGTTACCAGCTTTCCGTCTTCTTCGACGGTTTGGGTTTTAATTTGGGTTGTTTTCATTTCGTCTACAGGCTTGGTTTGCGCAAAACTGTATGTTCCAAAAAGTAATATCGATATATAAAATAGTGTTTTCATTGTTGGTGATTTAAATTAATATTAACTGAATTGAATCTGCCATATTAAATTAATCTTCCTTCATATCTTCGGCAGCATCTTCGATTTCATCGTTTACATCCTCGACAGCATCCTGTACATCATCTGATGCATTTTCTAAATCCTCGCCAATATCATTTATTGCAGCTTCTACTTTTTCGTCTGCAGTTTTTTCTTCTCGGCATGAGGTGAAAACGGTTAAACTAAATAATAATGCTAAGGTTAAAAATGTTGTTTTCATGAGTTGTTGTTTTTAAATTAATGGGTTTTTACTTTGGTTGATTCTTTTTAGTTTATTTGGCTGCCCCTTTTATTAATGAAAGAATAAAAAGTACAATAAAAATAAAGAATAGAACTTTAGCAATTCCAGCAGATGCTCCTGCGATTCCACCGAAGCCTAACACTCCAGCAATTATGGCTATAATAATAAATGTGATTGTCCAACGTAACATAATGATTTGATTTTAAGGTTAATAAATCAAGTGTTGATTTATACTTTACTGAAATTTCAGAAAAGATTGATTGTTGTTTTATACAAATCTATAAGCAATGCGTGTGTTCCTTTTGCTCATTTAATGCGTTAATTAACTCATTTCAGAAATTCGTATTTTTTTCACTGTATTTTAACAATATTGTGAATTATGTTATGATAATTTAACAGAATTCTGAATTAAATAAGGGGTGTGTGAATTATTAATACTTAGTGATGCAGCTAAATTTTGTTCTATTTGAACAAAGTAATTTCCTTATAAGGAAGTATTTTTACGGTATAGATTGAATTATTATATGACAACAGACTATGAATTATAAATTATCGATTAATACTTCCCTGAAAATTATAGAGCAGACTTTCAATCGGAAATTTCGATTTCCAAATGTGTTTAAATCTTATAAAGTAATAGATGGCACCAAAGAAACAACGGTGCCTATAATAACTTCAGAAAATGATGACCTTATTAGTCAAGGTATTTGGGGCCTATTGCCTCACGAATACGAACATGAATGGAAAACATTTCAGAAAGCATTGAACACTTTAAATGTACAAGTTAAAGATATAGCGGCTCGAGACCTTTTTAGTGAACCGTATGAAAGCCGACGCTGTCTAATTCTTGTTACCGGTATTTACATATCGTATTTAGAAGCAGGGGATTTACAAACCGCTTTTATTCAAAAAGAAAATCAAGAACCCTTTACTTTAGCAGGAATTTATAACCTAACAAGCGATGGGTTTATCACCTGCTCCATTATAAATACAAAGGAGAAAGAAAATGTTATTCAAGATAAATCTCTGTTTTTAAAAATGCCAGTAATTATAAGGGAAGAAGACAGAACGCCGTGGTTAGATAGCAGTGCGGATATGCAAACTATAAAAAATATAACAGTGCGAGCCAATGAAATGACTGGTTTTACTACAGAAGCTTGTTAGAAGTCAATTGTTAAGCTGAGGTAAACTATCCGCGTTTATTTTTTTGAAATTCACTCGGACTCATTTTGTATTTCTTTTTAAAAATTTTAGAAAAATAACTTCGACTACTAAATCCTATACTGTACACAATTTCTGAAATATTGAGATCACTAGTATTAATTAGGTCCCGTGCTTTTTCAAGTCTAACGTGTCTTATGTACTCGGTGACTGTTCTAGCATAGAGAAGTTTAAAACCTTCTTGGAGCTTTGCTTGCGATAAACCAGATTCTAAGGCGAGCTGCTCTAAAGAGTAATCAAAAGACACATTGGATGTTATAGTATTGCCAAATTCTCGAATTGTTTTTAATTCGCTTTTGGTTAAAGACCTAGAAACGGGTTTGTTGTTAACGGCTTTATTGTGTTGTTGCATATGCAATGACAATACTTGGTAAACTTGTCCTTCGATAAGTAATAGTCGTAACATGCCCTTTTGCTTAATCTTCTTAAACTTTCCAATATGATCAGCAAGCTTTAAATTGTAAGTTCCGAAATAAGAGAATACATTTTCATGATCGGTATCATAGAAAACATCGTAAAGTTTTTTATTAAGTTGAGAGGCATCGTTTAATCGCTTATTAATAAATTTAATCCTTCTAATTTGGATGCTGTTAACTTCTAGTTTTACATCTTTACTAAAATACTCCCTACTATAACCTCCTTTTTTACTTGTTAAAATTACCGACTGAAACTGTTCTAGAGTATTGTAGTCTTCTCGATGCTCAAATCGGTGTTGGAAATAGCCATTTAAGCAATATATAAAGGAAATAGGGTTGTAAAGTGACGTGTCTTTTAGTAAAACAATATCGTCATAGAAGATTATATCATAATACAAAAAACTTCCACCCCATTCAAAAACAATATACCGGATGCTACCTTTTGCTAAGTCGTTATCTATGGTTAAGGTGTGTTCACCCCAACGACTTTCAATAGTGCCACCGAGTGCTTTTTGAATTTGGGAAATAGTCCCTTCAGTGTCTTTTGCAGTAATGTGTATTTCTTTCATTGTAAATATTGCCTTGTAAATATAAATTATAAAACTTAAAAAGTAGTTATATTGCTCCCGTAAAAAAGAAATCTATAGTTTTAGATTTCTATGGTAATCTAGTTTATAAAACACCCAACAAAAACTATTTTTATATGATTTCATTAAATGGCTATGACTACGCCTTTATTATTGGATTTTTCTTAGTAACACTAACCATAGGATTTGTAGTTTCAAAAAAATCAGGTAAAAGTACTAGTGAGTATTTTTTGTCTGGCCGAACGATGCCATGGTGGTTGTTAGGAGTGTCTATGGTAGCGACAACATTTTCTACCGACACCCCAAATCTAGTGACCGATATTGTGCGAGATAAAGGTGTCAGTGGTAACTGGGTGTGGTGGGCTTTTCTTATCACAGGCTTACTAACCGTTTTTGTTTATGCAAAATTATGGCGAAAATCTGGTGTGAATACCGATATTGAATTTTATGAATTGCGTTATGGCGGTAAACCGGCACGATTTTTAAGAGCGTTTAGAGCGGTTTATTTAGGGGTTGTTTTTAATGTTTTAGCTATGGCTGCTGTAACCTTGGCAGCAATTAAAATTGGGCAAGTTATGTTGGGGTTAACGCCATTACAAACCATTTTTATTGGTGGAATAGTTACGGTTGTTTTTAGTACTGTTGGAGGGTTCAAAGGTGTCGTGTATACCGATTTTATATTGTTTTTTGTCGCTATGTTTGGTGGTATCGCAGCGGCTTATTATTGTGTGAATTTACCGGAAGTTGGTGGATTAACAGCATTAATGGAAAATGAAAATGTGGTTAATAAATTAGACATTCTGCCGTCGTTTACAGATACCGAAGCCTTAATTACACTTTTAATAATTCCTTTGGCTGTACAGTGGTGGAGCGCTTGGTACCCTGGTGCCGAACCCGGTGGAGGTGGGTATATTGCTCAACGTATGTTGGCGGCAAAAAATGAAAACCATGCTATAGGAGCTACTTTTTTCTTTAATATTTTACACTATGCCCTTCGTCCGTGGCCATGGATTTTAGTAGCCTTGGCATCTTTAGTTGTGTATCCAGATATCGCAAGTATACAGGCAGCTTTTCCTAATATTGCCGAAGATAAATTGGGTCACGATTTAGCCTATTCTGCCATGTTAACTAAATTGCCTAACGGTCTTTTAGGTATTGTGTTAACCTCGCTAGTGGCAGCTTATATGTCCACCATATCGACACACTTAAATTGGGGGTCGTCTTATATTGTTAATGATTTTTATAAACAACACATAAAAACAGATGCTTCCGAAAAAGAGCTTGTTAACGTAGGGCGCTTATCCACCATTTTATTAATGGTTGTTTCTGCCGCTTTAGCGCTAGTACTAACTAATGCTCTACAACTGTTTAATATTATTCTAATGTTTGGAGCAGGTACAGGGCTTATCTTTATCTTACGTTGGTTTTGGTGGCGTATAAATGCGTGGAGTGAGATTTCAGCAATGATCGTATCCGGAGTTATTTCCATTTTAATTAGTTTTACTTCGTTTGGCGACTGGTTGTTTGGTGGAACACATTTGGTAACCGGTGTTGAGGTTGAAGGGCTAATGCCAAGTTGGATGACTTATCCATTTATTGTATTAGTAACTACAATATCATGGTTGTTAGTAACGTTATTTACACCTGCTGAATCTAGTGCTACCCTTATAAATTTTTGTAAAAAGATACAACCTGGCGGACCGGGATGGACTAAAGTGATAGAAAAAAGTAAATTGGAAAACCACGATGCTTCCGAGCTTACTAGCGGCAGTTGGAATGTGCCTTCTGGTATTTTGGCAACCCTTGTTGGTTGTGGAGCTGTGTATAGCGCATTATTTGCAACGGGATATTGGATATATGGTCGTTATACAAAAGCCATTTTGTTAACACTATCAACACTTATCTTTGCGTTGGTTTTAAAACAATTGTGGAAAAAAATTAAAACAGTCACCTTTTAAAAATAGCATGTATTTTTTTCTTTTCGTACCTTGTGTAATAACAGTATCTTTGTAAAAAAATAAAGAGTATGCATAAAGCTGGTTTTGTAAATATTATTGGAAATCCTAACGTTGGGAAATCGACCTTAATGAATGCCTTTGTAGGCGAAAAATTATCTATTATTACCTCTAAGGCGCAAACTACACGTCATAGAATTTTAGGTATTGTTAATGGTGATGATTTTCAGGTTATTTTAAGTGATACACCAGGGATTATAAAACCTGCATACCAATTGCAAGCCTCGATGATGGATTTTGTAAAATCGGCTTTCGAAGATGCCGATTTGCTAATCTACATGGTAGAAATCGGAGAGAAAGAACTGAAGGATGAAGCGTTTTTTAATAAAATAGTAAATGCTAAAATACCAGTATTATTACTTTTAAATAAGATCGATAAATCTAATCAAGAGCAATTAGAAGAGCAAGTGCAGCTGTGGGCAGAAAAAGTGCCTAATGCCGAAATTATTGCTATCTCTGCTTTAGAAGGGTTTAACGTCAAAGAAGTGTTCGATAAAATTATCGAATTGCTACCCGAATCGCCACCATTTTACCCAAAAGATCAATTAACAGACAAACCAGAACGTTTCTTTATTAATGAAACTATTCGTGAGAAAATATTAATGCACTACAAAAAGGAAATTCCTTATGCTGTAGAAATTGATACCGAAGAGTTTTTTGAAGAGGATGAAATAATTCGTGTGCGATCGGTTATTATGGTAGAGCGCGAAACGCAAAAGGGAATTATTATAGGTCATAAAGGGAGTGCTTTAAAACGTGTTGGAGTAGAAGCACGAAAAGATTTAGAAAAATTCTTTGGAAAACAAATTCACTTGGAGCTGTATGTAAAAGTCAATAAAAATTGGCGAAGCAACCAACGTCAATTAAAGCGTTTTGGCTATAATCAGTAATTAGTGGTTTTCGGTGCTAATACCATTACTTCGCAAGGTGTTACGCATAAACCCATGTAATTCATGCATCTGTCCTGAACCGGTTTTCTTACCTATGCTTCCACCAAAGTAAAGTGCTAACCAAATCAGAACCATAAAAAGGGCTACAAATAATTGTAGAGAGTAATTGGTGTCTAAAGTCCAATTACTATACGCCCATACACCAAAGCCAAAAAATAAACAAGCCACTATAAAGTGGAAAAACATAAACATAGTCCAAACTGTAGGGCTAGGACCAAACAAACCGCGAATCGTGCAAGTTCCTTTGGTGTCGTTTTCGCTAATTTCTAAATGTAATTGCGGAGACCAAAAGTGTTGTTTCGCTTTGGGGATTTTAATAAAAACATGATCGTCAATTCTAGAGACTACAAAATCACGTTGTGTGTTTTTAGTGTCTTCAAAGACTTTTAAAAGTGTTTCGTTGTCCTGGTTTACGTCAAATTTAAAACGCGGTCTCAGTACAATTTCGTTGGTTAATGACATTTTTTTTAACTTTAGAAGCTTCTAATGTAAAGATTTTTAATAAGCTCTTTTGTATTTATTTTCAGCGAATTAAAAATAAATTAAAATTGTTAAATAAGTAAACACTACCTTTGCAGGCGCTTACAGGATATGTAATGCAGATTAAAACAAAAAATATGAGTAATATAGTAGCTATTGTCGGAAGACCAAATGTAGGAAAATCCACATTTTTTAATCGTTTAATTCAACGAAGAGAAGCCATTGTCGATGCGGTAAGTGGTGTAACAAGAGATCGTCATTACGGAAAAAGTGATTGGAATGGAAAAGAGTTTTCTTTAATAGATACCGGTGGTTATGTTAAAGGAAGTGATGATGTCTTCGAGGAGGAAATCGATAAGCAAGTTGTTTTAGCTATCGAAGAAGCCGATGCTATTATTTTTATGGTAGACGTAGAGTCTGGCGTAACAGGAATGGATGAAGAGGTTGCCGATTTATTACGTAAAGTTAAAAAGCCAGTGTTTTTGGTTGTTAACAAAGTCGATAATAATAAACGCGCCGAAGACGCTGTAGAATTTTACTCTCTAGGTTTAGGAGAATATTATACTATTGCTAGTATAAACGGTAGCGGTACAGGTGATTTATTAGACGATTTAGTAAAAGCTCTCCCAGAAAAAGTAGAACAAGTAGAAGAGGAAGGTGAGGCATTGCCACGCTTTGCTGTAGTAGGACGTCCTAACGCCGGAAAATCTTCGTTTATAAATGCTCTTATTGGAAAGGACCGCTATATTGTAACAGATATTGCAGGTACAACTAGAGATTCTATCGATACGAAATACAATCGTTTTGGCTTTGATTTTAATCTAGTCGATACGGCAGGTATTCGTAAGAAGTCTAAAGTTAAAGAAGATTTAGAATTTTACTCTGTAATGCGTAGCGTTAGAGCTATCGAGCATAGTGATGTGTGTCTTATTGTATTAGATGCAACACGTGGTTTTGATGGCCAAGTACAAAATATCTTTTGGTTAGCCGAAAGAAATAGAAAAGGAGTGGTGATTTTGGTTAATAAATGGGACTTGGTAGAAAAAGACCATAAAACGACTAAAGAATTCGAAAAGGTAATCCGTAAGCAAATGGAACCTTTTACCGATGTGCCTATCGTTTTTATGTCTGTGTTAACAAAACAACGTATTTATAAAGCGATTGAAACCGCTGTTGAGGTTTATAAAAACCGTAGTAAGAAAATTAAAACAAGTGTCCTTAATGATACCTTACTACCAATTATTGAGAACTACCCGCCACCAGCATACAAAGGGAAATTCGTTAAAATTAAATACATTATGCAGCTGCCAACACCGCAACCGCAATTTGCATTCTTCTGTAACTTACCACAATATGTAAGAGATCCATACAAACGTTTTTTAGAAAATAAACTAAGAGAGATTTTTGACTTTCAAGGGGTGCCAATTAGTGTGTACCTAAGGAAGAAATAAGTTAAACTTCAAACTTTATATTTTTATTAAGAACTTTCATGCTATTAGTAGGTTATTTTCGTTGTCTAAACTAACTTAAACTATTAATAATGCGAAAGTTCTTACTGCTTTTAGCACTTTTAAGTGTCGGAAGTGTATTCTCACAATCAAAATCATTTAAAGTCTCCGGTACCCTTATAGGGGCAGACGATCAAGCTCCTCTTGAAGCTGCAACCGTTTATGTGCAACGCGTAAAAGATAGCTCTTTGGTGTCTTATACTATTTCCGATAGGGATGGGGCTTTTGTTTTAGAGGATAAAACTTACGATGATAAATTACATTTATTAATCTCTTATGTGGGGTATAATACACATTCCCAAATTATTAAAATCCCACAGGATAAAACCGAACTAAAACTTGATGTCCTGCCACTAGAACTAAGTTCTAACTCGCTGTCGGAAGTCGTTATTCAATCTACTGCACCCGTTACGATTAAAAAGGACACCTTAGAATTTAATGTAAGCTCTTTTAAAACAAAAAAGGACGCTAATGTCGAAGATCTATTAAAACAGTTACCAGGTGTTGAGATTGATGATGATGGTAAAATAAAAATAAACGGTAAGGATGTTAATAAGATATTGGTAAACGGTAAGCCCTTTTTTGGAGACGATCCGAGTATTACAACTAAAAACCTGACTAAGGATATTATTGAAAAAATTCAGATTGTCGATACAAAAACCAAATCTGAAGCCTTTACAGGAGAAAAAGGGGATAAAGACAATAAAACCATCAACTTAACAATCAAAGAAGAAAATAACAAAGGTGTTTTCGGACGGGTGTCTGCCGGTGCAGGTACCGATAAACGTTATGAACTTGCTGGAATGGTTAATGTTTTTGATAATGACCAACGTATAAGTGTTCTTGCGGGTGGTAATAATACCAATTCTCCAGGCTTTAGTTTTGGTGAGATTTCTAAAATGTTTGGCCGTAGCGGAAGTACCTCTTGGAATAGTAATGGCTCATTTTCTATAGGAGGCCGCTCTTTTGGTGGGGGAGAAGGGATTACTAAATCTCAGAATGTTGGTGCGAATTATGCCGATAAAATAGGGGAGTTTGCAGATGTGTCTGGAGATTATTTTTATTCCGGAAGTAACTCTGAAAATGAATCGTCTTCACAAAGAGAAACCATTTTATCCGATTCTCGGTTTTTTTCTAACTCCGTGTCACGATCCGTTAATGATACCGATAGTCATACAGCAAATTTAGATTTTGAAATAAAAGTAGATTCTACTTTTTTAATCAATATTAAACCGTCTTTTGGTTATACAACCACACAAACAAATTACTACAGTAGTGATAATACGCTTAATGAAAATCAAGAGCTTATTAACCAATCTATGCTGAATTCGAACGTAGAAAGTTTAGGTAAGCGCTTTAGTAATAATTTAAGCCTGACTAAAAAGTATGGGAGTGATGGCGCGTTTTTTAGACTGCAGTTAAATAATAGTATTAATAATAACGAAAGCGACGACTACTTAAGCTCAGATACAGAAGTTTTTGGAAGTAATCCGGAGTCTATTAATAGAAACCAATATACCAGTGGCTTAAATAAAAGTAGAGGCTTAGGTGTAGATTTCACATATCGCCTGCCGGTAATCTCTAAGAAACTTTTTTTAAATTTTGAATACGAATACGATAGAGATAGCGATGAAAATACCAAAAGTACTTTCGATCATAATTCAATATCTAATGGTTTTGATGATTTTAATGAGGAATTAAGTACAGATTTTGATTATCTAGACACAAAGCATTCTCCGGGATTAAAAGTGTCTTATGAAACAGAGAAATGGTTTACTAGCTTAAAGGGAAGTTATGTGTTTAGAACACTTGAAAATAACGATTTACTCCGAGAGCATTTTAATGTAAAAAAAGACTTTGAAGCTTTCGAGATCGATTATTACTTTAATTATCGATTTAGTAAAAAAGCCTCTGTGTATTCTGGATACGACTATAAAACAGCGCCTCCAGCTCTAAGGCAATTACAAGCCTATTCTGATGTGTCTAATCCGTTAAACATTGTTATTGGAAATCCGAATCTAAGCCCTTCTAATAAGCACAGCTTTTATTTAGGATATAACTCTTTCGATTGGCAAAAAAGAACAGGGTTTTATATTTATACTAATTTTGATTTTAATAATAACGAGGTGGTTTCTAAAACAGAAGTCGACCCTGAGACTTTAAAGCGTATTACAACCTATGCCAATGTCGATGGGAATTATCGAGGAAACGCAAGTGTTAGTTACAGTAAAAATTTCAAATTAGATTCGTTGCGTCAGGTTAAAGTCCGTTTGAGTGCTTGGGGTAACTTGTCTAAAAACATAAACTTTAATAATGGTGTGCAGTACGCTAGTAAAGTAGCTTCGATAACTCCGAACTTATCTTTAGAGTTCGATTGGAAGAAGGTTATGGAGTTTAAACCCTATTACCGAATTACATTTTCTAAAAATAAATATGATATTGAAGCCTTTGAAGATCGTACGTTTTCGAGACATAACTTAGGATTGAGAACAGCGACGTTCTTGCCTAAGAATTTTGAATGGAGAAATGATATTAGCTTTAATTATAACCCCGATATTGCTGAAGGCTTTCAAAAAGATGCATGGTTTTGGAACTCAACTTTGGCCTATTCTGTTCTGAAAGACCAAGGTGCTGTTACCTTAAAAGTGTATGATTTATTAAATCAAAATACCAATGCTAGACGAACGGCAACACGAGATTATATTGAAGATTCTCAAAGTACGGTCTTAACACAATACTTTATGTTGAGCTTTAGTTGGAAGTTTAATAGCTTGGGGTCAAAAGGAGAAACTAGAAGTGGTGGCATGCATTTCTTTTAAAGAAAGCTAAACTCACAATCAAAAAAAAAATCAGCAACTAAGTTGCTGATTTTTTTTTGTTAATACTCTAGGAGATGTGTTCTGATTTAAAGTGTTTACCAATGTTTAATAATACAGTCTAATGTTTTACTAACCCCATCTGATAGTCGTTTACTTTACAGAGTCTACCAAAGAGGGTTTATAATAGCATGTGTTAAAGAGTTAGCTATACTGAGATTAGAGCTTATTAAATTTGCTTAGGGTATTTTGAAATTAGAAAACTAAGCGACTATAGTGCTTATTAGAACCTATACAAGACGTTCATCTAGTGAGTTTTGATTGCTAGATTGCGTTTTTAATATTAGGAATAGAATCTATAGTATAAACACAACCCGCGTTTGGTGTTGCTAGTGCTGTTTTATAAGGTAATAAATGCTCTTCTTTATCAGGGAAATTGGCCCTTCTATTTTGAACGACCAATTTGCTAAAGTAATCTTGTATTAGTGTGGTATGGAGTGCTTAATAATTAGAAAATTGAGCAGGTAAAAAGTTGATTATTGTTACCAGCCTCCTGAGGCACCACCGCCACCAAAGCTACCGCCGCCGAATCCACCGCCAAATCCGCCGCCGCCGAAACCTCCTCCGGAGCTACCGCCACCAAAACCACCGCCAAAACCACCTCGGCCAGCGCTGCTTAAAATGATCGCATCTAAAATACTCGTTGTACGGTGTCCGCCATTATTACCACCGCCACCGCCTCTTTGGTTTTTAGATATTGAAGCTAAGATGATTATAAAAACTATAAATAGGAAAAACATAAGTCCTACTGGGAAACCTTCGTTAGGAGCTTTTTGACGAGTGCCTGTGTATTCGCCTTGCATTACTTCGAATATGGCGTCTGCACCGCGATTTAATCCGCCATAATAATCGTTGCGCTTAAAAAAAGGAATGATGTCCATTTCTATAATACGTCTAGACATAGCATCGGTCATTAAATGCTCGGTACCTTTTCCTGTGCTGATCCCAATTTTTCGATCGTCTCGGGCAAGAAGAATAAAAATTCCATTGTCTTTTTCGGCATCTCCAATACCCCATTTTTCAGCCCAATTCGCACCTAGGTAATTTATATATTCCCCTTTGGTCGATGGAATAATCGCCACAACAATTTGTGTTGAAGTGGTGTCAGAATATTTTACAAGCTTATTCTCTAAAGTGCTTTTTTCTGTTGCCGATAGTAAATTATAGTAATCGTAAACACTCGTTTGTCCGCCATCCTTTAAAGGTGGTTTTTTAGGGATATCAAATTGCCCAAAGGACAGTGTTAGTGAACAAAAAGCAAAGACTAAAAATAGGATGCTTTTTTTTAACGATGAATAGGCTGTACTATAAGATGGAGAATCGTGCATGGTATTTTTTAACCTTTAGAAATAGAGTCTGAGAGTTCGTTTTTATCGGTATCATCCCAAGGGAAATACGCTTTTAATTGCTCGCCCGCTTTTAAAATGCCGTCTATTAAGCCTTGTTTAAAATGTCCTTTTTTAAATTGAGCTTGTATACTGTGAATCGTATCATCCCAAAAGGTGTCTTTAACAACGTCGTTAATACCTTGATCGCCATAAATAGCGAAATTTCTATCGTCTACAGCAACGTAAATAAGCACGCCGTTGCGTTGATCTGTATTGTACATCTTAAGTGAAGAAAACACTTCTAAAGCACGCGCTTCAATGTCGCCCTTAGAAGTGTTTTCAATATGTACTCGGATTTCTCCTGAGGTTTGCTTTTCTGCCACACGAATAGCTGCAACAATCTCTTGTTCTTCACTAGGTGTTAAAAAAGCTTCAACTGTATTTGGCATATCTTATTTAAAATCAAAGTCTACATCAGGAGCAACTTCGCTTCCTGCTTCGGCTTGGTAGTAATCCATTGGGTCAAAATTAAACAGTCCCGCTAAAAGTGAGTTAGGGAAACGTTTAACGTGTTTGTTGTACGGCTCTATGGCTTCGTTATATCGGTCTCTAGCAACATTAATTCTGTTTTCAGTACCTTCTAATTGCGATTGTAACTCTAAAAAGTTTTGATTCGCTTTAATGTCTGGATAACGCTCTACAGAAACAAGTAATCGCGAAAGCGCACTACTTAATCCGCTTTGTGCCTGATTAAATTGTTCTAATTGCTGTGGTGTAATATTTGAAGGGTCTATAGTAATAGATGTTGCTTTAGATCGCGCATTAATAACCGCTTCTAAGGTGCTTTTTTCAAAATCTGCTGCACCTTGTACAGTTTTAACTAAATTACCAATTAGGTCGTTTCTACGTTGGTAGCTACTCTCTACATTACCCCAAGTTTTGGTTGCTGTTTCTTGTAAGTCGACAGCAGTATTGTTAAAGTTTTTCCCCCAAGAGTACAGACTGAAAGCAAGTACGCCTAATATAATTACCGGGATTAGCCATTTTTTCATAATAGTTAGTTTTAAGTGTTTATTTTATTAGTAGTAAATGTAACGCGGATGTT
This sequence comes from Bizionia paragorgiae, assembly GCF_900107625.1. GTDB lineage: Bacteria > Bacteroidota > Bacteroidia > Flavobacteriales > Flavobacteriaceae > Bizionia > Bizionia paragorgiae. The sequence goes on from NZ_FNQK01000003.1 coordinate 155,803, forward strand.
ACAGTTGATTTTTTATTTTGATGAGTTCATTTTTTACACCTTCTAATTTACTAATAATTTCAAAAGTTGAAAGTGTTTGACGGCGTTCTTCTTTTAAGTGAATTTTCGCGCCCTCAAGAGTAAATCCTCTTTCTTTTACAAGATGATAAATAAATTTTAAATGCTCTATGTCTTCAGGCGTAAATTTACGATTCCCTTTAGCGTTTTTTTTTGGTTTAAGCACATCAAATTCTTTCTCCCAAAAGCGAATTAATGAGGTGTTTACCTTGAAAGCCTTGGCAACTTCGCCAATCGCATAATAGCGTTTTTCTGGAAGATCTATATGCATTAATCTAAAGATTGGTTTTCTAAAGAAGCGTGCTCAACAAGTTTATCAAACTCTTCGGCAGTTAAACTTCCGTAGTAAAAGTTTATCGGATTGATGCGTTCTTCATCTTTAAAAATTTCATAGTGCAAGTGTGGCGCTTCCGAACGACCGGTGCTACCAACAAAACCTATAATATCTCCACGCTGTACTTTTTGATTCTTCTTTACATTAAACTTGTACAAGTGAGCATATAACGACACATAGCCGTAACCGTGATCTATTCTTATATGATTTCCGTAACCTGTAGAATTATTGTCAGCCCTAACAACTACACCATCTCCAGCGGCATAAATTGGGGTGCCTCGCGGTGCCGTGAAATCCATACCATAATGAAACTTTCTAGCTTTAGTAAAAGGATCTGTACGGTAACCATATCCTGAAGCTACACGCTTTAAATCCTCGTTTTTAACAGGTTGAATGGCTGGGATAGAGGCAAGGAGTTTTTCTTTCTCTTCGGCTAAAACAGCAATTTCGTCTAAAGATTTAGATTGTACAACAATTTGTTTTTGTAAGATGTCTAAGCGCTTGCTTGTTTCTATAATAATTTTAGAATTGTCATAACCTTGTAATTTTGAGTATCGGTTAACACCACCAAAACCTGCTCTGCGTTGTTCTTCAGGAATCGGATTGGCTTCAAAATATAAGCGGTAAATAGTATTGTCACGATCTTCAACGTTAGCAAGAACAGCTTCAGCTTCGTCCATTTTTTTATTCAGTAAATTAAACTGAATCTGCATATTACTTAACTCGCGTTGTAAGGCCTTTTCTTTTGGCGATTCTAAATACTGACTAGCTATAAAAACAAATACAAAACCAAATAAAGCAGCAGCAAATAAAAAGAATAAAGCATACTTTATAGTACGCCTTTTTTTACGTTCTATCTTGCGATACGATAATGTATCTGAATCATAATAATATTTTACCTTACTCATTATCTAATTTATACTATTTTTGCACTGTTAAACAATTAAAAAAAAGAGTTTAATTGGTTAGCAAACGAACAAACCTACAAAAATATTATCATATTATTTTTGATAAGAGTATAATTGTAGGTTCAATCTCTTAAAATCAATAGCATAAAATTAAGGGAGATAAATTAAAAACAATTTACTATTAATAGTAATTTAACAGAAGTAAGACTAATAGATACATTATGAAATCTCAAGACGTACGCTCTACATATTTAAATTTTTTCGAAGGCAAGAAACACAGTATTGTTCCATCTGCACCCATGGTTTTAAAAGACGACCCTACCCTGATGTTTGTAAATTCGGGAATGGCGCCTTTTAAAGAATTTTTTCTTGGTAATGGAACGCCTAAAAACACGCGTATTACCGATTCACAAAAATGTTTACGTGTGTCCGGAAAACACAATGACTTAGAGGAAGTAGGATACGATACCTACCACCATACTTTATTCGAAATGTTGGGGAACTGGAGTTTTGGTGATTACTTTAAGAAAGAGGCAATCGCTTGGGCTTGGGAATTATTAGTAGATGTTTATAAAATAGATCCAGACATATTATACGTTACCGTTTTTGAAGGAAGTAAAGACGGAGACAATTTAGAAATGGATCAAGAGGCTTACGATTTTTGGAAAGCTATTATTCCTGAAGATCGTATTCTTATGGGGAATAAAAAAGATAACTTCTGGGAAATGGGAGAGCAAGGACCTTGCGGACCATGTAGTGAAATTCATGTTGATATTCGTACACCAGAAGAAAAAGCATTAGTCTCAGGTAAAGATTTAGTAAACCAGGATCACCCACAGGTTGTCGAAATATGGAATTTGGTTTTTATGCAATACAACCGTAAGGCCGATGGTTCTTTAGAAAGTTTACCTAACAAACATATCGATACAGGTATGGGTTTTGAGCGCTTGTGTATGGTATTACAAGATGTAAAATCAAATTACGATACCGATGTGTTTACGCCTATTATTCGTGAAATTGAAACCATAACAGATACGGAGTATGGTAAAGAAGAAAAAGTTGATATTGCGATTCGTGTTATTTCAGATCACGTACGTGCTGTAGCCTTTTCTATTGCCGATGGGCAGCTGCCAAGTAATACGGGAGCAGGTTATGTAATTCGTAGAATTCTTCGTCGCGCTGTGCGTTACGGCTTTACCTTCTTAGATAAAAAGGAGCCATTTATTTACAGACTGGTAAATGTGTTAAGTAAAAAAATGGGGGAAGCTTTCCCGGAAATTAAAAGTCAGAAGCAACTTATTGAAAACGTAATCAAAGAGGAGGAAACCTCTTTCTTAAGAACATTAGATCAAGGTTTAGTGTTGTTAGATCGTATTATTGAAACGACAAAAGGAAAGGAAGTTTCTGGAGATAAAGCTTTCGAATTATATGATACCTATGGTTTTCCTATAGATTTAACAGCCTTAATTTTATCTGAAAAAGGATTAGACTTAGACGAAAAAGGCTTTAACGACGAGCTGCAAAAACAAAAACAACGCTCGCGTGCCGCTAGTGAAATGACTACCGATGATTGGACCATTTTAGTGGATGATGCTGTAGAAGAGTTTGTAGGATACGATCATTTAGAAGCACAAGTTAAATTAACACGATATAGAAAAGTAACCTCTAAAAAAGAGGGGGAGATGTATCAATTGGTTTTTAATCTTACACCTTTTTATGCTGAGGGTGGAGGACAAGTAGGAGATAAAGGTTACCTTGAAGATGCTAAAGGAGATGTTGTATATATCGTAGACACTAAAAAGGAAAATAATGTTATCATTCATTTTTCAAAAACCTTACCATCAGATCTCAATGCGACATTTAAAGCGGTTGTAGATGCCAAACAACGTTACCGTACCGAATGTAATCATACGGCAACCCATTTATTACACCAAGCATTAAGAGAGGTTTTGGGTGATCATGTCGAGCAAAAGGGTAGTGCTGTACATTCAAAATACTTGCGCTTCGATTTTTCACATTTCTCAAAAGTAACACCAGAACAATTACGCGATGTTGAAGATTTTGTCAACGCGAGAATAGAAGGCAAATTAGCTTTAGAAGAACAGCGCTCAGTACCTATGGAAAAAGCTTTAGAGCAGGGGGCTGTAGCTTTATTTGGTGAAAAATACGGAGATACCGTGCGTACTATTCGTTTCGGACAGTCTATGGAGCTTTGTGGGGGGACTCATGTTAAAAACACCGGTGATATTTGGCATTTTAAAATTGTTTCTGAAGGTGCTGTAGCATCAGGAATTAGACGTATAGAAGCGATTACCAACGATGCAGTTAAAGATTTTTACTCTGAAAATAACCGCGCGTTTTTTGAAATGAAAGATTTGCTTAATAATGCTAAAGAGCCAGTTAAAGCTTTGGAATCTTTAAAAGAGGAAAATGTAGCTTTAAAAAAGCAAATCGAAAGTTTGTTGAAAGAGAAAGCGAAAAACTTAAAAGGGGAATTAGCCAATGAGTTAAGTGAAATTAACGGCATTCAATTTTTAGCTAAGAAAGTTGATTTAGACGCTTCTGGAATTAAAGATGTTGCTTTTGAATTAGGGAATAAACATAAAAACCTATTTTTATTATTTGCATCTGCCGATGCAAATAAAGCGATGCTAACGTGTTATATTTCTAAAGAATTAGTTCAAGAACGCAACCTTAATGCGGGACTTGTCGTTAGAGAATTAGGAAAGCTTATTCAAGGTGGCGGTGGTGGCCAGCCGTTCTTTGCAACTGCTGGAGGTAAAAACCCTGCGGGAATAGAGCAAGCGCTTAAAGAGGCTAAAAACTACGTACAGTAGGATATATAATTAAATACAGGTGAAACTTCAAACCCAAATACCAATACAGAAAGTCGGTAGTCCTATCGATTATAAGTCAAATGTATTGCTATTTGGGTCTTGTTTTGCCGAACATATTTCAAAGAAATTTGAATACTATAAATTTCAAAACACCTCCAACCCATTTGGGATCTTATTTCATCCTAAAGCGATTGAGAAACTCCTTCTAAAAGCGCTTCATAAACAGGTGTATACTAGCGATGATGTGTTTTATTACAATGAGCGTTGGCAGTGTTATGACGCCCATTCTAAATTAAGTCAAGTCTCTAAAGAGGCTTTATTAGAAGCTTTAAATTCTAATGTTTCTTTAACGTACCAAAGTGTAATAAAAGCGTCTCATATAATTATTACTCTCGGATCAGCATGGGTGTATGTTTTAAAAGACACACAGGCTACTGTGGCTAATTGCCATAAAGTACCTCAAAACATGTTCGAAAAACGCTTGTTGTCTATTCACGAAATAAGTGCAAGTTTAAAATCGGTGATAAGAGAAGTAAAATCGGTGAATCCTAATGTTCAATTTACTTTTACCGTGTCTCCAGTACGTCATATAAAAGATGGCTTTGTTGAAAATACCCTGAGTAAGTCCCACCTTATAGCTGCTATTCATCAGGTGATTGCCGATGAGCGTTCTATATCTAATTCACCAATGTATTTTCCGTCTTTTGAAATTATGATGGACGAACTTCGCGATTATCGTTTTTATGCCGAAGACCTAGTGCATCCTAATTCTACTGCAGTAAATTATATTTGGGAGTTGTTTCAAAATGCTTGGATAGCACCAAACGTATACCCTTTAATGAAAGAAGTTGATGCCGTGCAAAAAGGTCTTACCCATAAACCTTTTAACCCGTATTCTCAAGCGCATTTAAAATTTATTGAAGGATTAAATAATAAGATTTCAAAATTGAAAACCTTGGGAGTCCCGTTTTAATTGAACTCCACTTTTAATGTGTTTAACAATTTAATTCGCAGTTTAACGAGTATTTATTGTGGGTTCGAATTTATGACGTATATTCAATATGCTATTAATCAGTTAGAAACATCAGTATTGGGAGTGATAAGCACTTTGATATTGATGTTTTTTCAGGTTACTACTTTTCTATATCAATTTATAGCATATAATCCTTTCAACAATTATTTTGTGAGTTCGTCGATTTTTTAACTACTGATAATTAATAAGTTGTAAGTTTATAGTGCTATTAATCATCATTTATTTAAGACATCAGTAACTTGGAAGTTTTAATCAACTTCAGTGTTTACTGATGTTTTTTATGATTATAATAAAGACTCTGAAAGTTTTCCTATATTAGGTCCATGCGAAACTTATTATTTGGCGTTGTTATCACGCTGCTTATCTTAATGACTTTTAAATATTGTGGGGATCAAAAAGAAGATAAAATCATTCTCAAAGAACACTCTGCACTTATTCAAGAACAACTTAAAAATGTTGGTAAATTAGTAGTGACTGAAGGTCATTATAGTCAGGTTTTTAATTATAACAAGTCAGAAGCCTTATTCGGCAACCTTATTAATGTAGAAAAAAAAGCATTGGTTATTGTTAATGCAGAGGTGTCTGTGGCCTATGATCTTAGTAAAATTGAATATAAAATAGATTCGGAAAATAAAATCTTACACATTTTAAGCATCCCAAAAGAAGAAATTAAAATCAGTCCAGATTTTGAATACTATGATGTGCAAGCCGATTTTTTAAGTCCGTTTGTAGCCAAAGACTATAATGCTATAAAAGACAATGTAAACCGTGCGTTGCTCAAAAAGTTTGAAAATTCCGATCTAAAATCGAATGCTAAAAACAGATTGATTAGTGAGTTGTCTAAGTTTTATATTCTAACGCATTCACTAGGTTGGACCTTGCAATACAATGAGACTATTATTGAATCTCCAGATACATTTGAAGCGACTCTAAATACTATGAAATTATAATTTATTTTGTAGGCTAACCCAACCGCCGCCATTAGTAGCATTAATATTATTCAAGTTTAAAAATTTCGCAGCCTTAGCAGAACGCACACCACTGGCGCAACAGGTAATTACAGGTTTTTTAAGTGATTTGATTTCGTGAACTCGCGTGTTTAACTCGTCTAAAGGAATATGAATCGCCTCTTCTATATGGCCGTTGTCCCATTCGCGTTGCGTGCGTACATCTAATATAATCGCATTATGGTTTATAAACGACTGCACTTCTCTTTTTTTTGCTCCAAAAATAAAATCCAAAAACCCCATATCAGTTGTGTAAATTAAGCCTTAAAATAAGGCTTATAATTTTAAGGGCATAAATTTATACGGGATTTTTTAACGCGCATAGCTTTAGTTTTTGCTTTGTTTCATGTTGATTTTTAGATATTTCCTAATTTTTATAGCGCTTTGTATTTCATTAAATTAAGATCTTGAAGTAGCAGTAAGTTGATCACCTAACAGTGTTTTAATGAGAGATATCGCTTTAAGTTTGAGGAAACTTATCATTTTGTAGATTTGTTTTTATCTTGCTCCAAAAAATAGGTGCCGTCGTTTTTTTAACTAATGACTAAATACTGTTGTTATACCTCAATGAGATATGGAATAAGAGTACATTAGTAAAAATCCGGTAAATATAGAGACATACTTCTTATCATGAAACAACAAAACCGAAAAGAGGAAATTGTAGAAGCTGCAGCTAAACTGTTTAAGAAAAAAGGATATAGTGCAGTTACTATGAGGGATTTGGCTACCGAGCTGGGTATGAAAGCCGCTAGCTTATATAACCATATTAATTCTAAGCAAGAACTTCTTAATAGTATTATTCTCTCCATAGCCGAGCAGTTTACCGAAGAGATGAGTAATATTAAAAATTCTAATTCCCCAACTGCTCAAAAACTAACCGATATTGTCGAGCTTCATATTAAATTAGCAAGCGAAAATACCTATGGCATGGCGTCTCTAAATAATGATTGGATGCACCTGGGTGACCAATTGCAACACTATCTAACCTTAAGAAATGGTTACGAAGACGACTTTAGAGATATTATAAAAAAAGGCATTGAAAACAAGGAGATCGTTAATGAAAACCCTGAAATTATTCTCTTCTCCATGCTAACTACCTTGCGGTCATTGTATCTGTGGATTCCTAAAAAAGAGAATCTAGATATAAATAGTTTGTCTAGAAGTTTAAGTCGAATTTTAATTCAAGGTATTGACGCTTAAATTTTAACAAATCACTATGGATAATTTTTGTAGATTTGTTGCTAAACTAACAAGTGTTAGTTAAAGATTTAAGTTTAACATAACAGTTTCTTTTTCTTTTACAGGCCGAATATGGCTAAATTTAGAAAAACGAATTAAAGATAGAATGGCAGAATTTTACAAACTAAAAGTTGCAGACATTTATAAAGAAACCGATGACACTTCGGTAATCACTTTCGATATCCCTTCAGATCTGCAAAATATATTTAAGTTTAGACAAGGTCAACACTTAACCTTAAAAGCAGATATTAACGGAGAAGACGTTCGTCGTTCTTATTCCTTATGTTCTAGTCCAATAGATAACCAATGGAGGGTAGCTGTAAAGTTAATTCCTGGCGGTAAGTTTTCAAGCTTTGTAAATAATGAACTTCAGGCAAATGATACGCTTGAAGTCATGAAACCTAGCGGAACTTTCGGTGTGGAGGTTAACGTAGAAAAACCTAAAAACTATTTGTTTTTTGCTGCAGGATCTGGTATTACACCAGTTTTGTCAATGATAAAAACGCATTTACAAGGCGAGCCAAATTCTACTTGTAAACTGTTTTATGTGAATAAGACAGCAAAATCCATTATCTTTAAGGAAGAATTAGAGCAACTTAGAAATACCTATTTCGGAAGATTAGAAATTTATTATTTCTTAACCAAAGAGCGTCGCGATATCGAATTGTTTAACGGACGTTTTGATGATGAAAAAATGCAAGTCCTCACCAAAACATTCATCGATATTCCAGATACCAGCGAAGTATTTCTATGTGGTCCAGAAAAGATGGTACATTATGTAAGCGATTATTTAATCAACGCCGGTCTGCCTAAAGAATTGGTGCATTTCGAGCTGTTTGTTACCGGACTTTCAGAAGAAGATATCAAGCGTGCTGAGCGTCTAGCCAAACAAAATGTAGAAGGCGTAGAAGTCACTATCGTCGATGGCGGTAAAGAATTCGCATTCACCATGACCAAGGAATACGACAATATTTTAGATGCTGCCTTAGGTGCTGGTGCCGATTTACCTTTTGCCTGTAAAGGTGGGGTGTGTAGCACCTGTAAATGTAAAGTCGTGGATGGCGCGGTAGAGATGAAAATCAATTACGCTTTAGACGATAAAGAGGTGTCTCAAAACTTGGTGCTTAGCTGTCAGGCGGTACCAACTACAGAAAAAGTTGTTGTCGATTTCGACGTTTAATATAAACATTTGGGCGTTACCCTAAAGGGTCGGGCTTTCGGCAGTCGCTCTCTACGAGGAGCTCCAACAAAGCCTCAATCCCTAACGCACTAATCAGCCTACAAAAGGCATAATCAGAAATCAGTGATTGTTTACAAGTCCGGTTTCTAATTAAAATAAAAATAAGTTCAATAAGCGAAAGGCGATGAGCCCAGAGCGAAAAGCTACTATTATGAGTGAAGAACAAATAAATAATCTAGAAAAACAATTCGAAGAACGTATCGCAAGAGACGAGAAAATCGAACCTAAAGACTGGATGCCAGAAAAATACCGTAAAACACATATTCGTCAAATGTCGCAACACGCACATTCCGAAATTGTAGGGATGCTTCCAGAAGGTAACTGGATTACCAGAGCGCCATCTTTAAGACGTAAAGTAGCGCTTCTTGCTAAAGTACAAGATGAGGCTGGTCACGGACTCTACTTGTATTCGGCAACAGAAACTCTTGGGATTTCACGAGACGAAATGTACGAGCAACTCCATACCGGAAAAGCAAAATACTCTTCCATTTTTAACTACCCAACAATTACTTGGGCAGATATGGGAGCCATTGGTTGGTTGGTAGATGGCGCAGCCATTATTAACCAAGTGCCACTTTGTAATACCTCTTACGGACCGTATGCAAGAGCGATGATTCGTGTGTGTAAAGAAGAAAGTTTCCACCAAAGACAAGGTTTCGAAATCATGCTAAAACTTAGTAATGGTACGCCAGAACAAAAGGAAATGGCGCAAGATGCCCTAAACCGTTGGTGGTGGCCAGCATTAATGATGCTTGGACCAACAGATGCAGAGTCTGTTCACACAGAACAATCTATGAAATGGAAACTAAAAAGAAAATCTAATGACGATCTGCGTCAGCAGTTTATAGATCAAACAGTGCCGCAAGCCGATATTCTAGGTTTAACCATTCCAGATCCAGATTTAAAATGGAACGAAGAACGCGGAAGCTACGATTTCGGTGAAATTAATTGGGACGAGTTTTGGCAAGTGGTTAAAGGTCACGGACCATGTAACAAAGAACGTATGAAAGCTAGAGTAGGAGCATGGGAACGCGGAGAATGGGTTCGTGATGCAGCTATGGCTTATGCAGAAAAATCACAGGAAAGAAAGAAAAAACAAGTCGTTTAAGAATTCAAAATTGAACTCGAAACTGAAAGATGAGCGACAGAAAATTTGACCTTTCGGAAAGACTTGAAGATTTCGCAGCTGAAGTTATTTTGCTTTACGACAAACAACCTTTGTCTTATGCCGGAGATTATTTAGCCAAACAGCTTATTCGTTCGTCCTGTTCTTCAGCTTTAAATTATGGTGAAGTTTTAGGCGCAGGAACAGATAAAGATAAAATAAACAAGTTAAGGATTTGTCTAAAGGAATTAAGAGAGTCTTTAAGAAATCTGAATATTCAGATTAAAGCTAAATTATTTTCTGAAGCTGATTTAGCTAAATTGAAAAATGAAAATGATCAGCTTATTAGAATTATTGTCACAAGAATTAAAAATATAAATTAAAAGATATTAAATTCAGTTATAATTTCAAAAAATAATAAAGTAATAAATATTTGATGTCGGAGCTTCAACTTCGATTTCAAATTCAAATTCAAATTCACATGAAAAAATGGCCTCTTTGGGAAGTCTTCGTAAGAAGTAAAAACGGATTAGAACACAGACATTTTGGTAGTCTTCACGCTGCAGATGCAGATATGGCTCTAGAAAATGCACGTGATGTATATACAAGAAGAAATGAAGGCGTAAGTATTTGGGTTGTAGAATCAAAAAATATTACAGCATCAAACCCAGAGCATAATGGCGAAATGTTTGAGCCTGCTCAAGATAAAGTATACCGTCACCCAACGTTTTACGATTTACCAGACGAAGTGAAGCACATGTAAAGGTGAAACTGAACTTGAAGCTGAAAAAGAAATTGAAAAGATGAGTAATTATAAATTTGACCTAACGGAAAGATTGGAAGATTTCGCAGCTGAAGTTATTTTGCTTTACGACAAAAAACCTTTGTCTTATGCCGGAGATTATTTAGCGAAACAGCTTATTCGTTCATCATGTTCTTCAGCTTTAAATTATGGTGAAGTTTTAGGAGCAGGAACAGATAAAGATAAAATAAACAAGTTAAGGATTTGTCTAAAGGAATTAAGAGAGTCTTTAAGAAATCTGAACATTCAGATTAAAGCTAAATTATTTTCTGAAGCTGATTTAGCTAAATTGAAAAATGAAAATGATCAGCTTATTAGAATTATTGTCACAAGAATTAAAAATATAAATTGAAGGGATTTCGAATTCGATTTCAATTTCAATTTCAATTTCAACATGAAACAAAACTTATATAATTACATACTTGGAATAGCAGATAACAGCTTAATCCTTGCTCAGCGCATGGGAGAACTATGTGGCCATGGTCCAAGTTTAGAAACCGATATCGCGTGTACGAATATCTCATTAGATTTATTCGGTCAGGTGCGTAGCTATTTTCAATATGCATCAAAATTAGCAGGTGATGGTAGAACAGAAGATGATATTGCCATGCTTCGTCAAGAGCGTGAATATGTAAATGTCTTATTGGTAGAACAACCAAATACAGACTTTGCTTATACCATAGCACGTCACTTTCTTTTTGATGTATACCACTTATTATTCCTTACAGAATTAGAGAAAAGTAAAGACTTAACACTTTCTGCAATTGCAAAAAAATGTATTAAAGAAGTGCGTTACCATGAGCGATTTACTTCAGATTGGATAAAGCGTTTAGGTGATGGTACAGCAGAAAGTAAAGCCAAAATACAAGAAGCTATAAACGATTTATGGACCTATACCGATGAACTATTCCATCAAACGGGTGCTGATAAAGCTATGGTTGCAGAAGGAATTGGTGTAGATGTTACCAAGTTAAAAGAGGCCTATTACGAAAAAGTAAACGAAGTTTTAACCGAAGCGACATTAGAAACACCAGAATCTAAATACTTCCAAAAAGGAGGTAAAAAAGGTATTCATACAGAACATATGGGCTATTTGTTGGCAGAACTGCAATACATGCAACGTGCTTACCCAAATATGGAATGGTAAAACAGAAATGTCATTCAGAGCGAAAGCGAAGAATCTCATGATACAAAGAAAATAGAATAACGAAATCGAACACGAAGTTGAATCGCCAGATGTGAAATTTTAACTTCGAATTCAATTTCAATTTCAACAACAAATGACAACAACAGAACAAAATATAGACGACATCTTAGTTCCAATCTTGGAGCAAGTTTCAGATCCTGAAATTCCGGTCCTATCTATTATGGATATGGGTGTGGTGCGTTCTGCAGTTATCGAAAATAATAAAGTTAAAGTGCAAATCACACCAACCTACAGCGGCTGTCCGGCAATGGACGTTATTGGTGATGATATTAAAGCGGCTTTAAAACACGCAGGTTACGATTCTGATGTAGAATTAATTCTGCACCCAGCTTGGACCACCGATTGGATTACGCCACGAGGTAGAAAAGCATTAGAAGATTACGGAATTGCAGCACCTCTTGGGCCGGAAGCCGATAAAGATGTATTGCTGCACGGAAAACGTATTGTTAAGTGTACCAATTGTGGTTCGCAAAACACACGATTAGTCAGTCAGTTTGGTTCAACAGCGTGTAAAGCACAATTTCAGTGTGATGACTGCCAAGAGCCGTTCGACTATTTTAAATGTTTAAAATAAAAGTTATTTAAAACGAAGGGAAAATCTTCTTTAAGACCATCCCTTTTTTTTATGACAAACAAAATATAAGGTATGAGCAATAATTCAATCGAATTAAAAATCGAAAACAAAATCGCCTTCATTACACTAAACAGGCCAGAAGTTTTCAATAGTTTTAATCGCGAAATGGCTTTGCGTTTGCAAAGTGTTTTAGACGACTGTGAAAACAATCCGGAAGTTAGAGCCATGGTTTTAACCGGGAACGGAAAAGCATTTTGTGCAGGTCAAGATTTAAAAGAAGTAACCAGTCCGGAGTTAAATCCGGGATTCAAAAAAATCCTCGAAGAACATTACAATCCTATAATTACCAGAATCCGAAATATTAAAAAACCAATTATAGGCGCTATAAACGGTGTGGCAGCTGGTGCAGGAGCAAATATTGCATTAGCCTGTGATATTGTAGTGGCTCATGAAAAAGTGAGCTTCATTCAAGCTTTTAGCTTAATAGGTTTAGTTCCTGATAGTGCAGGAACCTTCTTCTTACCGCGATTAATCGGTTTTCAAAAAGCGCAAGCCTTAGCCATGTTAGGAGATAAGATTTCAGCTGAAGAAGCAGAGAAAATGGGAATGATTTATAAAATGATTCCTTTAGAAAGCTTCGATGAAGAAGTAAATAAACTAGCATTGAAACTCGCTAATATGCCAACAAAAGCTTTAGGCTTAATCAAAGAGTTATTCAATAGCTCGATGACAAATACCTTAGAGCAACAATTAGCTCTAGAATCTAAATTACAGATTGAAGCGGCACAAACAGAAGATTATGCTGAAGGAGTTTCTGCTTTTATTGAAAAAAGAAAACCTGAGTTTAAAGGGAAATAAGAAAGTTCGAATAAGGTTGCTTCCCGCAACTTAAATTCGATAATATAATTAAATAAACAGATTTGTTATTCCTACGCAGATAGGAATCCACAATAAAAATATAAAACATGAACGTAGGAATTATAGGTTCAGGAACCATGGGAAGTGGCATAGCGCAAGTTGCTGCTACTGCTGGTTGCAAAGTGAAATTATACGATACCAATCAAGTGGCTTTAGATAAAGCTAAGGCGTCTCTTGAGAAAATATTATCTCGTTTAATCGAGAAAGGTAGAATAGACGATGCAGAAAAAAACAGAATTCAATCGAATATTTCTTATGTCGTTGAATTGAAAAGTTTAGCAGATTCAAACCTAACCATCGAAGCCATTATTGAAAACCTTGACATTAAGAAAAAGGTGTTTTCAGAATTAGAGTCTTATGTTGCCGACGATTGTATTATCGCTTCAAACACCTCTAGTTTGTCTATCGCTTCCATTGCCTCATCACTTCAAAAGCCTGAACGTTGTGTTGGGATTCACTTTTTTAATCCAGCACCATTAATGAAGCTGGTAGAGGTTATTCCTGCAATTCAAACCGCAAAAGAAGTTCTTGAAAAGTCCATACAAACCATTAGGGATTGGAAAAAAACAGTCGCTGTTGCTAAAGACACTCCTGGGTTTATCGTGAATAGAGTAGCGCGTCCATTTTATGGTGAAGCATTACGAATTTACGAGGAAGGTATAGCTGACTTTGCAACGATTGATGCTGCAATGAAACAGGTTGGTGGTTTTAGAATGGGACCATTCGAACTCATGGATTTCATTGGAAATGATGTGAATTATACCGTTACCGAAACCGTATTTACGGCCTTCTATTTCGATCCGAGATATAAGCCGTCTTTTACACAAAAACGATTTTCAGAAGCTGGCTATTTAGGAAGAAAATCAGGAAAAGGATATTATGATTATTCTGAAGGTGCTGTAAAACCAGAACCAAAACAAGATAAAGAATTAGCAAATCAAATATTCGATAGAGTATTGGTGATGCTAATCAACGAAGCGGCAGATGCCTTGTTTTTAAACATCGCTTCAGCCGAAGATATTGACAATGCCATGACTAAAGGGGTTAACTATCCAAAAGGGCTATTGGCTTGGGCAGATGAGAAAGGTATCGATTGGTGCGTGTCAAAATTAGACGATTTATATAACGAATACCACGAAGACAGATACCGTTGTAGTCCGTTGTTAAGACGAATGAAGAAAAAAGGTAATAGGTTTGGGGTATGAGAAGGTCCAAGTATCATTTCAAATTTGAGGAATTAACGATTTATACAACCGCAATGGAATTTGGAGAAGTTGTTAATGTACAAACAAAGAAATTTCCTAAAGATGAACGATTTGAGTTGACATCACAATTTAAAAGAGCGGCAGATTCTATAGCATTGAATATAGCAGAGGGGGCAAGCGGTTCTGATAAACAGTTTCATAATTATTTAGGTAACGCTTGGTATAGTGCACATGAATGTATTGCTTGTAGTTCTAAAGCTTGGTTAAGAAACTATATTACGACTGAAGAAGATGAGGAAAATAGAAGATTAATCACCGAATTATCAAAAATGATAACAACTTTACGTGCAATAATTTTCAAAAGAATTAATATATAATTTTAAATAACGAATGAAACCTATTACCTCACACCTCATACCTAAAAAGATGCTCAGCCAAGACGCCTATAGTCAATGGCTAGGAATTGAAATTCTAGAATGTGAATTAGGACGTTGCAAAGTAGGGATGACCGTTAGAAAGGAAATGCTTAATAGTATGGGAAAAGCCCATGGAGGAATCAGTTATTCATTAGCAGATACCGCCTTCGGTTTTGCAGCGAATACCCATGGTAAATATGCCGTTTCTATCGATACGAGTATCAATCATATCGAAGCCTTAAACGAAGGGGATTATTTAGTGGCCGAATCCGTAATTGAAAATGTAAAAAACAGATTGGGCTTTAATATTATTGAAGTAAAACGTGGAGACGAATTAGTAGCTCTTTTTAAAGGGGTTGCTTATAGAACGCAAAAAGACTGGGAATAAACCATAAAACTATTAATATATGAAATGGCAAGGTAGAAGAAAAAGTGGAAACTTAGAAGACCGTCGTGGTATGGGGTCTAAAGGTAAAATTGCAGCAGGTGGTGGTTTGGTCGCCGTTGTTGTGATTCTCTTACAGCTTTTTGGTGGTGAAACAGGAAAGCAAATAGCTCCAATTATAGAACAAGTAGGTAATAGTCAAACGGTTCAGCAGGTAGAGCAAAGAGAATTAACCCAAGAAGAACAACTTATGGGTGATTTTATGGCTACCGTATTGGCAGATACAGAAGATATATGGACTCAACTTTTTAGAGAACATAATTTAGGGGAATACAAAGAACCTAAAATGGTATTGTTCAGTGATGCTGTGAATACGGCTTGTGGAAGCGCAAGTTCCGCTTCAGGACCATTTTATTGCCCAGGAGATCAAAAAGTGTATATGGATTTAGTCTTTTTCAACGAACTCAAATCGCGTTTCGGTGCTAAGGGAGGCGACTTTGCTATCGCTTATGTTACAGCACATGAGATTGGTCACCATATTCAAACCATATTAGGAACGTCCAACAAAGTACGTCAATTGCAATCGCAATCTAATAAAGCGAAGGCCAACAGACTTTCTGTAGCTCAGGAATTGCAGGCCGATTTCTATGCAGGTGTTTGGGCGCATCACAATAGAAAATATTTACAAGAAGGAGATATCGAAGAAGCTCTAAGTGCAGCCAATGCAGTTGGAGATGATGCTATTCAAAAGCGTACAAGAGGAACGGTTTCTCCAGATAGCTTTACTCATGGGACTTCAGAGCAACGTATGGAGTGGTTTATGAAAGGCTTTAAAACAGGGGATATGAGACAAGGTGATACCTTTTCTGCTATTCTGAATTAAATTTTAGATGTATACCATTGGTATTTCGTACGGGCTACGGAATCCAAAATAAAAAATTATAATATTAAAATGCTCAGCTGCTGAGAAGAATAAAAGATTATGAAAGAAGCTTATATAATAGACGGAATCAGAACACCAATTGGAAATTACAAAGGTACTTTATCTGCTGTACGAACAGACGATTTAGGAGCTATTGTAATCAAAGAAATTGTAAAACGTAATCCAAACATACCAAGTGATGCTTACGACGATGTGATTATGGGTTGTGCTAACCAAGCAGGAGAAGATAATCGTAACGTAGCGAGAATGTCAGCGCTTTTAGCAGGCCTTCCTTTTACGGTTCCAGGAGAAACGGTGAACCGATTATGTAGTTCAGGGTTATCAGCAATCATTCACGCTAATAGAGCAATCAAAGCTGGAGATGGCGACTTGTTTATTTCTGGTGGTGTAGAAAATATGACCCGCGGGCCATACGTTATCGCTAAACCTTCTAGTGCTTTTGGAAACGATTCTAAAATGTACGACTCTAGTTTCGGATGGCGTTTTGTAAACCCGAAAATGAACGAGATGTACGGGACAGACGGTATGGGAAATACTGCCGAAAACCTAGTAGAGAAATATAATATCTCAAGAGAAGACCAAGATAAGTTCGCACTTTGGAGTCAGCAAAAAGCAACCAAAGCTCAAGAAAACGGAAGATTGGCAAAGGAGATTGTTACCGTAGAAATTCCACAGCGTAAAAAAGACCCGATTCAATTTTCAAAAGATGAATTCGTAAAACCAACGAGTTCTTTAGAGGTGCTGGCAAAATTACGTCCAGCGTTTAAAAAAGAAGGCGGAAGTGTAACAGCAGGAAACTCTTCAGGATTGAATGATGGGGCAGCAGCAACAATCATTGCTTCTGGAGATGCCGTAAAAAAATATAACCTTAAACCGCTAGCAAGAATCGTAAGTTCTGCTGTGGTTGGTGTCGAGCCAAGAATTATGGGTATCGGTCCTGTTGAAGCGTCTAATAAAGCCTTAGAAAAAGCGGGTTTAACAATGGACGATATGGATGTTATCGAACTTAACGAGGCTTTTGCTGCTCAAGCTTTAGCGTGTACGCGTGCGTGGAGATTAAAAGACAACGACCCGAGGTTAAATCCTAATGGAGGTGCTATCGCCATTGGTCACCCACTAGGTGTTACCGGTGCGAGAACCACTTATTCTGCAGCTCTAGAATTGAACGAGCAGAAAAAACGTTATGCTTTAGTAACCATGTGTATTGGCGTTGGTCAAGGTTATGCAGCGGTTATCGAAAACGTAAATCTGTAGTATTTGGGCGTTACCACAAGGGTCGCACTTTCCGCTATATCTTTTTTGCTTTTAATGGCAAAAAAGGATGCCGCTTCAATTGCTAACGCAAACGCACTCGGACGGAATAAAACCTAACAGGTTTTTAAAACCTGTTAGGTCTCAAAAATAGATGAAGAATAAAAAAGTAAAATGAAAATGAAATTGAACTCGGAGCACATTCAGCTTCAATTTTAGATTCAATTTCAAATTTAAAAAACACCCACTGTCGTGGGCAATATTATGAAAAAAATACAAAATTACGTCAACGGAAAATGGACAGAAGGTACAGGTGAAGGTGTTCCAATGTTCGACGCTATTACAGGAGAAGTAGTTGCCTTATCGGATACGCAAGGTCTAGATTTTGGCGAAATTCTTCACTACGGAAGAACAAAAGGTGGTGAAAAACTACGTAAAATGACGTTTCAAGAACGTGGAAATATGCTAAAAAGTCTGGCGCTTTATCTTATGAAAAAGAAAGCCGCTTTTTACGAATTAAGTTATAGAACAGGGGCAACAAAAGTAGATAGCTGGATAGATATTGAAGGTGGTTTCGGAAACCTATTTGCCAATGCATCGCTACGTAAATTATTTCCAAATCAGTCGTATCACGTAGAAGGTGATGCTATCGATTTGTCTCGTGGTGGTCGCTTTATGGCGCATCATATTATGGTGCCTAAAAAAGGAGTTGCTGTTCATATTAATGCTTTTAACTTCCCGGTTTGGGGAATGTTAGAAAAATGTGCTACGAACTGGATGGCCGGTGTGCCTGCTGTAGTAAAACCAGCAACAAACACCTCGTTTCTAACCGAAGCTGTTGTTCGTGAAATTATAGCTTCTGGAATTTTACCAGAAGGCGCACTGCAACTTATTACCGGTTCGGCAAGAACGATTTTAGATACCGTAGAATCTCAAGATGTCGTGACCTTCACCGGTTCGGCAACAACGGGACGTTTATTAAAATCTCATAAGCGTATTATTGACGAGTCTGTGCCATTTAATATGGAAGCCGATTCATTAAACGCATCTGTTTTAGGTGAAGATGCTATTCCTGGAACGCCAGAATTCGACCTGTTTATTAAAGAGGTTAGAAATGAAATGACTGTGAAATGTGGACAAAAATGTACGGCTATCCGTAGAATAATTGTACCGCAAAATTTGGTTGAAGATGTTCAAATTGCCCTAGGTAAAGCCTTGTCTAAAGTAACTATTGGTGACCCAAGATTAAAAGAGGTTCGCATGGGAGCTTTGGTGAGTAAAGACCAAGTAACCGAAGTGAGAGAGCGTGTTCAAGAATTATCTAAAACAGCAAGTATTGTTTATGGTGATTTAGATAAGATTGAGACGATTGGTGCCGATGCTAAAAAAGGCGCATTCTTAAGTCCGATTTTACTTCGTGAAGATCATCCGTTTACAAATTTAGCAGTACACGAAACCGAAGCTTTCGGACCAGTAAGTACTATAATGCCATATAAAAACTTGGATGAAGCCATTACATTAGCGCAAATGGGTAAAGGATCGTTAGTATCTTCTATCGCCACTTACGATAATAAAGTAGCTAAGGACTATGTGGTTAATGCGGCAAGTCACCACGGACGAATTTTAGTGATAAACCGTGATATGGCTAAAGAAAGTACAGGCCATGGTTCACCATTACCAAACTTAGTTCACGGTGGTCCAGGACGTGCTGGTGGAGGAGAGGAAATGGGTGGAATGCGTGGTATAAAACACTATTTACAACGTACAGCCATACAAGGTTCACCAACGACATTAACAGAAATTACAGGTATTTATCAGCAAAATGCAGAGTATAAGGAAGCAGAACAGCATCCATTTAAATACCACTGGGAAGATATCAAAGCGGGTATGTCGCTTAAAACGCATAACCGTACATTAACAGATTCTGATATTATCAACTTCGCGAATCTTACTTGGGATCATTTCTATGCACATACCGATACCACCTCTTTAGACGGTAGTATTTTTGAAAAAAGAACAGCACACGGCTATTTCATTATAGCAGCAGCAGCCGGTTTATTTGTTTATCCTAATAAAGGGCCTGTAGCAGCAAACTACGGATTGGAAGAATGTAGATTCCTTCGTCCGCTATACCACAACGACACGATCTATGTGCGTTTAACTTGTAAGCAAAAAATTGATCGTGATGTGGCTTCAGCAGAACACCCAAGCGGAATCGTAAAATGGTACGTTGAGGTTTTTGATGCCTTAACCGACGAAATGGTAGCCTTTGCAACGATCTTAACGATGGTTGAGAAAAAGCAAGAGGTTTTTGTTGAAATGACCGAAGATAAAATCAAAGAATGCCTTTCAAAATTAAAAGAAGATTCTAAACCGAAATGGGGAATTCTAACGCCTCAGCATCTTTTAGAACACCTTGAAGAAGGTTACAGATTAGCTTCAGGAGAAATTAAAGTAACCGAATGTGTCACTCCGGAAAAAATCGTTGAGAAAGTTCATAATTCATTATACAACTACGAGAAATTCCCAAAAGGAACGAGTTTTCCAACGTATAAAAAAGAAGAGTTAGAAGATTTAAAACATCCAGATTTCGAAACAGCAAAGGCAAAATTCTTTGAAGCAAGAGAGGCTTATGTTGCCTTCTATAAAGAAAATCCAGATGCCGTTTTAACAAATATGGTTTTTGGAGATTTAAATAGATACGAGTGGTATTTATTAGAGCGTAAACATTTAAACCACCATTTCGAGCAATTCGGATTAATTTAGTCTGTCATTCCTGCGTGTGCAGGAATCTTTAAAGAAAAAGTAATAATCATAAAATGGACTCCTGCTTTCGCAGGAAAGACAAAAAATATATTAAGATGAGTCAACCTTATGTTAAACTAGACATACAAAACGAAGTAGGATATATAGAATTTTTTCATCCTGCACACAACTCTCTACCGGGAGATATTTTAGCAAAATTAGCACAAACAATTACCGACGCGGGAACTAACGATGACATCAAAGTGATTGTTCTTAAGAGTGGAGGCGATAGAACCTTCTGTGCCGGAGCAAGTTTTAATGAATTAATCAACATCAACGATGCAGCAACAGGAAAGGTTTTCTTTTCAGGGTTTGCAAATGTTATTAATGCCATGCGCAAATGTCCGAAATTTATTATCGGTCGAGTGCAAGGTAAAACCGTAGGAGGTGGTGTTGGTTTAGCAGCATCAACCGATTATTGTATGGCATCGAAATTTGCTGCCATAAAATTAAGTGAATTAAATATTGGTATCGGACCATTCGTAGTCGGACCAGCTATAGAGCGTAAAATGGGATTAAGCGCCATGTCGCAAATCGCAATTGATGCCAACTCATTTTACCCTGCAGACTGGGCACAACAAAAAGGACTTTATACACAAGTTTACGATTCTACAGAAGCTTTAGACGAGGCTGTAAAAGCAACAGCGGAGCACTTATGTACCTACAATCCAGAAGCGATTAAAGAAATGAAAGCGATTTTCTGGAAAGGAACGGAAGATTGGGATACGCTGTTAGCAGAACGTGCTGCAACTAGTGGAACTTTAGTGCTTTCAGAATTCACAAAAGAAAAATTAAAGACCTATAAATAGCCTTGAGTCTTGAGCCTTTAGCTATGAGTTGGATTTTGAGAACTATACTTAATATGATTTAGCATTATGAAATTTGAAAGTAACTATCATTTTAGTTTTGAGAATTTAATTGTATATCAGAAAGCAATCGCTTTTGGTGAGATTATTAATGAATTGGTTGAAACCTTTCCACATAAAGAAACCTTTAGATTAACCTCTCAGTTTTCTAGAGCCGCAGACTCAATAGCTGCTAATATTTCTGAAGGTTCTGCTAGTACGGATGCCAATTTTAATAGATATCTTAAAATGGCTTGGGATAGCAGTCATGAATGTGTGACTTGGAATACAAAAGCATATTTGAGAAAGTATATTTCTAAAGAGCAATATGAATCAAATCGTGCATTATTGACTGAAATAGGAAAAATGATATCTTCGTTAAGAAGAAAACTAAATATTAAAAATTAATCAAGCTCATAGCTCATAGCTCACAGCTTATCACTTAAACATGATTTACAAATTCAAAGGCTACACACCTGTTGTACATGAAAGTAGTTTTGTACATCCCTTAGCCGCAGTTACTGGCAATGTCATTATTGGAAAGAACTGTTACATCGGACCAGGCGCTGCCATTCGTGGTGATTGGGGACAAATTATCTTGGAAGACGGAGTGAATGTACAAGAAAACTGTACAGTCCATATGTTTCCAGGGAAATCTATTGTCTTAAAAGAAAGTGCTCATGTGGGGCATGGTGCTATAATTCATGGGGCTAACTTAGGTAGAAATTGCCTTATCGGAATGAATTCTGTTATTATGGATGATGCCGAAATAGGAGATGAATGCATTGTAGGAGCTATGGCCTTTGTAAAAGCAGAAACAAAAATTCCAAGGCGTAGTTTAGTAGTCGGCAATCCAGCGAAAGTAGTAAAAGAAGTGAGTGATGATATGATCTCTTGGAAAACTGCAGGCACCAAGTTATATCAGCAATTACCTGCCGACTGTCACGAGACCCTAGAGGCTGTAGAACCTTTAAGAGAAGTTCCAAAAGACTTACCCAAGCAAGAGGATTTTTATAAAACGCTACAAGATTTTAGAAAGAATAATTAAGACATCTCATCATGTATAATAAAGAAATAGAAACGCTTCCTCTTGTAAAACTTAGGAAGCTGCAAAGCGAACTCTTGGTAAACCTTGTAAATCGCGTATATAAAACAGTGCCATTTTATAAAGATCTATTTGATAAATCTGGTATCGATGTGTCATCGATAAAATCAATTGATGATATTCATAAATTACCATTTACCAAAAAAACAGATTTAAGAGATCAATATCCCTTTGGGTTTTTAACAGTGCCCGAAACTCAGCTAGCGCGAATTCATTGCTCTAGTGGTACTACAGGGAAACCTACCGTAGTAGCATATACCAAGAAAGATTTAAATATTTTTTCTGAAGTGGCGGCGCGGTCATTGGCTGCAGGAGGTGCCAAACCAGGAATGAAAATGCACAACAGTTATGGTTACGGATTATTTACCGGAGGTATAGGAATTCATTATGGAGCAGAACAATTAGGGATGTCTGTGGTTCCTGTTTCTGTGGGGATGACCGATAGGCAAATTACCCTATTACAAGATTTTAAACCGGAAGTTATTTGTTGTACACCGTCTTATGCGCAAACCATTGCAAGTGAATTGGAAAAGCGAAACTTGAGTAAATCAGATATCAACTTAAAATATGCTATTCTTGGTGCCGAACCATGGACCGAAGCGATAAGAACAGATATAGAATCGTCGTTAGGTGTAAAAGCAACTAATATTTACGGTCTAAGTGAAATAATCGGACCTGGAGTTTCGCAAGAAGCTTGGGATGAACAAGGAACAGGAAGTTATGTTTGGGAAGATCATTTCTTTCCAGAAATTGTAGATAAAGATACGGGAGCACCTCTTCCTTACGGAGAGGAAGGCGTGCTTGTGTTTACGACACTTTCTAAAGAAGCGATGCCTTTTCTTAGATATTGGACAAACGATATTTGTAGTCTGTCGTACGATCATAGCACCTCTAGAACCCACATAAAAATGGGTAAATTAAAAGGTCGTGCCGATGATATGTTAATCATTCGAGGTGTGAATTTATTCCATACCCAAATTGAAGAAATCTTTACAGAATATACCGAACTAGCACCAAATTATCAGTTGGTGGTAACAAAACAAGGGCTTACAGATCAAGTAGAAGTAAAGGTGGAAACAAGTACTGATTTCCAAGTAAAAATAGGTTTAGGTAACGGATTTGTTAAAGATGACATTGTGAAGAATTCAGCGTTATTGGCAATGACAAATCAATTAAAAAAGAATATTAGAGATAAAGTTGGTTTAAGTATGCAGGTGACTTTATGTTGTTGTGATTCCATTCCTAAAAGTGAAGGCGGAAAACTAAACCGAATAGTCGATTTACGCAGGTCTTAAATACCATCTATCTAACCTTCGAGATTAATACTACTTAGCCTAAGTATGGAACACATGCCATTACTTAGGCTAATTTTATTTTGTTCTATTTGTAAAGCTTTTATACGGGGTAATTATAGTAGACTACTAAGGTCTATTTCATTGGTTTCTTTATTGGTAGATAACGCAATTAAACTCTGCACATTACCTAAGTAAGGGAGTAGCGTGAGCTTAGAAATAATAAACGTTTCGTAGGCCTCAATATCTTCAACGACTAACTTTAATAAATAATCAAAATTACCACTAACACGATGGCATTCAATAACTTCTGGGAAGCTGTTGATTTGTGTGACAAATTTTTCTAAAAAACTTCGGGTGTGCCCTTGTAATGTGATGCCTATAAATACCGTCTGTTTTAACCCTATTTTTTTATTGTTTAAAACAGCAACATATTTATTAATGTAACCCTCTTTTTCTAATTTTTTAATCCGCTCAAAGATTGGGGTTGTGGTCATACCCAGCTCATTAGCAATGCTTTTTGTTGTTCTGTTGCTGTTTTGTTGTAATAAAGCTAGAATCTGGGTGTCGATTTTATCTAAGCTGTTCGGCATAGGAAAATTATTTTTTTATCTCTTTAAATAAGCAATAGAAAAGAAATTTACGCTAAAATACTGCTAATTTTTAGATTTATATTCTTTATTAGGTAAAGATGATGGGTTTTAACATTTGTCAGGCTTAAATTTTATTACTTTTATTTCTTTAACTAAATACCTTTTTAAGCTTGAAAAATTTTGAATTAAAAATGCCTAAAATGGGCGAAAGTATTTCCGAAGGAACAATCATTAATTGGTTAGTAGAAGAAGGCGATAGTTTTAATGAGGGTGATATTATTCTTGAAGTGGCAACGGATAAGGTGGATAACGAAGTTCCAGCTCCTGCGTCAGGAAAATTAATTAAAACCCTTTTTCAAGCCAAAGATGTTGTGCCTGTAGGTACCGTTATCGCAACTTTAGAGCTTTCTGAAGCTGGATCAGTATCAAGCGACACACCAAAAGCAGTAGCTTCCGATAGCAAATCATCTAAACCCAAAAAACAAACCAAAAAACCTAAGGCAGCACCACAACCACAGGTGTCCACAGGTAGTTTTTCAACGTCTAATACCAATACATTCTTTTCGCCCTTAGTGATTAAAATAGCGAAAGAACACCATGTCAGTTTTGAAGAATTAGCTCGTATTCCGGCAACAGGAAAAGACGACAGATTACGTAAAAGTGATATTTTTAATTATATCGAAGAAGGCCGTCCGTACAAATTTGCGCAGCCTATTACACAAGACCCTACAGCATATCGCATTCCGCAATTAAATTTTGATAAAGGTAAGGGTAAAGTCATCGAAATGGATAGAATGCGTCAAATGATCGCCGATCATATGGTGTATTCTAAACATACGTCACCTCATGTTACCGCTTATGTGGAAGCCGACTTAACGAATATGGTAAATTGGAGAAATGCTAATAAAGTAGCCTTCCAAGAAAAATATGGTGAGCGTTTAACGTTTACGCCTTTATTTGTAGAAGCTGTAGCGAAAGCAGTAAAAGATTTTCCGAATATTAATGCGTCTGTAGATGGTAATAATATCATTGTTAAAGAAGATATTAATATCGGTATGGCAACAGCACTTCCTAGTGGGAATTTAATTGTTCCGGTAGTGAAAAACGCGGATACTAAAGATTTAAAAACTATAGCGGCAAACGTTAACGAACTTGCAGGAAAAGCAAGAGAAAATAAGTTGGCAGGCGATGATATAAAAGGGAGCACGTTTACCATTTCTAATGTAGGAACCTTTGGTTCGGTTATGGGAACACCAATCATAAACCAACCGGAAGTAGCCATCCTGGCTTTGGGAATTATTAAAAAACGCCCGGAAGTAATCGAAACTGAAAATGGTGACGAAATAGCTATTCGCAGTATGATGTACCTATCACTGTCATTCGACCACCGTGTTGTCGATGGCTTTTTAGGAGGTAGCTTCGTACGTCGCGTTGCCGATTATTTCGAACAATTTGATACCAATAAAAAAATATAACACGTAAATTCTAATGATCAATTAGAATGAAAAAAATATAACTCATAATGAAACATAATATAAGCATCACAAAAGTTACAGAATCTGGCGTTAAGAATTTAGATTTTAATAACATCCCTCTAGGGACGACTTTTACAGACCATATGTTTATCTGCGATTATAATAATGGCGAATGGACAAACCCTAGAATAGAACCACTAAAAGCAATTCCTACACACCCTGCAGCTATGGCTTTACATTACGGTCAGGCTATTTTTGAAGGGATGAAGGCTACAAAAGATGCCGACGGCAATCCAATTATTTTCCGTGCCGATAAAAATGCAGCACGATTAAATGCAAGTGCCGATCGAATGGGAATGCCGCATTTTCCAGAAGATTTATTTGTCGAAGGTTTAAAAGCATTAGTATCTTTAGAGCGCAATTGGATCCCGCCATCAGAAGGGAGTGCTTTGTATCTAAGACCATTTATGTATGCCGATGAAGCTTTTATTGGTATGCGTGCAGCAACTAGTTATAAGTTTATTATTATGGCATCTCCAGCGCAATCTCTATATAGTAAGCGCATTAAATTATGGGCCGAAAAACAATACATTCGTGCCGCTCAAGGAGGTACAGGAGAGGCTAAAGCTGCCGGTAACTATGCCGCTGCAATTCGCCCAACCGAATTAGCAAAAGCAAAAGGATATGACCAAGTATTATGGCTAGACGCTGTAGAACGTAAGTATATTCAAGAGGTAGGGACCATGAATATTTTCTTTAAAATTAATGGCGAATTTATCACTCCTAAACGTGATGGATCAATTTTAGATGGTATTACAAGACTAAGTGTAATTGCTATTTTAAGAGATAAAGGCTATGAAGTAACGGAGCGTGCTATTACAATTAACGAAATTCAAGAGGCTTCAAAAAACGGGACTTTAGAAGAAGCTTTCGGTACAGGTACCGCCGTTGGTATCGCTTATATTCAAGAAATTGGAGTTGGTGATGAGGTCGTTCATGTGTCAGACGAAAGCCCTGTAGGTTTAGAAGTCAACAATACATTAAATGCGATTAAAACGGGTCAGACCGAAGATAAATTCAACTGGCTTATTACATTAAAAAAGGAATTGGTGTAAACGATTTAGGGCGTTACCACAAGGGTCGCGCTTTCGGCAGTCGCTTCCCAATAAAAATTGGTAGAGCTCCAACAAAGCCTCAATCCCTAACGCAAAAAATAATAACCCGTCAGTAATAGTAAGTTTTAACACCACTAGAATAACTAAGGACTTCTAAAATTAAAACTGAACTATTTACATAAATAGGCTAACCGACGAATTGATTATAATATGAAAAAAGATATTTTAGAAAAAGGATTTTTAAACCTTTGCACAGCCAAAGCCATGGCCGAGTTGTACGAAGCAAACTTTAAACAAGTTTCAAAATATGTGCACGCCACATCGCGCGGTCACGAAGCGATACAAATCGCTGTGGGTATGCAATTGTTACCTCAAGATTATGCCTTTCCATATTACAGAGACGATGCTATGTTATTATCGTTTGGTTTAAAACCTTACGATTTAATGTTGCAACTATTAGCAAAAAAAGACGATCCGTTTTCTGGTGGGCGTACTTATTATGCGCACCCGAGTTTAAAGGATGATGATAAGCCGAAAATTCCGCATCAGTCTTCCGCAACAGGAATGCAAGCTATTCCAGCTACAGGAGTAGCTATGGGGATGCAATATAAAGAGCTTCAGGGAATAGACGATAAAACTATAAAGGACTTGCCGTTTGTAGTGTGCTCTTTAGGGGATGCTTCAGTAACCGAAGGTGAAATCGCAGAAGCCTTTCAAATGGCAGCTTTAAAACAAATGCCAATTTTATTTTTAGTACAAGATAATGGCTGGGATATTTCTGCTAATGCAGCCGAAACCCGTGCCCAAGACGCCTTTGAATACGCGAAAGGATTTAAAGGTTTGGAAGCCATTTCTATCGATGGTGCAAACTTTACAGAAAGTTACCAGGCCGTAGAAAAGGTGATAAAAACCATCCGTACCGAACGTCGTCCGTTTTTAGTCCACGCTAAAGTACCGCTATTAAATCATCATACTTCTGGTGTACGTATGGAGTGGTATCGCGATGATTTAGAAGAAGCAAAATCTAGAGATCCTTATCCAGTATTAAAGCAACAACTGTTAGATAATGGTTTTTCACAAAAAGATATTGATACTTTAGAAAAGACAGCAAAAGCTAATGTGCAAGCAGATTTTGAAAAGGCCTTATTAGCCGAAGATCCGAAACCTGAAGATTTATTTACAAACGATTTCGCACCGACACCAATTACCGAGGAGCATGGTGAACGGGCTCCTAAAGGAGCAGAAAAAGTGGTGATGGTGGATTGCGCTTTATTTGCTGTAGAAGAATTAATGAAAAAGCACAAAGAGTGTTTACTATACGGTCAAGATGTTGGTGGTCGCTTGGGAGGTGTGTTTAGAGAAGCAGCTACATTAGCTCAGAAATTTGGAGACGATCGTGTGTTTAATACCGCTATTCAAGAAGCCTTTATCGTGGGATCTACGGTAGGTATGTCTGCAGTCGGATTAAAGCCAATCGTAGAGGTTCAGTTTGCTGATTATATTTGGCCAGGACTAAATCAGTTGTTTACAGAGGTAAGTAGAAGTTGCTATTTAAGTAACGGTAAATGGCCAGTAAGCATGATTTTAAGAGTGCCTATTGGTGCTTATGGTAGTGGTGGACCTTACCATTCATCTTCTGTAGAAAGTGTGATTACTAATATTCGCGGTATTAAAATAGCTTATCCTAGTAATGGAGCCGATTTAAAAGGGCTTATAAAAGCAGCCTATTACGATCCAAATCCTGTTGTGATTTTAGAGCATAAAGGGTTGTACTGGTCTAAAGTGCCAGGAACTCAAGGAGCGACATCTATAGAGCCTAGTGAAGACTATGTGTTGCCATTTGGTAAAGCATGGTTGTTGCAAGAAATATGGAAGCAAGACGATGTAGAGACTTTAACTGTAGTAACCTACGGAATGGGGGTGCATTGGGCCATGAATGCTAGTGAAGAGCTGGGGATGAAAGATCAAATTGAAGTCATCGATCTGCGTACCCTTTTCCCATTAGATGAAGAGACTGTTATGAAATCGGTTAAGAAAACAGGAAAGTGTTTAGTGGTTACCGAAGAGCCAAGTAATAATAGTTTTGCCAGAGCCTTGGCAGGAAAAATTCAGGAAGAATGTTTTAAATATTTGGACGCCCCTGTGATGACGATCGGTAGTGAAAATATGCCGGCAATTCCTTTAAACTCTACTTTAGAACAAACCATGATCCCATCAACAGAAAAGATTAAAGCTAAAATAGAAAGTCTTTTTAATTATTAAAGGGTGTAGAAGAGAACAGAATGCTGTTTTACTTAAAAAAAAATACTTATTAAAGAGGAGCTTAACAGCTTCTCTTTTTTTTATGCAAACTCAGGGATTACAGATTTTTAATTCCGAACTTAACAATACAATGAGAATAGAACTAGGTTTTTAAGTGATTTGTTTTTTTTGTGATGTTATTAGTTTACAATTAATTAGTATATTTAGAATAATTAATTAAAAATTATACAAATGAAAAAAATAATTCACACAGTATTAGCATTATGTTTTATGACAGTCGCTTTTACATCATGTAGGGAAGAGAAAACTCAAAAAGAAGAGTTAATCGAAGAAATGCAAAATGAAGGAGCCGAGATAGATGTTAAAACAGATGGTGATGAAACCAAGATAAAAATGGAAACCGAAGATAAAAAGGTGAAAATTAAAGAAGACGGAGAGGAAACTAAAATAAAAGTAAAGACGGATGATTAATCCCCTTTAGACTAGTAATAAAAAAGCGATTCAATTTAAAAATTGAATCGCTTTTTTTAATTGTTTATTATTTTAATTCCGGTGGATATTTAGCTAGAATTTCAGCGACGAATTCGTTAATTCGGGCTTCCTTTTGCTCAACATTACTGCCGTTGCTTAAATAACCAGAACCTTTTCCTTGCCAAATAAGCTCTTTTTTATTGGCATCGATGAGGTCTATATATAAACTCCCCTGTGTTGAAGAGCTCACGGTGTTATGATGGTAATAAGGACTCCAGCCCCAACCGTAACCATACATTCCATAACCTCCGTTGTTGTACACGTTAACCTCTTGACGCGATTTTGTGAATATGCTAACAAGTAAATCGGGGGTTTCCGATTTTGTAAATCCCTTGGCTAGTAATTCAGATTCTATAGCTCTTAAAATTCTGCGTTTATCTAAGTCGCTAATTTCTGCTTTGTCAATACCTGGTTTAAAAAATGCAAACGACTTATAGGAATTAAAATCGGCATTTTTATCGTAATCTGACTGCACTCGCACCGAGCTACAAGAAGTAACTACTAAAGCAAGTAGTATTAAGGGTAGTGTTTTAATTAATTTCATCTCTTTCAATTTTTTAGTTAGTAATTATAACGAGTCTATAATCTCATCATCTACTAAATTGGGTAAGGTTACTTTTAAATTAGGTTCGATTTCCATAGCGCGTTTTATTGCAAAAACAGCACCTTCATTTCTCGCCCAACTACGTCTTGAAATCCCGTTGTTAACATCCCAAAATAGCATTGATTTTAAGCGCTTTGACGCCTCTTTACTACCATCAAGAACCATACCAAATCCGCCATTAATAACTTCTCCCCAGCCAACGCCACCACCATTGTGAATACTTACCCACGTAGCACCGCGGAAGCTGTCTCCAATGACATTGTGAATGGCCATATCTGCTGTAAAGCGAGAACCGTCGTATATATTTGAGGTCTCACGATACGGAGAATCTGTCCCTGATACATCATGGTGATCACGTCCTAATATTACTGTCCCAATATCTCCCTTTGCAATGGCTTGGTTAAACGCTTCAGCTATTTTAGCGCGTCCTTCTGCATCGGCATATAAAATCCTAGCCTGAGATCCTACGACTAGTTTATTGGCTTGAGCGCCTTTAATCCACTGGATATTGTCACTCATTTGCTGTTGGATTTCTTTTGGAGAATGGCGTTTTATTTCTTCTAAAACCTCACAAGCAATGGCGTCAGTTTTTTCTAAATCTTCAGGTTTCCCAGAAGCACATACCCATCGGAAAGGTCCGAAACCATAATCGAAACACATTGGTCCCATAATATCTTGAACATAACTAGGGTATTTAAAATCAATGCCGTTGCTTGCCATAATATCAGCACCAGCTCGTGAAGCTTCCAATAAGAACGCATTTCCGTAATCGAAGAAGTAAGTACCTTTCGCGGTATGTTTGTTAATGGCATCGGCATGAAGGCGTAAAGAGTCTTGAACCTTCTCTTTAAACAGTTCAGGGTTATTTGCCATCATATCGTTAGCTTCTTCAAAAGTTAGGCCTACCGGATAATATCCGCCCGCCCATGGATTGTGAAGTGAGGTCTGATCACTACCTAGGTCTATATGAATATTTTCTTCATCAAATTTTTTCCAAACGTCAACTACATTTCCTAAATAGGCTATAGATATGGTTTCTTTTTCTGATTTAGCTTTGGTAACACGTGCAACTAACGTGTCTAAATCAGAGATTTTCTCATCAATCCAACCCTGATCTAAACGGACTTGTGTTATTTTAGGGTTTACTTCGGCACAAACCGTAATACAACCAGCAATGTTTCCGGCTTTTGGCTGAGCGCCAGACATACCACCTAGACCAGAGGTTACAAATAAGTTTCCTTTAGGCGTTTTATTAATTTTTCTAAATCCGTTTAAAACGGTTATAGTCGTTCCATGAACAATACCTTGAGGGCCAATATACATATAGCTTCCAGCCGTCATTTGTCCGTACTGAGTAACCCCTAAAGCGTTAAATTTCTCCCAATCATCAGGTTGAGAATAGTTAGGAATCATCATACCATTTGTAACCACAACTCTCGGAGCCTCTTTATGGGATGGGAACAAGCCCATAGGATGACCTGAGTACATCACTAGAGTTTGCTCGTCATTCATTTCTGCCAAATATTTCATGGTTAAACGGTATTGTGCCCAATTTGAAAACACACCACCATTACCACCATAAGTAATTAATTCGTGAGGGTGTTGTGCTACCGCATAGTCCAAGTTGTTCTGGATCATTAACATGATTGCTGCTGCTTGCTTGGATTGTGCAGGATACTCGTCTATAGGACGCGCGTACATTTTATAATCAGGACGCAAGCGGTACATATAAATACGACCGTAAGTATCCAATTCGTGTTTGAATTCCTTAATTAAAGTATTGTGGTGTTTCTTGTCGAAATAACGCAATGCATTTCGCAAGGCTAATTTTTCTTCCTCAGGAGATAGAATGGCTTTGCGTTTTGGAGCATGGTTGATGTCAATTTCGTAAGGTTTCTCTGCAGGTAAATGGTCTGGTATTCCTTCAAGAATCTGTTCTTTAAAAGTCATTTTATGTTGTGTTTTATCAGTAGTTGTAAACGCTAGAGTTAATGTGTAAAGCGTTCATGAAAAGTAGGGTTTTACATTCGTCACTACTTTATAATTATAATGTTTTTCTATTCGTTTTTTTATTAAAGCCATAAGGGCAGTGTCTACAGCCGCTTTCGCAACAATAGCCTCTTTTTAGGTGGTATTGCTCTGTAAAACATCTGTAGCCTTCAGGGGTTAAATAATAATCCCCCTCTTCAATTGGGATAATTTTCTTCATATGTTACAAATATAATGTAAATTGGAGTGATTTTTGAGTGCTTTTAATAGTGATATTATTTTCAAAATATTTAGTTCCCAAAGGCTATTCTGGATTAGCCATCTATCCGTTTGTGTTTTTAAAGTCTAAAGCTTTAAAAAAAGACGGCGTACTTATTAATCATGAGAAAATTCATTTAAGGCAGCAGGTAGAAATGCTGGTTCTTCCTTTTTATATCATTTATATACTAGAGTTTTTATTTCGATATATTCAGTATAGACAGGTCTATTTAGCCTATAAAAATATCTCATTTGAGCGTGAAGCTTATGCTAACGAATCGAACTTAAACTATTTAAAAACACGTTCGTTTTGGCAATTTTTAAAGTATATTCGTAGCTATGATTTTTAAGATAGAAAACAGTGTTAATGAGCAGGTTATTTTAAATGGAATTAAAGATGTCGAAGTCTATCTTAAACGGGAAGATGCCATACATCCTATAATTTCTGGAAATAAATACAGGAAATTAAAATACAATATAGCCTTTGCTAAAGCACATAATTACACTAAGTTGTTAACATTTGGAGGTGCTTTCTCTAATCATATCATTGCAACCGCAGCAGCTGGAAAAGTCTCCGGATTACAAACGATAGGTGTGATTAGAGGAGAAGAACTCGCGAAAAAATCAATTCATAATGAGACCCTAGAGTATGCTAAACGTTGTGGTATGCAATTTAAATTTGTTAGTCGCGAGCAGTTTAGGGATAAAACTAGTACTGACTTTTTAAACGGCTTAAAAGCCGAGTTTGGAACTTTTTATACCGTTCCAGAAGGAGGAACAAATGACTTAGCGGTTAAAGGCTGTGAAGAAATATTGACTGAAGCCGATAAGTGTTTTGATTATGTATGTGCATCAGTAGGCACAGGAGGGACCTTATCAGGGTTGATAAATAGTTCTGAACCAAATCAGAAAATTTTGGGTTTTTCGGCATTAAAAGGAAGCTTTTTACAAGAGGATATTAGTAAATTTGCAAAGCGTAATAATTGGGAATTAATCACCGATTATCATTTTGGAGGTTACGCTAAAATAAAACCCGAATTGATTACGTTTATCAATCAGTTTAAAGCACAAAATAATATTGCTTTAGATCCTATTTATACGGGAAAGATGCTGTATGGGATTTCAGAGTTGATAAAAAAAGGTGTTTTTGCTAAAGGGACAAAAATTTTAGCCATTCATACTGGCGGCTTGCAAGGCATTGCAGGAATGAATGCTATTTTAAAACAAAAAGAATTACCGTTAATACAATAAAAGTTGATGAAGAAGATATTTACCATTATTTGTTTGAGTGTACTAGTTTTAAGTTGTGGATCACGTAAAAAGGTGGTGACTAGTAAAACAAAAACTAAAACAGAGCGTGTAACAAGACAACCAAAAACGCCTACAGAAGAGAAGGTTGTTATTGCTGCGCCAAAAGAAGAGTCCAAACCAGTGTCTAGTGGGTACGCAAATGCAACGGAAGCCTATATTGCAAATTATAGTGGTATAGCAAAAGATGAAATGAGAGATTATGGTATTCCTGCAAGTATAACATTAGCACAAGGCATATTAGAATCGGGTTCAGGAAACGGACGTTTATCTGTAGAAGCAAATAATCATTTTGGTATAAAATGCCACCGCGAATGGACAGGTGATAAAATTTATCACGATGATGATGCCGCACAAGAATGTTTCAGGAAATATAAACACTCTAAGTATTCTTTTAGAGATCACTCCTTATTTTTAAAAGAAAGAAAAAGGTATGCGGGATTATTTAAATTGGCTATAGATGATTACGAAGCATGGGCAAAAGGACTAAAAGCTGCAGGTTACGCTACGGATAGAAAATACCCAGATAAGTTAATTAGTCTGATTGAACGCTATCAGTTGTATCAGTACGATTTAGAGGTCCTTGGTAAAACACCGGCAAAACGCCCTGTAGTAAAAAATGAGGATAAACATATAGTTGTTGCGGGGGATACTTTGTATTCTTTATCACGAAAATACAATATGACCGTGAAGGAGCTACAAGAGTTAAACGGGCTTAAGTCTAATGAATTAGCAATTGGGCAAGAATTATATATTAAATAAGAAAATAAATATTACAAAATATTATGATTTATAAACGCAGTAGTGCTTTGTTTGCAAAAGCAGAGCAGGTTATTCCTGGAGGGGTGAATTCTCCAGTTCGAGCATTTAAAGCCGTTGGTGGTACACCTATTTTTGTAAAGGAAGCCAAAGGCGCATATTTATATGATGAGGATGGAAATACATTAATCGATTATATAAATTCATGGGGACCTATGATTTTAGGGCACGCTTACGAACCGGTGGTTAACGCCGTTATCGATAAAGCAAAAAAAGGGACGTCTTTTGGTATGCCTACCGAGATAGAAACTCAAATCGCAGAATTAGCAGTGTCTATGGTGCCTAATATTGACAAAATCCGTTTTGTTAATTCGGGAACAGAAGCCTGTATGAGTGCTGTGCGATTAGCAAGAGGTTATACGGGGAAAGATAAAATTATAAAATTTGCAGGGTGCTATCATGGTCATAGTGATTCCTTTTTAATACAAGCAGGTAGTGGCGCTGTAACTTTTGGTAGTCCGAATAGTCCTGGTGTTACCGAAGGCACTGCAAAAGATACGTTACTAGCTAAGTATAACGATATTAATAATGTTGAGGCTTTAATTGAAGCTAATAAGGGGGAGATAGCATGTATTATTATAGAACCGGTTGCCGGGAATATGGGATGCGTGCCACCTAAAAACAACTTTTTACAACAGTTAAGAAGTTTGTGTGACGCTCATAACATCTTATTAATCTTTGATGAGGTAATGACAGGCTTTCGATTAGCGCAAGGAGGTGCTCAAGAACTGTTTAATGTAAAAGCAGATATTGTTTGTTTCGGAAAAGTTATTGGTGGCGGATTGCCAGTGGGTGCTTTTGCAGCAAATAATGCTATTATGAATCATCTGGCTCCTTTAGGTCCCGTTTATCAAGCAGGAACTTTAAGTGGGAATCCTTTAGCTATGGCAGCAGGGTTGGCTATGTTAACAGAGCTTAATAATGATAAAGAGATTTATACGCGTTTAGAGGAAAAAACCGCGTATTTACACAAGGGGTTAGCCGATGTTTTAACACAGCTAAATGTTACGCATACAATTAATAGAGTAGGCTCGATGATTTCTGTTCATTTTGATGAGACTGAGGTTGTTGATTTCGATACGGCAGCAAAAGGGAATAATGAGACTTTTAAAACCTTTTTTCACGGGATGTTGAATAATGGGGTGTATATCGCACCAAGTGCTTTTGAAACATGGTTTATAACTGATGCATTAACTTATGAAGATTTAGACAAAACCATTGCAGCTTGTCACGCTGTTTTTTCATAGTATGTAGTAAAAGATAAGACATAAAAAAAGCGATTGTAAATTTACAATCGCTTTTTTTGTACTAATTATTAATAAGATTAATTAGGTAATCTATATTACTTAGACTCGTTAAGTATAACAAATCTGCTGTATTGTTCTTCTGTTAAGATGCTTTCCATTTTAGCTTTAAAATCAGCTTCAAGGGTTGCCATGTTTTTTTTGTAAGCTGGCGTGTCTACACCGTGGTGTTTAGCTAAAGAATATTTTTTTAAGGCTTTACCTTTATACGCTTGGTAAGTTTCTTCTAAAACATCATCGGAAAACTTTAATTGTTTTCTCAATTCGTAAGCTTTTTCATTCGCTTCTTTATTGATCTCAAGTTTGTTTTGAGCCACAACATTTTGAGTTCCTATTACAAGAGCGAAAGCAAAGAAGCAAAAAGTAATTATTTTTTTCATTTTTCAAGTATTATTCATTAATTACTCAAAGAAAAGCTATTTGCATAATATTCGCAAATAAAAAAGACGCAGATTAATTATGCTGCGCCTTATTCTTAACTTATAAAAGTGGAATATTATTTTTTCCCACGTCTTTCTAATCGTTCGTCTTTTTGCTTTTCTTTAAGTGTAGTCCATTTTGCATACTGCTCGTCGCTTAAAATAGCCTTCATATTATTATCTCTATTATTTCTACTAGACTCTAGGCCTTTTTTTAATTCCATACGTCTTTCTTTAGACGCTTTTTTCTCCTCCATTTTAGAGCTTCGTAGCTCCTCCTGCATTTTGGCATGTTGTAGATTTAGAATGCTTATTCTCTTTTGCTGAGCTTCATCTAATGATAATGCTTTTGTTAAACGTTCTGTTTGCATCTGAGCTATCTCTTCAGCACTTTTATTGTTTAATTTGTTGGTTTTATCATTTTGAGCACTTACTTGTAAAGTGACTAATGCAATAGCAATTAATAGTAATTTTTTCATTGTTTTTAAGTGTTTATTTCCGCCTAAGCGCTTAGTTAATATAATGTTGTTGCTTGTTTTTTAGACTATTAATAAGTTTAATGGTTTAATAGTATCCGTAAATATAACTTCTTTTTTATTGTTTTACATCTCTAATAATCACTTTATCGTAGGAAATGCAAAAAAATACTTCTCTTAATTTATTTTAAACTGCTGAATATCCTTTTCGGTAATTCCTGTAGCCTTCATTAAAGTATTCATATTGGAAAATTCCATTTTAGTTGAGAAATTCACATCAGCAGGAAGAATAAAAACGCGAAAGACTTGATTGTTTACAAGGCTTGGCGCGACCGAATTTGCATTATAATCTGGTTCTACATAAATGCTATAATCATATTGAGTGAAATCGAAGTTGTAATAAAGAACCCCAAGATCGGTTAGAAAGGGTTGTGGTAGCTGACGCCACACGTCAAGGCCATTGTCTACCTCTTCTAGTCTATAAACAAAAATCGCATCGTTGTTATAAAGCTGAATATTATGAGCCGAGAAGTCTTCTCTAAATTCAAACGTGTTGTTTGCCGAGTTTAAAGCCAAGTCAATATCAATTTCAAAAACTAAGGCTTCAAATATTGAGCCATCCACGCCGTCTTGACCATCAAAACCGTTAAAACCCGGAGGCCCAGCA
This sequence comes from Bizionia paragorgiae, assembly GCF_900107625.1. Lineage (GTDB taxonomy): Bacteria > Bacteroidota > Bacteroidia > Flavobacteriales > Flavobacteriaceae > Bizionia > Bizionia paragorgiae. Next base: position 193,131 of record NZ_FNQK01000003.1, read on the forward strand.
GGACCTTCACATGCGGTAAATAATAAAGTTAAAAAAGTTCCGAGAATAATACAGGTTTTTTTCATTGGTGTATGCTTTTAGTGTGTGTTATATGTGGTATTTTATAAGTTGCAGTCTTGTGATTTCGGAACACTTCTTATAATGTAATAATTACATTTATGCTAGTAATTAAAATGGTTATCTTTGTAAATATAATTAAAATCTAAACATTATGAAGCAATTAGCAATCCTTTTAATGACAACTATTATTGCATTTTCTTGTAAAGAAAAAGAAAGTAAAGTTGAGCAAGTAGAAGATGAAAAACTTACAGAAATGCAACAGAATTTGAGTAAGTATGTGCCTGTTGAATTGACGGCAGATTTAAGTGGATTAACAGATAATGAGCGCGAGATGTTACCCATCTTAATTAAAGCGGCAGATAAAATGAATGATTTATTCTGGTACGAAGCTTATGGGGATTGTGATGCCTTACTAAACTCTATTTCTGATGAAGATGTGAAAAAATATGCATCCATTAATTATGGTCCTTGGGATCGCTTAGCAAATAACAAACCTTTTGTGGAGGGGATTGGTGAAAAACCTAAAGGGGCAAATTATTACCCGGCAGATATGACAAAAGAAGAGTTTCAGAATGCTGAGTTAGAAAATAAATCTAGCTTATACAATTTTGTGCGTCGTGATGAGAGTGGTAAGTTATTTACAATACCATACCACAAACAATTTGAATCGGAAGTTAAAGAGGTGTCCAACCTATTGTTAGAAGCGTCTAAATTAGCAGAGGATGGCGGACTAAAAAAATATTTGGAGTTGCGTGCAGCAGCATTGTCGAATGATGAGTATCAAGAGAGTGATTTTGCTTGGATGGATATGAAAAATAACACCTTGGATATTGTTATTGGTCCTATTGAAACTTATGAAGATCAACTTTTTGGAAATAAAGCAGCACACGAAGGCTATGTTTTAATTAAAGATCAAGAGTGGAGCAAACGCTTGGAAAAATTTAGTAGCTTTTTGCCAGAACTACAAAAAGGCTTACCAGTAGATGAAAAATACAAACAAGAACAGCCGGGAACAGATAGTGATTTAAATGCTTATGATGTTGTGTTTTATGCCGGTGACTGTAATTCGGGAAGTAAAACAATTGCTATTAATCTACCAAACGATGAAGAAGTTCAGCTTAAAAAAGGAACTCGCCGCTTGCAACTTAAAAATGCAATGCAAGCAAAGTTTGATAAAATACTGTTGCCTATTACCGATGTGTTAATAGCTGAAGACCAACGTAAACATGTTACGTTTGATGCCTTTTTTGCTAATACTATGTTTCATGAAGTTGCTCACGGACTAGGGATTAAGAATACCATTAATGGAAAAGGTACCGTGCGTACATCGCTAAAAGAATATGCAAGTGCACTAGAAGAGGGAAAAGCAGATATTTTAGGACTTTATATGGTGCAGCAATTACATGCTAAAGGTGAGTTAAAAGAAGATTTAAAAGATAATATGGTAACCTTTATGGCTGGTATTTTTAGATCTGTACGTTTTGGAGCCTCAAGTGCGCACGGAAAAGCAAATATGATCCGATTTAATTTCTTTAAAGAAATGGGAGCATTTTCAAGAAATGAAGATGGAACCTATGCTGTGCATTTTGATAAAATGGAGTTAGCTATGGAAGCGTTGTCTAAAGTTATTTTAACGTATCAAGGGGAGGGTGATTATGATGGTGTTGGTGCCTTTGTTGCAAATTATGGTGGTATTCCAGAAGAACTTCAAAGTGACTTAGATCGCTTAAGTGATGCTAATATTCCTGTAGATGTGATTTTTGAACAAGGTATTGAAACTTTAGGATTGTAAACACACATACTTTTAGATAGAAAAAAAAAGCTTCAAGTTTAACTTGAAGCTTTTTTTATGCGTTAAGAATGATAGTCCGTTTAAATTAATCTATAGCTTGTTTTACGAGGTCTAAAGTGATTGGATATAGGGGTTTGTTTTCCATTTTGCTTTTAAGCCAGGCATAAAAACTCATAACAAAAATATCTTCTTTTTCTGAAGGTACCCACTCAAAAGCATCTTCTACTTTTGCTCTAAACGTCGCACTCACTACGCTACCGCTATATTTATAATACCGCTCTACAAAACCTAAGTAAGTGAGCACACGTTGTTGGTTTATAGATTTTAAATAGGGGTAGTAGGAGCGTTTAAAACTAAGTAAGCGCGAATCGACTAAATCTATATTTCCTAGTTCGATATGTAAAATAATTTCAATTAAATTTTTTTTAATTACCCAAGCTAGGCCAACCTTGCTTTCGTAATAGGAGTCTGTGTGATGCATAGTAGCCAATTCTCGAAGTGCACTTTTGTAATTCGTAGCCTGCATATTAAACATCACTAAGCTTAAGGATAACAACAATGCTGTTTCTAAATCGTCGTTATTCTTGGTGTTCCTACTTTTTATAATGCTTATAGCTTCCGTTTGGCGATTGGTATAGTTGCAATTTAATGCTTTTAATAAACAGTATTTAGGTTCAAAGACCTTGTAATATTTGTTCCGATTTAAATGCATCTGCTGATGCATAAGTTCTAGATAGTGTAGAGAATCCTTAAATTTTTTATTCCGAAATAACGTGTTAGCAATGATGTAAAGGACTTGGATGTGATAATATAATTGTCGGTTCGTGTTTTTATAAGACAGTAGCTTGTTGTAGGTCGAAATTAAAAAGGGTTCTATTTTTAAATAGTCGTTTGTTACAAATGCCGAAAGACTTACCATAGTCATCAATTGGTATAGTGATTTAAATGACAACGATTCTTGAAGGCTAATGTGATGTTCGTTAAGCGTGTGCTGTAAAAGCTTTTCAAAATCTTCAGGTTTGCCTTTGTAGTGCGAAGGGTTTAAAGCTTGTCTTATTTTAGCGTACACAAGATTAAGTTGATCTTCTAAATAATGCTGTTTTTGGTTTGCTTTAAACTTTTGCTCTAAAGTGGTTAATTCAATTTTGGGATAGGCATAGGCATATTGAATTTGAGTATGGTAGATTTCGTTGAGTATAGCGAATAAATAATGCTCTTGTGCTAAAACTTCAGCTTTGTTTAAAATGGCATAGGCAACCGCATATTGGTGCTGTAGCAAAAAAGCACGAGCAGCCAATATGTATTTTATAAGCTGCATATCTATAGAGTGCCCTTCTTCTAAATTAATGGTGGCTACAAAATCAATGATGGCGTGGTAAAGTCGCTTTCTTAGCGCATGATATGCAGATTTGTTGTTGGTTTTATAAAGGGACGTGCAAAGTGCATCAGAAGAGAGGTTGTTTTTGACTAATAATTTAAACAATTGAATGTTTTTGGTGTCTTTCCTTTTGTTCTTCTTTTCTAAAAATTGAATGAATTGCTGCTGTTCTTCAGAAGAAAATGTTGAAACAATCGCATTTAAATCAGTCATTATATCGTCAGTTAGTTTGTCTATTATCTTATTAAATATAAGGTTAATTTTGATTATTATGTTTTTATATCGTCAGTAATTTTGAAAAGTAGTGTTTTTTAAGGTTAACTAGTGTCGGATATTTGCTTCATAATCAAAACACAAAAATTATGAACTATCAAGAAAACGTTTCGACAGATGCAGAAACAAAAAACAGAAAAGACAAAAAGGTTTACGATCAGAAACCAACAGCAGCTTTTATAGGAGCAGCATGGAGCACATTAATTGCTGGAATGGTATCATATTGTATTGGTTTATGGAATGCCGATATGCAACTTAACGAAAAAGGGTATTATTTTACGATTCTATTATTCGGTTTATATGCGGCTGTTTCTGTGCAGAAAGCCGTTCGTGATAGGCTGGAAGGCGTTCCAGTTACCGATATGTATTATAGTATTAGTTGGTTTGCTGCTTTGGCAGCCGTGGTTTTATTGGTTGTCGGTTTATGGAATGCCGACTTGCTTCTGAGTGAAAAAGGATTTTATGCCATGTCCTTTTTACTGAGTTTATTCTCAGCCATTGCGGTGCAAAAAAACACACGAGATATTCAGTATATAACCAGAAACAACACCGATAATGAATAACTGTTAGTACAACAGATAAAAATTAAAACAAAATAGATAAGTTTGTTTTGATGATGGTTAGTCTTTAACCAAAAACAGCGTTACTTAAGCTTAAGTAACGCTGTTTTAAATTGTAAGATTTTATCATTTTAGACTAAGGCAACAAACAAGCCTTCGTCTGTTTTTTCAACTTTAGCCACTTTTAATTTGGTTAGTCCTTTTATGGTTTTGTCCCATTTTTTATTACTCAATCCAGAATCTGCTTTTAAAGTGTTTAAATCTATTGGAGACTGTTTCTTTAATAGAGCAAAAACCGCTTTTTCATCGTCATTCATAGGGATAGCCTTTTTCTCTGGTCGCATTTGCGGGAAGAAAAGTACCTCTTGAATCGATTGGTTGTTTGTTAAATACATGATTAAACGGTCCATTCCAATTCCCATTCCAGAAGTTGGAGGCATACCGTATTCCAAAGCACGTAAAAAGTCGTGGTCAATAAATTCAGTAGCTTCGTCATCTCCTTTTTGAGCCAGTTTTAATTGGTGTTCAAAACGTTCGCGTTGGTCTATAGGGTCGTTAAGCTCAGAATAAGCGTTAGCAATTTCCTTACCACAAACCATAAGCTCAAAACGCTCTGTTAATTCTGGATTGTCTCTATGTTCTTTACATAACGGACTCATTTCCTTAGGGTAATCGGTAATGAAAGTAGGTTGTATATAATTACCTTCACATTTTTCTCCAAAGATTTCGTCGATTAATTTTCCTTTACCCATAGTGTCATCAACTTCAATACCCATGCCTTTAGCGGCTTCGCGTATTTCAGCTTCTGTTTTTCCTGTAATATCAAAACCAGTAAAATGCTTGATAGAGTCGGTCATAGTAACACGGGCGTAAGGGGCTTTAAAATTAATTTTATGCTCACCAAAAGTCGCCTCGCTAGTTCCATTTACGGCAATAGCACAATGTTCTAGGAGTTTCTCACAAAAATCCATCATCCAATTGTAATCCTTATAAGCCACGTAGATTTCCATAGCTGTAAATTCAGGATTATGGGTTTTGTCCATTCCCTCATTTCTGAAGTTTTTAGAAAACTCATATACGCCATCAAAACCACCAACAATTAAACGTTTTAGGTACAGTTCGTTAGCGATTCTCATATATAAAGGAATATCTAAACTGTTATGGTGCGTAATAAATGGTCTTGCTGCTGCCCCTCCAGGAATTGGTTGTAAAACAGGAGTTTCTACTTCAAAATATCCTGAGTCGTTAAAAAAGTTACGCATCGCAGTATACAATTTTGTACGCTTGATGAATACATCTTTAACATGTGGGTTGACTACCAAATCGGCATAACGACGACGGTAACGTAATTCAGGGTCGTTAAATGCATCATGAGCATTTCCATCAGCATCAATTTTTGGTAATGGTAATGGTTTTAACGACTTACTAAGTAATTTAAACTCTTTAACCATTACAGTTTTTTCACCTACTTTCGTAGTGAAAAGCTCACCTTCAATCCCTATAAAATCGCCAATATCTAATAACTTTTTATAGATATCATTGTATTTACTTTTGTCCTCTCCAGTGCAAATTTCATCACGATTAAAGTACACTTGAATTCTGCCTTCGCTATCTTGAAGTTCTGCAAAACTTGCATTACCTTGAATACGACGAGACATTAATCGTCCTGCAATAACCACTTTTTTACCATTTTCGAAATTCTGTTTGACTTGCTTAGAAGTCTCAGAAACAGGGAATAAATCGGCTGGATAAGGGTTAATTCCTAACTCGCGTAATTTTGCAAGCTTTTCTCTTCGTACGAGCTCTTGCTCAGATAATTGTGACATAGTTTAATTTGTGTGTAATTAAGCCCGCAAAGATAAGATTATTACACTGCAATTAAAATTATTTTTTTTGGTGATTATAGTCAAATGTTACCTTCGGGATCTGCTTATTAAATCCTTGTTTATGTGTGATTTATTTCTGTTATAAATCTTATTATTATCATTGCGAATACCGAGTAAATCAAAGAAGTTTGAGCGATGTGTTACGTGTAGTGTAACGAATCGTTAGATTATACGTCTTATCTTACTAGTAGGTACTGTTTATAACAAAGTACCGCCATCAATCAAATCAAAAAATATTAAATCAATTAAAATTATGGGATTTTGGAGAGTGTTACTTTCAATAATTTGTCCGCCATTAGCTGTTTTAGATAAAGGCTGTGGCTCTATACTTATAGTGTTTTTATTATGGTTATGTGGCTGGGTGCCTGGAACAATTGCGGCACTGGTTATTTTAAATAACCCTAACAGGTAACACTAACTTTATATTGTTTTTATGAACTAACTAAGTGGTTATAAAAACATTATTTTTTAAGAAGACTTTCACACGAGGAGATCAGGCAGTGCATTATTTATTTTTGTAATTTTGTAGTCTATGAATAAGGATATCCAATTACAAGATTTAGGTAGTAAAGACTTTAAAGAGACTTGGGATTACCAAGAGGAGTTATTTAAAGGTATTTTAGATACTAAAATTAAAAACCGAAGAGAAAATGCAGGTTTAGAGACTACTAATTATTTTCTTTTCGTCGAGCATCCCCACGTCTATACCTTAGGGAAAAGCGGAGATGTATCTAACTTATTATTAAGCGAAGAGCAACTTAAAGAGAAGGGGGCTACCTTTTATAAAATTAATCGCGGTGGAGATATTACCTATCACGGACCCGGGCAAATTGTAGGGTATCCTATTTTAGACTTGGATAATTTCTTTACCGATATTCATAAGTATTTGCGGTTCCTAGAAGAAATGATTATTCTTACCCTTGAAGAGTATGGTTTAAAAGCTGAACGCAGTCCTGGTGAAACAGGAGTTTGGTTGGATGTGGGAACCCCTTTTGCTAGAAAAATTTGTGCAATGGGAGTGCGTGCAAGTCGCTGGGTAACCATGCATGGTTTTGCATTAAATGTAAATGCTAACCTTGGGTATTTTGATAATATTATTCCTTGTGGTATTCGTGGTAAGGCTGTAACGTCCTTAAATGTAGAATTAGGAAAGCAGACAGTGGATGAAGATGAGGTAAAAGAAAAACTGTTAAAACACTTCACTACTCTTTTTGAATCTGAATTTGTGAAAGAAAAAGCGTAACCGATATTAATAACAAAAAAAAAGCGATCTTAAATTTAAGATCGCTTTTTTTATGCAAACAGGTCACCACCGGAAATACCGATAGGCTACTGGCGTTTTTCTTCCTCGTCCTTTATTATTTGTGTTTTTATTGCTTGATGTAAATGGTCTTTCGCTTCGGCGTAAGAAACATCATAGATTCTTGAAAACTGGTGGTATTGGTTTGGAAATGCACTTAAAAGCGAATCGTAATACGTATCTAAGCCTTCTTTGGAAGGAAGTTCGAATTTTAATTTTAGTTGAAAACGGCGTAAAATTGCAGAATCGATCACCTCACTAAAATTAGTGGCTGCAATTAAAAGGGCATCGCTAGGGTAGAAATCGATAAGCTGAATAATACTATTAACCAAGCGTTGCATTTCGGCCGAATCTTTTTTGTTATAATTTCTAGAAGCTCCTAGATAATCGAATTCATCAATAAATAAAACAGCTTTTTCATGAGCAGCCTTTTTAAATACGGTAGCAACATTTTTTGAGGTTTCGCCAAGTCTTGACGAGATTATTGTACTTAAATCTATGCTGTACGTTTTTTTTCCTATATGCTTGGCAATGGCTTTAGCGGTTGTTGTTTTACCGCATCCAGTATGACCATATAATAGAATTTTGTTATCGACGGTTAGTCCGTATTTGCTTAATGCCTCAATATGTTTAAACTCCTTGAGCAAGCGTGTTAAGGCTGTTTTGTTTTCCGGACTAAAATGAATGTCCTCAAAATCAATTTTTGCCTCGTCGTAAATCGTTAAATTAGAAACTCCCATCTTGAATCGTATAATTAAGCTTCGGCATTAAAAAACACCTTGTAATAATGCATCTTTTTCTCTTCGTCATACCCGCGCTCTAAATGCTCGCTAGCCGCATCGGGGGCGTCAATATCTAATTTTATTTGTATATGAGTGTCGAGCTTAATGTCGGTTTTAATCTTTTTCTTTTCCTTGGAAACAACAGCTTCAGCAAGATCAAACTGATTTCGTAATACCACATTTAAATCCGATTCGTAATCCTTTTTAAAGTCTTCAAATTCCCTAATGTGTTTTTCTTCAGTAAATACCTCCTCTTTAAAACGTTCGACATTTATGGTTTCATTTTCTTTAAAATAGTCAATGGTTTTAGCTAAAAAGATATTGCGCTCTTGTTCGCCGTAACTTGTTTTAAGTATTTCGGTCGAGAATTCTTTGCACAACTCTAAATAATTATGAGTGTGATTATTCATATCATCGGCATACTTAATATTTAGAAAGTTGTCCGTCCAATATTGTGCATCATAACTATTATTGTCTACACTTAGAATAATGTGTCCTTCGGTATCTTTTTGATTTAAAATTAAACAGCCTTTGTCTACTTTTTTAGAACTGATTCCTTTTTGTACCAGTACATCGTAACTGTTGTTTTCTAAAAAGGTTTGAAAGAAATTAACTTTACTTTCAATTTTAAAAATACCGATGGCGTTAGTAACCATTTCTTTGTATTCGATACCTTCAAAAATAGCCACTAGAACATCTCCTGTTTTTATTTGAGCAGAGTTAGACTGTTCGTATAAATGTTTGACAATGTTTTTAGAAGTCTCGACAAAGTTGTCTTCATCTTCAAAAATAGATTTGGTGTACGCATTAATTTCATTCAGTTCAACATTGGCATGATGATTAAAACGAAAACTTTGTACCACAGAGCCAAAAGGACGTAATAAAAACGGTAGCATAAGCTCGTAACTTTCTTCATCGAAATGCACTTCCTTATCAGAAAACGCATTTTTAGTATCATTGTGTTTATTTCCTACTTTATGGATTATAAATTTTGAAATGCTTGCGCTTTTACGTGTAATCATCTTGAAAATATATGTTTAATTTTGAACTACAATAGTAAACATTTCAGCCTAAAAAAGGAACAAAAAAACCCGAAGACTTGAGTCCTCGGGTTAATTACTTAATTATGATATACTAATTTAATAGGCGATTTGAAAGTAATCGCAAACAGCTTCAAAATTAGTGATATCCACGCCTGAGTTTAATAGCCCTTCGTAAGCGCTTAGATTGTTAGTAGAATTTCGAGAACTATTATAAGCTTCTATAATAACAATTTTAAGTAAATCAATGTCTCCGGCAGCAATATTATAAGATCCTCCCGTGGCTTTGTCAATATAGTCTAAACTGTAAAAGCCGACTGAAATTGTTACAGATACACTAAAGGGAATTATATCGGCAACGGCAGGCACAGGAAACCATTTAGTTCCTCTTTTTATGTAGCCTAATACGACGTCATTTTCTATAATATCCTGAGTTAGTTCTGGGACAACGACATCATCGTAGGACCCTGCTTCTGTAGACATGTCTATGGTTAATACTTGCACATTGGCATTGCCATCTATACCGTCTGTTCCTGCGATACCTTGTTCACCTTGTGGACCAATTGGGCCATCTTCACCGTCTTCTGGTGTACAAGAGAAGCTAAATGCTACGAATAAGGCTAATACGACATACTTTGTTTTTAATACTAAATGTTTCATGATTTTTAATTTTAATTGTGATTAATAGTTTGTTTACTTATGTAATGGTTAATTTTTATAATAGGTTAACAGCGTTAGGTGATTAATTTTTATATAATGATTCGTATTGAGAGGTGTCTATGGTATAATTGGTGTTTTCTAAAGCAGTACAAATCATTTTTATTGCTTTAGGTTTACGTTTTGACGTATCTACCATATCCATTTCCATTACCAAACCGTCAGACATACTTAGCCATTTCTGATTGCTGTTTTTTTTGCCTTTCTTATTTGGATTAATGTTAAGAAAGGTCACGTCCACAGCTTTTGTTATCCAAATGGACCCTTGGGAGTCTTTACTTTCCACCTTAAATTCTTCACAATCATAATTTAAAATGGTTTTTGTCCGCCCCGTTTTTTTTATCGAAGTATTTTGGTCGTCTGCAGCTTCTTTGCTAGCCTTGTTTAAATCAAAGCCCATACTCATTATGGTTTTTTTTCCCTGCATGGTCATAAACGTAAACAGGGTGCTTCTAGAAGCGTCGATAACAACAAACATATCTTGCTGGTTTTTTGTGTCAGTATCATATTTAGAGCCGATGTAATTACCGTCTTTGGTTAAAAAATACGTAATATCGAAAGTGTCTTTTCCGTCTATAAACGTCATGACGTAGCGATGGGTAAAGCTGTAGTTATTTGCTGGAGGCTCAGAATTACCTAGCGCGTTAAAAGGCGAATTCGATTTAGAATGTTCCGTAGGCTTATTAAATGTAGAATCGAACGCGTTACTAGTTGTCTGTTCGGTTTTTTCTTCAGCTTTAGTTTCTATTGTGCGCTCAACAACTTTTCCTAATTTGTTCCCTAGTTTTTTTAAAATCTGAGCATTCATTGAAGTGCTTATACTAAGCAAAAAAATAAAGGGTAATAATTTGATAGTTTTCATAATTAAATAGTTTGTGTTTTGATATTTAATAGATTGAAAATAAAAAGGTTAACATTAATCCTTAATTTTCTTAAAAGTTGTATTTTAGTTATTAGCAGTGTTAACCTTTTTACAGCATTTACATTAAATGAATACAGTAGAATTAGATATAACAATCGAGGATCTTAAAAAAGGATCGGAAATTATTTATAAAACGATTTACGAAAACAATAGGACGAAGTTTCTAAATTTCGCGAGACGTTATGGTTTAGAGGACGACGATATTGTAGACGTTTATCAAGACGCCTATATTGCGTTCTACAATAATGTGATGAGCGGTAAACTGGAAACCTTAACGAGTAGTGTTTCGACTTATATTATTAGTATAGGTAAGTTTATGATTTTCGATAAGCTAAAAAGAAATAAGACGGTGAGAACGGTGGATTTTGATGTTAGTGTATTACAAAAAAACGCCAATATTGTTGATGCTATGGATATTGAAACGGAAGCGCTAACAGTGCAACAGCGCTTGCTTAAAAAGCATTTTAAAACCCTAGGAAGACAATGTCAAGAATTGTTAACCTTGTTTTATTATCGCGGATTTACAATCAAAGAGATTTTGAATCACGGGTCCTATAATAGCGAGAATGTTGTTAAAAGTGCTAAATCGCGTTGTATGAAAACCTTAAAAGAACGCATAAAGCTTAATTAAACGAATATGAATAACGAAGATTTAATACAGGGCTATTTTTCTAATAGCTTAACTCCAAACCAAGAACAGCTTTTTGAAAGTTTATTGGCTGAAGATGCTGATTTTAAAGCCCAGTTTGAATTTGAAAAAGATTTAAAACGTGTTATAAAAGAAGAGGAAAGTGAGGTCTTAAAAGCGAAGCTACAAACATTTGAAACGGCCTTAAAGCATCAAGCGGATGCCGAAGTAAAGACATCGTGGTTTAATTGGAAAATGGCTGCGGCTGTACTATTGTTTCTTTCTGCAGGGTGGTTTGGTTACGACGCCTTTTTTGGAGTGAACACCGTGGAACTTTATGCTTCTAATTATAATCCATATCCAAATACAGTTTACCCCATAACCCGTAGTGATACACTAAACGCTATAGAACGTCAGGCGTTTGTGGCTTACGAAGCTAAAGAATACGAGAACGCTATTGCGGCATTTAATACCCTTTCTAACCCAGAGAATTATATTTCCTTTTATAAAGCTCAGGCCTATTTAGAACTTAATGAGTTGGATAAGGCTAAAGAATTATTTAAAAAAAACATAAAGGAGGTCAGCAATTTTATTGCAGAATCTCATTGGTACCTCGCGTTAATTTACCTAAAGGAGGGTGATAAAATCCAATCTAAAAAGGAACTTAAATTACTTTTGGAAAAACACAACTATAAAAGAACAGAAGCTAAGAAGCTGTTAAACACATTAAGTTAGCTTTTTTCTGAATTTAATAAAAAGTAACAAGAGTAATATAGTTGTTATTGCTAAAATATATAGGTTGTAATTAGTTGGGGTTTGCAAGGCTTCGGTATGTCCTGAAATAATAAATGCCGACCAATAATATGGGTGTGATAAGGGGGTGTCTTTGTTAGCCTTAAGAAAACTGAGTTGTGCTTTTTGTAACGCGTGACTTTTAGAGTGTCTCTTCGAAAGGTTAGAATAAAAATGATCCATTACTACTGCGGTAGAATTGTCGTTTATTTTCCAAAGGGTACTCATAATGGCATTCGAGCCGCTAAAATAAAACCCTCGAGCTAAGCTCATCAAACCTTCCCCGCGATGTAATGTCCCCATGCCACTTTCACAGGCACTAAGAGTTACTAAATCGGCATTCAGCTTTAAGTTATATAAGTCTTTAGTGTATAGTAAATAGGGGGTGCTTACACTTGGGGTAAATGCCAAGTAGGAAAACTCGGGTGAGCCATCATTAAAAACCGCATGCGTAGCTAAATGTAAAATACTATAGTTGCCACTTTTAGCTTGGAAATTTAATAGCGAGGCTTTGTCTTGTATTAAAAGCTCTCCTTTAAAATGTATTAAGCAATTCTCGGCCTCTTTTATTGTGTTGGGCAACGGTAGCAATTTCGTGTTGTCATTAAAAGCTGGGGCAAAAGCCAGCATATTGCCGTTATTTTCTTTTTTTCGTTGTAATTGTTGTAGTAGGGTAGCCGAATTAATATAACTAATAGCATGCTTGCTAATTAGGAACTCTGAATTTTCGTCTACTAACGCAGCAAAGGGAATATAATTTAACACCCCATCAGGACTAATAATTAATTGGCTTTCAAGGTGGTTAATGGGTTTAATTATGCTTTCGTGCAATGAAATAAGTCGTTTTTTTAGTTCGATTACTTCTGATTTAGGATTTCCAAGCATACGGAATGCTGTATTTATAGTGGCTGTGAGTTCCGCAGATAATGGTTTTTTTAAAAATTGCTTTTTATCTTTAGAAATGGCTAGCGTGTAAATAGCACGCTCACCATAGAAATACGAAATGAGCATAGTGTTGGCTTTGAGCATGTGTTGCATGCCCTCTATAGATAGTGTTTGCGAATTGTATTTTAAATTGTAGTATTCCGGGAACTTACCCTCTAGTCTTTCAATAAACACACGGTGTGTATTCTTTAAGTTGAATAATTCATCTTCTAAAGATTCACTTCGATTAGTATTTAATTTTTTTTCTAATGCCGTGATGTTATTTTTTATATGGTATTCTTCCTCTATTACGGACTCTGGAATGTTGGCGTATTCAGTTGCCTTAGCACTTAATAGGCCTTCTAGCAGTAGCGCGCTTTTACTTTTTTCAGCGTATTTAAAGGCTTTGTCAATATAGTGGTTGTCGTTGTGTTTACTATATAATGCAAATGCGGCTTGAAGTCCAGTCTCATAAAGAGGGTAAGCGTTTTCTATGAGAAATAACTTGTCTGTATTATTTCTAAATTCTGGTCTTATCTCATCTAGAATAGTAATGGCGAAATCCACAGTTTTTATAGTAGATTCATAGCTAGACACCCTATTAAGTCCATCTGCTTTTAATTGTAGTGTAGTTAACAAATGTATAGCGTTTATGCTGGATTTTATAGTGTCGGAGGTAAAGAGGGTAATGGCGGAGTCTAAATGTTTTAGGGCCGGAACAGGCGTGTTAAACTTTAATTGAAGAGCGCCTATTTTTTTGTATCCGTTGGCTAAGTGAAGACTTTTATTTGTGGTTCTATCTGCTTTGTTTTTGTAAAAAGAGATGAGCTGCTGTAACTCTGTTAGTGCTTCTGGGTAGTTATTCTCTTTACTATAAATTTTAGAATATAACTCGTGGTAATTGGTGTTGTAAATATGGTTCTCATCTAAATAAGCTTTTGCATGCTTTAAGTAAAATCTGGCGCTATCTATTTTCGACAGGGCTATATAGTTTTCAGCAATATTAAAGCAGGAAGACATAATGGTATTTGGGCTGTCCTTGGCACTGTAATAACGGAATGATTTTAAAAAATAGGCATTTGATGCTTTGTGTTTCTTCTCCTTTTTTAAAACTTCTGCCAATAAATTAAAATTGGAAAACAAGAGGTCGTGATTAGTGCTGTCAATGCGTTTTATCAATCGGATGTTTTTTTGATAAAGGGCCTTAGACAAGGCGTATTGACCTTCATCAGTATGCATTTTCGCTATATAACTATAGGAGACCGATAAAAAAGATTTGTTTAGTTTAATTATGGTATCTGCGTTGTTTTCGGTGGCATCTATAATGTTTTGAAAGTGCTTCTTTGCTAATTTGTAATTATTTAACCTAAAATAATGGAAGGCATAGTAATAATTAATGTGGTTATGATAGCGGAGCGATAGATCTGTTTTTTTAAAATAATCTATTTGTTTTTGGTATAACGAGTCAATGGTTTGTAGAGTGCCTTTTCGTTGATCTAAATTATTGTGGAAGAAAGCAATATTATAGGTTTCAAAATAGGCGTCCATGACATGATCCCATTGCTTTTCCTGCGTAGATAATGCGATGCTTGTTTTTAAATAAAAATAAGCAGAATCTTGCTCCTGTTTCGCAACAGCAACAGCTTTCGCCTGAAGTTTATTAATAGCAGCATTGTAATCAGTGTTATTATTCTGAGCACTACTAGTAGAAGCGATAAAAACGCAAAAGAGTAATAAGAGTTGTTTCATAAGGGTATGAAGATCTTCTTATCTAAACATCACGTCGTAAGGTGCCTTGTCGTCAGTCGATACTATCAGTTTATTTTGGCTACTGCAAATGGATGCTTTTAATTTATCTAATGAAAAAATTAATGTGCCATCCTTAGTCTTAGTTAAATCAGAAGTGTGAAATGTTTGCACTGTATTGCCATTACTATCCATCAAAATAATTTTTATATTCAGGGTTCCTTTAATAAAGGATAGGTATTTTAATGAAGGGCAGCAATCGGTAAAAGAACTGTCTGGACATGGTGGAAGCGGATCGCCTCCTCCAATGGCAATAGAGTCATTGACCATTACGTTGGTACTTCGCTCATCGGAGTTCATTACATGTAAAGTGTATAATTGCTTCTCAGTAAGGTGATTGCTAGAAGACAAGGTTATGGTGTCTTTACTGCCAGTTTCATTACAAGAATTAATTAAGGAAAATAGAAAAATTATAGAGTATATAGCTGCTTTCATGATTTTAAGGATTAATTAAAATTAAAGGATCACGCTATATAAAGTTACTCTTTTTTCAGAATTATACTACTATATGTGTTTAAAAATTACTGATTGTCAGTTATTTATAGTGTGTTTGAATCAAATCTGCTAAGCTTTAATTTATCTCATACAGCAAAATACTATTGTTTTCACCTTTGGTAATAAATTCCAATTTATTGTCCTTATCAATATTATCTAAATCAATAGGCGAGTTACCATACACAGGAAAATTGTCGATGCTTTTTCCTTGACTGTCGAACAGCAATACTTTTTGGGCTTGTAAATCGGTTACCGAGACATAAATTTTGTTATTAATATAGAATATCTCTGGTGCAGTATAGTTTCCGAAATCCAATTCTAACAAATTGTTTTTAATCATTAGTTTATTCTCACTCTGAGCGGCAAGTGTTTTGGTGGTGGTGGTTAATGCAACTTTAGTGTTTAAACCCAGATTTTTAATACTAACACCTCCTTTTTGGTCAATACTAACCAGTTTACCGTCTTGTGTGGTGGTTGTAAATGTGTTGTTATATTCGTAAATACTTTGGTCGCTAAACTTAACTTTCGTTTTCGGACTAACTCGAGGGGTGCCACGCCGTGATAAGATATGTAGTTCTTCATCTGTTTTTACCAGGATGTAGTCTTTATTTCCCAATCGGATATGTTGAGGTTGTTGATTAATGAGTCCGTTTGCTTTCTTAAATTGAAACCCTTTAACCGTTTTTCCACTCGCATTGTAAAGCAGTACATGGGCACCTTGAGTAACAAATAATCTGTATTTTTTATTCTTATCGTAATCAAATACAGATAGAGGTTGTGTAATTTTATCTTTAAAAGCCATTGGGAATTTATCAACATCCTTGCCATCCCTTGCTATAACATAAAGGTGGTTTGGAGTTGCAAAAGCGAGTTGTAGTCGGCCATTTTTATGGGTGTCAATTTGCTCTATACGACCTAAAACAGGGCCTTTAAGTTGTTTTTTCCATAAAATATTCCCTGTATTAGAGATTAAGTACAGTTTGTTTTTAATGTCTTGGACTACAATTTCTTTTTCTTTAGTACGGTGGTTTGTAACAAATTGAGGAGTGGTTAATAGTGCGTGGTCTAATTTTATGTTTAATAGTTCTGTAACAGCATGGCGTTCCGCTTTTACTTTGTTTTTCTTGATTATCGCATTCACATGAGCGAAATTACCATCGTAGATGTATTGAATTCCTGATAATTTATAATCCTTTAAGTCCGATTTAATCTTGGAACCAAGACCGTTTTCTAATGATGATTTTAAAACTGAAGAGGTTGCTAGTTGAAGTAAAGATGATTGGTCGCTAAAATTAGAAACAACGTCGTTAAAATAGTCCCGATCACTAAGTGTTGTTTTGTTTTGGTAATTGGCAATGATATTTTGTAGGTTTTCAATAGAGTTTGAAAACACAAAAAACTGATCGATAGTACAGTAGTAGGCCGCATTTTCAAACCCGATTAGTGGAGAAAATGTGGTGCTAAATAGCGCAGGACTATCAAACTCATAAATAGTGACCTGTCTGTAGTCTTCCACTGCTGTTTGAGAACTAATTAAAGCATCTTTAGTCGCAATTACATCAATAGAATTTAGTACTACGGCCGTATTATCATTTTCTGTAATGACTCCTACTTCAACAATGTTTTCAAAAAGAGAAGGATTTTTGGTTGGAGTCGTGGTCTTATTATAACGGTCTAAGTTCGCCTTAAACGTGGTAAACGAATCAAAAGTAAAACTCGTGACATAATCGCAGTTCGACGGTGTAATTTGTGCAATTTGTGTGTCTTGTGGTATGGTGTTTTTAAAAATATTAATTAAACTGTTCGTCGAATCGTTAGCCATTGTAATCCCATTGAGTAGTATATGGTCTTGAGAAATCTCGGTGTCAAATCCACTGTAATGTGTAAAGCGGGAGGCGAACAGACTGTCTGATGGTATAAGCGATGTTGGTGCTTGGAGTTCCTGGTGATTTAAAATCATCGAAAACGATTTGTCGGTATTGGTTGCTTTTATAATTTTATCTAAATGCGCATTCTTTTTTGCGGGTTTTAAAATCGCTTCTAAAAGAGGTTGTGTTGAAGCTGCAAAAGCAATACTGTCCTTTATTACCGCATATAAGCTTTCATTTCTATAGGTTATTTTTTGAGCGTTGTGCTCCTTGATTTTAAAGGCTTCAGATTTGTGATTTTGTAAGGAATCTAAATTAAAAATATTAGGAATATACTTGGTTGCAAATGTAAACTGCAAGCTGTCATTATCATCTTTTATTAGGGAAAGAACAATACGATCTGTAGTGTTTACGTAATCTAAAGCAGCCAATTTATCAGAGAGACGATTGTAATTCTTAGTTTGTACTAAATCATCAAGCAAACTATTATTTTTAAGATTACTAGTTAAGCTTTCTTTGTCATTAATATGAAAAATTACCGAAGAGTTATTAGGTATAGAGTCATATAGAGACGTGGTGTTCGAGTTGTTTTTACACCCCGAAAGGATAATAAATAGTAATAGGCTGAAATAAATATTTTTCATAAAATCGAGTGACATATTTTGGTAAATTTACTTAAACTATTGATTCTAATAGAATAAATTAAACTTCAAGTGCTAATTGGCTTGGTAAAAGTTTAAAACTTTTCCTGTGGTATTTGGTGATACCGTATTTTCTTATGGCTTCCCGATGCTCTTTGGTGGGGTAACCCTTGTTTTGCTTCCAATTATACATAGGGAATTCTTCATGAATGGTATTCATGTATTTATCGCGGTATGTTTTTGCTAATACCGATGCTGCAGCGATACTTAAAAACTTACCATCTCCTTTAATTATGGTTTCGTGTGGTATGTTTTTATAAGGTTTAAATTTATTACCGTCAACAATTATAAATTCTGGGGCCGGTTGAAGTTTAGCAATCGACTTTTGCATAGCCAATATCGAAGCGTTTAAAATATTAATCGTATCTATTTCCTCTTGGTAGATATGAGTGTAGCTAAAACAAAGGGCTTCAGCTTCTATAATAGGTAATAACGAATCGCGTTTTTTTTCCGAAAGTTGCTTCGAATCATTTAAAATCTGATTTTTAAAGTGTGTCGGTAATATAACGGCAGCTGCAGTTACCGGACCCGCTAAACATCCTCGACCAGCTTCATCTGTCCCACATTCTAAATCTAAACCTGAATAATTTAATTGTAACATTTATATAATTCTTAGCATCTGGACGTTATAACAAGTAATATTTAAGTCTTTCTTTGTAGAATATAAAATTCCAAAAAGATATTTGCTATTTTTGGCGCAACTTAAAACTTAGTTTTAAAGTTTAAAAATAATTATGATTTAATGAATAAAATAATTTTCATCCTGTTTTTATTAGTCTTTAGTGCTGCTGGAACTGCGCAAACAAAACCGGCTATTTCTAGGACCGACATACAACAGAATAGGACTAGAAATGAAAATCTTTCTAATTTGGGTTCTAACAAAAGTACTAGTAATAAAAATATTAAAAATGACGATGCTAAAATTACCGACTATTTAATAGTGTCCCAGGCTAATGATACGACCTATATAGATACAACCTTAACTGTAAAAAAAGAGTATAAATATAACTATTTGCGCAAAGATAATTTTAATCTTATGCCTTTTGCAAATATAGGTCAAAGTTATAATACACTAAGTTACGATTTCGAGAATACCAATCTTTTACCTAGTTTTGGTGCTCAGGCTAGACATTTTAATTATATGGAGGCAGACGCTATTAATTATTATCACGTACCCACTCCGTTAACCGAACTGTTTTATAAAACAGCTTTTAAGCAAGGGCAGTTATTAGATGCTTTTTTTACTGTTAATACATCAAAACAATTTAATGCATCTATAGCATATAAAGGATTGCGTTCCCTAGGGAATTATCAAAATACTCTAACAAGCACAGGTAATTTTAGATTCACATCAAGTTATCAAACAAAGAACAAACGCTATACAGTTAGAGGTCACTTTGTAGCTCAGGATTTAATGAATCAAGAAAATGGCGGGTTAAGAAATTCAAATGTTTTGTTGTTCGAAACCGGCGATAAAGACTTGCTAGATCGTGGTAGGTTAGAGGTTAACTTTGAGGATGCCGAAAATATTTTGAAAGGGAAACGTTATTATTTAGATCACAGTTATCAATTTATTAAAAAAGAAGACTCCACCTCGCAAAATACCTTAAATGTAAAGCATGTTATTTCGTTAGACCGACGTGCTTATAAATATGAGCAGCTTTCAGCACATTCTTATTTTGGAGAAGCCTTTCAGGCAACGACCTTAAAAGATAGTGTGTCGCTAGAGAATTTTTATAATCAATTACAGGTTAATTATACCAATAATACCATTGGAGAACTTCAATTTAATGTGAGTAATAATCACTATAATTATGGGTATGATAAAATTGTGATATTAGAAAATCAGACCCTAACCAACCGTTTAATTGGAGATATTGTTGCAGTAGGAGGGAAGTATAAAAAACAAATTGGACAGTTTCAAGTTAAAGGGGATTTAGGTGTAAATGTAACCGGAGATTTCGATGGTAATTATTTTAAAGGAGAAGCTGCGTTTGCATTAAATAAAGATATTTTGCTTTCAGCACAGCTAAACCACAGTTCAAAAGCACCGAATTATAACGTGCTCCTTTATCAAAGTAATTATATCAACTACAACTGGCAAAATAGTTTCAATAATATAAAGACACAGCAAGTTGCTTTTCATGTGGAATCTGAAAAGTACCTAAATCTGTCTATAGATGCGACCACCGTAAATGATTACGTGTACTTTAAAAAATCTGAAGCTAATGGTTTGGTAAAACCCCATCAAAGTAATGCGTCTATTTCCTATTTAAGACTTAAGGCAAATAAAGAGTTTAAAGTGGGTGATTTTCGTCTCAACAACACGCTTATGTATCAAAGTGTAAAAGACGATAATCAAGTATTTAATGTTCCCGAAATAATTACCCGTAATACATTGTATTATTCAAAACATGTGTTTAAAAAAGCCATGTATTTACAAACCGGCTTTACGCTAAATTATTTCACCGAATATAATATGAATGGTTACGACCCGCTACTCGCAGAGTTTTATGTTCAAAACGACAAAAAATATGGCGGATTCCCTCGGTTAGATTTCTTTATCAATGCTAAAGTGCGTCAAACTCGTATCTATTTAAAAGCCGAGCATTTTAATGCACCCTTTACAGGATACGATTATTACTCTGCACCCAACCATCCGTACCGCGATTTTGCAATTCGTTTTGGGCTAGTTTGGAATTTCTTTTTGTAAAATCACTTAAATTTTTTGGGCGTTACCCCATACAAAACACGCTGTTGTTTTGAATGGAGGTCGGGTCTTCGGCAGTCGCTTCCCGAAGAAAAATCGGGAGAGCTCCAACAAAGCCTCAACCCCTAACGCAAACGTTTTGTTCCTAATCTAATTTACGTCAGCAATGGGGCGTTGTGCTTTTTAACCGCTAAAAGTAACTACTATTTACTCTTTTTAGTAGGTTCGTTATCATAATTCAAAACCTCTGGAGTAGGAGTTAGCCCTAATTTTAGTGCGAAACAAAGAATGAGTAGCACGATAGCAACAAAAATAGAGGCTATATAATAAGGACAAGCAAAAGTTATTTAATTGTGTATACTCATAAAAAATAATCAGGTCTAACACATTGAAAATAAAGTGGTTTTATAATTAAATGCTATTTGTCAAAAAAAAGAATTAAAAAGGTAGTGTGAAACTAAAAAAAGCGTTTTATATTTGCACCCCGAAACACAGCAATCATATTGTAGTTTTAGGAAAGTTCACAAAGCCTTATTGAAATCACGGTATTAAAAAAAAAGAATCTTTTTTTTAATAAAAGTGTTGCGAGTTTAAATATAAGTTTTATATTTGCACCCGCTAAGCGATATAGGTCTTAGAGAAAGAGAATAAAAGTTCATAAACATATTGAATTGACAGCGTAAGTAAGTACTGGAAACGGTACTTACAAAACAAGAGAATAAATCATTTAAGAGTACTGACAATTTCTTTGGTTGTTAAAAAGATAGTCGAAAGACTTAAAAATTTAACGATGAAGAGTTTGATCCTGGCTCAGGATGAACGCTAGCGGCAGGCTTAACACATGCAAGTCGAGGGGTAACGGGGTGCTTGCACCGCCG
>NZ_FNQK01000033.1 GCF_900107625.1 Bizionia paragorgiae
GACCTAGTAAAGGGGCTCAGAAATATATTCAATAAGACAACTTCTATACAAATAGCATACACAAAAATGGCACATTGGTACAAAGACGTTGAAAACACGGGCTTCAGCTCATTCAATACAATTGCCAACACTATATCCCTCAATTATAAATCGATCCTAAACTATTTTATAAATAGAAGCACAAACGCATCCGCTGAATCATTTAATGCTAAAATAAAAGCTTTTAGAGCTCAGTTCAGAGGTGTGAAAAATGTAGAATTCTTCCTTTATAGGCTGACTACAATTTTTGCCTAAACACAACATTTAGGAATGATCCAAGAATTCTATGAAACGATAAAGACATCGTGTAAAGAATGGAGTTAATTTAGATAAATCATCATTTTGTATACACACAGCTAGTGGCCCTGATCCCACAACAGTTGGTCATGATCCGGAATGATCCCCATTGTACTTGAATCATCATAGAACGGGATATAACACAAAAAAGCCTAATGATTTCTCATTAGGCTTTTCTATTATTATATAACTTAAGATAATTAGATAGAAGCGACGTGCTTTACTAAATTAGATTTTAAATTAGCAGCTTTGTTAGCGTGAATAATATTCTTCTTTGCTAATCTATCTAACATAGATACTACTGAAGGCAATAATGCTTCCGCTTCCTTCTTATCTGTTAACTCACGTAATCTCTTGATTGCATTACGAGTCGTTTTATGCTGATATTTATTTCTTAAGCGCTTAGATTCGTTACTTCTGATTCTTTTTAACGCTGACTTATGATTTGCCATTAGTTTATTTTTTATTAAAAAATTGTAGCCCGTAGGGGAATCGAACCCCTCTTACCAGGATGAAAACCTGGCGTCCTAGCCGATAGACGAACGGGCCATTTAATTTTGAGTTTGCAAATATAAAACTTATTTTTAAACCTGCAACTATTTTTTCAAATAACTTTCACAATTTTTATTTCTTTATTGTGAGTAGCAATGTGATCATTGCGGGTGCAAATATATATTTTATTTTCTAAACTTGCAACACTTTTTTTCAAATAACTTTCACAATATTTCTCTTATTGTGAGCAGCAATATTGCTATTGCGGATGCAAAGATACTCTTATTTTTAAATGTTGCAAGCTTAAAATAAAATAAATTTAAAATTAATAGGCTTTAGCGAACAAAACCCTTCTGTTTGAGGGACTTCCAGAAAACACACATGTACCATTTTCTTCTTTCGCATCTAAAGGAATACATCTTATGGTCGCTTTAGTAAGCTCTTTGATCTTGTCTTCAGTTTCTATTGTACCATCCCAATGCGCCGATACAAAACCACCTTTACCTTCTATAACTGCTTTAAACTCATCAAAAGTATCCACTTCAGTGATATGATTATTTCTATAGTCCAATGCCTTATCAAACAAAGCGTCTTGAATTTCTGTCATTAACCCTTCTACTTTATCCGTTAATGTGTCTAAAGCAACAACTTCTTTAGTTAAAGTATCTCTACGAGCCAATTCTACGGTTCCATTTGCAAGATCTTTTGGTCCTATAGCAATTCTTAACGGCACACCTTGTAGTTCGTGTTGAGCAAATTTTGCCCCTGGCCTATGTGTTGTTCTATTATCAAACTTAACGGTAATATCTCGTACTCTTAAGTCTTTCATAATACCATTTACAACAGTGGTAATTTCTTCCAACTGTTCATCGGTTTTATATATAGGAACAATAACCACTTGGTTAGGTGCTAGATTTGGTGGTAAGACCAAACCTAAATCATCACTATGAGTCATTATTAAGGCCCCCATTAATCGCGTCGACACCCCCCATGAAGTAGCCCAAACATAATCTTGCTTTCCTTCTTTATTGGTGAATTTAACATCAAATGCTTTGGCAAAATTCTGACCTAAAAAGTGAGATGTCCCAGCTTGTAATGCTTTTCCATCTTGCATTAAGGCTTCAATACAGTAAGTTTCATCAGCACCAGCAAAACGTTCGCTTTCCGATTTCACTCCTTGAATTACAGGTATAGCCATAAAGTTTTCAGCAAAAGTTGCATACACGTTATTCATAGTTTGCGCTTCTAATAACGCTTCAGCTTTAGTTTCGTGAGCCGTATGCCCTTCTTGCCATAAAAATTCGGCTGTCCTTAAAAACAAACGCGTTCGCATTTCCCATCGCACCACATTAGCCCATTGGTTAATTAATAAAGGTAAATCGCGATACGACTGAATCCATCCTTTATATGTATTCCAAATAATAGCTTCACTAGTTGGTCGTACCACCAATTCTTCTTCTAGTTTAGCTTCTGGGTCTACACGTAATTTCCCCGGATTGTCTGGATCATTTTGTAATCTATAATGCGTTACAACAGCACATTCTTTAGCAAATCCTTCAGCATTCTTCTCTTCAGCTTCAAATAAACTCTTTGGAACAAATAATGGAAAATAAGCATTTTGATGTCCTGTTTCTTTAAACATTCTGTCTAATTCTGCTTGCATTTTTTCCCAAATCGCGTATCCATATGGTTTGATAACCATACATCCACGTACTGCCGAATTCTCGGCCATATCGGCTTTAACGACTAGTTCGTTATACCATTTTGAGTAATCCTCTGCTCTACTCGTTAGTTTTTTGCTCATATTCAGTATTTTGGCACAAATCTTGTGTGTATATTAAAAAAAGAAATAGTTTGACAAAACTAACTATTTTTGTTATGTTCAACAATAAAATACATGAGATATGCAATTTAAAAACGAAATACGCAAAAAAGCAACTATGGCCATAGCTATAATAACTGCATTCGGGCTCACATCATGTGGATCCTACCAATATGTTGGGCAAGACAATGATGGTATTTACAGTTCTGATGAGGGGCACCTAGAGCAAGAACAACCTAGCGCTGTAGCGTCTAAAGAGGACTCTAACAGTTTTTATGAAAACTATTTTCAAGAACGTGCAAACGCCTTAAATATAGCTGACGAAGCAGAAGAACAAGAAGAAGTATTTACCGATGTTGACAGCTACCAAAGCAATTATGACACCAATGGGGTTGTTTCTGACGGTTATGCTGGATGGGGACAAGAAAATGAAACCACAACTATTAATATATACAACAATAATATTGGTTACTCTAATTATTGGAACAGACCGTATTACGGATGGAATCATTGGGGCTATGCTAGACCCTATAGAGGATGGAATATAAGCTTTGGGTACGGTTATGGTTATGACTACGGATTATATAGTGGCTACCACTCGCCATATTACAGTCCTTATTATAACCCTTACTACAACCCATACTATAACGGAGGTTACTATGGAGGGTATTACGCTGGTGGATACTATGGTTCTTCACCATACTACGGTAGTTACTATAGAAATGGTGTCTCTCGAAATGCAACTCGAAGAGGAGATATTAGATCAAGAAGCACTAATATAAATCAAAACACCGCCTTGGGTAGACGCGTAACGACACAATCGCGAACAAACTCAAATACTAGAGCACGTACAGAGACAACACCAAGAACACGTACGAGTACTCCAAGAACGAGCACTCCTAGACCTAGAATAACAACTCCTTCAAAAACAAGACCAACCACTCCAAATAGAGAGAGAACAACAACCACTCCTCGTACATCTACACCTAGAGCGACGACACCAAATCGTACGCGTTCTAATAGTTCGATGAGCACGCCTAGCAGAAGTTCAAGCCCTTCTCCTTCAAGAAGTACAGGAGGTTCAAGACGCAGAGGATAATCGTAAAAAAGAAAAACAAATAGTATGAAAAAGTTATACTTACTACTCATAGGTGTTTTATCTATGTCAGCAATTAACGCTCAGAATTTAACTGACGCCGTTCGTTACAGTGACGGAGAAATACAAGGATCTGCTAGATTTAGAGCTTTAGGTGGTGCATTCGGAGCTTTAGGAGGTGATTTAAGTGCCATTAGCATTAACCCTGCTGGTTCGGCAGTTTTTGCTCAAAGCTATGCCACTTTTACCTTGGGTAATACGAATAGGAAAAATAAAACTTCTTATTTTAATGGTAAAAACAGCAGCTCGAACTCAAATTTTAGCGTAAATCAAGCTGGTGGTGTTTTTGTTTTTAAACAAACCTCTAACTCTCCGTGGAAGAAAATAAGTTTAGCTGTTGCTTATGAAAACACCAAAAATTATGAGGATGATTGGATGTCGAATGGTATAAATACCAGATCCATTGACTCTTACTTCTTAAACAACTCACAAGGCCTTAGATTAGATGAAATTTCAGCATTACCGGGAGAGTCAACTAATGAAGCCTACTCTGGTATCGGAAGTGCATATGGCTATCAACACCAACAAGCTTTCTTAGGGTACGATTCGTTTATTTTAGAACCTGACACTTACGATGATGAAAACACGAGTTACTCATCAAACATAGCTAGTGGAACATTTAACCAAGAATACTCTTATGCAGCAACCGGATACAATGGTAAAGTCGCTTTTAATTTAGGAGCGCAATACGGAGATGATATTTATTTAGGTGTGAATTTAAATTCCCATTTCTTAAATTATGAACGCTCTACGTTTTTATATGAACGAAACAATAACATTGGTTCAGTTGTAAGCCAAGTCGGTTTCGAAAATAACATGGTAGCTACAGGAAGTGGGTTCTCATTTCAATTGGGAAGTATTTTCAAATTATCAGAATCATTCCGCTTAGGTTTAACTTACAACTCTCCAACATGGATGTCTATCACTGAAGAAACAACGCAATATATCGAAACAGTTAGAGACGACTCGGGATCAAATGTTTTAAAAACAATTGATCCTAATATAGTTAATATTTTTGAAGAGTATAAAATCCAAACGCCTGGCAAACTAACAGGTAGTTTAGCTTACGTTTTTGGAACAAAAGGTTTAATCAGTTTTGACTACTCGAGAAAGGATTACAGTAATACAAAGTTTAAGCCGACTAACGATTCTCATTTTAGAACACAAAATGCTCTAATCGAAAACCAATTAAAAGCAGCCTCTACTTATAAAGTTGGTGCTGAATACAAAATAAAGCAATTAAGTTTAAGAGGGGGATATCGCTTTGAAGAAAGCCCTTATGTTAACGAGCAAACTGTTGGCGATCTAAACGGATACTCTGTTGGATTGGGCTATAATTTTGGCAATCTAAATTTAGACTTAACGTTCGATCAATTTAAACAAGACAATACGTATCAGTTATACACTACAGGATTGGTAGACGCGGCAGCTATAGACGCTGTTCAATCTAACATCACCTTAAGTTTAGGATTTAAACTGTAAGACTACTAGTAACTAAACGATATAAAAAAAGCCTAAACACTCTGTTTAGGCTTTTTTATTGATTTCATGTATTAGACACCATCTTTAACACAAACTTTAGCAAGATCATTTACCTTAATTATACTTTTACACATCTACCGCCCTGATAGCCGTTAGGTCTTTTTTATCAACCGTAAAAGCATGCCTATTTTCGAATATCAATCTGGGCAGTAAAGATTAGTGATTAGCGCGCTTTGAATTGTTTTTAAGCCTGCAAATCAAAGTAGTCTCCCCAAATACAAAACTTCTTATAAAACTAGGAATATAAGCTTTATATATGAATAACCTTAGTATTAAGGTAGTCGTTAACGCAAACATTAGTTTTCGCTACAGAATTGACTTCCTCACGATTAGATTATTGTATAGGTCCTTATAGCCGTACGAAACCACCTTATCAACTCTATACTCTCCTCCGTTAACAACTCCCTTCAAGACACAAAGGAATTTAAATAACTCCTCACCGCCTATACCATAGAATCATGTACAGACAAAGAACAAGATTCGCGTAAAAAGTAGTCCATTAAAAAGTGCTATTAAGACCAATAACCCTTGTATTACAGGAGCATCGCATTCAATTTATATACACTCGTAGGTTTACAAACTGTAATGGTCTATTTTAAAACAGACCACACTTATACCCATAAAAAAACCTGAACATTACTGTTCAGGTTTTTTTGTTTATTCTATCAGATATTCGTTTTGCTTTTAGCGTTTTAATGTAAAGTGTGCTTTAAAGCTTTTCTTATTATCTGTTCCAGGCTCTCTGTAGTCTACAGTAAACCAATAGTCACTTGTTGGCATTGGGTTTCCGTTATACGTACCATCCCAACCTGCTCCTGTTGGACTTAATTGTTTTAACAGTTTTCCAAAACGGTCGAAGATAAAGATCTTAGCATCTGGCTGATTCTCGATGCCATAGATATTCCATGTATCGTGGTAACCATCATCGTTTGGTGTGAAGTA
>NZ_FNQK01000011.1 GCF_900107625.1 Bizionia paragorgiae
GCTGTTTCATAACATGCGGTCGTTGGTTCATCAGGTTGTGTGCCTGTAACTACCCACGAGCATGAAGCATCATCAAAAGTTGCTGTTTCATAACAAGCTGTTGTTGGTTCATCAGGTTGTGTTCCCGTAACTACCCATGAGCATGAAGCATCATCAAAAGTTGCCGTTTCATAACAAGCTGTTGTTGGTTCGTCAGGTTGTGTTCCAGTGATTATCCAAGAGCAAGTTGCATCATCGAATGTTGCGGTCTCGTAGCACGCCGTTGCTGGACAGGTAGGTTGTGTTCCCGTAACTACCCACGAGCATGAGGCATCATCAAAAGTTGCCGTTTCATAACATGCTGTTGTTGGTTCGTCAGGTTGATCTCCAGTAACTACCCATGAGCAAGAAGCATCATCAAACGTTGCTGTTTCGTAACATGCTGTTGTTGGTTGGGTCTGCGAAGAATTAACATTCACAGTAATGTTAGCACAATTACTGCTGGTACTTTGACCAGCGCTTACATAATAAGTCGTGGTCGAATAGACCGTGAGAAGATAAGAGTTTCCAGAGGTTATTCCGACCAGATTGCTGCCACAACTGTCTTTGTAAATATACCAAAACATATTACCGTTAAGGTTTCCATTTATTGAAAGTGTAACTTGAGAACCCGAACAACAATAGGTGTGAGAAACTGATAATTCGGGAAGCTCGATGTCAGTGATTAAGTTTGGGGTTTTGTTGTGATTTAAAAATGATAAATGTTCTTCATGGTGCACTATTTCTGGAGAGGGTAAATCGTTAATAGGAGGGTTGCTATTATTAGCATTTAAACTGACTGAAAATAGATATAAAAAAAATATAGGAAGTCCAATAACGGATATCCTATTTATTTTTATAGAGCAAAGAAAGAATCGAAAATTGTCGCACAGGCGACTGAGCGTATGCTCGGTTGAGTATAAGACATCCATGGTAAACATATATTGATTAATAGCACATTAAATTTGCAACTAAAAAAATGATAAAACTAATTTTTGTTGTAAAACTCGTTAATGTTTAATTTTTATCAGATAAAATACTTGTTTTCAGTGTGTTGCGTAAGTGATTTCTGAGTGCTATTTAAAAGTTGTGTTTAAATATTTTGTTTGGTTTTTGTCATTAACTATGAGAAAGAAAGTTTTAGGGTGTCTCCGATGTAATAGCCTTCGTAATTGTGAATAGTGAAACAAAGGACTAACTAGATAGGAGGTAGTTTTATTGGTTAAGTTTGTTGGCCAACAAGAGACAGTGAATATTACTAGGTTTATAAGCCTTGTGAATAAATTTAGTTATTTCGCTAGATAAAAATATAAGGTCCAAAAAAAACAAGATAACCTTTTGTTTTTTTTCCTTTTAAGTTGCACATATAATAGTTTTTATCCTGTTTGATTTATTATTCCAAGTACTTATTTATTCTTATAAAAAGAGTTATTCCACTATTAGCTTATAAGCTTGTTTTGCAATCTCTAGTTCTTCATTAGTAGGGATTACAAGGATTTTGACTTTCGACTTAGCGCTATTTATTTCTCGTAAGGCGTCAGATTTAGAATCGTTTTTAGTTTGATCTAAATCGATCCCAAAGTAATCCATATCCGAACAGGTCAGTGTTCTAATTAAATTTGAGTTTTCTCCGATTCCGGCAGTGAAAACAATGGCGTCTAAACCATTCATAGCAGCGACATAAGCACCAATGTATTTTTTAATACGGTAGGTGTTCATTTCTAGCGCAAGGATGCAGTCTTGGTTGCCTTTTTCGGCTTCTGACTGAATATCTCTTAAATCCGCGTATCCCGTAAGTCCTAACATGCCACTTTCGTTAGTCAGTAGTTTTTTGACGTCATTAATATCATATCCTAAGGTGTTTGTTAGATGAAAAATAACACCGTGATCGATATCCCCACTTCGTGTGCCCATAATTAACCCGTTAGATGGCGTAAACCCTAAACTATGGTCTATACTTTTACCATCCTTAATAGCGGTCATGCTGCAGCCATTACCCAAATGAATCGTGATGATTTTTGATGATTTAAGCCCTAGGTAGTCCGTGGCTTTTTTAGATACATATTGGTGACTTGTGCCATGAAAGCCATAGACCTGTATTTTGTGCTCTTTATAAAGCGCAGAGGGAATAGCATAGCGTTTAGCTTTTTCAGGAATACTTTGATGGAAAGCCGTATCGAAAACAGCAACCTGTTTAGCTAAAGGAAAAAAAGCTTCAGCTACCAAAATCCCCTTAAGGTTACTAGGGTTGTGTAGGGGAGCTAAAGCACTAAATTGCTCAATGTCTTTTTTAACGTCGCTTGTAATTAAAGCCGTGTCAGAGAATGTATCTCCTCCATGAACTACGCGATGCCCTACGACAGCAATATCATCTGTACTTTTTATCACTCCATTTTTAGAATCGAGTAATAAACTAACAATTTTATTTAGTCCTTGGTCGTGTGTCTCTATCGTTTCTGTTAGTTTAAGCGACACCCTTTCGGTTTTATAATTAAGGATGGCGTCTTGTTGGCCAATGCGCTCTACTAATCCACTACATATCAAGGTTTCGGAAGGCATTTCTATTAACTGAAATTTGATAGAGGAGCTTCCAGAATTAATGATTAATATGTTCATAGTCTTTTTATAGTTTTAAATATCTTGCGCTTGTATGGCAGTAACGACAACGGTGTTAAAAATATCGTCAGTAGTACAACCTCGGCTTAAATCGTTTACAGGTTTGTTTAATCCTTGAATTATTGGACCGATAGCTAATGCTTTTGTTTCTCGCTGTACAGCTTTGTACGTGTTGTTTCCAGTATTAAGATCAGGGAAAATAAATACATTGGCCTGACCAGCAACTTCAGAATTTGGCATTTTTGATTGCCCAACGGCAAGATCTACTGCGGCATCATACTGAATAGGACCTTCAACTTTTAAATCAGGTCTTTTTTCTCTAACAATTTTTGTGGCTTCTCTAACTCTTTCTACATCTTCTCCTACTCCGGAAGCTCCAGATGAATACGATAGCATAGCAATTTTCGGATCAATCTCAAAAGCTAAACTCGTTGCAGCTGAAGATATAGCAATTTCAGCTAATTGCGCTGATGTCGGGTTTGGGTTTATAGCACAATCTCCATAAACGGAAACACGGTCTTCTAAAAGCATAAAAAACACAGAAGAGACTATAGAAGCATCAGGCTTGGTTTTTATAAACTGAAGTGCTGGAACAATCGTGTGTTGCGTGGTATGAACGGCACCCGATACCATACCATCGGCATGTCCTTTATAAACCATCATAGTTCCAAAATAAGACACGTCTATCATTAAATCTTTGGCCATCGCTAGATTCACGTTTTTGTGTTTGCGTAACTCAAAAAGTGTTTCGGCATAATCATTAAAATGAATAGATTCACTAGGGTTTATAATATTTATTTTATTTAAATCTAAACTGATATCAAGGGTTGCTAACTTTTCTGCGATTTTGATTTTATCGCCTAGTAATGTAATGTTTACAATTTCTAAATCAATCAGTCGTTTTGTAGCTCTTAAAATGCGTTCGTCTAAACCTTCTGGTAAAACGATATGCTTTTTTTGAGATTTCGCCTTTTTTAGTAAGTTGTACTGAAACATTCTAGGCGTAATGCCGTTGGTTTTAAAAGTTATAAGGCGCTCTATTAAGGCATCAACATTTACGTGTTTTTCAAAATACTTAATGGAAGTTGTTATCTTCTCTGTGTTTTCGGCGTAAATCTGAGATTTTATATTTCCAATACAATTGGTTACTGAAAATGTCCCACCTTTAACTGAAATAATAGGGACAACATCTGAAAGCCCTTCAATAAGTTTTATAATAGAATCTTCAGGGATTAATCCGCCAGTCAGCACTATTCCGGAAATTGAGGGGTAGTTATCAGAAATGTTTGCTTGTAAGGCACCTAAAATTATATCTGCGCGATCTCCAGGTGTGATCACCAAGGCATTTTCTTTTAAATGACTTAGGTAGTTGTGCAATTGCATAGCTCCTACACTAAAATTACCAGCTTGGTTGTTAATGTGATTTGAGCCAAAAAGAACTTTTGCTTCTAAAGTATTTACAATTTCTTTGATAGACGGATAGGCTAAAATAGGAATTGTAGGAATGGCATTAACAAGCACATGAGATGGTAAATATTTTTCTAATTCAGCAATGACTAATGCCTGGTTTTCTGGTTGTACTTTATTGGCTATTACCGATAAGACTTCTACGCTTTTATCCTTAAAGGAGTCATAAGCCATGTGTAGTCTTCCAACAAACTCTTCTAAAGTTTTGCCAACACCACTGGCTAAAATAATGGCAGGAACGCCAAGATTTTTTGCAATTAAAACATTAATATCAAACTCGATAATAGAACCTTCTCCAGTAAAACTAGTGCCTTCTACGAGCACAAAATCAAATCGATCTTCAAGCGTTTTAAATTTTTCTATAATCTTACTCATTACCTCTCCGTCCTTATTTTCGTTTTTCATACGAATCACTTCACTTCTGGTAAATGCATAAGCATCTTCGAAAGTAATGTCTAAATTAAAATAAGTCGAAATGGTATTGATGTGGTTGTCCTTTTGTCCTGGTTGGACATCATCAATTATGGGTCTGAAATAACCGACTTTTGCCGCCTTTCCTAATAGTGATTGCATCAACCCTAAGGATATAATGGATTTGCCGCTATTTGGTTCGGTAGTAGCAATATAAATGGCTTTATTCATGTTTTAAAATTTTATCAAAAATAAGAAATATTTGGTGTACAAACCTCTGCTGTGATTTATAAAATCAAGGCGGTTAGTCTGTGACTTAAAAGGGGATGTTTTTTTTATGATTTGTGGTATTCTATAAATAGTACATATCTTTTTAGAACAGATTTCAAT
Source organism: Bizionia paragorgiae (assembly GCF_900107625.1). GTDB lineage: Bacteria > Bacteroidota > Bacteroidia > Flavobacteriales > Flavobacteriaceae > Bizionia > Bizionia paragorgiae. Next base: position 4,903 of record NZ_FNQK01000011.1, read on the forward strand.
TTAATTATGCATTCTGTTTTATGAGTCACAAAGATAGCTTAGCGAATACGATAAGAAAATGACCGAAGTCACTTTCTAAATAGTGAAGGGTTAGTGATCAGTAATTTTTTTATGTGAATTGTTTTTGGGAGTTGTAATCCTTGTTGTTGCAGGGTGTGTTGTAGTTATGATGAATTGAAACCAACTAGTTTCTAAAAAAGTTATCAATAACATGTCGACCAACTTTTTCACCGACTTCAAGACCAACTTCGTTATCTGTTCTAAAATGTACACCGCCTTCAAAACGAGATTCTGAACATTCCCGTGCTAAGGCATAAAAATAGTCTGCATCTATAGGGAACAGATGGCTTAATGCGGTCGCTAATGCGCCAGCAACAGTAGTGTGTCCTGCTGGATAGCCAGGGAAATTTGGAGTGTCAATAAGTAAAGGTTTAAAATTAGGGTCGTATTGAAACGGACGAATGCCCCAATAATGGTATTTACCATCCCATGCTGTAATGGTGGCGTCAAATCTCGAGGTGTGAAAAAGTGCACTGGCAAAAGCAGCCTGAAAAGGATCCAAGTCGTATTCTAAAATTTTACGTTCTAAAAGTAGGTCCCAAACGGGTTCGCTGCGCCATTTCCAAGCTATAGCACTGTGTTTATTATTTTTATTAAACTCACGTAATTCTTCCATATCAGCAGTCCAATCTGTTGGTGGTGGTCCCGGTCGAAATTGATGGCTTGCATTTAGAGTGAAAGGGCGCCATTGTGCTTTCATAGGGTCCCATTTACTTGGCTTTCCACGCCATAAGGAATGGTCTTTTGGTACGCTGCCCGTCCATAATTTATCGGTGCGGTCCGTTTTAGCATAAGTCATGTATTTTTTAGCGATTTCCTCTCCTATAAAAAGCCCTCTAGCAATGTCGTTCGGGTATTGAAGCCCGGTTTGTAGTCGGGCACGTTTAAAAGCGTCTAGTTTAGCGTTTAAAAATTCTTTTTGATCAGGGAAATAGTAACCAATAATACTATGCGCGGCAGCCGCTGTAGCGCTGTACTCACAGATGTAAGTAGAGTACGCTTGGGGCGCCTCACGTTTTTCAACTCCCGAATGTGTTTCAAATGGAGCTTGCTGGTATGTGGTTGCTTTGAGCTTCCAAACTTCAGCTAGGGCATCGTAAATAGCTAAGTGTAAAATAGCCATTCGGCCTCCGTTTTTACGGTTTTTACTGCGGTTTCCAGCTTCCACCATTATTTGGTGCCATCTGTATGAAGGGTAAGAGGCATTCCAATAGCGTGAGTCTTGTAGCGATGCAGGACTGTGCTGCTGAGCAGTTATTATGATATCGACGTCCTCTTTTTGTGAGGTACTGGTTTTAGGAAGCTTTTCGGGAGCTAAGGAAAACATAAATGGTGGATATGACCGCTCCTGAGTTTGGGAAGATACAATCCAAGAGTTTGTTATGATAAATAGGAAACTTAAAAATAGTGTTGCCCTAAGTGTAATTCTAAAATGGAGTCGTGACATGGTTTCAATTGCTAAAAAAACACCACAAAATAGAAGAATATTTATGGTTTGATGAAATGAGAGCTCTTATAAAATTGTTAAAACTTTATCGCATAGCGTTGTCATGCCTCATTATTTGCCGGTTTTTCATGAGAATAAAGAAAGGGTTTTAAATGATGATTCTCATGTTAAATATAGGCGGAATAGATGTTAATATTTTTAAAATTTTGATTAAATGTTAAAGCCAAAGTGAGCGTGCTAAATTTTTATTTATTGTTTCGATTATTAGTATGGCTTGTTTTTGGGTTTGTAAATGGCGTTTAATTTACATCTGTAGGTGTTAAAAGGTATGGAAACTCTATAACAAATGTTATATTTGCGACTCGTAAAATTTAATTTTCACGGAATTAGATGATGGTCACCTTCATTGGTCGGCGGCCTCATAAAAAAAATAGCATAGACATAACAAAAGGGTGTGGGTTTAAAAAGACTTGAAGTTAAAGGTCTTGAATACCTAGTAACAAGCTGTTTTAAGCTTGGGTTTGTGTTGCTATTAAGTGGATTAGTAGAATAAAAAGAAGAAGGTGTTAGCCTTCAAAAATAAAAGAAAAATGAAAAACCTTATTTTAATTTTAGCATTAGCTATAGGTTTCAATGCCTACTCGCAAATATATGATCCTGTAGATTGGGAGACTTCTGTTGAGAAAATTTCAGAAACCGATTATATTTTGGTTGTTAATGCAACTATAGAGAAAGGATGGCATCTTTATTCGCAAAACGTGCCCGAAGATGGTCCGATACCAACAACATTTACTTTTGAAACTAAGGACTCGGCAGAATTAATAGGTGCGGTTTCGGAAGAAGAAGGGATGACTATAGATGATCCTGTTTTTAATATGCGTATTAAATTTTTCGATAATAAAACAGCGTTTAAACAGCGTATAAAAGTTTTAAATCAAGAACTTTCTATAGTAAAAGGAGAAGTAGAGTTCATGGTATGTGATGATCAGCGTTGTTTACCTCCAGATTATGTGGATTTAGAATTTGACTTAACACAAGCCGTTTCAGTGGTTGGAAATACTGATGAAGCAGCAGTGGCGACTCCAGCATTTGGAAATATTACAGAACCAAAAAACGATGAATCAGCTTCAAAAATGGTGAGTGATGATGCGGATAAATCTAATGTGAATTCAGAGACAGAAACGGAATCAAAAGGCCTATTCGGAATTTTCTTTATAGCCTTTTTATCTGGGTTTGCAGCCTTGTTAACACCTTGTGTGTTCCCTATGATTCCTATGACGGTTAGTTTCTTTACAAAACAAAGTAAAAATAAAGCTAAAGGGGTTCAAAATGCAATCATTTATGGTATTAGTATTATAGTAATTTACCTTGTTTTAGGTATTGCAGTAACAGCTATTTTTGGTGCTGATGCTTTGAATGCTATGGCAACCAATGTATGGTTTAATTTAATTTTCTTTGTACTTTTAATAGTATTCGCATTGTCATTTTTGGGGGCTTTTGAAATTGTACTTCCAAATAAATGGTTAAATAAAGTAGATAAACAAGCCGATAGAGGAGGTTTAATAGGAATCTTTTTTATGGCGTTGGCACTAGCTTTAGTCTCTTTTTCATGTACAGGTCCAATTGTCGGAACCTTGTTGGTCGAAGCGGCTTCAAAAGGTGGTATTGCTCCAATAGTAGGTATGTTAGGCTTTTCATTAGCTATCGCGTTACCATTTGCTTTGTTTGCAGCTTTTCCAGGCTGGTTAAATTCATTGCCAAAATCTGGTGGTTGGTTAAATACAGTGAAAGTAGTCCTTGGATTCCTAGAGTTAGCTCTAGCTTTTAAATTCTTATCGCAAGCCGATTTAGTATTGCAGCTTCATATTTTAGAGCGTGAAGTCTTTATCGCTATTTGGATTGCTATTTTTGGTACACTAGCTTTATATCTTTTCGGGAAAATACAATTGCCTCACGATTCGCCGTTAACTCATATTTCTGTAGGTCGTTTAAGTTTAGGTTTAATCGTACTGACCTTTACTATTTATCTAATTCCAGGATTATGGGGTGCGCCATTAAAGATTATTAGTGCTTTTCCTCCTCCATTGGATTATTCAGAATCTCCTTATGGCGTTGGGAATTCTAAAACCGGTGGCGGTTCGGCAGCAGTACAAGAGGAGCTGCCTGATGGCGGACACCTGTTAGCACCGCATCAAATTTTAGCGTTTAACGACTACGACAAAGGTGTGGCGTATGCAAAGAAAGTTAATAAGCCTATTATGTTAGATTTTACAGGGTGGGCCTGTGTAAATTGCCGTAAGATGGAGCAAAATGTTTGGGTAGACGATCGTGTGCTTAGTGTCTTAAAGAATGATATTGTATTGATTTCTTTGTATGTAGATGATAAAAGAAAATTAGAAGATGATGAAATTGTGGAATCTCAATTAAGACCGGGTAAGCAATTAAAATATATCGGACAAAAATGGAGTGAATTTCAAACCATAAAGTTTAAAACCAATACACAGCCATTTTACGCGATTATTGATCATGAAGGTGAAACGATTAATGAGCCTGTAGGCTTTATGTTTGATGCCGATGAGTATCATGCTTGGCTGCAAGATGGCGTCAGTAAATTTTAAAATGAAAAACAAAGACCATTATCTATTTAATTTTAGATAGTGGTTTTTTATTATATAGTACCGCGGCCAGACTGCGATTATTAAAAATTACAGAATTATACCAAATGAAAACAGATTTACTTAATAAGCAAGATGTTATGTCGGATTTAGAAATGTATTTTAAGCCTTTTAGAACTGGGGTTATTGGTAACGATGCTACTTTTAACTCGTTATATGGGAAACAAAATATGTTGTATACCGATTGGATTGCTAGCGGAAGGTTGTATCAACCTATTGAAAAAATAATCTGTGAAAAGGTGGGCCCTATGATGGCTAATACACACTCTTTTTCTAGTGAAAGTGGAAAAGCTACGACCTATTTATATCGCGAAGCACGTCAGGTTATTAAACAACATGTTAATGCTTCAGAAGATGATATCTTAGTAACTACAGGAACAGGAATGACAGGGGCTTTGAATAAATTGCTTCGTATTCTTAAATTATTACCGGCAAAACTTAATGGAGGCGAGGTATCTGAAGAGGAAAGACCAGTTGTGTTTTTAACACATATGGAGCACCATTCTAATCAAGTGTGCTGGTTCGAAACTGAAGCCGATGTTGTTATTCTTCCACCATGCGAGAAAGGTCTAGTAGCTTGCGACGCTTTAGAAAATGAAATCAAAAAATATAGTCATCGCAAACACCTAATCGGGTCGTTTACTGCGTGCTCCAATGTTACAGGTATTATTTCTCCGTATCACGAGATGGCTAAAATAATGCATAAATATGGCGGCTTGTGTTTTGTGGATTTTGCAGCTTCGGCGCCCTATGTAAACATAGATATGCACCCTGAAAATGAAGATGAGCGCTTAGATGCTATTTTCTTTTCACCTCATAAGTTTTTAGGTGGCCCTGGAAGCTGTGGTGTATTAGTGTATAACAAAAATATTCACAAAAGAGAGATTCCCGATAATCCTGGTGGAGGAAATGTGAAATGGACAAAGCCTTCAGGAGAATTTAATTATTTTGAAGATACGGAGACCAGAGAAGATGGAGGGACACCTGGTATTATTCAAGTTGTCAGAGCAGCCTTAGCGATAAACTTGAAAGAGAAAATGAATGTCGATAAAATGAAAGCACGCGAAGAGGAGCTTTTAAAGTACTTCTATGATGCTGTAGAACATATTAACGAATTAACAGTGTTAGGAACGAGAAATCAGAAGCAAATAGGTTGTGTGTCATTTAACATTGAGAATATGCACTATAATTTAGTTGTTCGATTATTAAATGACCGTTTCGGAATTCAAGTTCGAGGAGGTTGGTCTTGTGCAAGCACATATGCGCATTACTTATGTGGTATTAATGACGTGGACTCGAGTGAGATTATAAAACAAATTGAAGCTAAAAATTTAGTAGATAAGCCAGGATGGGTGCGTTTATCAATTCATCCGACAATGTCTAATGAGGAGATTAAATATGTTGTAGACTCTATTAGCGAAATGATTGCTAATCAAAAAGAATGGTCTGCCGATTACAACTATAACTGTGCAACAAACGAATTTGATTCGGTAAAACCCGTTGAGGTTAATATGCAACAATACAGAGATATCTTAACTCAAAACCTATAAGTTTTTATAAAACACATTAGTTTTTTTATTTAAAGTACACGCATCCTTTTGATTTTAGAAATTAAAAGGATGCTTTTTTTTCTTTAAAATTGCCGGTGTTTTTAGTGAAATCAAATAAGGATTTTGTATTTTAAAATTGATAATTTTGAAGTGTAGCTTCGGTATCAAACTATAGGTCTCTTTGCAGGTTGTATGGCGACGTATTGTGCTTAGAACGAAATGTTTAGGTAAAATCCATAATGATGTGTTAATAGGAAATCAATGAATGACATAATTGAAATATTTAAGGCTAATGCTGTAAGTGTGTTAGTAGTCGTAGTAGCTATGTTTGTACTGTTTGTAGTTACAAATATGTTACATAAATGGATAGTAAAAAAGGAAATTGAACGCTTTTCTGGAGGCTCGGTTCGCTCCTTTGTTTTGATAAAATATATTCTTAATGGTCTTTGGTTAGTACTTGGTATATTGGCTCTAGGCTTTATTTTTATGGGGGAAAATTATCATAATTTTATACTTAGAAATTTAAAATTAGTGCTCTATATTGGTGTGGTTACCGTACTTACCATCTTTGGAGGAACTCTTACTAATTTGTGGTTTAAAAGTAGTATTAATAATAAAATACTAAACCATGAAGATCCCACGTCTTTTAAGTTTTTAAGGTATGTTGCTATTTTTACGGTTTATTTTATTGGGTTCTTTTTTGCTTTGCTAGCATTTCCTTCTCTTCGCAGTGTTTCTCAGACCGCTCTTGGTGGTGCTGGAGTTATCGCTTTAATCGCAGGTGTAGCCTCGCAAGAAGCATTGTCTAATTTAGTTGGTGGTTTGTTTATCATTTCTTTTAAACCGTTTAAAATAGGCGATGTAGTAAAAATATCAGACACCATGGTGGGAACGGTTATCGATATTACCTTGAGACATACGGTGATAAGGAATTATGAGAATAAGATGATTGTTATTCCTAATGCTATTATCAATAAAGAAAAACTAATTAATTACGATTTGGGAGAACTCAAATGTTGTGAGCATATCGAAATTGGAATTTCTTATGATAGTGATATCGATTTAGCGAAACAAATTATGCGTGAAGAATGTGAAAACCATCCCTTAATTTTTGACAACCGCACGGAATTGGATATCAAAGACGGAAAGCCAATGGTTAGGGTCGCTTTAACAAAATTAAACGATTCCTCGATGACGATTAGAGCATGGGCTTGGGCGAGTACTTATGGCGATTCGTTTACTTTAAAATGTGATGTGTTTGAAAGTATTAAAAAACGATTTGATGCTGAGGGTATAGAGATCCCATTCCCATATAGAACTTTAGTGATTAAGAACCCAAAAGATAAGGGTGCTCAAGCTTCCAATACCCAAGAATAACTCAAAATATCAATTCTAGTTGTTTGGTTCCTAAGACCCTTTTTTAGACCTTTGCCGACTGGAGAAAAACGGAAAAATTATGAATACTTTAACCGATTTATTAGAACTATTAAACCTTAAAAAAGATGGTGAAAACCAGTATTTAGGGCAAAGCTATACGGTTGGAAGTCCAAACGTATTTGGAGGTCAGGTTATCGCTCAGGCTTTAAATGCGGCAATCGATACGGTCGATCATAGGTACTTAAATTCGCTACACGCTTATTTTTTAGAGGCAGGTAATTTAGATATTCCTATTACTTATTCTGTAGATCATGTTCGCGATGGAGGGAGTTTTTCTACACGACGTATTACTGCTATTCAACGCGATAAGACCATTTTTATAATGGCTGCTTCTTTTCATAAGGAGGAATCAGGATACGATCATCAAATTGATATGAAAAAGACCATAAAGCAACCTGAAGATCTATTGAGTTGGGATGATTTATTGCTGCAGTTTGGTAGTGCATTGCCTTCAAAAACAAGAGAATTCTTAGAAATTAATCGACCAATAGAGTTTAAGCCTACCGTGTTAATTAACCCTTTGGAGAAAAAAGACCTTCCCCCTTATAACGATGTTTGGTTTAAAGTAAAAGGCGATGTAGGAAATCTTGATTATGCTTTAAAACAACAGGTTTTGGCATATATATCAGACTATAGCGTGTTAACAACAGCTATTAATCCGCATGCCAGTAAAGCTCATTTTGGCAATACGCAAATGGCGAGCTTAGATCACTCAATGTGGTTTTTTAGAGATTTCGATTTTAACGATTGGTTGTTGTTCTCTATAGAGTCACCAAGTGCCGCCAATGCAAGAGCATTTACAAAAGGAAATATATTTACTAGAGATGGTAAATTGGTAGCTTCTGTGGCTCAAGAAGGCTTAATGCGACCAATGCGTTAGATCTAAGCGAGGTCATTGTTCCGGAAAAATTAAATTTTAGGTTCGTGTTGTTATTAACCACATTAAAATGCGACCAAAGCGTAAACAGCTCAAAAAGTAGTCTGTAATTTATTAAATATAAAACCCTTAAATTATACGTAACTTTACTTGTAAGATGAAAGATTTAAACGAAAATATAAATTTGCCTTTTTTGTTGCAAATTAGCTTCAATACATTGCTTAATTACTATGAGGAATTAGCAGCTAGTGAAGATGGTTACACTGCAGAAAAAGCAAAGCGTATTTTAAAGGTGCAGGAGCCATTTCCTGTTTTAAGAGAGGGGTTTACAGATGTGAGTTTGCTTAACGAACACAAAGACCAAATTGATGTTATTCTTCAGGATTCCTTTAGTGAGGTGCTTACTAAAAACGAAATAAAAACAGCGTCTTTACCTATGCATGATTTTGTTTTTAATTCCTCGAAGCGCTTTCAGAAAATCATCAAAGATGCTGGAGAAGGGTTTAAACTGAATGTAAAAAATAATCCTGAGAACTATACTTATATTTTAGCTTGTGTAATCATTTTAAAAGAATATTATCAGATAGATATTAATTTCCGACGTCCATTATATTATGAAATTCCAGATAAAAATGGAGTGATTAGAATTTACAAAATATTGTATAATGCCGATTTTGTAGAAATACTTAAAACGGATAAAGCTCCGCGTTTATCGCAGAGTGATTTTGATGAATTATTAGATAATTTTGATGATATTTCACTTTGGAAAGAGAAGTTTCCGGTTAATAGTTATGTGTTTAAAGGTTTTGTGATTTCTAGTCTTTTTGATGTGACTGAAGATCAGTCGATTTCGAATATTAAGTCGAAATTAATTGGGACCTCCGAAACTAAAAAGCATAATTTTATGGGCGATTTTGAGTCCATATTCCGATTGCTTTTTAATATGAAAAAACTAAATGTAGGGTTTTCAATTTATAATAAAGAGGATGGGTTTTTAACGCAAATAGCCGACTCTAGTGTGAGTAGTTATTTGTTGAAATCGAATAAGAAAGTAAATTGTGAAACTGTATTTTGCCATCATTCGTTTACGTCTCTATTAAAAGACAAGTCCTTTTATTCTATTTCAGATGTAGATGCTGCCTTTGAAAAAGCAAATGGTAAAGCACCACAAATAAATAACTTGAAAGCTCAAGGGGTGAAAAGTGCCATTTTCGCACCAATTGCAGATGGAGATGAGTTGTTGGGAGTATTAGAGCTCGTTTCGACAGTGCCAAAAGCTTTAAATAGTATTTCTGCTAATAAACTTATCGATGTGATGCCGTGTATATTATCGGCCGTTAAACGTTCTAAATTAGATGAAGAGAATTTAATTCACGCTATTATCCAAAGGGAATGTACGGGTATTCATCCTAGTGTACAATGGAAATTTGAGGAAGCCGCTAGGCAGTTTATTATTGATGGCTATGAGAAAAAAGAGAGTGCTGTTTTTAAAGCTATTAGTTTTAAAGAAGTGTATCCTTTATTTGGTCAAATAGATATTAAAGGGTCTTCTGGTGCTAGAAATATGGCAACAAAGAAAGATTTGTCTCTGCAGTTGACTTTAGTAAGGAAAATTATTGAAAAAGCTAACGCTATTAATCAACTCCCAATTTACAGTCAGTTATTATTTCAAATTTACCGCTGTGAGAAGCAATTAGATACAGATTTTAAGGTTGATACGGAACAGGAGATTACTGACTTTTTTAGCAAAAATATTGATCCTTTATTACGTTTTCAATTGCAACATAATAAAGCCTTAGAAGATGAAATAACAGATTATTATAGTAAGGTCGACGACAGTTTAGGGCTTGTTTACTACTATCGCAAAAATTATGACGATACGGTGATGTTGATTAATAAAAACATGTCATCTATCCTAGACGACAAGCAAGTTGAAGCCCAAAAAATGTATCCACACTTTTTTGAGCGCTTTAAAACGGATGGTGTAGAGCACAATATGTACATCGGGGAATCGATAACCAAAGAGGACTCTTTTAATACTATATTTTTAAAGAATTTAAGGCTGTGGCAATTGCAAGTCATGTGTGAAATGGAAAATGCATTTTATAATAAAAAGCATCAATATCCTATTCAATTAGATGTCGCGTCAATGGTTTTAGTGTTTAATCAGCCTTTATCTATACGATTTAGAACCGATGAGCGCCAGTTTGATGTAGATGGCACTTATAATGCGCGTTATGAAGTCGTAAAAAAGCGTGTAGACAAAGCGAATATTAAAGGCACCGATGTTCGAGCTACCGAGAAAGGAAAATTAACTATCGTATATTCTACACGGGATGTCGAACAGGAGTATGTTGAATACGTGAAATTTTTACAGTCTAAGAAAATTTTAGATTCCGAAATTGAAATTGTAGAACTTGAAGATTTACAAGGTGTAACGGGACTAAAGGCAATTAGAGTAAATATTTTGTACAGTAAGACAACAGAAAGCAATAAAACTTTTTACACTTATGACGATCTTATGAAAGAGATCGCATCGTCTTAACTCCAGTAATAATTAGATTCTGTAATTTCTTTTGAAAGTATAGAGGTAGAATTATTTTCAGGTTCTAAAACATCTTGTAAGCTTTTTCCAGGATTGTTATATACGGCAATACCGAAAGAGATTAACGAAATTATAATACCTATCATAAAAACCGTGTAGGTTATACGCAGTAAACGGTATTTTCTGTCTAATACTTTACCTAGAAAATATAAATCCTTAGTTAAGGACGTGTAAACATAATTTTTGTCTTTTAGTAGTTCTGAAATCGCCCATTCAAACTCCTTTAGTTCCATTTTATGGAAGTTTCCAAAAAAAGTTAAGTTTACATCTTGATTTTCAACATCTTCTTTGGTGAACTCACCGCTAGTTACATTGGGACGCGTGGCAATTATAGATAGTATCATGGATACCACACTAAATAAAGTGAAAATTACTGTAGGTGTTGTTAAATAGGGGTTGGTGTCTAGTTTAGAAATTAAATTAGCTAAAACTACCGAAATAATAATAGCGTTCACAGACAATAAGATGTTGGCTTTGGTGTCGGCTATATCACTAAGCTTAATATGGTTTCTTAAAGCTACGCGGTAAAAAGTTTGAATGCCACGTTCTGGACTTTCGTTTTTATATTGTGCTTTGTACTTTGCTTTAAGCTTCTCTTTATTCGCTTTCTTTTTCTTTTTCTTTTTAGTTTTTAATAACTTGATAAGGTTTTGGCTTTTAATAGGTTCCCATTGTTTTATCGCATAATCAGAATAATAGCGATGCCTTTTAGAAAGGACCTCAATGTTTTCTTCTAGCCATTCGTTAGGACTGTATTTTTTTACACTTTGTAATTCAAGTTCTTTTCTTAAAAATTCACTCGCTTCATTAAAATAATCTTTGCCAAAATGCGAGGAGTCGGCATCTCTAATGATTTCTCCTAATTTCGTCTTTGGAGAGTCTTTAAATTTAGTCGCCATAATACATTGGTTAACGGCGTCTATTGTGTCCTTATCTACATTTTGAGATTTTAAATAAGCGGTTGCTATTTTTACACTTTCTTCCTCATGGCCTTCGCGTCTTTTGGTATATCCCGTGTCGTGTAGTAATGCGGCAAGCATTAATACTTCGGCATCCTTAACATTTATTTCAGAATTTTCAATTATTTCTTTTGTACTTTTAAAGACACGGTGCGTATGTGAAAAATTATGATACACGAATGTATTAGGGAGTTCTTCCTTAAAAAGATTTAATACAAATTTTTCTGTGTTTTCAATAAGTGTTGACATATATTTCGCTAAATTTATTCCAAAGTACTAAAAAAATAAAACTAAAAATACTATATGATAAAAAATAACTTTATTCTAACATTTCTAGCTTTAATAATTCTTTCCGGTTGTGCTACCCTCCAAGAGAAATACAAAAATGACGATGTTAAATTAACAGAACTCCCTAATAAAGCGATAAAAAACACTTTCTATCTTATTGGTGATGCTGGTAATTCTCCATTAGGCGAAATGTCGTTAGGCCTGCAAGCGTTTAAAAAACAGATCGAGAATAAAGACACTAAAGATGATTATGTTTTGTTTTTAGGAGATAATATTTACCCTAGCGGATTTGATCAATCTAGTAAGGGTAAAGAAGCGCATGCTGAGAATGCTATTAATGCACAAGCTAAAGCGATTGAAGATTTTAAAGGTACAAAGTTGTTTATTCCTGGAAACCACGATTGGTATGCCGGCGGAGTAGAAGGCTTAAAAAAAGAAGAGAAATATGTGGAGAAGGTGGTTGGAAAAGATGCTTTTCAACCAGAAAATGGTTGTCCCCTAGAAAGTATCGATGTTAGCGACGAGGTTCAGCTTATTGTTATTGATACGCAATGGTATTTAGAGAATTGGAATAGAAATCCTACCATAAATGACGAGTGTGAAATAAAAACGCGTGATCGCTTTTTTCAAGAACTAGCGGGAGAACTTAAAAAAGCACAGAACAAACGGGTTATTTTTGCCATGCATCACCCGATGTATACTAATGGGAGTCATGGAGGGTATTACGGGGCAAGTAAACATTTATTTCCTACACAAAGTAATTTTCCATTACCTATATTATCTTCTTTAATCACACAAGTACGAACTCAGGGCGGTGTGTCGATTCAAGATCGTTTTAACGAACGCTATAATGAGTTAATGAATAGAATTGAAACCATAGCTTTAGAGTATAATAATATTGTATTTGCTTCTGGTCACGAGCACAATTTACAGTACATAGAAAATAAGGGTATTAAGCAAGTGGTGTCTGGGTCAGGATCGAAATCGTCGGCTGTTGCCTTAGGAAATAACGGGCTTTTCGCTTACGGAAAAGAAGGGTTTGCTAAACTTACGGTCTACAAGGATGGAAGTGTTTGGGTGTCTTTCTATAAGGAGCAAAATGGTAATCCTATAGCCTTGTTTAATAAAGAAGTGCTGCCAAAATCTAGAGATGTTTTCGATATTGAAACCTTACCTGATACGTTTCCTCAAACCGTAAAAGCATCGGTGTATACCTCTGATGAAACCAATAAATCGGGCATTCATAAAATGCTTTTAGGCGAACGCTATAGAAAGTTGTACAGTACTAAAATAGAATTTCCAGTAGCTACTTTAGACACCTTGTACGGTGGCTTAAATATTGTAAGAGCAGGTGGTGGTAACCAAACGCGATCATTGCGTTTAGAAACTAAAGATGGAAGACAATTAAATATGCGTGCCCTTAGAAAAAGTGCTACGCAATACTTGCAAAATGTGCTTTTTAAAGAGAATTATATCGCTAATGAATTCGAGAAAACCGAAGTTGAAAACCTGGTGTTAGATTTCTATACTGCCGCACATCCCTATGCGTTTTTAGCCGTTCCAGATTTGTCTGATGCTGCTAAAATATACCACACTAATCCAAAAGTGTTCTTTATTCCTAAGCATAAATATATGGGGGATTATAACACCAATTATGGTGGTGAATTGTATATGATTGAAGAGCGCCCGGAAAAAAATTATTCCCACGAACGTAATTTTGGCTATGCAGACGATATTGAAAGTACGCATGATATAATTGAAAAAGTAAGAGAAGACGAAAAGTACAAAATAGACGAAAATGCATTTATAAGAGCGCGTTTGTTTGATATGTTAATTGGGGACTGGGACAGGCACCAAGATCAATGGCGTTGGGCGCAATTTGATCAAGAAAATGGTGATAAGTTGTTCAAGCCAATTCCAAGAGATCGCGACCAAGTATTTTCTAATTTCGATGGGGCTTTACTGGATATTGTACGTTTCCTATCTGGTGCTTCTAGACAACTTCAGGTTTACGATTCGGAATTAAAAGATATCAAGTGGATGAATAGCGCTGGAATTAAACTCGATAAAGTGCTTATTCAACAATCAGGTAAAGACGTTTGGATTAAGCAAGCCAAATTCCTTCAAGAAAATGTGACCGATGAGGTTATTGAAAAAGCCTTTACCCACATTCCCGAAGAAGCAAGAGATTCGAGTTTATTGGATGTGCAAAAACACCTAAAGGGAAGACGTGAGAATTTAGTTGATATTGCTGAGCGTTATGCAGATTATTTAAATGAATTAGTGATAATTTCAGGGACCGATAAAGACGACTACTTCGAAATTACTAGAACAGGAAATAAAGAGACTAATGTAAAAGTGTCCCGTATAATAGGTGGTGAAAAAGGAGAGGTATTGGTTGATAGAACTTTTAATAAAGACACCACTAAAGAATTATGGATTTACGGTTTGGATGATGATGATGTGTTTGAGGTTACCGGAAAAGCTAATAACTTAATATTTACAAGAATTATTGGCGGTCAAAATAATGATGTTTATAAGATTAAAAACGGAAGACGCGTACGTGTTTACGATCATAAATCAAAACCTAACACCATAGAAGAAAACAAAGGGGCGCGTATTCACTTTACCGATATTTATAATAACAACCTATTCGATTTTAAGAAAAATATAGTCCGATCTAATATTATTACTCCAAACGTGGGGTATAACCCTGACGATGGTGTTTTGATAGGACTGTCTAATATATATACTGTTAAAGGGTTTCAGCGTAATCCCTTCTCTCAACAACACCGTTTTTATGGAGGGTATTTCTTTGCTACCAATGGATTTAGTTTAGATTATGAAGGTGAGTTTGCAAATGTTTTTGGGGAATGGAACTTCCATGTTGGTGGTACTTTAACTACCGAGAATTTTACTAATAACTTCTTTGGTTATGGTAACGAAACTGAAAATAGTGACGATGAGAAAGATTTAGACTATAACCGCGTAAAGAAAAGTATATATAAGGCTAGTGTAGGTGTGCTTAGAAGAGGTAACTTTGGTAGTGATTATGGTATACATTTAATTGCTGAAGGTATAGAAATCGGAAACTCCGCAGATCGTTTTATCGACGAAATAATGCCTAAAGACAGCAACAGTGAGTTTTATAACAGACGCTATTTTGTTGGAGTAGAAGGGAATTATAATTATGCGAGTTTTGATAATAAAATTACGCCTACTCGAGGGATGACTTTTAATGTGAATTCTGGAGTTAAAACCGAACCAAAAGACACAAAATTTACCTATGGCTACTTAAATACCGATTTAGGGTTTTTTAACTCCCTATCAAAAAACAGAAAGCTTGTTTTAAAAACAGATGTGCGCTCACAATTGCGTTTTGGTGATGATTTAGTGTTTTATCAAGCTTCGAATATTGGTGGTAAAAACGGATTAAGAGGGTATAGAACCGAACGTTTTACAGGAAAGAATTCTTTAGTTGGTAGTGCCGATGTGCGTTATAGTTTTAAATCCTTTAGAACAAAAACATTGCCTATGCAATTAGGAGTATTTGTTGGAGGAGATGTTGGGCGTGTATGGCTTAAAAACGATTTCTCTGATAAATGGCATAACGATTATGGTGGTGGTTTCTGGGTGTCTGCAGCCGATTCTATACAGGGAACATTTAATTTCTTTAATAGTGAAGAAGGACTGCGATTCTCTTTTGGCTTTGGTGTTGCTTTCTAAATATTAAAATAAACAGAGTTCAAGACCTCTTTATCACTCTAGTAAGATGATAAAGAGGTTTTTTTTATGCTTTCAAAGTTAAGGGTGTAATTATAACTTTTCAATATTTTTTGAAGCTATCTCCTATTATAATTTTAACTTTGAAAGACCTTAAATACCACAATTAAATACAATTTACTATGTCACAAATCATTAAAATTGGGCATCGTGGTGCCGCTGGTTACTGTGCTGAAAATACGATAGCGTCTTTTAAAAAAGCGTTAGACTTTAATGTCGATGGGATAGAGCTCGATGTGCATTTGTGTGCTTCAGGAGAGTTGGTAGTCTTTCACGATTTTACTTTAGATAGAAATACCGATGCGACAGGAGAAATTTCAAGATGTACCTTGGGACAATTGCAATCTGTAGATGTTTTGGACGGTCATGTTATTCCCACTTTAAAAGAAGTGTTAGCGCTTATTGATAAAAAATGTCTAGTAAATATTGAATTAAAAGGTAAAAATACGGCGACTGAAACCGTGAAAATGATTCAGCATTTTATTCATGAGCATAATTGGAGTTATGCCCATTTTATAGTGTCTAGTTTCCAAAAACACGAATTGGAAACCGTAGCACAATTAGATAAAAAGATTCCGCTAGCGGTCTTAACAAAGGCCAATTTGGACGAAGCTATTGAGATAGCTAAAACCATAGGGGCAAAAATTATTCATCCCAACTTCACTCTATTATCGAGACATAATGTTAAACGAGTGCAAGAAGAAGGGTATACTGTAAATACGTGGACAGTAAACGAACTTGAATCTATAGCGCGAATGAAATCGTATAATGTAGATGGTATTATAGGTGATTTTCCAGATAGATTATGATAGAAAAAGATATTATTATAGTGGGTGGTGGGGCTGCTGGTTTTTTTACAGCCATCAATGCAGCAGAAAAGAACCCGCAGCTAAAGATTGCAATTTTAGAACGAGGAAAGGATGTACTTACCAAAGTAAAAATCTCTGGTGGCGGTCGCTGTAATGTGACTCATGCCGAGTTTATTCCTCAGGAGTTGGTGTTGAATTATCCGCGAGGTGAAAAAGAGCTTTTAGGGCCCTTTCATACCTTTATGACTGGAGATACTATCGAATGGTTTGAAAAACGTGGAGTAGCCTTGAAAATTGAAGATGATGGTAGGATGTTTCCTGTTTCCGATTCTTCACAAACCATTATCGACTGCTTTTTAAATGAAGCCCAAAAACATGGGGTTGAAGTGTTAACAAATCAACCGGTAACGAGCCTGAAACCTGTAGGTAAGGGGTGGGAAATACAAACAAAACACGAGTTGTTTTCCTGTGAAAAAGTAGTTCTTGCCACAGGAAGTAATCCTAAAATGTGGAAGGTGTTAGAGCAACTGGGACATGCGGTTGCTGCTCCGGTACCCTCATTATTTACCTTTAATATCAAGGATAATCGTATTAAAAATATTCCAGGGGTGGTTGTGAAACATGTGGATGTAAAAGTTCTAAATACCACATTGGAGTCCAGTGGACCATTATTAATAACACATTGGGGTATGAGTGCGCCTTCTATTTTAAAACTGTCTGCTTACGGTGCTCTAGAGCTCGCGAAAATGAATTATAAATTTGATATTGAAGTGAACTTTATTGGTCTGTCTTTTTTGGATGCTATTGTTAGCTTAAAAACGTTTAAACAGGAGCTTAATAAAAAAACAGTCTATAAATTTCCTCAGTTTGATTTGCCAAAACGCTTATGGCGTGAATTGGTCTTAGCAGCCAATTTAGCTGAAACCATGAGATGGGCAGATTTAAACAAACAACAATTAGAGGCCTTAGCAAAACAATTAACGGAAGCCGTGTTTTCGGTAGATGGTAAGAGTACTTTTAAAGAAGAGTTTGTGACTGCTGGAGGAGTAGACTTAAAGGAAATTGACTTTAAAACTTATGAGAGTAAGAAGCATTCCAATCTGTATTTTTCTGGTGAGATTTTAAATATTGATGCCGTTACCGGCGGGTTTAATTTTCAAAATGCATGGACGGGTGCTTATATATTAGCTCAAAACTTATAGCATGATGATTCAGTATGTGGCCCTACTTCGCGGAATAAATGTTGGCGGACATAAAAAGATTTTGATGGCCGATTTGCGAGCTTCTATAGAAAATGTAGGCTTTAAAAACGTGCAAAGCTATATTCAGAGTGGGAATATTATTTTCGAAAGTGCGTTGCCGTCCAAAACCCACATAGAATCAGTGTTAAAGCAGGCTATTTTAAAGGGCTTTGGTTATGATGTGCCACTTGTTATTTTGACTAAGAAGGCGTTTAATACGGTTGTTAATTTCAATCCTATAGATGCTGAGTGTGTTGAAAAGAGTTACTTCTCTCTTTTGGCTTCAAAGCCGCCAGCAGACACTGTGTTAGCCTTTAATAATTTAAGATGGGATAAGGAGTGGGCGCAAGGAATAGGTGTTTGCGTGTATTCTTATTTTAATAAGCCTTACAGTAAAGTAAAGTGCACAGGTAGTTATGTCGAGAAGTATTTCGGAATAGAAACAACCACTCGAAACTATAGGACTATGAAAGCATTGCAAAAAATGCTTCATTTAGAGTAAGGGATAAAAAGTATAATTACTTTTTAGATTATTGCAGCGTGTTAATATTTTACACAATCCCAAGACATATTTAAAGCTTCGCGAACTTGTGCATCGGTCATGGGAAGTTGGTTTTTAAATTTTAATCGCGCTGCCGAAATGACGGTACCAAATGCTAATTGTACCATCATACGTAAATGTACGTCTTTCAGTTTTTTCTTTAATATGCCAGCAAGAATAAAGTTTCTAATGTTTATAAAATGCTTAACATTTTTTAATCGGATTTCGGGTGTGATAAGTGGTGGTACAGCAACGTGCTCCATAAATTCGAAAGCGAGGGGGTTTTCGCTAAAATAATGATACATATTAAGCCACATTGTTTCGTACTGTTTCTTGTAATCGTCTTCCGGCATATTAGTAATTAGTACTACTCCAAAATCTTGACAAATCATAGAGTAAATCTCTTCAATAATTTCATTTTTGTTGTTAAAATAATGATATATTGTTCCTACAGCGACATTGGCTTCTTTAGCTACTTGAGACATTGGTGTAGCATGAACACCTTGTTCCACAACGAGCTCTAACATTGTAAGAATAATTCTCTTTTTTTTGTCCATTGTTATATCTTTTAAACGATACCAGGAAAGTTGGCAAGCCTAAAGGGGAGACTTGATGTCTAGTTCGTAATCTATTAGTTATTTAATTTTTTTTCCTTGTACTAAAAGCGTATAAATAAGATAAAAAAAGATTATCTTAAATAGGTTAGAATGCTAAATCAGTTTTGGAAATTTAAGCAATGTACTAAATTATTAAATAGAATTAAAAACTATATTTGCAAAAACCTTTTTTAATGACCACATCACATTTTCTGCCTAATTATACCTCTACCCCTTTAAAAAATGGCACTGTATCTTGGGAATCACCAAGTAATATTGCATTGGTTAAATATTGGGGAAAAAAACAAAATCAAATACCTGAAAACCCATCTATAAGTTTCACCTTAGAGGCTTGTAAAACAGAAACTCAACTGACTTATGAGTTACGCAGTGGTAATCAGGAAGGCTTCTCTTTTGATGTGTTTTTTGAGGGAGAGAAAAATGAAGCTTTTAAGCCTAAAATAGAAACTTTTTTTAAACGCATCGAAGCGTTTTTGCCGTTTTTAAAACAGTATCACTTTACTATTAATACGGCAAATACTTTTCCACATAGTTCTGGAATAGCTTCTTCTGCATCAGGAATGAGTGCGTTAGCCTTGTGTTTAATGAGTGTCGAGAAATTGCTAAATCCTGAACTAAATACAGCGTATTTTAATCAAAAAGCCTCGTTTTTAGCGCGTTTAGGTTCTGGTAGTGCGTGTAGAAGTATTGAAGGTGATTTGGTGGTTTGGGGAGCACATGAAGAGATTACTGGGAGCTCCGATTTATTTGGAGTTAAATATAATGATCTTGTACATCCTGTTTTTAAAAATTACCACGATACGATTCTATTAGTGGATAAGGGAGAAAAACAAGTGAGTAGTACTGTAGGACATAATTTAATGCATAAGCATCCTTTTGCTCAAAACCGGTTTGATCAGGCTGTAGAGCATATAACCGCTATGAAAACGATTTTAGCATCAGGAGATTTAAAAGGGTTTATAGCCTTAATGGAAAGTGAGGCTTTAACACTTCATGCGATGATGATGACCAGTATGCCTTATTTTATTTTAATGAAACCTAATACCCTGGAAATTATTAACAAAATCTGGGAGTTTAGAGCTAAAACCGGCTTGCATGTTGGTTTTACTTTAGATGCTGGAGCCAATGTGCATGTCCTTTTTCCTGAGAATGAGGCCGAAAAAATTAACGAATTCATTAACAGCGAGTTGGTTGCATATTGTCAAAACGGTCATTATATTTGCGATAAAATAGGATTTGGCGCAAAACAATTGTAATTTTATTAAACCAAATCTTTTATTAGCATATGAAAGGACCACTTTTTTACTCAAAAATCCTTCTTTTTGGAGAATATGGAATCATAAAAGATTCTAAAGGACTATCGATACCTTATAATTTTTATAATGGCGCATTAAAAACAGATCATAATACGTCTGATAATGCCCAGTTGTCTAATAAGAATTTAAAACGTTTTGCTAACTATTTGGAGACTTTAGATCCTGAATTAGTGGCGTTTGATAACGACAGGCTAAAGGCTGATGTAGATGCCGGTATGTATTTTGACTCGTCTATACCTCAGGGTTATGGCGTGGGGAGTAGTGGAGCTCTAGTAGCGGCGATTTATGATAAGTATGCGATTAAAAAAATTACCGTACTTGAGAACTTGACGCGTGAAAAGTTATTGGTCCTAAAATCAATATTTTCAGAAATGGAGTCTTTTTTCCATGGAAAATCTTCTGGTTTAGATCCTTTAAACAGTTATTTAAGCCTACCTATTCTTATAAACTCTAAAGATAATATTGAAGCAACCGGTATTCCTACGCAAAGTACCTCTGGTAAAGGCGCTGTGTTTTTAATAGATAGTGGTATTATTGGTGAAACCGCACCTATGGTGAGTATCTTTATGGAGAGTATGAAGCAAGAAGGGTTTCGTAATATGTTGAAAAATCAGTTTATTAAACATACCGATGCCTGTGTGGATGATTTCTTAAAGGGTGATATTAAATCCCTGTTTTCAAACACAAAACAATTGTCTAAAGTGGTATTAAATCATTTTAAACCGATGATTCCAAAACAGTTTCATGAGCTTTGGAAGAATGGTTTAGACACTAATGACTACTATTTAAAACTATGTGGTTCTGGTGGAGGTGGATATATCTTAGGATTTACCGAAGATATTGAAAAAGCTAAAAATGCACTTAAAGACTACAAGTTAGAAGTGGTTTATAACTTCTAAATACAGTGTATGTTTTCTCGTAAACAGAAGCACATTATATTAAAAATTTTTAGTCTCTTTTCTGTTGTTCGAGGTTACAATATCTTAATTGTTGTCTTAGCACAGTACTTGGCGTCTGTGTATATTTTTGCACACGATAAACCCGTTAAAGAGGTGCTCTTTGATGTTAACCTATTAATGCTGGTGTTGGCGTCGTCGGCCGTTATCGCTGGGGGATATATTATTAATAATTTTTACGATTCAGAAAAAGACCTTATCAACAAACCCAACAAATCTATGTTGGATAAATTGGTGAGTCAGAATACCAAGTTGTCTTTTTATTTTGTGCTCAATTTTTCAGCAATTATAATGGCGAGTTATGTGTCCTTTAGGGCGGTTATTTTCTTCTCCATTTATATTTTTGCTATATGGTTCTATTCTCATAAGCTGAAAAAAATGCTTGTAATAGGTAATCTAACTTCGGCTATATTAACTATAACACCCTTTTTTGCCATATTTACCTACTATAAAAATTTTGACACTGTTATTTTTGTGCACGCTTCTTTCTTGTTTCTAATTATTGCAATTCGAGAAATTACTAAAGATTTAGAAAACCTAAAAGGAGATTTAGCATTGGGCTACCATACTATTCCAGTAAAATATGGCGAGCGCACAGCAAAAAAAATGGTTAGCTTTTTAGTGATTCTTACCTTAGTTCCAGGTTATTTATTGGTGTATAAGTTTGAAGTGGGATACATGTATTTTTACTTTAATACCTGTATTGTGTTGCTTATTGTATTTCTAATGTTATTGTGGCGATCTCAGTCTAGAATACATTATCTTTTACTTCATAATGTCTTGAAATTGATTATTGTAGCAGGTGTTTTTAGTATTCTGCTAATCGATATCGACCTAGTTCTTAACAGACTATTTTAAAAAAGCGGCACTTAAATCTGTTATCAAATTTTTTAGATATATCTTTGCAAAAAATTATACAAGATGAGTAGACAAGGTGGACATGGAAAAGGAAAGACTTCTGGTCGAGGAAGTAACACGAGCAAATCAAAAAGTTTTGCAAGAGGAAACGCGCCTATTAACAAAAAAACATCGACAAAACCAACAGCTAAAGCTGCGGCTAAAGCACCAAATAAAAAAGCGTCTAACCCTAACGAGATTAGATTAAATAAATACATTTCCAATTCTGGAATATGCTCGCGTCGTGAGGCCGATTTACATATCTCTACGGGACTGGTTTCTGTAAATGGTAAAGTAGTAACCGAAATGGGTTACAAAGTAAAATTGGAAGACGAAGTACGTTACGATGGTGCTAGAATTAATCCGGAGCCAAAAGCGTATGTGCTATTGAATAAGCCAAAAGGATTTGCAACAACAGTTAGTGAAAATAAAGGGCGTACAGTAATGGACTTAGTAGCTAATGCAACATCAGCTCGAATTAAGCCTATTGGACGTTTAGGGAGAAACTCTACAGGCTTATTGTTGTTTACTAACGACGATGTTGTTATGAGTCGCTTTACAAACTCTAACAAAGGTGTAGAACGCCTTTTTCAAGTGGAATTAGATAAACCTTTAAAATTAGATGATCTTAAAAAAATTAGAGCAGGCTTTAAAGTAGAAGGTAAGTTAGTTTCTGTTGAAGAAGTGGATTACGTTGATAATAAAAATAAAAACGAAATCGGTATAAAGATTAAAAATACAGGTAATACTATTTTACATACTATTTTTGATAGCTTAAAATATGAGATCGTAAGAATCGATTGTGTTCAAATCGGTCATTTAACGAAAAAAGATATCCCGAGAGGGCATTGGAAGCATTTAACTATTCAAGAGATAAACACATTAAAAATGATGTAATCTACACTAGAATATATAGAGAAAGCCGCAACAAAACGTTGTGGCTTTTTTTATGCCTCAATTATTAAGATGATTTGAAAGTCTGTGATTTAAGGTTTTGAATAACAATAGGTTATCGTGTTTTGTTTTTTTTGAAAAAAAATATCGAAAAAAGTTTTTTTTTGAAAAAAATGTATTTCATTTGCAATGCATTTAGCTGAACAAATTGAATCGTGTTTCTGTGTTCGGGCTTTTGGAAATTAGGAAGTCATATTCAAAAGCCGCTTATCGTTTAAGCAACCGAATTTTAAAGCTAACTTCCGCTTTTATCTCTATTGTTGCAAGCCAGCACAACTATGGCTTTGTACCTACTACCGAAAATCAAATCCAAATTTGATTCCATTCTACTTTTTATTGAAGCCTCAGTTTCATACATTTATACATTACATCACCAATTAATTCAAAAATTTTAATAAAAATTAATGAACACTAAATATATTGATTTAATAAATCAAACCTTCGATTTTCCACAAGACGAATTTACACTAAGTGATAATAAACTTAGTTTCCATGATATTGATTTAATGGGGCTGGTAGAACAGTACGGTACACCATTAAAATTTACCTATTTACCTCAGATTTCTAACAATATTAATCGCGCAAAAAAATGGTTTGCCGATGCGATAGAAAAAAATGATTATAAAGGTAAATACAACTATTGCTACTGTACAAAGAGCTCGCACTTTAAACACGTTTTAAACGAAGCCTTAAAAAATGATATTCATATAGAAACCTCTTCGGCTTTCGATATTGATATTGTAGAAAATCTAAAGGCCGAAGGTAAAATTACCGATGAAACGTATGTGATTAGTAACGGTTTTAAACGTGCACAATATGTTACTAATATTGCGCGACTAATTAATAATGGTCAGAAAAACTGTATTCCAATTATCGATAACTATGAAGAAATCGAATTGCTTTCTGAAGAAATTGACGGTAAGTATAATATCGGAATTCGTATTGCATCTGAAGAAGAGCCGAAATTCGAGTTTTACACGTCACGTTTAGGTATTGGATATAAAAACATTGTACCGTTTTATAATAAGCAGATAAAAGATAATGATAAAGTGACCTTAAAAATGCTTCACTTTTTTATTAATACAGGAATAAGAGATAACGCATACTACTGGAACGAATTACATAAATGTTTAAAAGTATATACAAGCCTTAAAAAGATTTGTCCTAGTTTAGATAGCTTGAATATTGGCGGCGGTTTCCCAATTAAAAACTCTTTAGCTTTTGAATTTGATTACGAGTATATGATTGATGAAATCATTAATCAAATTAAATTAACTTGTGCTGAAGAAGGGGTTGATGTACCAAATATCTTTACTGAATTCGGAAGTTTTACGGTAGGAGAAAGTGGTGGAGCAGTATATGAGGTGCTTTACCAAAAGCAACAAAATGATAGAGAGAAGTGGAATATGATTAACTCTTCTTTTATTACAACATTACCAGATACATGGGCTATCAATAAGCGTTTTATTATGTTGCCTATTAACCGCTGGGATCAAGGTTATGAGCGCGTTTTATTAGGCGGACTAACTTGCGATAGTGACGATTATTACAATAGCGAACAACATATGAATGCTATTTATTTACCAAAATACAACAAAGAGAAACCTTTATATATTGGTTTCTTTAATACCGGAGCTTACCAAGAGTCTATAGGTGGTTTTGGCGGATTGCAGCACTGTTTGATTCCATCGCCAAAACATATTCTTATAGATAAAGATGCCGATGGTACTATAACTACAGAACTATTTAGTGAACAACAAAAGAGTGAAGACTTACTTAAAATTTTAGGTTATGCAAAGTAAAACGTATGCTGGAATTCCAGAAGAATTTTCGAAATTAGAAACAGCAAAAATTGTCTTAATACCAGTACCTTATGATGGTACAAGTACGTGGCAAAAAGGTGCGGACCAAGGTCCTGAAGCTTTTTTAGACGCTTCGGCTAATATGGAATTATACGATATTGAAACGGAAACTGAAGTCTATAAACAAGGGGTTTACTTGGCGGATCCAGTTACCGAAAACAGTTCGCCAGAAGCAATGGTGGAGGCCGTACACGAAGCAACTAAAAAATACATTAAGAAAAACAAGTTTGTTACTATTTTTGGTGGTGAGCACTCGGTGTCTATAGGGACTATCCGAGCTTTTAAAGACTATTACAATAGTTTAACGGTTTTGCATATTGACGCGCATGCCGATTTACGTAAGGAATACGATGGCACATCGTGTAATCATGCCTGTGCCGTTTATGAAGCGAGTCAGACTACAAACCTTATTCAAGTAGGTATTCGCTCTATGGATTATATAGAAACAACTGTAATGGACAAAGAAAAAACATACTTTGCTCATGAAATGGCTTTAGACGATTCTTGGATGGATTCAGCTATCGATCAAATGACAGATAATGTGTTTATTACATTCGATTTAGACGCTTTTGACCCTTCAATAATGCCGAGTACAGGAACTCCTGAGCCAGGTGGATTATTATGGTATGAAACCTTAGAATTCTTAAAACAGGTTTTTGAAGAGAAAAATGTTGTCGGTTTCGATATCGTAGAGCTTTGTCCTAATAAAGCAGAAAAATCTTCAGATTTCTTAGCAGCGAAATTATATTATAAAATGCTAAGCTATAAGTTTCGTAATGATGAGGTAGGAGACCTTTATGACAACCAATACGAAATAGTAAAAACTAAAAATAACCCTTCTAAATTTACCGAAGACGATGAGTACTAAAGGACCAATATCACAATTTATAGAAAAACATTATTTACACTTTAACGCGGCGGCACTAGTAGACGCAGCTAAAGGGTATGAGGCGCAATTAGAATCTGGAGCAAAAATGTTAGTGTCGCTTGCAGGTGCTATGAGTACTGCCGAATTAGGTAAAAGCTTTGCCGAAATGATTCGTCAAGATAAGGTGCAAATTATTTCATGTACTGGAGCGAACTTGGAAGAGGATATCATGAACTTAGTCGCGCATTCGCATTACAAACGAGTGCCTAACTATAGAGATTTAACACCGCAAGACGAGTGGGATTTATTAGAAAAAGGATTAAACCGTGTTACCGATACTTGTATTCCAGAAGAAGAAGCTTTTAGACGTTTACAAAAACATATTGTAAAAATCTGGAAAGATGCTGAAGCTAAAGGAGAACGTTACTTACCACATGAGTACATGTACAAAATGTTATTATCAGGCGTTTTAGAAGAGTATTATGAAATCGATTTAAAAGACTCTTGGATGTATGCTGCTGCCGAAAAAAACTTACCTATTATTTGTCCAGGATGGGAAGATAGTACAATGGGTAATATTTTTGCGAGCTACGTTTTAAAAGGCGAATTAAAGGCGAGTACTATGAAATCAGGAATTGAATATATGACCTTCCTTGCAGACTGGTACACAAACAACTCACAGAACGGTATAGGATTCTTCCAAATTGGAGGAGGTATTGCTGGAGATTTTCCAATATGTGTTGTTCCTATGTTATACCAAGATATGGAGCGACCAGAAACACCATTTTGGAGTTACTTCTGTCAAATAAGTGATTCAACAACCAGTTATGGTTCATATTCAGGGGCAGTTCCAAACGAAAAAATTACTTGGGGTAAATTAGATATAAATACGCCAAAATTTATAATAGAAAGTGATGCTACAATTGTTGCACCTCTTATATTTGCCTACTTATTAGATATGTAATTATGGAAAAGAAAAGAGACAATTTAAAACGCGTTATAGTCGACTTTAAAAAGCTAACACCAGAGATTTTAGCTTTGTTAGTAGACAAATACCCATACGGTTACGACGAAGATCATATCATTTCATTTAGAAATGCTAAAAATGAATTAGTTGAAGCTGTTGAAGTAACTACGGAAGACACAAAATACCTCGTTAAAGTAAGTACAAAGCTTGTAAAAACAATGGAGAATTACGATGAAGATGATTATGAAGACTTCGACGATAACGATCCGGAAGCTGTACAAGACCCTGAACTAATTGAAGGTGAAGACGATGATTTTGAATAGTACCGTTTCTAAATGACTATGACATCTATTAATACCGTTAAACGTATGTTTACATTCTAAAATGTACAACGTTGTTGCTTATCAAGTAGCAGGCACTATCACTATAAAAGAAAGTAAAAAGCAACTGCCGTGGCAGTTGCTTTTTCAAGATAGTGACGAATTATTTTACAAAGTATCTCAAGATACTTATGTATATATTTTTCATTATGGCATAATTAGTTTTTTTAACTTTAAAGCAGAAGCTATTGAAGGCGCTCTAAAAACCATACAGCCATTTTGTAACCATCCCATTACCCATAAACTTCATGACGTTATAGAGGTGTTTGTCACCCCTAATAAAATGATGGTAACTTACGACAACGTGATATTACCAGCATTGAATGACGAGATGATTCGTTTGGTTATGCTTAATCTTTCGCAATCTGTAGCTCTAGATCGTTATACTCAAATTACTGAGGATTTGTTAATTGAAACACATGCACATACGTCCTTTCTTGAGAAAAAAGGAAAGCTTGATATTTCAGGGCATAAGTTAAAGCGATTTATAGGTAAGACCCTCAACATTAAAAATAAAATTTCTGAGAACTTATACATTTTTGATTCCCCAGATATTACCTGGGATAATGAAGATTTAAATAAGTTAAATCAAGGCCTGAAACAGGTGTTTGATTTAAAGGATCGCTACCGTTTAATTTATGATCGCATAGAAATTATAAAGGAAAATCTGGAGCTTTTTAAGGACATTATGGATCATAAAGAGAGTAGTCGGTTAGAATGGATTATTATCATTCTAGTTGTAATTGAAGTGATCGATATGTTTATCGCCAAAGTGATGTAATCTAAAACAATTATAAAAGCGTATATATAGTAAGTTGTTAGCTACTAGTTGTTTCTGGGATGGAATGGCTTAAGTGTTCGGAGCTTTAGGTAGGTCTGTTATCCGATAATTATTTTTAATATATTCTAAATAATATCAATTATGAAAACAAAGCACATTTTAGTATTGGTTGTATTAGGTCTTTCATTTATGGGGCTGACAAGTTTTGCAAACTACAAGCATCACATTATTTTAAATAAAGCGCGCATTAATGAGGTAAATACGGTACAGGGAGAATATGATGGTCATGAAACCTATGGCTATAACTTTATAGTCGTTAATAGTGATGGTGATGAAAGAACCGTTACGTTTCAGAATGTAGATGAAAAGGTTTCTAAAGCTTTCGATTTAGATTCTCAAGCCTTAGTCGGTAAATCTTTTAAAGTGACATACACTATAGATTATGAAACGGTTTTAGATGAGAATAATGATGAAGAGGAAATTGAAACTAAAACAATTACGGCATTAAAAGCCTTGTAGATTGCATTGCAAACTCATAAAGAGAAAGAAAAGGCAGATGGAAAACAGTCCATTTGCCTTTTTTATTTAATAAATACCAGTGCCTAAAATAGGAGATTATAATAAGTATTGCAGCTTAATTAAAAAGCATATGTCTTTTTTTTGCTGTGGTTTCCCATACCATAACGCAAAATACCACCGTGTATTCTAAACTTATTAACCATAAATTCTCACTAGTTGTAGGTGATGCATAAGCGATATAGCTTAATATTATGACGTAGGTCCACACCAAAGGAAATTTATAATTGGTAAATACACTTAAGAACAATAGGGTTGTAAGGTACCACGGGTGTACTGTAGTGCTTAATAATAGATACGCTGTAAAAGCGAAGAGCATGGTTTTAATAAAGGTGATGTATGATTTTTGTTGGGTAAAAACCGCTAGGTACAAGACATAGATTATAACAAGTATTGGAAGGAGCTTTCCGATTACTGCAATTTGATTGTATCCCGAATACCAAAAACCAATTTCTCTTAATAGATAATAGATACTCGCATTAAATTCAAAATTACTAAACCACAGTCCTACGGTTTTAGAATAATTAGATATAAATTCGAACGAGAAAAAGGGAGCAAATAGTAATAGTGTTACCCCGCCTACAATGGCATAAAACCCGATTAATTTTTTAAAACTATAGGTTGTAAATACGCCATTGGTGTTAAATCGCTTAAAAAACAAAGGGAGTAAAAGTAATGGGATTAGTTTAACCGAAATGGAAAAAGCAAATAGAACGGCAGCGTATTTCCATTTGTTTTGATGCAATACATATAAACTCCAGACCAAGAAAAACACCATAACCCCTTCAAAATGTAAATTTCCTGTCAGTTCAATAATGATGAATGGATTTAAAATGAACCAGAAAATGTTGCTAACAGGTATTTTTAAACGTTTTAATAGTTTGACACCAAAATATAGGGTGCCAATATCTGCTGCTATAATTAAGACGCGCAAAACCACTACAGAGCCTAATATGCTGTGTCCGGAAAACAAAGCTGCAATAGCAAAACACAACTGATTAATGGGTGGGTAGTTAGTGAAATGGCTTGCGTTTAAAGTACCCATTCCGGCAATGAGTTCTTGGCCTTGGGCCACAGGAAATTGTCCTAAACTAATAAAAGATTCGGGAGTGTATAAGTACGGATTTAACCCTTGTAATAGCATGCGGCCATCCCATATAAAACGATAAAAATCTTGTGACAAGTTTGGTATTGCAACACTAAAAATAAGCCTGAAAGCTATAGCGGCGGCAACTAACAGCTTGAAATGATTTCTGCTAATTCGGGTTAGCTTGTAAAAGAAAATAAATAATGCTGTGTATAAGGTGATTAACTTTGTAGAATCTGTACGTTCTAAATTATAAGCAAAAGAGATATAGAACAGTGTGCTAATAATTATAAATAACAAGGGGATTTTATAATCTTGTAACTGTAGTCTCTTAAGCATAAGCGTTAGCGATTAAACGGTGTGTTTGAGCTCTCCCGATATTTAGCGGGAAGCGAGTAGTGCAAGCGCGACCTTTAGGTAACGCCCAAAACAAAATAATATTTGAACGTGAAATCTTTATTTTATATTATACTTTAGATGTTAGGGACTTAAAAAATACGAAACCAAATCCTAAAAATAGCATTAAATGGAAAGGAAATAACCCGAAATCACCTCCTTGGTCGCCTACTACAAAGGCGCTGTACATTCCAAATCCAAAATATAGCATTAATATTCCTTCGAATACGACATGAATTGAAAGGTTCTTTTTAAGGTATTTATTACCTTTCCACGTGTCGGTTAAAGCACTTATATTAAACTTTGGTGTCCGAACAAAATCACTGCGCTTACCCATGTGACCTTCGATTACGGCTATAGAGTTATGTAGAGAAAAGCCCATTGCTATAGAGAAAAAGGTAAAAAAAAGTGCGGTATACTTAACGAAGCTTTTTAGCCCTTTGCCATACGAGTTTTTGTACATGACCCAATAGCAGATAAAAAAGATTACAGTACTCACAACAAAAAAGCTCATGACATAAAAATAAGGTTTTAAGTGTGCGTATTCGTTTTTAATATACAGCATGGGAATGCTTAAAACAGCCACTATTAGTACGTTTAGAAACATAGTGCTGTTTAATAAATGCAGTAAGCCGTGGAGCTTTGTTTTTTTAGAAATGGTCTTGCTTTTTAAAACACGCCACATCATTTTTCTAAAATTTTCGGCACCTCCTTTATTCCAACGGAATTGCTGAGATCGTGCGGCACTAATAACAACGGGTAATTCTGCAGGGGTTTCTACATCTTCAAGGTACTTGAATTTCCAATTTTTTAGTTGTGCGCGATAGCTTAAATCTAAATCTTCGGTTAAGGTGTCTCCTTCCCAATTTCCAGCATCTAGAATACAGGTTTTACGCCACACCCCAGCAGTACCATTAAAATTGATAAAATGCCCCTTGCTATTACGACCTACTTGCTCTAAGGTAAAATGGGCGTCTAGAGCAAAGGCTTGAATTTTTGTAAGGATAGAATAGTTGCGATTAAGGTGTGCCCAACGGGTTTGAACCACGCCAATATGTTCATCTTTAAAATAAGGAATTGTACGTTTTAACCAGTCTTTTTGAGGTAAGAAATCGGCGTCGAAAATGGCGATATATTCACCTTTTGCTATTTTTAAGCCCTCTTTTAACGCACCAGCCTTAAAGCCTTTTCTGTTTGTTCTTGTGATATGAGATATGTCTAATCCTGTATCTTTTAATTCCTGTACCCTAGTAGCAGTCGTGCTTACAGTCTCGTCTGTAGAATCGTCTAAAACTTGAATTTCTAATTTGTCTTTTGGATAGTCTATTAAAGCGATATTAGTTAATAGGCGCTCCATAACATACAGTTCGTTAAACACGGGTAATTGTATGGTTACAAAAGGAATCTCGTCGGGGTTGTCTAAATTAAATTTCGGACTTGCCGTTTGTTTTTTTTGTGCTGATATATAATTAAATAACAGGTTGAGTTGCGCTAAAGCATACATGAAAATAAGTAGCAGTGCAACAGAGTAGATAATTATAATAACGGTGTTTAAAATCATTTTTTTAGGCTGTATTTAAAGATCCATCCAAGTATTTTATAACCGGCAAGAATAGTGCCTTTTAGAGTTCCTGAAACTTTAGATGTCCCTATGCGTTCTTTATAACGGACAGGTATTTCTACGTAGGATAGTTTTTGTTTTAAAACTTTAAGTTGCATTTCTACGGTCCAACCATATGTTTTGTCTTCCATATTTAGAGTAAGTAGTTTGTCATATTTTATGGCTCTAAAGGGGCCTAAATCTGTAAATGTAGCACCAAAAAACAAGGACATTAAAGTTGTTGCTAACCAGTTACCAAACACTTGTTGAGGTGTCATAGCATTACTTTCTCTATGCGCTTTTACTCGGGCACCAACAACAAAATCAATACCGTTGGAAATAATTGGTGCTACCAATTTTGTGAGCTCCTCAGGATAATCACTATAATCACCATCCATAAAAACAATAATGTCTGGTTTCTGCTCTTGTTTTGCAATATAATCCATTCCTTTTAAGCAGGCCCAGCCGTAACCTTTATTGGTTTCGGTTAAAACAGTAGCCCCAGCTTGCTCTGCGTTAAATGCTGTTTGGTCTGTAGAGTTGTTGTTGACTACAATAATCTCGCTTACCGTACTAGGAATATCGTTAATAACGTGTGCAATCGACTCTTGCTCGTTAAAAGCGGGGATAATGACTTTTATTGTAGGCATTTCGTTTTTATTAGGGTTTGCAAAAGTACAATTGTTTTTGAGATATTATTTCTGATTTAGCAAATCCATTAAATCCACATCATTTCCTAATAGCACCGACTGAGAATTAATTCGTCCATTCATAGAATCATTTTCTAATTTTAGAACACCACGCGGACAAACAGCGCTACAAACACCACAACCTACACAGCTAGAACGTACAATGTTTTCTCCTTTTTGAGCATAGGCCCTTACGTCGATTCCCATTTCGCAATAGGTAGAACAATTCCCACACGAAATACACTGACCGCCATTGGTTGTAATTCTAAATTTTGAAAATAAACGTTGCTGAAAACCTAATATAGCAGCCATTGGACATCCAAATCGGCACCACACACGGTTACCAAAAATAGGATAGAACCCTGTGCCAATAACGCCAGAAAATATAGAACCGATTAAAAAACCATAAGATGAACGCAAGGTTTCGGCCTCGAAATAGAATAAACGCATACCAAACTGATGCATGGCGATTAATGTTATAATAATTACAAAATAACCTATGGCTCCGAGTTTCGCATCTTTAGCGAGCTCTTGGCGTTTAAAAAATAGTACGCCTGCGAATACAATGGTTAGCAAACCTGCAACACTATATAAAAATACGTTTTTAGTTAACCAGTATTGACTAGAGTCGTCACCTAAATAGGAATACACCACCGCAGTGGTCATTAGTACCACAAAAACTAATACACTATGTACCACCCAGCGCTCAACTTTCCATGCAAATGTACTTTTATCACTGAGATGCCTAAAGGCGTCTCCCGCCGTTTCTGCCAGTCCGCCACAGCCGCAAACCCATGAGCAATACCAACGTTTTCCGTATTTATAAGTTAAAATGGGTGTAATCACAAAAATAGAAACCAGTCCGAAAATTAGTAAGCCAAGCCCCACATCTCCAGCACTAATAAAATCGTCTACACGATATTGCTCGAAGTTATAGTAGTTAAGTGGCCAGATATTTTTTAGATCATAATACGGTAATGAAAAGCTATCAGAATTTAGGCGCGCCATAAACTCTGGAATTAAAAAGGCAAATGCCAATTGAAAAAACATCACCGAAGCGGTTCGCAATTGCTCGTATTTATTGTGGCGGTATTTTAATATAAACTTGTAACCAAATATTAAAATGGCCAAAGTGTAAAGTGTACCGTAAACAAACCATTGACTAGCCGGATTGCCGCTTAAGAGTTTACTTAAGGGGTCGAAAAGTGCTATTAATCCGGTGTTTTTGGCACCGTCTATTCCCATTCCCAACCATACCGGTTTAAAATAAAGAACAATATAAAAAGATGTTAATGCAATTCCCGTTATCCAGCCCGTTAGTCCGCGAGAGGATATCGATTTAAACCAAACACCATCGTTTTTAATGCCTTTGCTTTTTGAGAGGTAAGCGTTATTTGCAAACCAAATGGCTCCTGTTGCTATTAAGCCTAGGGCACTGGCTAATACCAGTCCGCGATTCGGGAAATTAACATTAAACAATGCTAAGACCAAGATAAATAAGCCCAGTATACCAATTCCAGAGGCTACTTTCTGTTGGGTAGATAGCTGTTTAGAATCGGCTAACGATAAGTTTTGATGGGATTGCGTACTCATATAATTATAATTAGGCGTTTTGAAATTGATTTTGGTATGTTTTTAGGATGTCTTTTTCGAAGCGTTTATAAAATTCTGGATCAAAATTGGCTTCCGATAGATGTTGAATAACAAAATCGATATCTCGTTTTTCGGTAAGCCAGCGATCAAACACCTCGTGTCTCATGCGTATTCCAAAGGTGTTAATGCCTAGGAATTGTTGGTTTTCTTTATGGAAAGCAACTGTAATACACTTGGTATCATCGTCATGTTTCCAATGAAAATGCGCCTCGTAAACGGGCTTGTTTTTTTCGCTAAATACCCAGCCGTAGGTTTGATATTCGATATCTAAAAACTTAGCCGAATTAAACCAATGTCCAGGATTATAAGTTCTGGGGTTTCCACAAATGGTTTGCGCCACGACTTCTCCCATCATCCGCCCAGTATACCAAACGGCTTCAATGGATCTGCGTTGACCGATGGCTTCACGTTGTTGAGCACAATCGCCAATAGCATAAATGCCTTTTATGTTTGTTTCTAATTGCCGATTAACAAGGACACCTTTATCAGTCTCAATAGCTGATGATTTTAGGAAATCGATATTCGGCGTAACTCCTGCTGTTAAACCTACCACATTACACGGTATTTCTTCTCCCGTCTCTTCGATAATTACCGACTTTACGCGACCGTTGCCATCGTCTTGTATCGACTTTAAATTGGTTGCTAATCTTAAGTCTATATGGTGACTTTTAATATGCCTGTTTATCATTTCACTATCCCCTTGTGGTAAAACACCATTCCAAAAACTGTTTTCTCTAACCAAAAATGTTACTGGAATGCCACGGGAGTTTAGCATTTCGGCTAATTCAATTCCGATGAGACCGCCACCAACAATAACTGCTCTTTGGCAACTTTTATTATTTGGAGCCATCTCTTCTAAAGTGTCTAAATCTTGTTTGCTATACAAACCTTGGGCACCCTTTAAGTCTTGCCCAGGCCAACCAAATTTATTGGGCTTACTACCGGTAGCAATAATTAAAGTATCGTAAGTAAGGCTTTCGTTATTTTCAAAAATTAGTGTTTTTGATGTGGTTTCTACTGTCTTTACTCGTCCTCTTTTTAAGTCGATTCTATTTTTTTCCCAAAAATGGTTTTCGTAAGGCTGTGTATGCTCGAATTTCATGTGTCCCATATAAATGTACATCAATGCCGTTCGTGAGAAAAAGTAGTCGGTTTCGTCAGAAACAATTGTAATCTTTTTGTCAGATTGTTTTCTAATATGTCTAGCTGCCGTAACGCCAGATATTCCGTTGCCAATGATTACAATGTGCTCCATAATTTAGTAGTGTTGGTCTTAAGTCGTTAAATGCAGACAAACCTTAATTTAGAATTTGATATTTTTTAATAGGAATTGGAAAGATAACGAAGAATAGTTTGTGATAAGTGTTATGGTTTTAGTTTTAACCTTATTTTTAGAATCCTAATCTGATAGAAATCTAAAAGATGAAATACGGTATAGTGTATATATTAGTGAGTTGTTTTGTGTTACAATCTTGTTTTACAGGCGATAATAAAATTAACGGTGTTAGTTTTGTTGCTGCTAATTCCTCTATTGCCGAGGAGCACGTAACACCTTTAGTGAAACTGCATGCCAATTATGCGGCTTTGATGCCATTTGGTTTTATTAAAGCTTTAGTCTCGCCGACTATTATTTTTAATAGTGACCAACAGTGGTACGGGGAGACTTCTGAAGGGATGGAACAATATGCTGAAATTTTAAAAGCGAAGCATATCAAGTTAATGGTAAAACCGCAACTTTGGGTGTCTAGAGGGCAGTTTACTGGGGATATCGCTATGCAAACAGAAGCCGATTGGTTGCTTTTAGAGGCGTCTTATCGTCATTTTATTTTAGAGTATGCGCGTGTTGCAGAAACCATAGAAGCCGACCTGTTTTGTATAGGTACGGAATTGGAACACTTTGTTGTGGAGCGTCCGGAATTTTGGAACCGATTAATTCCAGAGATTAGAAAGGCGTATTCAGGGAAGTTAACCTATGCAGCAAATTGGGATGAGTACAAACGAACACCTTTTTGGGGCGCTTTAGATTATATCGGTATTGATGCCTATTTTCCGGTGAGTGATTTGAAAACGCCGACAGTAGAAGACTGCTTGCAAAATTGGCTGCCTTATAAGAAGGAAATACAATCGCTTTCCAATGCAAATAATAAACCTGTTTTATTTACCGAATTCGGCTATAGGAGTGTCGGTTTTTCGGGAAAAACTCCTTGGGTTTCCGATAGGAGTAAGTCGGCTATTAATTATGAAGCACAAATAGCAACCACTAAAGCTTTGTTTGAGACGTTCTGGGATGAAGACTGGTTTGCTGGAGGATTTATTTGGAAGTGGTTTCATAACCATAAAGGTGCTGGAGGGAATGGAAACACGCAATTTACACCTCAAAATAAACCTGTGGAAGAGGTGATTAGAACTTATTATAAACTATTTAAATAATGCGAACATTAGTAATTGGAGATATTCATGGCGGATTAAAAGGCTTGGTTCAACTTTTGGAAAGAGCGGGTATGACTGCTAGTGATAATCTCATTTTTCTTGGGGATTATGTCGATGGTTGGAGTGAGTCGGCTCAGGTAATTTCATATTTAATTGAACTTTCAAAGACTAACTCC
Organism: Bizionia paragorgiae; assembly: GCF_900107625.1. GTDB lineage: Bacteria > Bacteroidota > Bacteroidia > Flavobacteriales > Flavobacteriaceae > Bizionia > Bizionia paragorgiae. The sequence continues at coordinate 41,380 of NZ_FNQK01000011.1, forward strand.
TGCGTTTTTATAAAAGGCAATCACGATTATTGGTGTGAGGATTGGTTGGCCTCGGGAATTGAAAGTGAAATTTGGTTAGAACATGGCGGATTGGGTGCAATAGAAAGTTATAAAGGTTATACCAAAGAGGAAAAATCCAAGCATATTGATTTCTTTGAAACTATGGAGCCTTATTATATCGATTCTGAAAATCGCCTTTTTATTCATGCAGGATTTACGTCTATTCATGGGGTTGAAAGAGAGGTTGATAGAAGAAGCTTTTATTTTGATAGAACCCTTTGGGAAATGGCCTTAACCGCTGATAAACGAAATAAGAAAGATGCCGCTAGTTATCCTAAACGATTGAAACAGTATTCGGAAATTTATATTGGACATACGCCGACGATTAACTATAAACAAGACCAACCTATGAACGCGTTGAATGTATGGAATATTGATACTGGAGCCGCTTTTACCGGAGCATTGTCGGCAATTGACTTGAGAACCAAAGCGGTTTTTCAGAGTGATAAGTTGATAGATTTGTATCCGAATGAACAGGGACGGAATAGAAAATAATGTTTGACTTGACCTAACGAATATGTTTATTATAATAAGCCAATAAGTCCTTGGCTGAAGCACCAAACCATTTTTTGACATAGATTGCCCAAAAGTGAAATTGAAGTTTCCAAATGCCATGCTCTTGATAGCGCCGTGCTGAGGTGGTTAACCATTCTTGAATAACAACAAATTGCTTTCTCGCATATAACTTATTAATAAGATCGTTGTCTTCGTAAATAGTATAGTTTTCGTCGAATCCGCCCAATTCAAAAAACAATTCTTTTGAAATAAATTGACTTTGATCGCCACCACGTGATGCGCGCCAAGAGAATTGCGTTAGCCATCCTGCTAATCGCAACCACCAGTGATTAGAATCAAATTGCATTCTAAAGCAGCCCGCGTTATTTCCTCTATTAACTTCATTAATTATTAATTGGTCAAAATCTTTAGGCGGAAAAGAGTCTGCATGTAGAAAATATAAAACGTTTCCTGTGGCCGCTTGCGCTCCAAGATTCATTTGTTTTGCTCGCCCTTTTGGAGAATTAATTAGAAAAATGTTTGGTTGATGCTTAAATTCTGGTTTTGTAATAGAATCGGCTTTTTTAGTGTTTTCTATTACACTGAAAGTTCGAACAAGGTCTAAAGTTCCATCTGTACTTCCTCCATCAACCACTATGATTTCTGTACTATTTGTTGCGGTTGAATTGTTTGATAAATAACTCAAAAGATTTCCAATAATTTCGACTTCATTCAATACAGGAATTATTATTGAAATTTGGTAAGGCATAGTCTTATTTGTTCTTATTGAGAGTTTACGAAAGTTGAAAATTAATCATTTAAATTCCAATTATAATCAGAATAGTCTATTCGTGCCTTGGCTGAGATGTTAATGTCAGAATACTGATTTAAAAAATCAATTAAACTGCCATGGTGTTCAAAGTCTTTTTTAAACCATCTGAATATTTTAGATATTTTGATATCGTCTTTGGAAAGTTCGTTCTTTGTTTTATCTGATAAAAATTCCTTCGTTGCTTTGGTGAGTTGGTCTTCGATTCTAGCGGTAGTAAAGGCTTCGTTTTGAAGTTTAGGGCAAGAGTACGATGCGCATACAATAGCAAAATGAATGCGCGGTTCGTTCATTTTTCGTAAAATTTCATGTTCTATATCCTCTAGGTTGTACCACGTATCACCCAATTTCCATAGCCGTTGACCCCATGGATTTTTAAGGTCTTTTATACTTTTTATAGGATAATTCCTGATAATTAAATCTATAGTTAAGGCATTGTATGCATTGATCCAATAGGCAAGTTTGTCTTTTTTAGCCCATGAGTTTGTAGGATGATTACTTTGTAGTACGTTTATATAATCGTTAAGTTTTTTTGCATCCGTTTTAAACCCTTTATAATCGACATTCCCCTCTTGTGATACATGCTTTTGAAGCAGATTATTAAAAATAGAGTGATTGAAAGTTTGGGTAGGTACTGTAGCAATCCTCTGGCTTTTTTCAGGTTCTATACCTTTAAAAGATAGTAAAACGATTAGGGACAGTATACATGTTGTGAGTGTTTTCATTTTTTTAAGGGATAGAGTTCTTGACTAATAAAGTCTTCAGGAAAAGTTTCATCACCTTCAAAACCAAGTTCGATATCTCTCCCGTCGTAAGGAATATAATTTGTTTTAAATATATAATCCCATAGGCTTAGCGTAATTCCGAAGTTTACACCATATTTTCTTTCTTCAGGTAAAGCTTTTGAGTGATGCCATATATGCATTTTTGGGTTGTTTAAAATGTATTTTAACCACCCGTAATCCCAGCTAATATTCGCATGGTTTAAATGACCAATGGTAATATTAAAAAAATGTACTAAAGCAACATCTTGAGCTGAAAACCCTCCAATAATGGCTAGAGGGATATATTTTAATGAGTTGTATACTACGGGCTCCATCCAATGATATCGTAAATGAGCCGCAAAACCCATTTCCTTAACCGAGTGATGCACTTTGTGGAAATTCCATAAAAATTCAGACTTGTGCAGTAATCTATGTGTCCACCATTGAACAAAATCAACAACTATAAAAAAGATTAAAATACGAAGTCCGAAAGGCAGAGTATTGATATCTATTAATTGAAAATTTGAAACCGATAGATTTATTAACCCTAAAATATCATTAAACAGAGCGGCTGCAGTATTCGATAAGGCTATTAAAACAATAAGGTTTAATAAAAAGAAATTAAAAAACATATAAAAAGTGTCTAGCCAAAAATCTTTACGGAATAAAGATTGGTTTTTTCGCCAAGGAAAAATGGCTTCCAAAGCCCATACAATTAGTGAGATGGCAATTAAACCATAGAAGTAATTCTCCCAGTTTAATTCCATTAAAACAGATTGTTTAATGTAATTCCAATAATCGGAATAGGCAGTTTTTATAATGTCAATATACTTTTCCATCATTGTGTCCATTAAAACGGAACTATTAATTAGTAATGAAATGCGTTCAATTTCTTTCTAAATATTTAATTAAGCGCATTGTTTAACAACATCCACCTCCATCATAGTGATAGGTGCTTTCTGAAATGAAAATATCATCTCTACCTAATGCTTTTAAATCGCCAGCTGTTTTATCGCAAATAGCTAAAGGTTGATTTTTCAATAAAACGTGTCCGGCCTTATCATCAAAATAGTCGCTGTCTCCAAAATATATAGCTGCTTTTCCTGTGAAAATACACGGGCCATCTGCAGGCATAGGATCCTTGATTGCTGCAACTTCTATTGATTCAATATAAATTAATTCATCTGTAGGGTAGTTTTTTGGATCTAGGATTCTATAAGGCTTTCTTGCTCTAATTTCTATCGTTCCAAATCCCGCATCAGTTAAAGCCTTTACATATTCTTCAATAGGTAAGCTTCCACTTAAACATAAAGCACGCAATCTTTCGTCGTTACGAAGTGCTTCATTCATTGGTTGTTCGCAAGTTGGGTCGCTCATAACTAAACGTCCGTGAGGCTTTAGTACGCGATACATTTCAGCAATAGCCTTTTTTAAATCATCCGCTTTAAAAATGTTGAATAAGCAATTTTGTGCAGCAACATCAATACTGTTGTCTTCAACAGGAAGATTCATAGCATCTCCTTTTTTTAAATCGACAAAATCCGATTTAAACCAAGGATTTAATTCTTCAGCTACTTTAAAGTTTTTACGTGAGGCATCAAGCATTTCGTCGACCACATCAATACCAATAACGCCCCCTTTTTGACGATTAAAATAAGCGAATTGTAATAATTCCATACCGCCGCCAACACCAACATATAGCATTTTAGGATTATTGGTTAAATCGCGAGCATGAACCGTAGAACCACAGCCGTAGTTCATTTCTTGCATGATTTTTGGAATTTTTAAACCAGGTAATTCCCAAATAGGATTTGTTGTGCAACATAAACCAACATCTGGTGTAAGTGCTGCATCTTTATAAACGTTGTGTGTGGTGTCTAAGTAACTCATATTTTTATGCCTGCATGGGCAGGAATCTTTTTATTTAATATTATCTTTTTTCTTTCCGTTCATTTGGTAGTGATAAGAATCGAACCAAAAAACACTGAAAGCTCTACATTGAATTTAAGGCTTAAATTTAAATCTTTAAAACCTTATCTTAAATTAACTGTGACTAACCTATTACTAGGAAACGATTGTGGTTATAAACCTCGTTATAGTGTTCTTATTAACTCCCTAAATAGGGTGATCATTTGGGGTTCTGCTTTTTCTGCCATAGCAATGATTTCACTAATGTTTACCGGTTTTAAATCGTCGGGGTCGCACTCATCGGTTAATACAGAAACGGCTGCTGTTTTTAATTTTAAATGATTAGCAACAATAATTTCAGGAACAGTGCTCATACCAACGGCATCGGCTCCAATAATTTTTAGCATTCTATATTCGGCACGAGTTTCTAATTGCGGACCAACAACACTGGCATAGACGCCTTTATGTAGAGTGATGTTGTGTTTTTTAGCTATGTTTTCGAAAGTTGCATTAATTGTATGGTCGTAAGGGGCACTCATGTCTGTAAAGCGTTCTCCTAATTTTTCAACGCCATTAAATGCCAAAGGAGAACTCCCTTGAAGATTTATATGGTCGTCTATTAGCATGAGCTCTCCTTTTTTAAAATTGGTGTTAATGGCTCCCGAAGCATTAGAAACTAATAGCGTTTTTATGCCGAGTTTCTCCATTACTCGTACAGGGTAAGTTACATCTTGTAAAGAGTAGCCTTCATACAAATGAAAACGGCCTTGCATGACTATCACTTTTTTGCCCTCTAAATGACCATAGATTAATTTTCCTTTATGAAACTCTACGGTTGCAGTAGGGAAATTCGGAATTTGATTATACGGGGCTTCTTCAATAATTTCTATCTCATCAATTAGCTGGCCTAATCCGGTTCCTAAAATGATGCCTACTTCGGGTGTTTTAAAACCGCGTTCTTGGAGGTAAGCAACTGTTTTTTCTATCTGTTTAATCATCTTGTGCAATTATGTTTTTTAATATTTTATTGTGAGCCAAATCTTCGTAAACATCAATGTCATTTAAGGATTCCAAGAGATGGACACTATGATTTTTTAAGTCTTTTATTGTGTCATTAAACACGGTTTCTGTTCCCCATGCCTTATTTTTGAACAGCTTAGGGATGAGTGTTTTTAGTCCCAATAAATAATAGCCGCCGTCTTCTGCCGGCCCTATTACGGCATCATGAGAATCTAAGGCCTGAAAAGCGGTATTAATGTGTTTGGGCTTAAGATCATATAAGTCGCTACCAACAATAATTACTTTCATATAATTCGCTTTAAAAGCAGTTTCGAAAGCGTTAAACATTCTAAAACCTAAATCCGAACCCTTCTGTAAGTATTTTTGATAGTGTTTTGCCTCCCAAAGGTCATTATTTCTAATAGCCTCAGAATAATATACGGCCTTATCACATTCCACTTGCCGTAAAACCGATTCGGTATGTGCTAATAAAAAACGGTACACTCGTAGCGCCGCTTCGTCGCCTATAGTTTTTGCTAATCGGGTTTTACAATGGCCTAATTTCGGATTTCTTGTAAAGGTAATAATGATATTCTTAGTTTTCAAAAGGTCCTGTTTTTATTCGTTTTCGTTTTGAAGGGTACCGTAGACTTTAATACCTGCTTTTAAGTAGCGACTCCACGATTTGCTGTACGCATGGATACTGTCTGTCGTTTGGTGAGTTCTATTATAGACATCATAATTGTTGTTTTTCCATTCGAAAATACCACCATACAGGTTTCTAACGTTTGTATATCCTGATTTTTTTAGTTTTTCAGCTATCTTTTCTGAGCGTACCCCTAACGAGCAATACACAACCACCTCTTGGTTTTTATTCGTTATTTTTTGATGAATGTTTGCGATATTGAACTCCTTATATCCAATGTGAATGGCGTCTTTTAGATGACTTACGGCGTATTCTTCAAACTCCCTGGCATCCATAATTAGAGCTGATGTTTCAGATTCTGCTAATTCGTGTACTGTAATATACGGTACACTATGCGAATTGTATGTATTCAATACGTCCGAAAGTGACTCTTGGGAAAAACTTATACTAGAAAGACCTAGTAGTAGGTATATAATTTTGTTTTTCATAATATGAGATAAACTACGCTGAGTCTTCCATGTCCTAACTTGGCTATAATTTCCCTAAGCAACACTACCTTGACAGCTGCTTCCTGCTCCTGCGGTGCAACCATAACAATGTTGTGAAATGATAATTTTTCTGTCGTTTAGTAAGGCTTCGTTGTAGTCACTAATGTGTTGCACTTTACTGGCTACTTTTAAATCTAACATTTGGTTAAAGTCGCAGTCGTATAACCAACCATCCCAACTTATCGAAATGGTATTGGTACACATCACATTACTAACGGCTGCAGGATTGTAGGCTTCCACTAGCGAGTACATATAATCTTCATAATTTTCTGAAGCGATAAGATAATCTAAGAAACGCGCAATTGGTAAATTGGTTATCGCGAATAAATTATGGAACTCGATATCAAAATCTTCTTTTAATGCCTTTTTAAAGTCTTTTTCAAGAGCGGTTTGATCTCCAGGTAAAAATGCACCCGACGGGTTGTAAACTAAATCCAAGCGCAAGTCGCTTCCGGGCATACCATAACCACGAGCGTTAAGTTCTTGTAAGGCTTTAATTGATTTATCAAAAACGCCACTACCACGTTGTTTATCGGTTTTTCCTCGGGTATAATGAGGCATAGATGATATGACGTGAACGTTATGCTCTTTAAAGAAATCAGGCAGATCGTGATATTTTTTATTAGCTCTAATAATTGTTAGGTTGGAACGGACGATAAAATCTTTAATACCTGCTTTTGAGGCCTCGTGAACAAACCACTTAAAATCAGGGTTCATTTCAGGGGCGCCACCTGTTAAGTCCAAGGTGTGAGCCCCAGTATTTTTAATAACTTCAAGACATTGTAACATCGTTTCGCGCGTCATAATCTCTTTGCGATCGGGACCAGCATCGACATGGCAATGTTCGCAGACTTGGTTGCACATATATCCTAAGTTTATTTGAAGGATTTCTAGCTTCTTAGGTTTTAAAGGAAACTGATTGGTTTCGGCGATTTTATCTTTAAAAGTTGGTAGTTCGCCAGTCTTAAAAATGCCACCGGATAAAATATCAAGTTGCCTGTTGCTATTTGCTAAATCACTTTCTCTTTTCTGTAAGGATTGTGTGCTCATTAAAAGGGTGTTTATAGTGTGTTATGTAAGCTGATTTTTTAAAACGATGTTTAAAAAATCAGGAATTACATTTCTAGTTTATTTACTTTATTCATCATTTGAACCCCATGAACTAAGGTTGCTCCGCTTTTTATTGCTGCTCCTACGTGTAAGGCTTCCATCATTTCCTCTTTGGTGATACCGCGTTGTAAACCGTCTTTTGTATAAGCGTCAATGCAGTAAGGGCATTGCTCTGTATGTGCTACAGCAAGAGCGATAAGTGATTTCTCGCGAGCGGTTAGGTGGCCTTCTTCAAAAACTTTACTGTAATAATCAAAAAATTTATCACCAAGTTCTTGATTCCATTCACTAATTTTTCCAAACTTTTTTAAGTCTGCCGGATCGTAATATGTTTTTTGCATTTTAAGAGTATTTAAATGTGAGCCTTGCTAGGCTGCTAGGTTGTAAGTCGAAAAGATAAATAATACTTAACACAATACAGGTTATATATTTGGCATTATTTTAAAACCACCGTGTAATTGCGCTTAAATAGGGTTTCAAATTCAATAAAATAATATATCTATACGTGTTGTGTTTCGGTTTTAAACGAAAGTATAAATTAGTATGGAGTTGTAAAACTTTTCTCGATAATTGTGAAAAGATTAAGACGGTTAGATTACCCTTAGAATGAATAGCCAATTGCAAAATTGAGTACCGTTTCATCAATATTAAAATTATAGCGTTCGGCTTCTGGTAAAGACGGGTCGTGAAAAGGTGCTGCTAAGTCAAATCGGATAACAAACCCTTGCACATCGATACGTAAACCAATACCAGCTCCCATGCCTAATTCATTAATAAAGTTAGAGGTAAATTTATCACTTCCTCCAAAAGTAGGATTTGGCTTTGAATTCCATACGTTTCCAGCATCGGCAAATACAGCGCCTTTAAAGAATGAGACTATCGGAAAACGGTATTCTATATTAGCCTCCAAACGAATATTTCCTGTTTGGTCAAAATAAGTGCCGTCACTTTGTGTATCGTTACCTTCGTTATAGGTTCCTGGGCCTAGCGATCGGATTCGGAATGCGCGAACACTATAGGGGCCGCCGGAAAAATATTGCTTTACAAATGGGATAACGTCCGAGTTGCCATAAGGAAGTCCGTAACCAGCAAAGAGTCGTGTCGCTAAGGTTTGCTCTCTTTGCTCCCCGAACTTTAAATGTAATCTTAAGTCAATGTCTGCTTTTGCGTATTGCGCATATTGCAAGCCCAAAAAGGCATTGGGCTCGCCAGCTTCTGTTTCTTTGTCAAAAAGACTTATAGAGTTCCCTGCAATGTCTAATGTTGTATTTGCGAAAAACGGACTAGAATTATCGGGGTCAACCATACCATTATAGGTGAAAGAAAATGTGAGACCCGAAATAAACTGTTGGTCGAAACTGCGTTTTAAAAACGGATTATTGTCTAAAATCTCTTGAAACTCAGGCGTGGTATTAGATAGGCTTGTGTAGCTAATAGAAATCGGATTGAATTGGTAGGTAACGTAGCGGTTAGAGTCCCATGTATAACCAAATAAACCTGTTCCAGAAATTAAGGTGTATAGTTTGCTTCTGTTTAAATAATTTGTGCCTAAACTCATTTTAGTTTTTGGCACAGAGTATTCAAAGAAATCTTCATCTATTTTAAAAGGACTAATCACTCGTGGAAAAATCATTTCGGCTTTAAGTCCTAATTCAAGACTGCTTAAACCTGCGTAGTCTCCTCTAGCTAATTGTGTTTCGTAACCTATGTTAGAACTTACATTAAAGGTTTCTCCTCCTTTAAAAATATTCCGGTTGCTATAGGTTAAAGCTAAATTTGGGCCTGCAAAATTATTGGACTTTGTAACGGCTTGCAATTCTGCACGAAACGCACGTTTTGTTAAAGGTGATAAATATATATTAGCCGCTAAGGCTCCTAAATGATCGGTAGTTGTTGAGTCTATTTCTTTATACTGAATATTAACGTATTTATAAGCGCCAATGCTAGAAAGTCGCCTAGCTGTGTTTCTTGAGGTTTCTGGGCTATAATAAGCGTTTTCTTTAATGGTAATAAACTTATCTAAATGCCGTGGCTTAAAAAATAAATCATCCTGATAATACGTTTTATTATTAAATCGTTCTGAACGTCTTGTTATAGAGTCCTGTAAATCGTAATCTGGATAGATGTTAACTTTTCGTATAACGTACGGAATTATGGCTTTGCTAGGTACTTTTTCTTTTAATTTTAAAAATAAATCAAAACGTTTGTCATTATATTGCGTGGTATCAGATTCAAAAATGAAAAAATCTGGATTTAAATTATAATACCCTATTTTTTTTAATTGAGAATCTATACGTTGGCGTTCTAGCTTTAGCTGCTCTAGATTAAAACGCACCCCTTCTATAAGAGATGTGTTTTTTGATGCGCGTTGAACATCTTGATAGACAGGTGATGGCATCGAGTCGAGTTGATAGCGGGCTAGAGTATAAGGTTTAGGAACTTTTAAGGTGTAGGTTACTGAGGCTTCAATATCTTTTTCCTGAAAAGTTGAAGCTGTTGTACTATAAAAAAAGCCGTGATTTTCTAAGCGGTTTCTTAAGATGTCCTCAACTTCGAAAGGTTTTACGTCAGACTGGTATACAGGCTTTTCACCTATGCGCTTGTACAGCCATCTGTTTATAAAACCCGGGTTTTCTTTTTGCATTTTGTAGTAGTAATATAATCCTGAATACATGCCTAAAAATTTAGAATTAGGTTCAGGTCGTATTACACCTTCCAACTCCGACTCGAGGAGCTCTCTATCTTTAATCGCTTCTTTAGATTCTATTTCTACAGTAGCTCCAGTGTATAAGCGCTCGTTTTCGGGTAGGTGTTTTTTAATACTGCACGAGTATAATAATAAAGTTAATAGTCCTATGTAAGAGATATGTTTTATAACTGCTTTCAAATTTTATTTTTTTTGGTCTTTACTTTTTGAAGTTTTAGCGTCGTCTTCGTTCTGTTTCTTCGTGGTGTCTTTATTAGCGTTGCGTTTGCTTTTTCTTGCTTCTCGAGACCGCAAAATAGCATCCCAAAGCTCACTAAACTGATTAAATTCTTGAGTAAATATTAACCCTATTCCACTGACTATGGTTTGTCCGTCGATAACATTTTCAAATTCACTTTTCCTAAACCCTTTAAAGCGGTATCTTCCGTCTTCCGTTAAGGTGTATTCTAAGCTTAGATTCCCAATAATCGGAGCTTCCTCTCCTGCCGGACTGCTACCTTGAAGGTCTACTTCACTTCCTACTCGAACGGTTAGGCGGTCGTTAAATAATTTCTTTTGAGCAGCAATATCCAACTGCGTACGATCGGTAGGTGTGTCTCCTTGGTAATCGGTATAACTATTTAATCCGAAGTCAACCTCTATACCCGAGCCTCCTAAGATTTTGTCTGAAAATGCATTTAACTGTCCAGAAACAGCATCGTTAAGGTTGTCTCTAGCAATAGTCGCAAATCCCCCAGAACTACCGTCACTTCGCGAGTCTGGGTAAAAACGATTTAAAACCAATAGTGAGAATACCTGGCGATTTAACTCGCCCTCTTGTTGGTTGACTTGTTGCACACGCCCGTAAACTTGGCCGCTAATTGCGCCCTGCTGTTCTTCGGGCATGTCTAAGCCAAATGATATTTTTGGTTGTAGCAATTCGCCATCAATATTTAAATATACGCTAAAGGGAAGTACTTGACGGTATTTGTTTTTTACTGAAGGGTCGGCACCAGAAATTTGTGGAGCCATTAAAGCAGACGCTGAGGTTTCTAAATTATAGATAGCTCTAACATTTAATTTCGCGTCAAAAGGATCGCCCGACCACGTGACACGGCTCCCTGGAGCGATTAAAAACTTTCTGTTTACAAGGTTGTATAAGTTTAACTCATAATGTCCGCTAGTGATTTCATAGCCTCCGGTAAGGGTCATCCTTCCGTTTGGTTTCATAGTAAATATAAAATCACCTTCTCCAGACACTTTAAAGTTATCTCCAGTTTGCTCATCGATTACTATAGTAACGGCAGCATTTTTACCTACTTTTAAAAGTGTTTCAATATTAAAGCCGCGAACAGTAGCTGTTTGCTTTTCAGTTTGAGAAAGAATATCGTCTGGATTTTCACGATTCACAAATACAACAACACCATCGCGCTCTTCAATATTAGCCAATGCAGAAGGCATAACATAGATGATGTTTGTGTCTGAGCTTAAGGTTAAATCTGCACTTAGTTTAGGGATTTGTAAATCGCCAGTTAATTTAGCATTGGCATCAAAATTAGCCTTGCCGTATAAAATATTGTTGTCCTCCTTAGTGGCGTTTATAACTTGGAAGTTGTTTGCTTTTATATCTAAATTAAATGAAGGGTTTAGTGTGTTCTCAGTAAGTATTTCCCCCGATACTATGAGCGCGTTTTTGTTGGCGTCCAAAATGGTGAAGTTGGACATGGAAAGACCGTGGTTATCGACCTTTAAATTTTCATTCGCTAATGTGAATTTGGTATTTAATTTTGATATGTTAAATCCGGCGTCCTTAAAAGTTAAATTACCGTTGTATTGCGGATCAGATGTCGTTCCGGTAAGCTTGAAATTGCCGGAAAAATGCCCCTCGGTATCTTTTATTTCGCCCATTGAAAGTGTGTTAAGGGCTTTCATTTTAAAGGTGTTAATGTCTAGATTAAGATCTAAGTTGGCGATTTTGTTCGATACCGTATAATCACCAACCAAATCTAAGTCGATGTCTCCTTCTTTTAATGTCGCATTAAAATCGTAATTACTGTCTCCTAACGATTTAGCGTCAATTTTTAAGGTGCCTAAATCCGTTTGCAGTACTTCTAGTTGCTGAATGTTTAAATCGGCAATAATTCCGGTATCTCTAAAAGGGTCTACAATAATAAAATCACCGTTTAATTGTCCGTTTGCAATACGTGCTTCGGGATTGAAATAACTAAAAAATTCACTGATGCTAAAATTATTAAATGCTACCGCCATATGGCTTTTAGAAATGGTGTTTAGCTTATCTGTGATTTCAATAGATTGCTCTCCGTGAGTAATTTTAAAATCCTTGTATTCGAAATTTTTATCGGTTATAATAACTTCATTGGAATCGGGAATAATCCATTTCTTTTTATTTAATATCAGACTGTCTGGAAGCACAGTAAATCGCAAGCCTTTAGAATATGATGTTATTTTAGTATTAACATTCATTAGCGTTTTCTTGTTGTGATAGCCTAAAAAATTAAGTAAGAAACCGGTGTCAGTTTGGTCTCCAGTAATTATGGTTTTTGGCACTTCTAAAGGTCCGGCTGAGATGTTTTTAAACCCGAGGTCAAACTTAAAGTTGTTTGGGTCTGTAGACATCGAAAAAGCTAAACTGTCTAACTTATTGTCGCTATAATTAATATGCGGCGCTGTAATATTAGCGTTAAGCGTTCGTGCTTTTTCGTTATAGCGGACAGAAACATTGATAGTGTCTAAATCTTTGACATTTACTAAAAACACGTCGTTAAGCACTGGGGATTCAGAAATTCGTCCTTCAAGTTTTAAATTTACGGGACGTGAAATGCTATCTGGAGCTCGTTCGTCGTCGTAAAAATAACTTAGCACGTGACGTCTTAATGAGGTGCTAAATGTTTTAGGGTCGGTGTTTGATTGTAAAATAAGATTCAGCATTTTATTGTTTATAGTAACCGATGTCGTGTCTTTGTCTACATGTGCCATGGCTTTTAGGTCACCTAATAAATACGTTCTATTATCATAAATAACAACCCCATTATCTATGTGTGTGGAAACGTCATAATTAGTACTGTTTCCTTTAAAATTAGCAAAAACTTTCATGCCCGTTTTTACGTTGCGATCCATGAAGCCTAGGGCTTGTAAATTAGCACCTTTAATATCTAATTCAACTGTAGCTTCAGGGGATATAGAATCTAAAATTATCGATGAATCCAAGGTGATGTCTAAGTTTTTATCCTTGTATTTAGAAGCGATTTTACCTTTACCATCTTTAATTATTGAATTGATATTAAAGTTTTCAATCGTATAATTATTAAGTGCGAAACTAGAAATTGTAAGGTCTAGATTTCCATTTAAGGCGTTTATGGTTTTTCCGTTTCCTGAAGACTGTAGGGTTAAGCTTAAAGGACCGAAATTAGGATTGTTAAGGAGCTCGTTGATTTTATAGTGTTCTATAGAGATATCTGTATCAAAAGAAATCGTGTCTGTGTTGGCAATCTGCCCTCTAAGGTTTGCAATCCCCTGTGAGGTAGTAAGTTTTATTTGGGTTTGAACAGCCTGTAAAGTGCCTTTAGCGTTTCCTGTTAAGAGCACGTCTTCAGGTAAATTAACCCCTAGTTCTTTTTCATTTATAAACGTTGTAATATCCGAACGTTTGGTTTGTACCGAAAAACTCGGGATATCCAAATGTAGTAATTCCGGTCTCGTGCTGTTTTTTATAATGCCATTAGCCGAGAGTTGTGTGTTTTTTCCCCAGTTTAATCTAGCTTTAGATAATTTGATGGTTGCTAAAGTGCCGTTTGCTCTTAAGTGTCCGCTAATTTGTTTTTTACTTAAGGAGTCGAGGTATGGGTTTTTTCTAAGCTCAGGCTGAAGTTTGAATATGTCCTTTAAAGCAATGCTATACGCGGGTATATCTACTTTTATTTGTGTAGGTTCTGGCGTAGTTATAAGCTGAGAAAGGGAAGTGTAAGATAGACTTCCTAGTCCTGAAACAGTTGTGTTATTAAGTTTGAAATTAAAATCTTCTAATTGTAACTGCGTGTCTGTTACATGCAAATTAAAATCGAGCTGCTTTAAGTTAAGTCCAGAATATGTTTTACTTGTCAACTGTTTGATGCTTGCTCCAGCCTTTTTGTTCTTTAAGAAGATGGAATTCCCTTTTAGGGTGAAATCACTAAGTGAAACGGCATCAAGGTTTAGGTTGTTTTTAGTAGGTTTTGCGTTACCAACTCGGTAATCGATACTGTTGTTTTCTAAATCAATCGTATCAATATTTACCGTTAGTTGTGGCCAATTAAAAGTTAATATATCTGCTTTAGCGTCTTCTTTCGTGTTTTTAAGAGATTCTGTTATTCCGTTAGTTGTAGTCTCTGTATTTATAAGAATTGAAGAGTTTTTTAGTTGAATAGTTTTTAACTGAATAGCGTTATCTGCTAAATTAATTTGAGGGATTTCGGTGTAAAACTCATCTATAGCAAGGTTTGCTATAATGCGATCGGGGTGTGATTCGTAATACGCAAGTACATTTTGAAGACGAAGGGTTTCGACAGAAAATTTAGGTAAAGGTACTTTTGATGTGGTAGTATCTATGGCAATAGGCTTCTGGGTAAATTTAATATTAGCGTCTTTTAAAGTAATGTCTTTGACGTCAAAAGACATGGTTTCAATAGAGGTCTTTTTTAATGTAGCATCGAGACTACCAATTGTAAAATGGCTATTTATACCAGCAACTTCATCATCAAAAACAATATCAATAGCTTTAAATTTAAACTGTCCTAAGGTAAGATTTAAAGGTTGGGAGTTTAAAGAGTCTGATTTAGTGCCTGTTTCTTCTGAAGGAGCAAATGCATCGATTAAAAACTGAAAATTATAACCAGTTACGGTGTCTCTTCTGATAATATTTGCGCGTAAGCCTTCCCAACGTAATTGGTCCACTCCATAAGCGCCTCCTTTAATCATGGAAAACAGCGGGATGTTTGCTTCTAAAGTTTTTGAATACACTAAGGTATCTCCTTTGGTGTCTTCCAAATACAAACCGTCTAGCTGTATATTACCATCGAAAGTTATAAATAGTTTTTTTATGGCGATTTCAGTATCGGTTTTGTTGGACACGTAATTTACCGCTTTATCAACGATTATGCGTTGGCCCCAAGGGCTTCTTATAAATAAAATAATTAAAAATAGTGCTAGTATAAGGCCTAAAAGTATACGAAACGTGATGCGAACAAATCGGAATCGTCGTTTTTTAGATGTTGGGGGCTCTATGTTATTTAATGAATTCAAAAATCAAATGTAATTTAGTAAAACTACTACAATTAGTCTTATCTCCATCACTATTTACGTAGATACTATGTTATGATTTTCTTAAAATTTAAAGGCGTTCCTGTTGATGCTCCGTGTTCCTAAAGAAAGGGAGGTGTTGAATTAAAGTAGAAGTTTGAAAGTGCTTAAAATTAAAAAACCCCGAAAACAAAGTTTTCAGGGTTTTCTGGTGGTGCCTCCAGGAATCGAACCAGGGACACAAGGATTTTCAGTCCTTTGCTCTACCAACTGAGCTAAGGCACCAGTGCTAATTGCGGTTGCAAATATAAGAGCTATTTTAATATCTACAAAACAAATTTTATAAAATTTCGTTTTGTAAGTTTGTGTTTTATCAAATTACACTATGAATTTAATTGTCGATATAGGAAATACTCAGACTAAACTCGCTGTTTTTGAGGGTGGTAAAATACTGTTCCGGGTTCAGGTTGAATCTGAAAATATTTTTAAAAAAATTAAAGAAATTCAGAAAAAATTTAAAAACATCAGCAAAGCAATCGTTTCATCGGTCGGAAAAACGGATTTAAACGACTTCGAATCGTTAAAAAAAGACCTCGATCTTTTAATTTTAGATCACGAAACACCACTGCCTTTTAAAAATTTATACAGGACTCCAAAAACATTGGGTATAGATCGAATCGCTTTAGTCTGTGCTTCAGTTGAAAAATACCCGAATAAAAACGTGTTAATTATAGATGCGGGAACCTGTATTACTTACGATTTTATAAACGCAAATAATGAGTATTTAGGAGGCGCAATTTCACCAGGGTTAAGAATGCGTTATAAGGCAATGTATAATCAAACTGCAAAATTACCGTTATTATTGCCAGAGAGTTCAAATTCGTTAATTGGTGATGCCACAGATCAAGCTATTCATTCTGGAGCTTATAATGGTGTTGTTTTCGAAATTGACGGATTTATAGAGGCTTATCGAAAAAAAAATAACGATTTAACAGTTATTTTAACAGGAGGAGACGCTAAAATGTTGTCTAAACAATTAAAAAGTAGCATATTTGCGAACTCAAATTTCCTTTTAGAGGGATTGAATTTTATTTTACAATTTAACACAAACTAATGATTAAAAAACTTGTATTAGTTTTTATTGCGCTATTTGCAATTCAAAGTTACGCCCAAGAAGGCACGCAATCTCCATATTCAATTTATGGTATTGGAAGTCTCAAATTTAAAGGTACTGTCGAGAACAAAAGTATGGGGGGGCTCAGTGTTTATAAAGACAGTGTGCATATTAATTTGCGAAACCCAGCTAGTTATGCTGGTGCTAATTTAAAAATGACACCATACAACGGGGAAACAAGACCAGTAAAATTTACAGTTGGCGGAAGTCATACATCTACTAGTTTAAAGAGTGACTCAGGGGAGTCTAAGGTAAATACGACAACATTCGATTACTTAGCTTTCTCAGTACCTGTAGGTAAATTTGGTTTTGGAATTGGTTTGTTGCCATATTCTTCTGTGGGTTATAAATTAGAAACCATTCGTGCAGACGAGCAATTAGATACGCGTTTTAGTGGGAAAGGTGGTTTGAATAAAGCCTTTTTTGGAGCGGGATATCAAATTATTGACGGATTAAGTGTCGGTGTCGATGCAAGTTATAACTTTGGAAGCATAGAAAATAACACCTTACTCATAAGGTATAATAATGAAGGCGAATTGTTGCAATCTCACTTCCGCGAGGATAATAAGTCTGAATTAAGTGGGTTGAATTTTAATTTTGGTTTGCATTATCAAACCATGGTAAGCAATAAATTAGAATTACAGTCCTCATTTACATTTAGTCCTTCAGCTAGTATAAACTCCAAGAATGAACGTACGTTTTCGAGTGTGAAAATTGGAGCTAATGATATAGAGTATGTAATTAACAGCTTAGATGCAGATTTATTGGGATCTGGCCTTTTAGAAACCGAATTAAAATTGCCAACCAAATTGACGTTTGGAGCAGGTATTGGTGAGCCTAGAAAATGGTTTGCTGGTATAGAGTATGAAACTCAGAAGACGAGTGAGTTCTCAAATCCGTTATATTCTTATAAGAACTCTAATGGTGTAGAAACTATCCAATTCGAAGATGCTTCGAGAGTGTCTCTTGGAGGATTTTTTATTCCTGAATATAATTCTTTTTCAAGCTACTGGAGTAGAGCGGTTTATAGAGCAGGAATGCGATTTGAAAACACTGGTTTGAATGTTAGTGATCAATCAATAAAAGAGTTTGGCATATCTTTTGGAGTAGGGTTACCAGTTGGAAACTTATTCTCTAATGCCAATTTAGGTTTTGAAGTAGGAAAACGCGGTACTACCGATGCGAATCTGATTCAAGAGAATTTTGTGAATTTCAATATGAGTTTATCATTAAATGATAGATGGTTTGAAAAAAGGAAGTATAACTAACAAAGAATTAAAATAGAACTATGAAAACGAAGATCACATTATTAATTGCAGTATTGTTTTTAGGGCTGAACGTTAGTTTTGGTCAAAATGAAGAGGAGTGTAGAAACAAGCTTTCTATAATGGCCGAATACACAAAATCTAAAAACTTTGAGGCGGCATACCAACCGTTTATGGAGTTAAGAAAAGAATGTCCTAAATACAACAAGGCAATTTATGTATACGGAGAGAAAATTCTTGACCACAAAATAGAAAATGCTACTGGAGCAGAAAAAGTTGCTTTTATTAACGACCTTATTAAAATGTGGGACGAAAGAGCTTTAAATTTCGCTAAAATCACTCCTAAAGGAGAGTACGATGCTAAAAAATGTCAATTAAAATATGACAATAGAGCTGAGTTAGGATTAAACGAAGAGCAATTATATAACTGTTTTGATTCTGCTTTTACATCTGATAAAGACACCTTTGAAAACCCTAAAAGTTTATATGTTTACTTTAAGTTAATGGTAGATTTATACGATGCGGATAAAAAAACAGCTCAAGAGTTATTTGACAAATATGATGATGTTGTTGAAAAGATTGATGTAGAAATCGAAAAAGCATCAGTAGGTTTAAATAAAATTGTTACCAAAGAAGAAGCTGGTACAGCTTTAACAAAAAGAGAAGGACAGTACAAAAGATATTATACGTCTGTATTATCTGCGTTCGATCAAATCTCTGGTAGTGTAGATTCTGAGTTAGGAAATAGAGCGAACTGTGAAAATTTAATTCCTTTATACGAAAGAAACTTCGAAGCTAATAAAGAAAATGCAACGTGGTTACAAAGAGCAGCAGGAAGAATGTCGGCTAAAGACTGTACTAGTGATCCGTTATTCTTTAAATTAGTAAATGCATACCACAACTTAAGTCCGTCTGCAAACTCTGCATATTACTTAGGGATATTAAAAGATAAAGAAGGAAAGTCTAGTGAAGCTCGTGCTTATTATGAGCAAGCTATCGGATTAGAAACTGATAACTTTAAAAAAGCTAAATTATACAAAAAGATTGCTTCTAAGTTTAAAGCGGTTGGAAACTACGGTCAAGCAAGAACGTATTATATGAATGCGGTAAATGCGAACCCATCAGATAAGAGTCCGCACTTACAAATTGCAGCAATGTATTCTAGTAGTGCTAAAAACTGTGGAACGGATAACTTCTCTCAAAGAGCAGTGTTTTGGTTAGCAGCAGACGAAGCAAGAAAAGCAGGAAGTACGTCTACAGCGTCAAGATACGAAGGTTTAGCACCGTCGAAAACTGAAATCTTTAACGAAAGTATGGCTGGGAAATCTATTCAGATTGGATGTTGGATTCAGAGAACTGTAAAAGTGCCTAATATATAATGAAGCTAAGCTTTTTACATACAATTAAATACGGAGTCATAGCATTAGCTGTGACTCTGTTTTTTTCGTGTAAAGATAATTTCAAGGCGATTAAAAAGATTGGAATCTCGGAAAATGAGCCGCTAGGTATTGCCGAGAATATGAATGCAAAACGCACCGATTCCGGACGTGTTGTAGCCAATCTTTTGAGTCCGAAAATGTATGACTTTGGAAACCGTAAATTTGGTTACTCAGAGTTTCCAGATGGTTTAACACTTTATGTTTACGATACCAAAAACCAAAAAAGCACTATTATATCCGACTATGCCATTCGTTATGAAGGTACCGACCTCATAGATTTACAAGGCAATGTCATTGTTGCAACAGCGCAAAACGATACCTTGTTTGCAGAGCAATTGTATTACGATCAAAGTAAAGAGTGGGTCTTTACTAACTTGCCCGTAACCTATAAATCGGCAGACTACATTACCCACGGTAACGGATTCGATTCCGATAAAGACTTTACAAAAGCCGAAGTTCTAGAGATTAGCGGACAATTTGCTGTTCTAGAATAGGTGTTTTTAACCACTTATTTTTCTTACCTTTACTTTAAAATTTATTATAATGAAATTGTTTAAAATCTTTCAATACGCTTATTTAGTATTCGCTGTTTTATTTTTATATGACGCCTATGAAAACTGGGGAGGAGTTGAAGAAACAAGAGCCTATTCTTCTTTACTATTAGGGGCGTTGGCGATTTTTATGTTTTTCTTTAGACAGAAATTCAATAAGAAGTTCGATAATAAAGACCAAAAAAAATAGATGTCCACCACTATTATTATTTCAATAATAATTATATCCTTATTGCTTTCAGCTTTTTTCTCAGGGATGGAGATTGCCTATGTTTCGGCAAATAAAATTCATATTGAAATCGAAAAAAAGCAAAGTGGTTTTTTAGCGACTATCCTAAAACGACTCACCGCAAAACCTTCTAAGTTTATTGCTACCATGCTTATTGGTAATAATATTGCTTTGGTAATTTACGGTTTTTTTATGGGTGACTTGTTAGTCGATTGGTTTCAATCTATGTTAACAGATACAACCAATGCATTCGCTATCTATTTGCTTACCGATTTAAGTTTGTTAACACAAACGGTAGTCTCAACATTAGTAATTTTATTTACTGCAGAGTTTCTGCCTAAAGTATTTTTTCAGATATACGCTAACACGCTTATTAAAATACTCGCATTCCCTGCTTATGTGTTTTATGCTCTGTTTTCTTGGATTTCAGATTTCGTATTATGGATTTCAGACTTTGTATTGCGTAAGTTTTTTAAAACGGAAGGCGATCAAGTGCAATTGGCTTTTACAAAAGTCGAATTGGGGAATTACATAAGTGAGCAAATGGAGTCTGTAGAAGAGGATGATGAAGTTGATAGTGAAATTCAGATTTTTCAAAATGCTCTAGAGTTTGCCGATGTTAAAGCGCGTGAGGTGATGGTTCCAAGGACGGAAATTATTGCGGTAGAAATAAATGATACGGTAGAAAGTTTAAATAATTTATTTGTTCAAACAGGATGTTCTAAAATTTTAGTTTATAAAGAAACTATCGACGATATTGTTGGTTATGTTCACGCTTTCGAACTTTTTAAGAAACCAAAAACAATAAAGGCCATGTTGCTTTCTGTGAAATTTGTTCCAGAAACCATGTTAATTAACGATATATTAAACATACTTATTAAGAAACGAAAAAGTATGGCTGTGGTTTTAGATGAGTATGGTGGTACATCTGGTATTCTTACTGTCGAGGATATTGTAGAGGAGTTATTAGGGGAGATAGAAGATGAACACGATACCGCCGTATTAACCGAAGAGAAGATAGACGATTATAACTACGTCTTTTCTGCACGATTGGAAGTCGATTACTTGAACGAACAGTTTAAGCTAGATCTTCCGGAAGGAGAGAATTATGAAACCTTAGGAGGATTAATTTTGGACTATACAGAGGAAATTCCGCATCAAAACGATATTGTTACCATAGATAATTTTCAATTTAAAATTATAGAAGTTTCAAACACTAAAGTGGATTTAGTGCACCTAAAAGTTAAAAGTGACGAGTAATAGTAAGTCTTAGTATATCACTGTTTTCAGTAAAAAGATACGCTTTGTTAAAATTAAATTAATTAATGATAAATTCTCCTTTTATTATTAAATAGAAAATGGTATTTTCGCCCACTATATTTCATATAATCTATTAAACCGATGGCAATTTTAAATAAAATAAGACAAAAAACAGTTGTTTTAATATTAGTAATCGCATTAGCCTTATTCGCTTTTGTATTATCAAGTTTGTTTGATAATCAAAATGCATTATTTTCTAAATCTCCAAATGTAGTTGCGACTATAAATGGAAAAGACATCTCTCGTCAAGAATTTATGGCAAGAGTAGAGGCGCAACAAAATCCAAATGCGACTACCACTCAAATAATGAACCAGGTTTACGAAGCTGAAGTACGTCAAGCAGTGATGGAAACACAATTCGAAAAATTAGGTTTAAATGTAGGAAGACAGCAAATGAGAGATTTGTTAAGAGCAAATTTACAGTCTAGTCCACAATTTTTAAATGAAGAAGGTGTTTATGATGAAGCAAAACTAAATGCTTATATCGCAAACCTTAAAGAGACGTCTCCTGAAGCTTATGCACAATGGATCGCTTACGAGGATAACGTATCAGCTGGAGCATTGCAGCAAACTTACTTTAACTTGGTAAAAGCAGGAACTACTGCAACTTTAGCAGAAGGCGCATTAGAACATAAGTTAGAAGGTGATAAAGTAGATGTGAAATTTGTTCAAGTTCCTTACACGTCTATTGCTGATAGTACAATCCAAGTGTCTAAATCAGATATTAAAAGCTACGTTCAAAAACATGGTAAAGAATATGAAGTGGAAGCTTCTAGAAATTTACAGTATGTAAAATTTGATGAAGTGGCTTCCTTAGAAGATGAGAATTTAATTCAAGACGAACTAATCTCATTAATTAAAGGAAGCGTTTCTTACAATGCTGAGACTAAGAAAAATGATACGGTTGTAGGTTTTGCAAACATGAGCGGAGCTAAAGCAGGTGTTTTTGTAAACGAAAACTCTGATGTAAAGTTCAACGATGCATATGTTTTAGAGTCTTCAATTGTTGGAACATTAAAAGACAGCGTCTCTAAATTAAAAGTTGGTGATGTTTATGGTCCGTATAAAGATGGTAAAGCATTTAAAATCACTAAGTTAATTGCACAGACTAAATTACCGGATTCGGTAAAAGCAAGACATATTCTAATTCCATTTGTAGGTTCTCGTGCTGCAGCGCCAGAAACAGTTCAAACTGAGGTTGAAGCAAAGAAAACAGCTGATAGTTTATTAGCAGTAATTAAGACCGACCGTTCTAAGTTTGTTGATTTATTAGATTTCTCTATCGATAAAGTAAGTAACGAAGCAGAAGGTGTTTTAGATTGGTATACATATAATACTATGACTCCAGAGTTTAGAGATTATACTTTTGAAAACAAAAAAGGAGATTTAGCTGTTGTTAAAACTGATTTCGGTTTTCACGTTGTTGAGATCTTAGACCAGAAAAACGAATTAAATGCGTATAAGTTAGCGACAGTGGTTAGAAATATCGAGCCATCTGTAGAAACTGAAGATAAAGTATTTAGAGAAGCTTCTAACTTTGTAGTAAATACAGAAGATAAAGAGTTTCAAGCTTACGCTAAAGAAAGTAATTTACCAGTGTTTCCTGTAACTGGTGTTAGAGTTTTAGACGAAAACATTCCGGGTGTTGGAAACCAAAGAGAAATTGTACGTTGGGCCTTTGAGAAAACAAGATCTGTAGGAGATATTAAACGTTTCCCAGTGTCATCAGGATACGTAGTTGTACAAGTTACGGCTAAAAATGAAGCGGGATTAATGAATGTTGAAGATGCTTCAATAACAGCAATTCCAGCAATTAGAAAAGAGAAAAAAGCAGAATTAATAAAAAACAGAGCTGATACTTCAAGCTTAGAAACGTTTGCTAGTTCTGAAGGGCAGTCAGTAAAAACGGCCTCTGCTGTAAATATGAAAAACCCGACTCTAGCAGGTGCTGGTAAGGAGCCAATGGTTGTGGGAGCGGCTTTCGGATTAAAAGAAGGTGCGACTTCAAAAGCAATTGCAGGTGAAAAAGGAGTGTATATGATTCAAGTGACTAAAAAGACACCAGCTGTTAAATTAGATAACTACCAGTCGTATGCAAATCAAGTTGGAGAGCAAAAATTAAATGCAGTGAACACAAGATTATTAAGCGCATTAAAAGACGCTGCCGAAATAGAAGATAATAGAGCCAATACTATTCAGTAAGCTAGTATTTAAGTTTATAAAAAAAAGGTCTGACATTTTTAATGTCAGACCTTTTTTTATACCGTGTATTTAGATATAGGATTAGCTGTTTAAAATAAGCTCGGAATACGAGAGTATGGTAGTGTAGCTTTTAGAATTAAAATAATCGTGAACATACGGTTTTGGTCCGGTAGCTAAAATGAAATCACCTCCCCAGCCCCCTAAGCTTTTAATCGCATACTTATAATCCGGAAATAAATCTTCTTTTATAGGTGTTTGATTGGTGACTACTCCAATAAGACGTTCGTGTTGGCCTATTAAGCCGTCAAATTCCGTCCTGTTTCCTGCATTTAGTAATTGCGAGGTAATACTATCAATCTGTTTAATAATGGCTTTACTGTTGGTTTTATTCTGTTTATAGGTGCTTATCGACTCACGACTGTTTTGTTTTTTGTTTCTGTGAATAAAAAACAACTCGTTTTTAAACGAAGGATCGAAACCGACTTCCTGCACCTTTGCAGGGTCACCCACTTGATATAAAATAGGAGTGTTGTGGCGCGCGCAGGCAATATCGTATCCACTACCACCAAATGTGTGCGATAGAAGAGTCATAGGGTCTACATTCGCCCAAAGTGCCATGTTGTTAATAAGAGTAGAGGAAGAGCCTAAACCCCAATCACGTGCGAAATCTAATCTCGTAGTCACTTTAAATCCGCGTTCCTCTACGTTTGTGCTTAAGAATTCAGGGTTGTTTCGCTTTGCAATTTTAAGAAGACTACTTAATCGTTGAGATACCGGGTTTTTGGAGGTTTTAGAAGTAGAAGTTAATAATTCTAAATTAAACGTATCCTCGAACCAAATGGCATTGTTTTCATCTAAACTTATCCATTGTATTTCTGGTTCAGAAATTGTTTCTACATCCAAATGCTGTCCTAGGGTTGTTGGTAATGCTAAGGCAAGTGCACCATCTAAAACTACATATTCACTGGTGATTAAAAGTTTACCATTACTATAGAAAGACTGTGTCATTTTATTGTCTTAGGGCTGTTATGGCTTCTACTACTGCACTGTGCGTTACTGTATGTGTTTTAAAATGATGTATTATGGTTTCCTTTTCTTTATCGGTAGCATGAAATTGATTTAAGATGTTCATCAGGTGCATTTTCATATGACCTTCTTGGATACCCGTTGTAGTGAGTGATTTTAAAGCAGCGAAATTTTGTGCTAATCCGGCAACAGCTACAATTTCCATTAATGTTTTGGCCGAAGGTTTTCCTAATATCTCTAAAGCCACTTTTACTAAAGGGTGTAAATTAGTTAATCCGCCAACAGTCCCTAAAGCTAACGGGAGTTCTGTCCAAAATGTAAACACGCCATTTTCAATTTTAGCATGTGTTAAACTAGAGTATTTGCCGTTGCGAGCTGCATAGGCGTGCACACCAGCTTCGATAGCTCTAAAATCATTTCCTGTTGCTAATACGACGGCATCAATCCCATTCATAATACCTTTATTGTGAGTTACAGCACGGTAGGGTTCCACTTCGGCAATAGAAACTGCTTGCAGAAATTTCTTAGCAAACAGTTCAGGGTCTGCAATATTTTTATCTTTTAAATCTTCAATCGGGCAGGATACTTCTGCTCTAACAAGACAATCAGGAACATAATTAGATAAAATACTCATCACAATCTCTACGGGGGCTTCCAAATGGTTCTTAGCTTCCGCTTTAAACGTCTTTGCAAACTGTTCGAGGCATGAGTTAATAAAGTTTGCGCCCATGGCATCTAGGGTTTCAAAAGTCGCATGCAATTGGTAATACCCATCAATTTCAGAGGTTTTGTCCTTTAAAATAATATCTAATATACCACCACCACGAGCCTCCATGTTTTTGGTGATGTCTTTAGTGTCTTCTAATAACTGTGGTTTCACGGCGTTAAAAAAGGCTTGCAACTTCTGTTTATCACCTGGAAACATAAAATGTACTTGACCAATTTTTGTTGTCGCTATGACTTTGGCTTTAAATCCACCACGTGACATCCAAAATTTTGCGGCTTTACTTGCTGCAGCAACTACCGAGCTCTCTTCTATCGCCATAGGGATCGCGTATAGCGTATCGTTTATTTTAAAGTTTGGAGCGATACCTAACGGTAAATAGTAGTTGGAAATGGTGTTCTCTATAAATTCGTCGTGTAACTGTTGTAGTTTTTCATCTGAATTTACATATTGTAAAAGGGTGTCCTTTGATGCTTTGGAGCCTGATAGATAGTGGTTTACTATCCATTCTATTTTTTCGGTTTTGGTAAGTTTTGAAAATCCAGAAACTGATTTTTGCATGTCCTATAATTTTGAGAGACAAAGATACTATTCTCATTATAAATGAAAATTGTTTTGCGCTTTTGTTAACTTTTTGTTTTGTAGTAATTATGTACGGGTATAAAACGAAGACAATTGCTTCAAATGGAGTAATTAACTGTTAATATTAGTTATTTTTTGCGTAATTTTTAGTAAACTTGGCATTATTTTAATTTAACTTAGGCTAAATGAGATTTTATAAAATTATTGCTCTTACTTGTTTTTTAGCAACCTCTTTATTATCAGCGCAGAACAAAGAAATTTCCCTAGAGGAAATTTGGAATGGAACGTTTAGAACACAAGGAATGGATGCGCTCCACTCCTTAAAAAACGGAAAACAATATTCAGTTTTAAACTTCGATAGAACCACAGGGACCACAACAATAGATATTTACGATTATAATACCCTAGAAAAAACGAAAACTTTGGTCAGTTCAGGCGACATTGAAGAGTTGCGTTATTTCTCAGATTATACGTTTAGTGCTAATGAAAACCAAGTGCTATTAGCAACCAATGAAGAGTCTATCTTTAGACGTTCTACCTTAGGGAACTACTACGTATTTAATACACAAACAGGAGTAGTCACTGAGGTGGCTGCTGAAAAGATTCAAGAGCCTACTTTTTCTCCAGATGGCAAAAAGGTGGCTTACGCCCGTGATAATAACATTTTTGTTAAAAATTTAGAGACGGGAACAACAACACAAATCACTTTTGATGGTGTTAAAAATGAAATAATTAATGGTATAACCGACTGGGTTTACGAAGAGGAATTTGCTTTTGTACGCGCTTTTGAGTGGAATGCAGACAGTAATAAAATCGCGTTTATTCGTTTTGATGAAACTTTGGTACCAGAATTCTCAATGGATGTATATGGTGATAAATTGTACCAAACACAAACCGTTTTTAAATATCCAAAAGCCGGTGAAGCTAACGCTATTGTATCGCTTCACATTCACGACCTAGAGCGTAAAAATACGCGAGAAGTGACATTGGATAAAGAATATTATGATTTTTATATTCCAAGAATAAAATGGACTAACGATGCAAATGTACTAAGTGCTCAGTATATGAATCGTCACCAAAATGAATTGGATCTATGGATGATTGATGCTAAAAAAAATACGGCCTTTATCGCTATTGCTGAAAAAGATAAGGCCTATATTGATGTTACCGATAATTTGACCTTTTTAAAAGATGATAGTTTTATATGGACTAGTGAAAAGGACGGTTATAATCATATTTACCACCATGATAAAAAAGGAAAACTCATTAACCAAATTACTAAGGGGAATTGGGAAATCACTAATTATTATGGATTCGACGCTAAGTCAAATACAATTTATTACCAATCGGTAGAGAATGGACCTATTAACCGCGATATCTATTCAATACGCTTAAATGGAACTAAAAAGCAACGTTTATCGGCTAATACAGGAACTAATTACGCCGATTTTAGCGCAGACTTCACGTATTTTATCAATACGTTTTCAAATGCATCTACACCACCTATTTATACGCTTAACAGTGCTAAAACAGGAAAAGTACTTAAGCAAATAAAAGATAATAAGAAGGTGCTTGAAGACTTAGCGGAATATAAAGTCTCTGCAAAAGAATTTAGTACCATTGCTGTAAATGGTAATGACCTAAATATGTGGACGATTAAACCAAAAGATTTTGATCCGTCTAAAAGCTATCCATTATTTATGTTTCAATATTCAGGTCCAGGGTCACAACAAGTAGCGAATAAATGGAACAGTGCAAACGATTATTGGCACCAACATCTAGCACAACAAGGCTATGTTGTAGTGTGTGTTGACGGAAGAGGTACTGGTTTTAAAGGTTCTGAATTTAAAAAAGTCACTCAAAAAGAGTTAGGGAAATTTGAAGTAGAAGACCAGATAGAAGCCGCGAAAAAACTTGGCGCTTTAAAATATATCGATCAAAGTCGTATAGGGATTTGGGGATGGAGCTATGGTGGTTTTATGAGTAGTAATGCTTTATTAAAAGGAAACGATGTGTTTAAAATGGCTATTGCTGTTGCACCTGTAACCAGTTGGAGGTTTTACGATTCTATTTATACAGAACGTTATATGACAACGCCACAAGAGAATGCAAGTGGATACGACGATAATTCACCAATTAATCATGTCGATAAATTAAAAGGAGATTATTTATTAATTCATGGTACTGCCGATGATAACGTTCACGTGCAAAATACTATGAGAATGGTTGAAGCATTAGTTCAGGCTAATAAACAATTTGAATGGATGATTTATCCAGACAAAAACCACGGTATTTATGGTGGTAACACACGTTTACATTTGTATACCAAAATGACTAATTATATTAAAGAAAATCTATAAAAACAGAACTTATGAGCCAAGAACAAGATCCAGCGTTAATTGCGCATCTCGCGAAAAAAGGTATTGATGATAAAATGGTAATGGGGCACCCAGCAGGGCTGTTCATATTATTCTTTACAGAAATGTGGGAGCGTTTCAGTTATTATGGAATGCGTGCGTTATTAACGGTATTCTTAATTACAGAAATAGCTGCAGGAGGTTGGGAATGGGACAACGCCGATGCCATGCAGTTATATGCTTGGTATACTGGTTTAGTTTATTTAACCCCGCTATTGGGAGGTATTATTGCTGATAAATTTACTGGATTTAGAAAAGCAATTTTATTAGGTGCTTTGGTTATGACATTAGGGCATTTATCTATGGCTTTTGAAGGAATTCATCCTTATTTCTTTTATGCTGGTTTAGTGCTAATGATTTTAGGAAATGGTTTATTCAAACCGAATATTTCTTCTATGGTAGGTAATTTATATCCAGATTCAAGCTCTAAAAAAGATGCAGGTTATACTATTTTCTACATGGGTATTAACGCAGGAGCATTCTTAGGAATGTTACTTTGTGGATATATAGGTGAAAAAGTAGGATGGCATTATGGATTCGGATTAGCAGGAGTATTCATGCTTTTCGGAATGCTACAGTTTTACTTTGGAACAAAAATCTTTGGAGATATAGGTGCGAAGCCAGAAAAACATACAAAAGAAGAATTAAAAAAAATAGCAGAAGAGTCTGACGAAGAAGTGTTAGCTCCTAACGTTGTAAGAGATAGATTAGTTGTAGTTGGAGTATTAATGGTTGCGAGTATCTTTTTCTTTTTTGCTTTTGAGCAAGCAGGAGGTTCTATGACTGTTTTTGCTAAAGACTATACGCAAAGAATTTTAGAAGGTAGCACGGGAACCATATTTAAATGGGTAGATGCTATTTTAACCATTTTCCCGATAATAATTGTTACTTGGGTGCTTTATGGTTTAGGAAAGAAAATTTATAAGGCGTATCCCTTAACTATTATCTTTACAGCGATTTCTTTTGTGCTTATTTGGATATTAGGGATTTGGAAAGTATATAGAGAATTTAGTCTTGAGCAAACAGAGGTAACTGTTTCTTGGTTCCAGATTTTAAATTCCTTCTTCATTATTACTTTAGCTTCGTCTTTTAGTAAGTTATGGGAGAAAGTATGGAATCCTTCAGGACCAGTTAAATTTGCTATGGGATTAGCTTTAGTAGGAGTAGGTTTCGTTGTACTATCTTTAGGAGCTAATAGTATTCCTCAAGGAGCAACTTCGGCATCGGTAAGTATGATCTGGTTGATTCTGGCATATTTCTTTCATACAACAGGAGAACTTTGTTTATCGCCAGTAGGACTATCTTATGTTTCTAAATTATCACCAAAGCGTTTAGCAGGATTATTGTTCGGATTGTGGTTTACAGCTTCAGCAATAGCAAACTTTATTGCAGGAATGACAGGATCTTATATTGATGAAATATCTGAAACATATTCTATGTCTACTTTCTTCTTAATTATTGCAGCAATTCCAATGGGAGCAGCAGTGATTTTATTACTATTGAATCCTAAATTAAAGAAAATGATGCACGGTATTAACTAATTCTAGAAGTAATACTAACTATAAAATAAATACGATTTATAACTATGGCAACAGTAGATACGTCGCAACACGACGAGTTTTTTAAAAGTAAAGTATTAGGTCATCCTGCCGGATTATTTGTGCTCTTTTTTACAGAGATGTGGGAAAGGTTCTCCTTTTACGGAATGCGTGTATTATTAATCAACTTCTTAACAATGGCTGTTATAGGAAGTAACCCTGGTTGGGAATGGACAGCAGAAAATGCTGGAGCTCTTTTCGGAACCTATGCTGGTTTACTTTATTTAACACCTATACTTGGTGGTGTAATAGCTGATAAATTTACCGGATATCGTTGGGCAGTACTAATTGGTTGTGTTATTATGACCTTAGGACATGCGTCTATGGCATTTGAAACAGAGTTTTCATTATATATGGGGCTTGCCTTATTAGTAATTGGAACTGGTTTCTTTAAGCCAAATATTACATCGATTATTTCTGAAATGTATACTTATTTGCCAGAGAAAAAGGATGGTGCTTATACCATTTTCTATATGGGTGTAAATGCAGGTGCTTTCTTCGGAATGATGCTATGTGGTTATTTAGCAGAACGTGTAGGATGGTCATGGGGATTCGGACTAGCAGGAGTTTTTATGTTATTCGGAACTTTACAATTCTTATTAGCTAAACCTCTTTTTGGTAAAATTGGTGCTGCACCAAAACGCCAAACTAAAGAAGAGAAAGCTGCGGAAGTAAAAGATTATAAAGAAAACAAATTCACAACCTTAGACAAGGCTCTAATCGTTGTAACTTCTATAATTGGATTACTTTACTTAATTAATGATCCAGTTTCAAAGATTGGTGGATTAAACCTTTTACCTGAAGAATTTATCTTTTCTAAAGATACCTTGTCAGGTCCATTAGTAATTACATTAATAGGAATGGCTTTATTTCTTTTTCTTGTTATTGGACGTATTGTTCGATATGAAAAAGTTGTTAGAGATAGAATGATTGCAGTAATTATATTTGCCTTCTTTACAGTGTTGTTTTTTATTCCTTTTGAACAAGCAGCAACATCAATGGTTATTTTCGCTAGAGATTATACTGATAGAGTTTTAACGGGTAATGCAGCGTTAATTTTCAATATAGTTAATACATTATTAACTGTGATTCCTTTAATGATTATTACTTGGGTATTGTACTTATTAAAGAAACAATCTTTCAGTAAAATTCCAGGAAGTAATGTTGTTTTAGCACTATGTTTCGCACTTGTATGGGGTATAGTTATTTGGATGCTTGCACAAGATTTTTCAACTAAATCCTACGATGTGCAATATCAGGCTGTAGCTGTAGAACAGGTTGTTGATGGAAAAACACAGGTTGTTTATGAGCCTATTACAGAAGCTCGCCCATTAAAGGGAGGTGAAACAACTGAAACACAAATATTAAGTATATCTTCTAATAATGAGTTAGCAATAGGACAGCCAGTTGGAGCACATTTAGAGTTAGGGAAATATCAATACTTAGATGAAGAGAAGCAGAGTAAATTAGCTTCAGATTATGCATCTAAAGGACTGAAGTCTCAAATTGTTGTTGGTGAAGTTGCACAAGTAAAAGAAAATGAAGTGGAGATTACAGTATCTTGGTTTAGTATTTTAAACTCCTTCTTTATTATTGCATTCGCTTCATTCTTTTCTAGATGGTGGGAAAGTAAATATAACCCATCAGCTGCTCAAAAGTACGGCTTAGGTCTGTTTGTAATGGGGATTGGTTTTGCTGTTTTAGCTTATGGATCTAGCTTTATTCCTCAAGGGGCAGAAGCAGGTGTTGTTCGTGTAAGTATGATTTGGCTGATTTTAGCATATCTTTTCCATACTATAGGGGAGCTTTGTTTATCTCCTGTTGGACTATCTTATGTAAGTAAGCTAGTTCCGGCAAGAATGATTGCCCTAATGTTTGGAATGTGGTACTTAGCAATCGCAATTGGAAATAAAATTGCAGCTTCATTAGGAGGTATGGTAACTGAGATTCAAGAGGAGTATAGCTTATCTACATTCTTTTTAATTTTTACCATTATCCCTGTGGTTGCAGGTTTAGTAATTACATTGTTAAACCCACTACTTAAAAAATTAATGCACGGGGTACGTTAGGTATAACCGTTAAAAATATCTAAAATGCTCCTCTTTAGGAGCATTTTTTGTAAGTTTGGATTAGTGTTCGCAACAAATCAAATATGATGAAAAAAATAACTTTTGGACTAATAGCTATTCTTGCCTTTTCAATATCGGCAGTAGCTCAAGAAATTAATTGGATTACTTTAGAAAAAGCAGTCGAACTCCAACAGAAAACGCCGAAAAAAATAATGATGGACATGTATACCGCTTGGTGTGGTCCGTGTAAAATGTTAGATCGTAATACGTTTTCTAATCCGGATGTTATAGACTATGTAAATAAACACTACTATGCGGTTAAGTTTAATGCAGAAGGTAACGATGTCGTTGCTTTTAAAGGTAAAACATTCACGAATCCTAAATACAATCCCGCACGAGCGAAATCAAGAAACTCAGCACACCAATTAGCGAGTTTCTTCCAAATCCGATCGTACCCTACCATTTTATTTTTAGATGAAAAAGCGGACTTTCTAGCTCCAATTATTGGGTATAAAGCACCTCGCGATTTAGAGTTATATCTAAAGATGTTTAAGAACAATGAACATGTAGAAATGACCTCTCAAGATGCGTTTAATGCATACTTTAAAGCGTTTAAACCAGAGTTTACAAACTAATAATACTAATATATAGTTGTCATCTGACAAATTATTTAAAAGCTCCCTTTTTGTAAATCATACAGAAAGGGAGCTTTTGTATGTTATAGAATTATAAGGCTGTTTTTAGTGGTGTTTAATACAGCTAAATAAGGAATGACTATTTGAGAGGGAAAAAGCCTGTAGTTATTATTGTTGTGCAGATGCTCTATTGGCTTTTAATGTAGGCGTGGTGTATTTCTATTTACGTCAACTTTCGTGCGCTATAATAGCTTGTAAATAGAAAGCGGTTGTATGCTGTTTTAAAGAAAACAAGTTAAACTGGGTTTCAACTTATATCTGTGCTAGTAGATTGAGTAAGCGCTTAGAAATCTTGCCGTGTTAGACTTTTTGGTTTTCGTTTTTAGGCTCTAGAAAGATGTTAGAGACGTTTAAAAACGTAGATGTGCATATCGGGTTTATGTGGTGATATTTCTAGAAAAAAGAAATATCCCAGAAAAACTAAATTAGAAATTTATTTAAGCAATACACTTACCTGGTAATAATAAAGAACACGTTTGAGATCTTTATTAAAACAACTTAGCAATTGCATGCTAGATTGTTGGTAAGCTGTGCTTTACGCACATTGCAATAAATTTTTAATTCGGTAATTAAGGGATATATCAATCTATATAAAAATGGTGAAGGCTTTCTTCATAATTATCTTCACCATTTTTATAATTATTTTAATTTAAAAGTAACTCTACGCACCAATTGTCTAGCCGGAGCAGAAGATTTTTCAACAGAAGTGTCTTCTCCGCCTCCAATATAAGATAATCTACTAGCTTCAATTCCTGATGCTACTAAAATATCATAAACTTTCTTAGCTCTTTTTTCTGAAAGTTTAGCATTATATTCAGGGTTTCCTAGTTCGTCAGCATATCCAATTAATTCAGCATTTACGCTCGAATTTTCTTTCATATATTGTTTTAAATAATTAATTGCTTGTAACGAATATGTTTCAGGTTTATCACTATTAAATTTGAAATATACATTTACGTAACCCTTATTCAATAAATCAGCTATGCTATTATCTTTAGCATTTGTTCCTTGTGCATTCTCTCCTTTTTGTAAATAACGTTGATCTAAAGAGTGTTCAATTTCATCTGGAATACCATTATTGTTAACGTCAACCGCTCGTCCTTTAGAGTCAACAGCTACACCAGTCATTGTATTTGGTTCTCTGTCTAAGTAATCAGGAACACCATCTTGATCTGTATCAATAAGGTCATTTTCGATTTTATTTACACGGTCTTCTATTTTCATGAACTCTTCAGTTAATCTGTTTTCTTCAGAATACCAGTCGGCGTGTGTATCAGCTTTACCTAAGTAAATGTTTAAACCAACAGAAGCATTGACAAGAAAACCATCTACGCCTTTTGTATGTGATACAGCTGTACCATCAAAGGTTCTAGATTGTCTGATATTACCTATAGCAGATACATCACCAAAAAGAGCTACGCGGTTACCTAGCTTAATCATTGGGGTGATTCCTGCTACCATATGTAACATTTGATCTTTATCATCTATTTCTACTGGACTGTCATATTTCATAAATGAATATCCTCCACCTCCGTGTACTAAAAGACCGAAAGTATTTGTCCAACTGTTGAAGTTTAAAATGTTTCCAACGTTTACCACACCTTCTAAAGATGTTCTAAAATAACTAGATTCAAATGGAAGACTATTTTCATCTTCTTCTATGTTATTGTAGCCTAAGCCTAAACGTAGTCCAAATTTTTCATTTACCATATAACGTGCTCCAAGACCAACTTGACCGAAGTCTGGTGTGTTAGTAAAGTAACCTGAAGCCATTGGTCTTGCAGGTTTGTGCACGCCACCAGAGACTTCGATGGACCATTTGTTAAATTCATTAGTGCTTACATTATCCGTGTCCTGAGCAAAAAGCCCTGCACTAGCTAATAGTAAAACGGGTAGTATTAATTTTTTCATTTTTTTTAGTTTTATTTTTTAATTTTATGAGGACAAAAATAAACACTATTTTGAAATTAGCCTAACAAATGGTAGGGTTATATTGTATCCTTTTGGTCTATTTTTGTATATGTTAATTTAAGATTAAATTATTTGTGGTTTGACTGATTTTACTGCTGTTTATCGGCTATTGAAATGTAATTTTAACATTCATTTATGTTTAACGTAGTGTTTCATTGAACTACATTTTATCCTTAGGTGAAAACTGTTGTTTTTTTATTTAATCAGTATCATTTAAAAATTATATTTATATTATGTTTTGTGTGTTATCTAACAGGTATTCAGTTTTATTTTGAAGTTTTAATTTCTAAAGTGTACTTTGTTTCAACATGAGTGTTTTGTTATGTTACTTTTGTTTAGAATTAGTCAAGTGTATATGCATTATTTTCATAAGTACTATGAAATGATATTTTCTGCTGTTGACAAGTCGCTTTCCATCGTGCAACATAGGACTTATAGTTGCTACCGTCTGCAATCACTACTTTTGGCTGTAAGATGTTAATAACACGATTTAGGTTAATTTTAGGAGAGTTTGACAGTAGAATATATTTTGGATTAAATTGAGGAATCTTATAGATTCCTAAACTATCGATTACAAGTAAATAGTTGTTGTTGTAGTAGTAAATGGACGATAGTGTGTCGTGTTTCGTAAGGCTTATCCGATTTTCTGTTATAAATGAATTTAAGCTGCTAAACGTGCTAGGTTCTTCTAAATTTGAAGAGATATAGAGGTTCTTATTGACTTTTTTTCCTAAGATAGTGTATCGCGATTTGTGAAAAACAGTGAAATTGGAGGATGCTATTCTGAATTCTGAATAGATCAAGACACCATAAAAAAGAACAATGGTAACTAATGTTATTCGCAACCATTTGTAACTGCCGTTTTTTATATAACTCACAAAAAGGACGATAACGATATAAGCTAAAAACATCTGATACTTATTAAAAGAGATGCCTTCTATTAAAAAAGTGTTTTGATCTGAAATCCATGCCATCAGCGTGTTCATTAATGTAATGATGCCTCCGTATAAATCGGCAAGGAATGTAGGTAAAGCGTGTAGTGAAGCTAGTATGATAACGATTATTCCTAACGACAGAATACCGCCTAAAAATGGAATAACGATCAGGTTAGCGATAAAAAACAAGCTTGGAATTTGATGAAAATAAAATAAACTAATTGGAAGTACACCAAATTGGGCGGCTAATGTTACAGTAAAAACATCCCATAGTCTTTGAGTTACTTTGTACTTAGGGCTCCATAAATTGGCTAGTAATGGTTGAATGCTTACAATAGCCAATACAGCCAAATAACTCAATTGAAACCCAACATCAAAAATAATTAAAGGTTTAAATAGTGTTAATACCAAAATAGAGAAGGCTAAGGTGTTATATATATTTGTGGGACGTTTTAAATGCATAGCAAAAGCGACAATGCTAAACATGGTTACCGCCCGTGTTACCGAGCTAGATAAGCCTGCCACTACAGCAAAACACCATAACAATATTATGATAATTAACCCTGAGATGTGTTTGCCGTTTTTAATTCTGTGCATTGGTTTAAAGACTAAAGTAAGCAGGTATAAAATGATACCGACATGTAGTCCAGAAACAGCAAGAATGTGAATGGCTCCAGCATTAACGTAATGCGTAACGATATCCTTACTAACATCTTGACGTTGCCCCAAAAGTAAAGCGTTTATAATAGCGAGCTCATCAGTAGAAAAGGAATGGGTTTCAAGCGATTGGTTAATGTGTTTTCTAAGCCTATCGGCATAACCGTAAACCGTATGGCTTTTGGATTGTATTAATAGTAATTCTGATGGATTTGTAAAGATTTGATTATAAATATATTGCTTTTCTAAATAGGATTTATAATCAAACTGATGCGGGTTAGACGCACTTTTAATTGGACTTAATGCCGCTTTTGTGACATATAGATGGTCTACATCAAGTTGTGATGTGCTATCCGATTTGGAGATGTTTAGTAAGGCTTTTCCTGTAACAGTTGTGTTTCCAATCTTTAAAAGGTCCACAGTATATTTATCACTATATAGAGATGGTTTTAAAAGGGTTTTAATCCTAAAAGTAATCGGTTCGCCTTCTCTTTGAAAGTGGGAATAGTGAGTGGTATGTCGCTTTTCATGATGTAAATTAGTGACTAAAAGACCTAATGATATCGCGGTTAAGCAAACGGTTACTCCAAAGCCAATAGTCTTTTTATGTTTCTTTCGGTCAATGTAATAGATTACCGATAGTAAAATAATACAGCTAAGGCTTATAAGTAGCGATAATGAAGTTGGGACAGCATAGTAAAAAGCTAACACTATTCCGATTATGAAATATAGGGTTAGTTTTATGATATTGAAATTCAGGAGTTTCACTCCTAAATATAGTTAATTTCTTACAATACTCGACGTGCTTGTACAAAGGCGAAATACCAGTATTTTTCTGATAAGTCAGAAATCATGACACCTCGGCTTGTAGATGAGTGGATAAATTCGACTTTCCCTAATCGCGAGGTGGTAACAATTCCAACATGATTAACCTTGCGACTACTTTTAGAAGTGGCAAAGAATAAAAGATCACCTTCTTGTACTTCTTTTAAGTCTATCCAATCCCCATGTGTCGCTAATGTAGTTGTAGTACGAGGCATTGAAATGTCCTCTTCCTTAAAAGCGGTATAGATAAGTCCGGAACAATCCATGCCTTTTCTTGTTGTTCCTCCGTATTTATATCTAGTGCCTTTGTACTTTTTAGCGTTTTTTATAATAGCCTCCGTAAGCCTGCTTGTTTCTTTGTCAACAGGAGCTCGTTTTGTTATTGGAGTGTTTGTTCTTGTCTTTTTTGTGACCACCGTACTAGTGCTCGTAGATTTACAAGCCGAAAGAGCGATGGTGAAAATTAAAAGTAAAAATACTTTTCGCATTAGTTTACAACGTTTAATGAGTTAAATATTAGCCCAGCTGTTTGCGCACTCGCTCCCTTGCCACCTAGTTTTTTTTCTAATTCGTAATAATTCATAAAAAATTTTGTGCGTTC
Organism: Bizionia paragorgiae; assembly: GCF_900107625.1. Lineage (GTDB taxonomy): Bacteria > Bacteroidota > Bacteroidia > Flavobacteriales > Flavobacteriaceae > Bizionia > Bizionia paragorgiae. The sequence continues at coordinate 79,000 of NZ_FNQK01000011.1, forward strand.
ATAACTGTCCAAAATGATATCGAGTTCTTTTTTTAATCGTTTAGAATTAAAATCACCTTGAATGAGTTCGGTAACAGCTTCTTTATCTAAAATTAGGTTGACTAAAGAAATGTACTTTAAATTAACCACGCGTTTACCGATTTGATAGGAAATCCAATTCCCTTTATAGCACACGACTTGTGGGACTTTAAATAAAGCTGTTTCTAGTGTAGCGGTGCCCGAAGTAACAAGTGCAGCAGTGGATACGCTTAATAAATCATAGGTTTTATTCGATAACAGGTGAACGTTAGATTTCTTAATAAATTGCGAATAGAATTCAAAATCTTGGCCTGGTGCGCCGGCAATAACAAATTGATAGTTTTTATAAGTATCTACCACACTAAGCATTACCGAAAGCATTTTTGTGATTTCTTGCTTACGACTTCCTGGTAGTAATGCAATTATAGGTTTGTCGCTTAAACCATTTTGAGTTCTAAACTCGTATTCTGTAACCTGATGTCTGTCTGAAATTTCATCAATGAGTGGGTGGCCAACAAAATGAACTGGAAATTGATGCTTTTTTTCGTAAAACTCCTTTTCAAAAGGTAGAATAACATACATCGCATCAATATCGCGTTTTATAGATTGTATTCTGTTTTCTTTCCAAGCCCAAATCTGTGGTGAGATATAATAGTGGTTTTTATAACCTGCCTGCTTCGCCCATTTCGCGATACGTAAATTAAAGCCTGGGTAATCGATATAAATAATAACGTCAGGATTGTACGCTTCGATGTCTTTTTTACAAAATGATAAGTTTTTAGTAATCGTTCTTAGGTTTTGTAAGACCTCTACAAATCCCATAAACGCGAGTTCTTTATAGTGTTTTACAAGCGTGCCACCAACCTGTTGCATCAAATCACCACCCCAAAACCTAAAGTCGGCATTGACATCTTGTTCAAGTAAGGCCTTCATTAGGTTGGCGCCATGTAAATCGCCAGAAGCCTCTCCAGAAATAATGTAGTATTTCATTTATACCTGTTTAAAATTTATTTAACATAAAATTTAAAGCCACCACTATAATTGCAGCTAAAACGCCTTTTGCAATATCTTCTTTTTCCTTATTTAAAAAGAAATAAAAAATGGGTAGATTTAATAAAACACCAATACTCGCGCGTTTACCTAAAGCTGTTACCGATGTTATTTTATCTAGTATTTGCTCGCTGTTTAATCCAACTTGCATACCTATAAAAATAGTATAAATAATCACACCAATAATAGTTGTTATGATACCAATTATAAACCCAATTAAAATATTCTTTTTATTCATTAAAACTCCAGGTGTTTAATTTTTGAATGCTATGATGTGCAGTTAAGTCAAAATGGACGGGCACCAAAGAGATGTAGTTGTTTTTTAAAGCCCATTCATCGGTGTCTTCGCCTTTGTCATAATTAACAAAGGTGCCTGTTAACCAATAATAATCTTTACCTTGAGGTGTTTTTCTTTTGTCAAAGACCTCTTTCCAATTGGCTTTAGCTTGTCTGCAAATTTTAACCCCCTTAATGTCTTCTTTTGCTATCTTAGGAATGTTTACATTTAAAACAACGCCTTCGGTTAACCCGTTATCTAATACGTTTTTAGCAATTGATCTAATATACGTCTCCGAGGCTTTAAAATCGGCATTCCAAGAGGTGTCTAATAAAGAGAATCCAATTGCAGGTATGCCTTCAATTCCCGCTTCGATAGCGGCACTCATCGTTCCAGAATAAATAACGTTAATCGACGAATTTGATCCGTGATTAATACCCGAAACACAAAGGTCAGGCTTTCGATATAAAATCTCATTAACAGCGATTTTCACACAGTCTGCCGGTGTTCCAGAACAGCTGTAAGCTTCGTAGTCTTGGCCGGCAATGTTTATTTTTTCAATATGTAAAGTCGAATCCAATGTTATAGCATGACCCATTCCGCTTTGCGGACTATCGGGAGCAACAACAACAACGTCTCCAAGAGGTTTCATAATGTTTACCAACGCAATAACGCCAGGTGCAGTAATGCCATCATCATTGGTTACTAAAATGAGTGGTCTGTTAGACATAATAGGGTAGTTTTACGTGCAAAAATACATAATTTCTCAAGGAAAGTCGTAAATTGAAGGCTTTAACAAAAAATTAGTGTCAAATCAATTTGTTGGCACAGTTTTTTCTTTACTTTAGTGGAATCAATCTTCTGCAGGTTGAAACGTTTTAGGATATAAATTGATAAACAGTTTATTATTTGATTTCGTAAATTAAGTGTACTCATATGAAAAGTAGATATAATATATTAATGCTCGTTTTACTTTTAGCTTTTGGCTCTTGTAGCTTTACGGCAAAAGTTGATAATGATCCCGATAAGGATAAACTTCTAATTCAAATTGTAACATTGGCTTTAGAGCAATTGCATTTTCAGCCAAAGGAACTCAATGATGAGTTCTCTAAAGATGTGTATAAAACCTATTTAAAAAGAATTGATCCTTTAAAAAGATTCTTTTTAAAATCGGATATCGATGAATTTTCAAAATTCGAAAATCAGATTGACGATCAGTTAAAGAACCATGATATCGCTTTCTTTAATTTAACCAACGAGCGTTTAATGCAACGTATGGAAGAAACTAAAGATATTTATAAAACGGTATTGTCTAAGCCTTTTGACTATAATGCCAAAGAGGTTTTTAATACAGATTATGAAAATCACGAGTATGTAAGAAATAATAAAGAACTTACAGAACGTTGGAGACAGATTTTAAAATTTAGTACGATTTCAAGTTATGACGATTTAGTAACAGCACAAAAAAACGATACTATTGTTTCTGATGATGCCGAGAAAAAAGTTGTAAAGTCACTTAAAGAACTTGAAGCTGAAGCACGTCAAGAAACTTTAAAGAGTTTAGATGCATATTACACCGATTTTATAGACGATATGCAGCGTAAAGATTGGTTTTCAATGTATATCAATACCATTGTAGAAGAGTTTGATCCTCATACGACTTATTTTGCTCCGCAGGATAAAGATAGATTCGATCAACAAATGTCTGGAAAGCTTGAAGGTATTGGTGCGCGACTTCAGAAAAAAATGGACTATATAAAAGTAGTCGAACTTATATCAGGAGGACCAGCGTGGAGAGGTCAAGAAATTGAAGTTGGTGATCTTATTGTAAAAGTACGTCAAAAGGGAGAAAAGGAATCTGTTAGTATTGTCGGAATGCGAATTGATGATGCTATTAAATTAATAAAAGGACCAAAAGGATCTAAGGTGATATTGACGATGAAAAAGGTTGATGGCACGTTTAAAGAAGTGGAGTTAACACGTGATTTAATCGAGCTTGAAGAAACCTATGCGAAATCATCGACAGTAATTAAAGAGGATAAGAAATTCGGGATTATCAACCTGCCTAAATTTTATATTGATTTCGAAGATTATAATGAGAGAAATGCAGCTTCTGATGTCAGACAGGAAATCGAAAGGCTGAAAAACGAAAATATAGAAGGTCTTGTTTTAGATCTAAGAAATAATGGCGGAGGATCTCTTAAAACAGTAGTGGATATTGCAGGACTTTTTATTAAAGACGGCCCGATTGTACAAATAAAATCAACCAATGCACCTAAAGAAGTGTTAGAAGATACTGATAAGTCGATTGTTTGGGATGGTCCATTAGTGATTATGGTAAATGAGTTGTCGGCATCAGCATCAGAAATATTAGCGGCGGCTATGCAAGATTATAAGCGTGCAATTATAATAGGGAGTAAACAAACCTATGGTAAGGGGACGGTTCAGAATATTCTAGATTTAAATAGAATGGTGAGGCAAAATACACACGGCGACCTAGGGGCTATTAAAATTACGCGCCAAAAGTTCTATCGTGTAAATGGAGGGTCTACGCAATTAGAAGGTGTTAGGAGTGATATTATAATCCCAGATCGTTATAGCTTTGTAGATATAGGAGAGCGCGATCACGACCATCCATTGCCTTGGGATAAGATTAGTCCGGTGTATTATGAGAAGTGGAATAGCTACTTCGATTACGACGGTACTATTTCTAGTAGTAATGCGAGAATGGCTAAAAACAAGCAGCTAAAATTAATCGAGCAAAATGCAAAGTGGATTAAAAAGCAAATGGATAATAATGATTTCTCTCTAAATTATAAAGACTATAAAAAGGAGTTGGAAAGAAAAGAAAAGGTGGTTAAAGAGTTCGAGGCTATTTCTAAATATAAAACAGATTTAACTTTTGAGTCCTTACCATACGAAAGGGAATTGTTTGAAAAAGACACCATATTAAAAGAGAAAAGAGAACGCTGGCATACTAATTTAAGTAAAGATGTTTATGTAGAGGAAGCACTAAATGTGCTTAATGATCTAAAAATGTCTTATGAAATTAATAAAGTAGCCAATATAAAAGAGTAATCACATAATGAGTACACCATCAAACTCATTGAGTCAATTAGCGCTCCAAAAGTTTAAAAAAAACTTTTGGGGCGTTTTTAGTTTGTGTTTTATTATCGCGGTTGGTATTATTGCCGTGTTTGCCTATGCATTTGCACCTGATAATTCACAGAATGCGAATCAAATGCATGTTTCAATAGCTTCTAAAGCACCTGGTTTTTCTACTACAATGTTAGTGTTGCCATCTCAAATCGAACATCATCAAAATTTTGTCGATGCTCTTTTTTTTGGAGAGAAAAACACAACTACCGAGATTCCAATTACGAGCTATAGCATGACTGGGAACACCATACATTATATGGAGTATGCCTCAGATGGATTAATAGGTTTGGAGAAAGAAGTGCAAGTGGACCCTACTATGGATCCTCATTCGCTTATACGGGAGCAACGATTTTTGTTGGGTACCGATAAATACGGCCGCGATTTGTTAAGTCGTGTTCTTGTTGGTGCTAGAATTTCTTTTTCAATAGGATTTGTCGCTGTATTTATCTCCTTAGTAATTGGGGTTTTTATGGGGAGTATTTCTGGTTATTTTGGAGGTAAAATAGATGCGTTTATAATGTGGATTATTAATGTGACTTGGTCTATACCAACCTTGCTTTTGGTTATCGCTATTACCTTGGCTTTAGGCAAAGGGTTTTGGCAGGTATTTATAGCGGTCGGATTAACAATGTGGGTAGAGGTTGCTCGTGTGGTTCGCGGTCAAATTATTAGCGTTAAGGAAAACCAATATGTTACTGCTGCAAAAGCCTTAGGGTTTAGTAATTTCCGAATCATTACAAAGCATATATTACCTAATATTTTGGCACCAATAATTGTTATTAGTGCGGCCAATTTTGCTGCGGCGATATTAGTAGAAAGCGGATTGAGTTTTTTAGGTATTGGTGCGCAACCGCCAATGGCAAGCTGGGGAGCGATGATAAAGGATCACTATAATTATATTATTCTAGGGAAGCCTTATTTGGCCATAATACCAGGGCTGTGCATTATGTTTCTGGTAATGGCATTTATGCTTGTTGGTAATGCTTTACGTGATGCTTTAGATGTAAAAGCCTAGGTAAGTTATAGTGGTGCGTCGACCATGTTTTGGTTTAAGCTGTCTATGTATTCTAATACGTCTTCTTTTCCAATGTCCTTAGATGATGAGGTAATAAAATGTTTAGGCATTTCTTCCCAAGTTTCTAAAAGTACCGTTCTGTAATTTTCTACATGCATGTCAATAGCATGAGGTTTTAACTTATCGGCTTTGGTGAAAATAATGCAAAACGGAATCCCGTTCTCGCCAAGATATTGCATGAACTCTAAATCTATAGGTTGAGGCTCGTGTCTTATATCAACCAAGACAAATGCGCAAACTAATTGCTCGCGAAGATTAAAATATTGAGTAATAAATTTCTGAAATACTTTTTTTGTTGTTTTGGACACCTTAGCGTATCCGTATCCAGGTAAATCTACCAAGTACCACTCTTTGTTAATTAAGAAGTGATTTATTAGCTGGGTTTTTCCCGGTCTTCCCGACGTTTTAGCTAAACTTTTTCTGCTCGTAAGCATGTTTATTAACGACGATTTTCCTACGTTACTTCTGCCAATAAATGCGTATTCGGGCATTAAATTCTTAGGGCATTTAGCCACATCAGAATTACTCATTATAAATTCGGCAGATTTAATTTTCATTACATTTAATTTTTTGAGTAAGCCTTAGGATAAATAATGGCTTACGGTAGTGTATTGTTTTATGGTGTTAAAAGCGGGGCTTTAGAAGCCTCTTTTTTGTAACCAAGCATCTAAAACGGCATTGAATTCCTCAGGGTGCTCCATCATCGCTGCGTGACCGCATTTGTCAATCCAAAATAAATCTGAATCGGGTAAAAGTTCATTGAATTCAACTCCTACATTTGGAGGTGTAACCGTATCGTTTTTACCCCAAATAATACATGTTGGTGTAGTCATTTTAGGTAAATCTTTTGCCATATTATGTCTAATAGCACTTTTAGCAATAGCTACAGTTTTAATTAGCTTGCCACGGTCGTTTACAGTTTCGTAAACTTCGTCTACAATTTCTTTTGTGGCAACTGCAGGGTCATAAAACACCTCTTGTGCTTTTTTCTTCATTACTTCGTAGTCGCTACGTTTGGTGTAACCGCCGCCCATAGCACTTTCGTATAAACCAGAGCTACCGGTAATTACCAAGGCTTTAACTAATTCAGGGTGAAGTTTTGTTAGGTATAAGCCGATGTGGCCACCTAATGAGTTTCCTAGTAAAATAACCTTGTCAAATCCTTTGTACTCAATAAATTCGTGTACGAACTTTGCAAACGATTTTACATTCGTTTTTAGAAGCGGTTTACTGTAAATCGGTAATTCCGGAATAATTACTTGGTAGCCTTTTTTACTAAAGTGATTAAGTACTGCTGTAAAGTTACTTAAGCCTCCCATAAGGCCATGTAGTACAATAATTGGAGTGCCTTCACCTGCTTCAATATAGTTATATTTTCCTTCTTTTTTTATAGTATGAGTCATTAAGTGTAGTCAAATCAGTTATAGCAAATATAGTTAATTCATTCAAAATAAAAACATAATACTGTGATTGTTAAGTAAACAGTTTATATACAGATGTTAAGAAAACTTTAGCGTATTGGCTTTTAAATTTTAAAGCCTTGAAACACAGTTCCTGAACGGTATCGTCTTAGCTCTTAGGGGGTTTAAAACCATATTTTACGCAATTAGTTATTAACAAAGTGGTAAATTGTGGTAAAAAGTGGTATATTTTTCAATATATTTGAATCTTAAACCAAACTTATTTTTAAAATCGCTTTGAACTCATTAATAGGCACATACGAATGTAAAGCAGACACAAAAGGACGTGTCATGCTTCCTTCTGCGCTTAAAAAGCAGCTCTCTCCAGTGTTGCAAAATGGGTTTGTGTTAAAGCGAGCTGTTTTTCAGCCGTGTTTAGAATTGTATCCTATGGCGGAATGGGAGTTGTTAATGCAGAAGATGAACGGGCTGAATCGATTTAATAAAAAGAATAATGATTTTATTCGTCGATTTACGGCTGGTGTAAAAATGGTTGAGGTGGATGCAAACGGAAGATTATTGATTCCAAAAGACCTTATCGGTTTTGCGGGAATTACTAAAAATATTGTGGTCTCTTCGGCAATTAATATTGTTGAAATATGGGATAAAGATAAATACGAACAAGCCATAGACGATGCAGCTTTAGATTTTGCAGCTTTAGCTGAAGAGGTTATGGGACAAGATGATGAGATAGATGGAATATCATAATCCAGTATTATTAAAAGAAACGGTAGACGGTTTAAACATCAAAGAAGATGGTGTTTATGTCGATGTTACTTTTGGTGGCGGAGGTCATAGCAAGGAAATATTAAGTCGCTTAGGTCCAAACGGAAAGTTGTTTGCTTTCGATCAGGATGCTGATGCGCTTGAAAATAAAATAGACGATCCTAGATTTACGCTTATTCATGAGAATTTCAGGTTTATAAAACGTTTTTTAAGGTTTTATGGAGCGAAAGAGGTGGATGGGGTTTTGGCCGATTTCGGAGTTTCTTCGCATCAGTTTGATGTTGCAGAGCGTGGGTTTTCAACACGTTTTGAGGCTGATTTAGATATGCGAATGAATCAAAAAAGTGAGTTGTCTGCTTACCATGTTGTTAATGATTATGATGAAGACGACTTGAGGCGAGTGTTAGCTCAGTATGGCGAATTGCGTGCCGCTCCTGCGATGGCGAGTTTAATTGTTGAGCACAGAGAACAAGAGTCTATTAAAACAAGTGAGCAATTAAAAGAGGTCTTAAAAAAGTTCTTGCCGCCAAGACATGAAAATAAAGTGTTGGCGCAAATATATCAGGCGATTAGAATTGAGGTGAATCAGGAGATTGAAGCGTTAAAAGAATTTTTGTTGCAAACCCCAGAGATTTTAAAGCCTAATGGGCGCTTAAGTTTTATATCGTACCATTCTTTAGAGGATAGATTGGTGAAGCGATTTATAAGAAATGGGTTGTTTGAAGGTGAGCCAGAGCGTGATATGTTTGGTAATTATGAAGTGCCTTTAAAGAAAGTTGGCGGATTGATTGTGCCTTCAAAAGAAGAGATAAAACGTAATAATAGAGCGCGAAGTGCAAAACTTCGAATTGCTGAGAAAATATAGTTACAAAGCAAATTTGTAGTACATACTGTAAGTAAAAGACGAATTAATTGTAATGAAAAAAAATATTTATGGTTTATTAAGAGGGACGTTTTTAGTGAGCGGAGACTCTGTTAAAAACTGGAGAATGATTCTGTTTGTTTCAGTTTTAGCTATAGTAATGATTGCAAGTTCGCATAGTGCCGATAAGAAAGTATATAAAATAGCGCGATTGAAAAATGAAGCTAAAGAATTGCGATCGGCATTTATTGATGGAAGAGGGCGTTTAATGGAATTAAAAAAAGAATCGTCCATTGAAGTTAAAATGAGAGAAAAAGGGTTAAGAACCTCCGAGGTACCGCCTCAAAAAATAAAAGTAAAACCACAAAATTAACGTTCGGTCGTGGCAGTAAACGAAAAGAACATATTAAACCGATTGTATTTTATAGCTGGATGTATGTTCATCTTTGGGCTTGCTGTGGTTTTTAAGTTGCTAACTATTCAGTTTGTTGTTGGTGACGAATACAGGGCCTTGGCTGAAAAGCGTACTGTAAAAGATGTTGTTATCCCTGCTAATAGAGGGAATGTGTATTCTGTTAAAGGCAATTTATTGGCGACCTCTATTCCGAAGTATGATATTCGAATCGATGCGATAACGCCTTCAACTAAAACCTTTCAAAAATTTTTAAAGCCATTGAGTGATTCTCTTGCGGCGTACTCAGGAAAAAGTTCTAGTTACTATCAAAAGGAAATTAAAAAAGCTCGTGCTAATAAAAATAGATACTATTTATTGGCTAGGGATATTGGGTATTCAGACTATATAAGGTTACGAGATTTTCCTATGTTAAATCTCGGTGCTTATAAAGGAGGATTAATTGTAGAGCAAACCACAAAGAGAGAGCATCCTATGGGTGGGATTTCTATGCGAACTATAGGTTATGAGCGGGAAGATGATGATGGAAATATTACGCGTGCAGGAATAGATGGTGCTTTTGGTGAGTTGTATTTACGAGGAGTAGACGGGCATAGATTAAAACAAAATATTGGTAAAGGTCAATGGAAACCTATTGTTGATTATAATCAAGTTGAGCCAAAGGATGGGTACGATGTGTATACCACAATAGATGTTAATGTGCAAGATATTGCGCATCATGCGCTTTTAGAGCAGTTGGAATTATATGATGCCGAACACGGTTGTGTGGTGGTTATGGAAGTAAAGACTGGTGAGATTAGAGCGATATCTAATTTGGCTAAAAGTCCGTCAGGAACGTATTACGAAAAAAGAAACTATGCGGTGTGGGAGTCTCACGAACCGGGGTCAACGTTTAAGTTGGCAACGTATATGGCGGCTTTAGAAGATAAGGTGGTCGATACGTCTACTGTTATTGATACAGGTAATGGTGTGAAAACATTTTATGGTAAACGTGTGCGTGATTCTAGACATGGTGGCTATGGTAAAATATCTGTGGGTAGAGCTTTTGAGGTGTCTTCTAATATTGCAATCGCTTCCATTTTAGATGATGCTTATGCGAAAAACCCAATGAAGTTTATAAATAGACTAAAGCAATGGGGTCTAAACACCAAATTAGATGTCTCTATTATTGGGGAGGGAGATCCGGTAATTTACGAGCCAGGAGATAAAGATTGGAGCCGAAACGCATTGCCGTCTATGGCTTATGGTTATAATTTAAGGTTAACACCTTTGCAAATGTTAACGTTTTACAATGCAGTGGCTAATGATGGTGAGATGGTAAAGCCACGTTTTATTAAGCAAGTCAAAGAATTAGATAAGGAAATAAAAGTATTCGAAAAAGAGGTCCGACGTGAGAAAATTTGTTCTGATGCGACTTTAGGAGCTGTTCAGGCGATGCTTAAAAACACAGTAGAGAAGGGAACAGGAAGAAAATTATATTCTAAATACTTTTCTATGGCAGGAAAAACGGGTACGGCACAAACAGAGTATTGGATGAAAGGCTGGAAAGAGAACCCGAGATATGTATCTTCTTTTGCTGGGTATTTTCCGGCAGAGAACCCTAAGTACTCCTGTATTGTTGTGATACATAAACCAAGTACTAAAAAAGGATACTACGGAGCGGATGTGTCAGGTCCAGTATTTAAAAAGATAGCACGAAAGATTTTTACAGATACGCCTATTATAGATGAAATCGAGTCGCTTGAAGTTAATAATGCTTCCGTAGAAGAGGAGTTTCAGGACTATTATAAGATAGCAAATACCTATAAAACTATAATGCCAAATGTTGTTGGTTTACCAGCAATGGATGCGATAGCATTATGTGAAAATTTAGGACTAAAAGTAAAAATTGAAGGAGTTGGTGTGGTAACATCACAATCGATTCCGAAAGGACAAAAAGTAAAGAAAAATCAAACCATAGTATTAGCGGTATAGTGAAATTATTAAAAGACATATTGTATAAGGTGGCCATCGAATCGGTGGTGGGTAGTACGGAAGTTTCTGTGAAAGCTCTGCATTTCAATTCTCAGAATATTGAAAAAAATGATGTGTTTATAGCGGTTAAAGGAAGTGCTGTGGACGGCCATGATTATATAGAAGGTGCTATCGAAAAAGGTGCAGCCGTTGTAGTTTGTGAAGTTTTGCCGACGCATATAGGGGCGTCAGTGACTTATATAGAAGTGGTGAGCTCTAGTAAAGCGCTTGCAATAATGGCTTCTAATTTTTACGATAATCCATCGCAAAATTTAAAGTTAGTAGGAGTAACGGGTACCAATGGTAAAACAACTATCGCTACGCTATTGTATCAACTGTTTAAAAATGCAGGGTATAAAGTTGGCTTGCTGTCAACCGTCGTAGTGAAAGTAGATAATAAAGCGTATAAAGCGACGCATACTACGCCAGATTCATTGACAATAAATCGGTATTTAAAGGAAATGAATAATGAGGGTGTCGAATTTTGCTTTATGGAAGTGAGTTCGCATGGTATTCATCAAAATAGAACCGACGGTCTTCAGTTTGAAGGAGGCGTTTTTACAAACTTGTCTCACGATCATTTGGATTACCATGAGACGTTTGCAGAATATCGCGATGTTAAAAAAAGGTTTTTCGACCAGATGCCAAAACAGGCTTTTGCTGTAGTAAACACCGATGATAAAAATGGTCCGGTGATGCTTCAAAATACAAAGGCCAAGAAGTATACCTATGCGCTTAAAAGTTATGCCGATTATACGGCACAAATTTTAGAGAATTCTTTTAGTGGATTGCTGTTAAAAATTAATGGTAGTGAAGTGTGGACTCGTTTAGTAGGGGATTTTAATGCCTACAATGTGTTGGCGATTTTTGCTACTGCCGAGTTGTTAGGTCTTGAAAAGGTAGAGGTCTTGAGGTTGATTAGTGAGTTGAAAAGTGTAAGCGGAAGATTCCAATATTTAATTTCTGAAGGTAACATTACGGCTATTGTGGATTATGCACATACACCTGATGCTTTAAAAAACGTATTGGAAACTATAAATAGCATTCGTACTAAAAATGAAGAACTAATTACTGTAGTAGGTTGTGGTGGTGATAGAGATGCTACGAAACGACCTAAAATGGGACATATAGCTTCTGCGTTAAGTACAAAAGTGGTGTTTACCAGTGATAACCCAAGGGGTGAGGAGCCTGAGGCGATTATAAAAGATATAGAAAGTGGTGTAGAGCCTCAAAATTTTAAGAAAACACTCTCTATTACAGAGCGAGAGCAAGCGATTAAAACCGCTTGTCAACTAGCAAATCCTGGAGATATTATTCTAATAGCAGGAAAAGGACACGAAACGTATCAGGAAATAAAAGGGGTGCGTTCCGATTTTGACGATTATAAAATAGTAGAGAAATTATTAAAGCAATTACAGAAATAATATGTTGTATTACTTATTCGATTTTTTAGAAAAACATTATGATATTCCTGGGGTGGGGGTGTTTCAGTACATCACCTTTAGAGCTGCTTTGGCTATTATCGTATCATTATTGATTTCTACAATTTTCGGAAAAAAAATAATCAGAATCCTACAGCGTATGCAAGTGGGTGAGTCGGTGCGTGATTTAGGATTAGAAGGTCAGGTAGAGAAAGCAGGTACCCCAACAATGGGTGGGATCATCATTATTTTGGCTACACTAATCCCTGTCTTGTTATTTGCGAAATTGGATAATATCTATGTCATTATGTTGATTATCACAACGATTTGGATGGGATTGGTTGGTTTTACAGATGATTATATTAAGGTATTTAAAAAAGATAAAGAGGGGTTAAGTGGAAAGTTTAAAGTGCTTGGGCAGGTTGGTCTAGGGATTTTTGTCGGTTCAGTAATGTATTTCCATCCGGGAGTTACTATTAAAGAAAAAACGCTAGTAACTCAAGTTCAGGTGGAGACAGAGGTTGTGCAGAGCACCACTCGCAGTGAGTTTAAAGAGGAAACAGGTTCTGTGAAAACGACGATACCTTTTGTTAAAAATAATGAATTCGATTATGCTGAAATTATGCGCTTTTTTGGTGATGATTATGTGAAGTATGCTTGGTTGATTTTTATACCTATCGTAATTTTTATTGTCACAGCAGTGTCTAATGGGGCTAATTTAACCGATGGTATTGACGGACTCGCGGCTGGAAGCTCGGCCATTATAGTCTTTGCTTTGGCTGTCTTTGCATTCGTGTCTGGTAACATCTTCTTTTCAGATTATTTAAATGTCATGTTTATTCCACGACTCGGTGAGCTCGTAGTGTTTATAGCCGCATTTGCTGGTGCTTTAATTGGGTTTTTATGGTATAACACCTACCCGGCACAAGTGTTTATGGGGGATACGGGGAGTTTAACCATAGGTGGGATTATTGCGGTTATTGCCATCGCTGTAAGAAAAGAGTTGTTGATTCCTGTATTGTGTGGAATCTTTTTTGCCGAATCACTGTCTGTAATCCTACAGGTTACCTGGTTTAAATACACGAAGAAAAAATATGGAGAAGGACGACGCATTTTTTTAATGTCGCCTTTGCATCATCACTATCAGAAAAAAGGCTATCACGAAAGTAAAATTGTTACCCGATTTTGGATTGTAGGGATTTTCTTGGCGGTACTATCAATAGTGACTTTAAAATTAAGATAAGCAGTTATCACCACGGGAGCAATGAGTCAGAAAACTAAAATAGTCATACTAGGAGGAGGAGAGAGTGGTGTAGGAACCGCATTGCTAGCCCAAGCTAAGGGTTATGATGTGTTTGTTTCTGATAAAGGAAAAATTAAAGAAAAGTATAAAAACGTTCTTATAAATAAAGGTGTCGATTGGGAAGAGGAAAAGCACTCCGAAGTTAGAATCTTACAAGCAGACCTTGTGATGAAAAGTCCTGGGATTCCAGATAGTGTGCCTTTGGTGAAATTGTTAAAAAAAGAAGGTGTTCCTGTTGTTTCAGAAATCGAATTTGCGTCAAAGTTTACTAATGCAACGCTAGTAGGGGTAACTGGAAGTAATGGAAAAACAACCACGGCTGTTTTAACACATCATATTTTAAAACAAGCTCTTAATGTAGGCTTAGCTGGTAATATAGGAGATAGCTTTGCTAAACAAGTTTTAGAGTATGATTACGAAAATTACGTTCTGGAAATTAGCAGTTTTCAGTTGGATGGAATTGTAGATTTTAAACCCGAAATAGCAGTATTAACCAATATTACACCCGATCACTTGGATCGCTATGAATACCAGTTTGAAAAGTACATCGATTCTAAATTTAGAATTGTATTAAATCAAACAAAAACGGATTATTTAATTTATGATGCCGACGATGAGGTTATAGTAAATTGGTTAGCAAACAATACCATTGAATCGCAATTATTGCCATTTTCTCTAACGAAAAGAATAGAAAACGGTGCGTACTTGGAAAACGAAAATATAGTAATAACAATAGATAACGATAAAATAATTATGCCATCAAATAAATTAACATTAGAGGGGAAACACAACTTAAAAAATGCTATGGCTGCTTCTACTGTAGCGCATTTATTAAAAATTAGAAAGCAAACCATTCGCGAAAGTTTAGAGAACTTTCAGGGTGTAGAGCACCGCTTAGAGCACGTTTTAAAAATTAATAAAGTACAGTATATAAACGATTCTAAAGCGACAAACGTTAATGCGACGTATTACGCTCTTGAAAGTATGGAAACGCCAACGGTTTGGATTGTTGGAGGTACCGATAAAGGAAATGAATATAAAGAGTTGTTTCAGTTTATAAACGAAAAAGTGAAAGCTATTATTTGCTTGGGTGTGGATAATGCTAAGTTACTTGAGAACTTTGGTAATATGGTTGATGTTATTACCGAAACCCAGTCTATGAGTGAAGCGGTTAAGATGGCGTATAAATTAGCAGAACCAGGTGATAGTGTGTTATTGTCTCCTGCCTGTGCGAGTTTCGATTTGTTTGAAAGTTATGAAGATAGAGGGCGTCAGTTTAAAGATGCAGTAAGAAAATTATAATAAAACCAAAGGGGTAATCAGTGAAAGAAAACACTAGTAATATAAACTTAAAAAGGTTTTTTTCGAACCTTAAGGGAGATCGGTTAATATGGGCGATAGCGGCACTATTGGCTATATTTTCATTTCTTCCTGTATATAGTGCGGCGAGTAATTTAGCGTATGTTGGTGGTAACACCAATACGTTTAGTTTCTTGGTGAAGCATTTTATGCATTTGTTTTTAGGGTTTTCTTTAATGTATCTAATGCATAAAGTGCCCTATCGTTATTTTAGAGGGCTATCTATGGTTATGATGCCTTTGGCTTTTGTGTTGCTGGTTGTTACTATCATGCAAGGTACCACTATTGAAGGCGCAAATGCTAGTCGGTGGATTCGTATTCCCTTTGTGGGGATGTCGTTTCAAACGTCTACTTTCGCATCTGTAGTGCTTATGGTATACGTTGCGCGTTACATGTCTAAAATGAAAGACAAAGTAATTTCATTTAAAGAATCAATTTTACCACTTTGGTTGCCGGTATTTCTACTATTAGCCTTAATTTTGCCATCCAATTTTTCGACAACAGCAATTTTGTTTGTTATGGTGGCTATGTTGGTGTTTTTGGGAGGGTACCCTATTCGTTATCTCATAGCAATGTTGGGGCTAGGTGTTGTAGGATTAGTAATGTTTGTTTTGGTGGCTAAAGCCTTTCCTGATGCTATGCCTAACCGTGTAGATACTTGGATGAGTCGTGTAGAGAATTTCTCAAATGGAGAGGATACGGAAGCCGATTACCAAATTGAAAAAGCAAAAATAGCCATTGCTTCAGGAGGAATTAAGGGCCTAGGGCCAGGGAAAAGTATGCAGAAAAACTTTTTACCACAATCGTCATCCGATTTTATTTTCGCGATTATCGTTGAGGAGTATGGGTTGATAGGTGGTTTTTTCTTGATTATAATGTATATGTGGTTGCTGTTTAGAATTGTAATTGTAGCCCAAAAAGCAGATACCATTTTTGGTAAGCTGTTAGTGCTTGGCGTGGGCTTGCCTATAGTGTTTCAAGCCATGATTAATATGGCGGTTGCAGTAGAATTGTTTCCGGTTACCGGGCAGACACTTCCATTAATTAGTAGTGGAGGGACATCGATTTGGATGACATGCCTTGCTATAGGAATCATTTTGAGTGTAAGTGCTAAAAGAGAAGAGATAAAAGAACAAGAAGTTAGAGAAGATAATCCGTTAGAAATTCTTTCGGAAGCTATTTAGATATAAACAAGACGTTATCATAATTAAGTGAGTCAAAAAACAAATACATATAAAATTATATTATCTGGGGGTGGTACAGGTGGACATATCTATCCGGCTATTGCTATTGCTAACGAGATAAAGTTACGCTATCCAGACGCTCAATTTTTGTTTGTTGGTGCAGAAGATAGAATGGAGATGGAAAAAGTGCCTAATGCGGGGTATGATATTAAAGGCTTATGGATTACAGGTATCGAACGCAAACTAACCTTAAAGAATATGCTTTTTCCTTTCAAGCTAATCAATAGCTTGTATAAAGCGCGAAAAATTGTAAATCAATTTAAGCCAGATATAGCTATCGGTACTGGAGGATTTGCTAGTGGGCCGCTATTACATGTAGCGTCTTCTAAGGGTATTCCGAGTATTATTCAAGAGCAAAATTCTTATCCTGGAATTACCAATAAACTGTTGGCTAAAAAAGTGCAAAAAATTTGTGTCGCTTACGATGGTTTAGAACGTTTTTTTCCGGCTAATAAAATTATAAAAACAGGGAACCCTGTACGACAAGATTTGTTGGATATAGCAACTAAAAAAACAGAAGCGATGCGCTTTTTTAATTTGGTTGAAGATAAAAAAACATTGTTGGTTCTCGGTGGAAGTTTAGGGGCGCGTGCGATAAACGAGCTGCTCAAGAAAGAATTGGATTTTTTACAAACACAAAACCTGCAAATTATATGGCAATGTGGTAAGTTGTATTACGAGCAGTATAAGCTTAACGGACATACTAAAAATGTGCAAATTCACGCGTATATCAATCGTATGGATTACGCATATTCGGCAGCCGATTTTATTATTTCTAGGTCTGGAGCAGGATCGGTTTCAGAGTTGTGTATCGTTGGTAAGCCAGTGGTTTTTGTGCCTTCACCATATGTGGCTGAAGATCATCAGACCAAAAATGCAATGGCTATAGTGAAAGAAAATGCAGCTTTATTAATCGCTCAAGAAGATTTAGAAGTCGATTTTAAGAATAAATTCTCGCAATTAATAGCCTCACCAGAACGTCAAAAACAGCTGAGTGAGAATATTAAAAAATTGGCTTTGGTAAATGCAACCAAAGAAATAGTAGATGAAGTTGAAAGCTTGTTAAAGCAGAATAAAAAATAAAAAAAATACAAGTCCTTTTTAGGGCGAGACTATGGATTTAGAGAGAATACATAACGTTTATTTTATAGGTATCGGTGGTATCGGTATGAGTGCATTGGCACGCTATTTTAAAAGTAGCGGGAAACATGTTGCTGGATATGATAAAACCGAAACTGAATTGACTAAAACTTTGGTCGATTTGGGGATAAAAGTGCATTATGAGGATTCTATTTCTAATGTCGATCAGGCGTTTTATAACACCTCTACAACCTTAGTGGTGTATACACCGGCAGTGCCTAAAGATCATCGTGAATTGGCTTATTTTAAGCATAATCGCTATGATGTTTTAAAGCGCTCTGAAGTGTTGGGCTTGATAACTAAACATAGTTTTTGCTTGGCTGTGGCAGGAACTCATGGCAAAACAACTACCACGAGTATCTTAGGGCATATCATGTATCAATGTGATGTGAAGTTAACGGCTTTTTTAGGCGGGATTAGTGAAAACTATAATTCTAATTTAATAGAAAATGGTAATGAGGTAAGTGTTATAGAGGCCGATGAGTTTGATCGTTCGTTTTTAACCTTGGCGCCAAATATCGCATGTATTACATCTATGGATGCCGATCATTTGGATATTTATGGTGATGCTACCGAGTTAATAAAATCATTTGAAGCTTTTGTAGGAAAACTTAAGCCGGAGGGTAAGCTGTTAGTAAAAAACGGATTGCCTTTAAAAGGAATAACTTATGGTGTCGAAGACGATGCGGATTATTCAGCACAACAGGTTAGGGTTGAAAATGGCGCTTATGTCTTTGATTTTAAAACACCAGAAACCCTAGTGGAGAAGGTAAGATTTAATTTACCTGGACGTCACAACTTGGCGAATGCAGTTGTTGCCATGGCGATGGCTATCGAATTTGGTCTTCCTGTGCATGACCTAGTAGAGGCTCTAGCGACTTATAAAGGTGTGAAACGCCGATTTACCTATCACATACAGTCGGAAGACTGTGTGTTTGTAGATGATTATGCACATCACCCAGCCGAAATTAATGCGGTGCATCAGGCGGTTAGGGAAATGTACCCTAACGATAAAGTGATGGCGGTATTTCAACCTCATTTATTTTCAAGAACTCGCGATTTTGGAAAGGAGTTTGCAGAGAGTTTGTCGCAGTTTGATGAGTTATTGTTATTAGATATTTACCCAGCACGAGAATTGCCAATAGATGGTGTGAATTCGCAATGGTTATTAGATATGGTTAGTCATTCTAATAAGCAGCTCGTAAGTAAAGCGAGTTTAGTAGAAAAAATTAAAGCGCGTAAATCGCGCGTGGTGTTAACCATAGGAGCAGGAGATATAGGAGCCGAAGTATCAAAAATTAAAAATGCATTGAGCCGTGAGAATTAATTGGAATAACATAAAAATTGTGTTTCTATTAGTGATAGTAGTGTTCTTATATGCTTTTTCTTCGGTAAGAAATGGTGCGAGAAAAATTACCGAGCCTAAGATTGAATTTGTAGGAGAACAAAACTTATTTATTACGCATGATGATGTTAGTAAGTTGTTAATACAAAATCAGTTAGGGGGTTTAAATATCACAAAAGAAGCTTTAGATTTGAATGGTTTGGAGAAGCGCTTGTTGGCTAATCCTATGATTGATTCCGCCGAAGTTTATGTGAGTGTAAACGGTGAGTTTACAGCAAAAATTAAACAAAAAAAACCGATTGCAAGAGTGAGCACTGGGCAGTCTTTTTATATTGATAGTCATGGAGGTGTTATGCCTCTATCAAACAATTATACAGAGCGTGTGCCTTTAGTAACGGGAGCAATCAATAAAAATGAGTTGGAAAATGTTTTTATAATTGCGAATAAAGTTTATAATGATGAGTTCCTAAAAAAAAATGTGATACAAATCCATCAAAAGAGCGATAAAACTATTGAATTAAAATTAAGACAATCGGATTTCGTTGTGCAATTAGGAACATTGAATCACCTCGATAAAAAAGTAAATAATTTAAGAGCGTTTTATAAAAAAATAATTAAAGATAAAGCGGTAAATAAATATAGCAAAGTAAATTTGCAATTTGATAACCAAGTTGTATGTACCAAAGTATAAGTTATGGAGCATAATATAGCAGTTGGATTAGACATAGGAACCACAAAAATTGTGGCTATGATTGGTCGTAAGAATGAGTATGGAAAAGTTGAGATTTTAGGAATAGGTAAATCTAAAAGCTTAGGGGTGCATCGTGGTGTGGTAAATAATATTACCCAAACAATTCAATCGATACAATTAGCCATTCAAGAGGCTGAGGCAGCGGCATCTGTTAAAATTGAAAGCGTCACAGTGGGTATCGCGGGACAGCATATTCGCAGTCTTCAGCATAGTGATTATATCACAAGAGAGGATTCAGAAACCGTAATCGATGAGGAGGATATCGATCGATTAATTAACCAAGTTCACAAATTGGTTATGCTTCCGGGTGAAGAGATTATTCATGTTTTACCTCAAGAATTTAAAATTGACGGTCAGGCAGAAATTAAAGAACCAATCGGAATGTATGGTGGTCGTTTGGAAGCGACATTTCATGTGGTCGTTGGGCAAGTGTCTTCTATTAGAAACGTGGGTCGCTGTATTAAAAGCGCAGGTTTGGAGCTTGAAGGCATTACCTTAGAGCCTTTAGCTTCTGCACATGCTGTATTAAGTCAAGAAGAGAAAGAGGCTGGAGTAGCCTTACTTGATATTGGTGGAGGGACTACCGATCTAGCCGTTTTTAAAGATGGTATAATCCGTCATACCGCAGTAATTCCTTTTGGAGGAGGTGTGATTACCGAGGATATTAAAGAAGGCTGCTCGATTATAGAAAAGCAAGCCGAGTTATTAAAAATAAAGTTTGGATCGGCATGGCCAGGAGAAAATAAGGATAATGAAATTGTTTCTATTCCAGGACTAAGAGGTCGTGAGCCTAAAGAAATTACGCTTAAAAACTTATCTAAAATTATTCACGCTCGTGTAGTGGAAATCGTAGAACAAGTCTATGTAGAAATTAAGAATTACGGTCACGAAGAGCAGAAAAAGAAATTAATTGCAGGTATTGTACTAACAGGTGGAGGGAGTCAACTTAAACACCTTAAGCAATTAGTAGAATATATTACGGGTATGGATACGCGTATTGGCTACCCTAACGAGCATTTGGCAGGGGATAGCGATGACGCAATCACCAGTCCGTTATTTGCAACAGCTGTCGGACTGGTTATGGACGGGTTAAAGCGTCAAGAGCGAAGAAAAGTAGAGGAGAAGATTGAAGAAGAAATTCAAGAAAAAATAGAAGAAGAAGCGGCTAAAGATGAAGCGGAACAAGAAGAAATAGAACCGCCAAAAAAGCCAAAGCGTTCGTTTTTAGACTCCTTAACAGAAAGAGTAAAGGATTTTTTGGACAACGCAGAATAACAAAAATAATAATACAATTACGTCGTAAATGGCGTATATAAATAGATTAATTGATCCAGTAAAACAGAATTTATGAGCAACAAAGAATTCGAAAGCATCGCATTTGATTTACCAAAAAACCAATCGAATGTTATAAAAGTTATTGGTGTTGGTGGTGGCGGTAGTAACGCTATTAACCACATGTTCTTACAAGGTATAAAAGGGGTAGACTTTGTAATTTGTAATACAGATGCACAGGCCCTTCAAAATAGTGGCGTACCAAATAAAATACAATTAGGTGTTCACCTAACAGAAGGTTTAGGTGCGGGAGCGAATCCAGAAGTTGGAGAGCAGTCGGCAGTAGAGAGTATAGACGAGATCCAGCGCATGTTAGGAACCAATACCAAAATGGTTTTTATAACTGCAGGAATGGGTGGAGGTACCGGTACTGGTGCGGCGCCAATTATCGCTAAAATGGCTAAAGATTTAGATATTTTAACGGTAGGAATTGTTACTATGCCTTTCCAGTTCGAAGGAAAAATGAGGAACGAACAGGCGCAAAAAGGAATTGAAAACTTGAGAGCTCAAGTCGATTCTTTAATTGTGATTAATAATAATAAACTTCGTGAAGTCTACGGAAACCTTGGTTTTAAAGCTGGTTTTTCTAAAGCTGATGAGGTTTTAGCGACTGCCTCTAGAGGAATCGCCGAAGTAATAACTCATCACTACACACAAAATATTGATTTACGTGATGCTAAAACAGTATTAAGTAATAGTGGTACGGCAATAATGGGGTCTTCTACCGCTTCCGGACAAAATCGTGCTCAAGATGCTATCCGTAAAGCTTTAGATTCTCCGTTATTAAACGACAATAAAATTACAGGTGCCAAAAACGTATTGTTGCTTATCGTTTCAGGAAACCAAGAAATAACTATTGATGAGATAGGTGAAATCAACGACCATATTCAAGCCGAAGCGGGTCACGGTGCGAATATTATTATGGGGGTTGGTGAAGATGATAGTTTAGACGAATCTATTGCTGTAACTATTATTGCTACTGGATTTAATGTGGAACAACAAGATGAGATTTCTAATACAGAAACAAAGCGCGTAATCCATACTCTAGAAGATGAGGCAAAGAAACCTGTTCAGCCAGTTCAGAATATACCATCAAAACCAGTAGTTGAGGCTAAACCAGAACCTGCTCCAGTAGTTAAGCATACCCTAGACTTAGATGAAAATGTAGATCCTTTAGCTCAATTTGAAAAAGGACACGCATCGAAACAAGTGCAACAACAAGCTCAACAGCCGAAACAAGAACAACAAGCTCAACCGAAAGAGGAGCCCATAGAAAAACCTAAAAAGCCGTTAACAATGGCCGACTTAGGGATTGTTCCTACAACGGAAGTGATAAAAAATATTAATGTTGTTTATGACGAGGTTGTCGCAGATTTTGATACAGAAGATGATTTTGTAATCACACCATCATCAGAGAAAAATGACGTTGTGCAGGAAGAGCCTGTTCATAATAAACAACAGATTACTTTAACATTCGATATGCCTTTAACTGAAGAGTCTATAGAGGATAAGGTTGAGGAGCGCACGTTAAATACGAAGCAAGAATCATATCGAGAAC
The DNA here is from genome assembly GCF_900107625.1 of Bizionia paragorgiae. Classification (GTDB taxonomy): domain Bacteria; phylum Bacteroidota; class Bacteroidia; order Flavobacteriales; family Flavobacteriaceae; genus Bizionia; species Bizionia paragorgiae. The sequence goes on from NZ_FNQK01000011.1 coordinate 101,505, forward strand.
AAGAACCTAGAATTCAAAATCCAGAGCCTAAAGCTTCAGAGTTTAAGAAGCCTATAGTGCACCAATTAGATAGTGAAATAAAAGACCTAGAGGTTAAGGAGCCTGTAGAGATTATTCCTGTTAGTGAAAATACCCGTACTGGAGTTAAGCGTTACGCTTTGGACGATTATGAGGAAATTGATTCGGCTATGAATAATCCGAAGAAGAAGCCAGAAATCGAAAAAGAGTATGATGCTGAAATTGAATTCGAGAAAAAGGTAGTTAAAGAAATAGTACCTCAGGAAACGGATGAAGATTTAGATCCAATGAATAGTTCTATTTCAGATATTTTAAAGGAAAGAGCTGATGAGAGAAGACGTAAAATGAAAAGCTTTAATTATAAATTTAACGCCTCAAAAATTGACGAAATTGAAAAAACACCAGCATATAAGCGTCAAGGTTTAGATTTAGAAGATGCACAGCACTCTTCTGATTCTAATGTGTCTAGAACAAGCTTAGGTGTTGATGATAACGACGATATTCAATTAAGAAGTAATAATTCCTTTCTGCATGATAATGTAGATTAATCAATGTTTTGATTGATAGTAAGAGTGCCTTTTTTTAATTGGAAAACCCGAAAGTTTTAACTTTCGGGTTTTTTATTATAAAAAATAGTCTAAAAAAGCGTGTAGTAATAGGACACATATGTGGATTAACTTATATTTTATTTTTATCTTCGCAGCTAATAAATTAGAGAATCATGAGCTTAACAACTAAAATAATGACGGCGCTTAAAGACGCTATGAGGTCTAAAGATCAAACAGCCTTAACAGCTTTAAGAGCTGTGAAATCTGCTATATTATTAGCTCAAACAGAAACAGGTTCTAAGGAAGAGTTAACAGAAGAGCAGGAGCTTAAAATTCTTCAAAAGCAAGTAAAGCAACGTAAAGATAGTGCTGCTATATTTTTAGAGCAAGGTCGTGAAGATTTAGCATCTCCAGAACTAGCAGAAGCCGAAGTTATAGCGCAATTTTTACCAGAAGCTATGAGTGAAGAGGCGATTGCAAAAGTGGTTGAAGATGTTATTGCTAAGACAGGTGCTGAAGGCATGAAGGATATGGGCAAAGTGATGGGCATGGTTAGTGGTCAATTGGCAGGTAAAGCCGATGGGAAAACAATTTCTACTATTGTAAAAGACAAATTATCATAAATTAAATTGGCTCTGTAGCTCAACTGAATAGAGCACTGGATTTCGGCTCCAGCGGTTGGGGGTTTGAATCCCTTCAGGGTCACGAATAAATGAAAAAAAGGATAAAAAGAATTGAGTTTACTCAACTTTCTTTTTGTCCTTTTTCCATTTTCAGAGCGGAGCTCTATGGGCTGTGCGCAGCAAATCCCATTCGTGATATGTATCAAAATCCCCAAATTATTTTCTTTGCAATTT
>NZ_FNQK01000002.1 GCF_900107625.1 Bizionia paragorgiae
AATTGAATCACACTTAATTTAGTGTTAGTATCTTCGTTCTTCTCGTACATATTGTCAAAGAAGCTCTCACGAGAGAAATACATAGTGTTTCCATCTGGAGAGAAGGATACGATACCTTCGTGGTATTTCGTATTGATTTTTCCTTTTATTAAATTAGGCTCAGAGTAAGTTCCATCTTCAGCTAAAGTTAACTCGTAGATGTCTAAAAACGGTTGGTCATTCCAGCCGTAAGTACGTCTTGAATCGTTTCTTGCAGAAGTAAAGTATAATTTACCATCTTTTAAAGTCCCTCCAAAATCTGAAGCTTCAGAGTTAAACTCTAAGTTTTTGGCTGTATACTTTTCTTCTTTAGCTAAAATATCATTTAGATAATTAGGGTTTGCTAAAAAAGCTTTCGCGCGCTCATCGCTAGGGTTAGCGGCAGCAAACTTTTGCATTTGTTGGTTTGAAGCGTCATACTTTCCGTTAGCTTTTAGCATTTCAGAGTACTTAAATCTCATTTCAGGATCTGTACTAGATTCTAAAGCTTTAGCATACCATTTTTCGGCGTCTACAGTATTAAAAATATTGTAGTTCGCTTCGGCTAATTGACCGTACACATAAGCATCGGCTTCTCCTTTGTCTACAAGTTTAGCATAAGCTTCGGCAGCTTCTACAAACTGCAACTTCGCAAAATGTTTGTCGGCTTTTTCAGTCGATTTATTTTGAGCAGTCACACTAAAGCTACTCAGGATAATTAGTGTTAATAATAATTTTATATTTTTCATAGTTGATTTAGCTTAACTGATTAGAAATAACGAGGTGAACGCGATACTTTCTTTGGTAAGAAAATGTCGAAGTTTATAAATATTTCGTGTGATGAACTGGTATCGATATTTAAGTCAGATTGAATGCTATCGTAAGCATATCCTATTCTTAAATTTGGAGATACCATAAAGTTTATCATACCACTAAACGAATCGTCTAAACGGTAACCTGCACCTACTTCTACTAAGTCGTACATAAATAAGTTTAGGTTAGCATCATAAGATACGGGTGCATCGAAAGCAAACTTAGCAAGCACGTGTGGCTTTAATTTAAAGTTTGGTGATAAATCGAATACGTAACCTGCAGCTGCAAATAAATGCTCTGATTCTGATCCTATTTTACGACCATCAACATCTAAATGTGTTGCATTTAAAATGTTTGGCATAGAGGCAGAAATGTAGTATTTGTTTGGCTTGTAGAAATACGCTCCAGCACCAACATTTGGTGTGGTTTCGTTAATATCTTGACTGTAAAATGGATCTCCTGGATCTAAAGTCACTACCGAACCGGTTCCGATATCATGAAATGTAGCTCCCGCTTTTAAACCTAAAGCTAATTTAGTCTCTGTTCCCATTGGCAAGGTGTATGAGAAATCGATGTAAGCATTAGTTTCACTTACAGGACCAACTTCGTCACTAATAAGTGAGAAACCTAATCCTACACGATTCCCTACCGGAGAGTGAATAGAAAGTGTTCCTGTAGTAGGAGCACCTTCTATTCCAACCCATTGGCTCCTGTAGAGTGCTCCAATAGAAACACTCTCGCTAGAACCAGCATAGGCCGGGTTAATAATATTCATATTATACATGTACTGTGTGTACTGTGGGTCTTGTTGTGCATAACTGTTTAAAGCAAACAAAACGGCGAAAAGGATATATATTTTTTTCATTCTTTTATTTTAGTTGATGTTTGTAATGCTATTATCTGTTAATGTAAACCCAAGCTGTTTTTACTTTTCCGCCTTGGTATTTCATTACATAGTAGTAGGTTCCTACTGGTAACTCATCACCATCGTTAGATTGTCCAAACCATTCGTTTGTATAGTTTGTCTTAGAATATACTTTAGTTCCATATCTATTAAAGATCTCTAAACTCTGTACATCAAAACTACTTAAATCGAAGTTGTCGTTTAAGTTATCGCCGTTCGGTGAAATACCTTGAGGGATAACACAAGATTCTAGCTCATAAACTTCTACTTCTTCTGTAGTTGATGGACATGAACTGTTATTAAAGCTCACTGTAATTTCATAAGTACCAGCAGTATAAACAGAGTTTAAAACTAAACTTGTAGCTCCAGGAATAACAACACCGTCTTTAGTCCATGAAATAGTAACTTCAGACTCCGAGTAATTGTTTCCAATAGCTGTAATCGCTATTGGCGATGTTGCATTAGGGCACACCTCGTAAACATTACTTGTATCTATAGTTGTATTTGGTAACGGATTAACCACTAAGTCTAAAGCAGTCGTTGCATAACAATCTGCAGACGCATTATTTTCTACGCGCACATAAACTGTTTGTGGATTAGAAATGTTCGTATAAGGAGATACTAGAGCATTTGCTCCTGCATCAGCATCAACTTGTGATAAATAGTAAGACACGTTATAAGTCGCTGGGTTTTGACCATCTAAAACTGCCGCCGAATGCGAGTCTAAGTCAAACAACTCCGTTTCATCTTCCGCATCTTCAGCACAAAGCTCAAAGTCTACACTTGTCGCCACAGGAATAGCTCCTGTTATTAATAAGTCGAATGACGTGTTTGTACTTGCACAACCTGAACCTGAACCAACAGCATCGAAATCTTCAACTCTAACGTAAATTGTAGTTCCATCTACAGCATTATAAGGAGAAGCTAAAGCATTTGTTCCTGCTTGTGCATCACCTAAAGTTTCATGATATGTTACCACAAATTCTGTCTCACTTTGAGCACCTAAAATAACAGGTGTTTGAGCTTCCAAGTTAAAATCCTCAGTACCATCACCAGAAATATCACACGTCACCATATCTGGTGCCGCATTTGCTACTGCTGAGTCATAAAAATTAAGAAGGACATCATACTGTGAGTATACCTCACAATCACTATCATATGCAATAACACTATAAAAATCAGATTCTGTTACCACTAACGACCCTGAAGTCTCATTATCTAAGATAATCCCATTTTGAAACCACTCGTAAGTATCTGCAAATGGAGATTCAGCAGTTAAAGTTGTCGAACTGAACCCACATAAATTAGCTACTGCAGGTGTAGTTTCATCGTTATCTTCGTCTACGAATACCGTATCATTAGAAGTTATTTCCACATCTAATTCAGCAACAGTAGATCCTGCACCTGTTCCACCAGAATTGGTTTGTTGTATTTGAATATCTCCAGGTTGGTTTGCGTAGTTAGTAACTAACAGTACATAAACCTCTCCTGAAATGGCATTATCAATAGTCATATTTTCTACTGAATTGATACTATAACTACAATCCATAATATTTCCTGATGGATAGAAATTCGAGTTTGAAGTATTGTTAGGACAATCTCCAGGTGTAGGACACCCTTCATCTAACACGTTAGCTTCACAAAAATCGGTTGCCGTATCAAAAGGTCCCCATAATACGAAATCGACATCTAATCCATTTCCTGTATCTGAAGTTTGGGTAATTTGAATTTCAATAGTTCCAGATTCTCCAATTTGGATAATATTCCAAGATGGATTTGGAGTTGTATATAAACAAGCTATTTGCCCTCCACTTGGGAAGTTAGTCAGGTTTGGTGATGTTTGAACCCCATTATTATTACAGAATGTTCCCGCATTGTCACAAGATGTTCCACTTGGCGCCTCTGTAATACATAAATCGAATGAACTAGACTCAGAAGAAGAACCTCCAGAAAATACTCTAATATAATACGTGTCACCAATAGTTAATGGCGGTGTTATACCTGAATCGGTAGTAAAACAATCCATTTCCACAAGGGCATCACAAGCACCTTCGTAAATTCCGAAATCTAAGTTCGTTGTTCCTCCTTGAATATTTAATATTGAAATTATTTCAAGTTCATGTAATGCTGTAAACTCAAACCACACATCGTCGTTTGGATCACCGCCACAAGTTCCTGTTGGAACACCTGATGGTGTAGCTTCTAAAATTGTCCCTGGCGTTGTTACTGTACAACTACCATCGGTATTTACTTGAGCCACTGTAGCTCCAAGACAATTATCGTTAGCTGGAGGACATGCTAATAACTGAATAGCTGCACTCGTAATGACACAGTTAACATCTTGCTCATTAGCAACTGTAAAGATAACATCTGTTGCAAAAGGGAAAGGTCCAAATTGCGTAGTACCTGCCTCAGAAACTGAAACTGGTGTACTTCCTTGGTTATCCGAAATTAAAACAGAAGTGGCATCTCCAAGAGACGTTACATTAACGTCTACTAAAAATTGATCGCCATTATCACAGTCATCTATTACCATAAAGGTAGCTTCTGGGTTAACACAAGTTGCACAAGACACTGTAATATCTAAAGTATCAAAAGCTGACACCGTAGAACATCCTGTAGAACCATCTGAATCAATCGTAAACGAAATCGTATCACCTGTAGAAACAAATGTTAATCCTGCTAAATTTCCGTTATTACCGTAAGGTGTAGCGACATTCATATTTGTACCGTCAGTATCAAACACTAAGAATTCATCCCAGTTAGATTCTACTGTACCTGCGTTTATAGCAAAATTAAGTGGCGTACCATCGGTACTTGTAAAAGTAAACACATTAGTATCGTTATTTTCATAACAGTATGTGAAGTTTACAGGACCTACAGAACAATCTACAGTATAGTTTACTTGAACCGTCGTTGTAAAGGTCACTGGACCAGACCATGCACTAAAACCATCAGTTCCACAGTCAGATCTTACATAAACTTCGTAATCTGTTTGGAAAGCTAATCCTGTTTCGTTAATTGTTGTTGTAGTCACAGCTGTCCCAGAAGTAGGCTCTCCTGTTCCTGCTGGTTGCACTACATACTCCCAAGCCGTCTCTCCTGCACCTGCCATCCATGACACATCAGCTGAAACGCCTGTTATATTTGTTACTTGAATTCCTCCTGGTTGCACACAAGAAGGTAACTCACCGAAAGTGACATCATCGATAGCGATATCGTCATAAAAATCACCAGGTGAAATAATCTCAGAAAATGTAAAACGCGCCTGAACTGGGCCTGTGATTGTTAACCCTCCTAAGTCTAAATATTTTAATTCCCACCCTGCGGTGTTTGTGTTATAAGTACCCATTAAATTCCATGCAGCACCATCCCAAACCTCTACATCTAATTGAGAGTTTGCATCACCTTCGTTATGACTTAATTCATAAAATGATAATGCCGGATTTACTAATCCTGAAACATCTACTAGAGGAGATAATAAAACCGCTGGTGCATCTGTTCCTGACGCATCAACCCATGCAAAATAACCATTGGTAGCAGTAACCCCATCGATAACACCATTATTACCTATATGGTTAAATCCTGGATCGTTATCAAAGTTCCAATCTTCACCACCACTCATTGACCAACATACAGGAATAGTTCCTCCGTTTTCAAAGCCTTCGGTGTACGGCGCTATAAATGTTACACATTCTGTAGTGAAAGAAATTGGACCCATCCAGTCGCTAAATTCACCAGTACAATCTGCTCTTACATAAGCTTCATAAGTTGTAGCAGCCGTTAAACCAGTAGCAACATAAGGATTTACCGTAGTCGCGTCTCCGTTTCCTGCAGGCACTCCTGTTCCTGGTACTTGCACTGCAACTTCCCAAGCTGTCTCTAAACCATTAGAAACCCAAGAAATAGTTGCTGTAGTATCGGTTGTATTAACTATACCCACGTTTGAAGGGTTTACACATGATGGTAACTCATCGAAAGTTACATCATCAATAGCAATATCATCATAGAAATCTCCACCTACCGGTTCAGAGAAAATAAAACGTGCTTGCACGTCTCCTGTTATAGTTAAGGTACTAATATTTATGACTTTCTTTTCCCAACCACTAGTATTGGTATTATAAGTACCCATTAAGTTCCATGCAGCACCATCCCAAACCTCTACAACTAATTGAGAGTTCGCATTACCTTCGTTATCACTAAGTTCGTAAAATGAAATTGAAGGTGTTATTAAAGCTGACACATCTACAAGAGGTGTTGTTAATGTTGATTCCCCGTCGTCACCAGTCGAATCCACCCAAGCAAAATAACCGTTAGTTACTGTATTACCTGTAATCGTACCATTATTTCCGATATGGTTTCCAGCTCCTGTATTACTAAAGCTCCAATCTTCACCACCACTCATTGTCCAACATAAAGGAATAGCTCCTCCATTTTCGAAACCTTCTGAATATGGGGCAACAAACGTCACACATTCTGTTGCAAAATTAAACGGACCAACCCATGGGCTATATTCCGTTCCACAACTAGATCTTACATAAACCTCATAGTTAGAAGCCGGTGTTAATCCAGATGCTACATAAGCTGTATTTGAAGTTGCTGCATCTCCATTTCCTGTTGGAACACCTGTTCCCGCCGGTTGAGTTACTACTTCCCAAGCTGTTTCCGTTCCTCCTAAACCCCATGCTATATTTGCTGATGTTGCAGTAATATTCGACGCTGAAAGATTTAATGGTTCTGGACATGTTACTTCATATACAGATACTGTATCGAAAGCAAAACCTTCATCGTTAACCGAACCATCTGCAGAAAACGCTATACGTAAACTTACTGCCGATTCTCCTGCTAATCCAATTAATGCATGTCTTGCAACAACCCATCCACCAGATCCGTTACCGGTACCTTGTCTTCCTGTCCAACCTTCTTGTTGTCCTCCAGGATTACTATTAATAGTATCATCATTAAACCAATTATTAGCATCGCCAAATGCACCTACATTTTGCCATGTTGCTCCGCCGTCTATGGAAGATTGTAAGACCGCTCCATCCCAACTAAATTCTGAATTCCACCATACACTTAATTGTACTGCTGGTGCCGCAAGAGTAGTGAAATCAAATACAGGACTAACTACAGACGAGTCCTCGTTAGAGCTATAGGTACCTGTTAAATTCGTAACCCAAGCATTAGCACCTGAGTCGGCACTATTAATAACTGTGTTTGCCGGTGCTCCTAGAGCCCAAGAACCTCCATTGGCAGTCCAACCACCAGCTCCCGCTTCAAAGTCCTCATTATAAGGAAAAGTGGCAATTTGTGCATTAGCTTGCAACCCTAATAAAATGGTTAACATCGCTAATAAATGAGTAATTTTTTTCATTATAGCTATTTTTCTTAGTTTATTAATCACCTAAACTATAAAAAATAATTATGACCTAAATACATTACTTTATTTTATAGACGAAAAGCGCATTTCATCGACGAAATACCGTTTTCTTTAAGAATCACCCTTTAATGTTATTGTTTTCTTAACAAAAGCATAAATAAAGATTAAATTTTAAGGCGCAGGATTAGGAATCACAGCATGTATCGCATTAATATCACTAATAATTTCTGGGCTTAAATTAAGCGTTATAGACCCTAAATTCTCCTTTAATTGTTCCAAATTTGTCGCTCCAATAATAGTGCTCGTCACAAAAGGCCTCTGAGTCACAAAAGCTAAGGCCATTTGTGCCAAAGACATTTGGTGTTTTTCTGCTAAATCTAAATACATTTTCACAGCCTTTGTAGACTGCTCACTACTGTACCTTGTATAGCGTGAAAACAAATTTAAACGTGAGTTTGCGGCATCAGTTTTTTTAAGGTACTTTCCCGACAACACCCCAAACGCCATAGGGGAATAGGCCAACAAGCCTATTTGCTCACGATGAGAAACCTCGGCTAAATCGCCTTCAAAAAGACGGTTTAATAAGGAGTAAGGATTTTGAATGGTGATTGGTTTTTTAAAATTGCTTTTTTCAGCCTCTTGTAGAAAGCGCATGGTGCCCCATGCTTTTTCATTAGACAGTCCGAAATTACCAATTTTCCCTTCTTTAATAATACCGTTTATCGATTCTAAAACTTCGGCAAAATTATCTTTCCACTCATCGGTCTCATCTGGAACATAATCCCGAACACCAAAAGTATTGGTATGTCGCTCAGGCCAATGCAATTGAAACAAATCGATATAATCTGTTTGTAATCGTTTTAACTCATTGTTTACAGCATCATGCAGACTTTGTTTACTAAAGCCTGTGGTTCTTATATGTGCGGTATAGTCTCCGGGCCCCGTAATTTTTGATGCGAGCACCACTTTATTGCGATGTCCAGATTGCTTTAACCAAGTTCCAATAATTTCACTTGTTCGTCCTTGAGTATCTGCCGATGCCGGAACAGGGTACATTTCGGCGGTATCAATAAAATTTATACCGTGATCTAAAGCATAGTCTAGTTGCTTATGTCCTTCGGCCTCGGTATTTTGATTGCCCCAAGTCATAGAACCCAAGCAAAATTTACTTACTTTAATAGTGGTATTTGGTAGTGTCGTATATAACATGCTTAATTTTTATTTAAATATAAAAAGACCTTTCGTTATATTGGTTACGAAAGGTCTAAATCTGTTTTCTGTATTGCGTTAAGGATGGAGCACCTGTTGGAGCTCTCCCGTTTTTTCACGGGAAGCGACTTGCGAGAGCCTGACCCGACAGGGTAACGCCCTAAACTTAAATATCGTTTAACAATTTAGAAAGTTCGTCTAACTTAGGCGTTAAAATAATCTCTATTCTTCTATTTTTTGATTTACCTTCTACAGTTTCATTACTAGCAACGGGGGCATACTCACCGCGACCAGCAGCCGTTAAATTATCTGGTTTAATAGCACTATTTTCTTGTAAAATTTGGACTATCGCTGTAGCTCTTTTAGTCGATAAATCCCAGTTACCACTAATTTGAGAGGACCCTCTATATGGCGCGTTATCGGTATGGCCTTCTATCAAGACGGCAATCTCAGGGTTGTCTGCCAAAACACCTCCTAATTGTTTAACTGCTTTACGCCCTTCGACACCTACAGACCAGCTTCCTGAATGAAAAAGTAATTTATTTTCCATAGATACATACACCTTACCATTGCGTTGCTCTACCGTTAAACCTTTACCTTCAAAATCGGTTAAAGCACGAGAAACCGCATCTTTTAGCGCAGTCATTTCAGCTTCCTTAGCCGCAATAACGCTTTCTAACTCAGCCACACGTTGAGAACGTGCTTCTAGCTGTTGTTTTAAAGTTTCTAAGCGTTGGTTTTCGGCTTGAAGGGCCTGCTCTTTAGCCTCTAATTGTGCTAACAACTCTCTATTTCTCTTAGAATTAGCTGCAATTGCCGATGAACTATTGGCATCTAAAGCATCGTAAGACGCTTTTAAATTAGTATAACTAGATTTTGTGGCATCGTAATCACTTTGCAACTGATCGCGTTTAACCACAGCAGCATCATACTGTTTTTGAAGCGCATCTAAGGCGTTAGCCGCTTGATTTTTTGCTTTTAACAAATTATTATTTTCATCTTTTAAAGACTGATTCTCTTTTTTTAATGCAGCATATTTGTCCTCCAAATCTTTATAGACTTTAGGGGAAACACACGCCGTTAAAGAGGCAATGACTAATGATAAAACAAGGATTTTTTTCATTGATTCTGTGATATAAGGTTATAGATTTAATTCTAGCAGTATTGGACAATGGTCACTATGTTTGGCTTCACTAAGTATAACGGCTCTTTTAATGTTTTCTTGTAGCGGTTCGCTAACCATAGCATAATCTAAGCGCCATCCTTTATTATTAGCACGTGCATTTGCACGGTAACTCCACCAACTGTATTGCTGTAATTCGGGGTGTAAATACCTGAAGGAATCGGTAAATCCAGAATCGATAAACTCACCTAACCACTGACGTTCTTCAGGTAAAAATCCTGAGACGTTTTTCATTTTAGGGTTATGAATATCTATTTCCTCATGACAAATATTATAATCCCCACAAACAACTAAGCTGGGTACGGTTTTTCGCAATTCGCTAAGGTAGTCTTGAATGCGATCCATATACTCGAATTTATGAGACAGACGTAAATCATTAGTTCCCGACGGCAAATACATACTCATTACAGAAACCCCATCAAAATCGGCACGAATGTTACGCCCTTCAAAATCCATAGACTCTATTCCTGTTCCATATTCAACATGATTAGGCTCCGTCTTACTTAAAATAGCAACACCGCTATAGCCTTTTTTCTGTGCGCTAAACCAGTAGTTGTATTTATATCCAGCCTCTTCAAAAAGCGGTAGATCTAACTGCTCTTTCATAGCCTTTATTTCCTGAAGACAAATGACATCGGGATTAGCACTTTTTAACCACTCTATAAAACCTTTATTTATTGCTGCACGTATTCCGTTGACGTTATATGAGATTATTTTCATTGTAAAGTTGAAGTTATTTCGGCTAAAATAAATAATGAGTTACTTTTACGCTATCTATTTAAGTATGTTTTAACCAAAAACTATTAACAAAATATATTGACTTGTTTTTAGTTTATACTAGTATATGAAACTAATTATTACTCTTTCCTTTTTTATTTTGGGTGTTTTTGCCACTGCGCAAGAGCAGAACCCAATCCATAAGAGTAAAACCGTAGCTTTTAAAACAGAGATGAAAATTGATAGCGTTAGCATAAACCCTAGTTTTTTTAATCTTCTGCTAAAAGACAACACGCCTATAGACTCTACCTTGTACACCGTAGATTTTGAGAAAGCGATACTGCGATTTCACAAACCTATTAGTAGCGATTCCCTTGTAATCAACTACACCAAGTACCCCGAGTTTTTAACTAGAACCTACCAGTTATTTGACCAATCTGTGATTGTTGAAAACAACGATAATATTAATACCATTTACCAAATAAAGCAGCCCAACACCGAAAACACGTTTATGCCGTTCGACGGACTCACCACGTCGGGAAGCATATCGCGAGGGGTAACTATTGGAAACAACCAAAACTCGGTTTTAGACAGCGAGCTCGATTTACAAATTACCGGTAAGCTAAATGATAAGGTCTCTCTACGTGCTTCGATTCAAGATGCTAACATTCCCTTACAAGAAAGTGGGTATTCTCAAAAACTAGACGAGTTTGATCAGGTGTTTATAGAACTCTTTAGTGACCAGTGGTCCATTCGAGCAGGAGATATAGACCTAGAAAACAACAACTCTTATTTTTCTAACTTTTCAAAACGCGTTCAGGGCTTATCTCTACAGGCTCAATTAGGTGACGACGATTCGCAAACAAACCTATTTGCCGCAGGAGCGCTAGTCCGCGGACAATTTACATCCAGCCAATTCACAGCACAAGAAGGTAATCAAGGACCCTATAAATTACAGGGTAAAAACGGGGAGCTTTTTGTTCTCATTGTATCTGGTAGTGAAACCGTATATGTTAACGGTATTGCTTTAGAGCGGGGTGAGAGCGCCGATTATATTATAGATTACAACGCCGGAGAAATTATTTTTAACGCTACTTTCCCTATCACTTCCGAAATGCGAATTCGCGTTGACTACCAATATAGCGAACGCAACTATTCACGCTTAGTCGCTTATGGCGGCGGTAATTACAAGAGCAACACACTAAGTCTTGGTGTCTCTGTCTATTCAGAAAACGATTCTAAAAACAATCCTTTACAGCTAAACCTCTCCCCAGAGCAAGCCGCTGTTCTTAGTGCTGCGGGAGACGACCGCTCGCAAATGGTAGCTCCTTCAAGTGTAGAGGAGGCCTATAATGAAAATCGGATTTTATATAAAAAAGAACTGATTAATGGCGTTGAAGCTTTTGTGTTTTCTAACAACCCCGAGGACACCTTATACAACGTAAAATTCACCAATGTTGGCGAACAACAAGGGCATTATATAATAAGTAATACAAATGCTATTACAGTGATCTACGAATATATTGCACCCGTATTAGGCGTACCTCAAGGAAATTTCGAACCTGTAGTGCAGCTCGTTTCCCCGACGAAATTACAAATCGCTGTGGTAAACGGAAGCTACACCCCTACCGACAAAACCACTGTAAATTTTGAAGTTGCCGGAAGTAAAAACGATTTAAACTTATTTTCGGATATAGACGATAATGACAATGATGGCTACGCTGCAAAAGTAACCGTAGAGCAAGCCTTAATTAAAAATGATAGTTTATGGAATATAAACGCCGTTTTTGATACCGATTATATTAATGAAAACTTTAGAAATATTGAAGGGCTTTATAATCCGGAGTTTAACAGGGATTGGAATTTAGCTCCTTCAACAAGTGCTAATCAAATTATTAACGGATTAGGTAATCAAGCATTGCTTACCGGAGGACTCAAGGCTTTTCATCAAAAAAAAGGATTAGCAAGCTATCGGTTTGAGCACCTTAATTATTCGGAGGGCTTTAATGGAAACCGACATATCGCTTCAGCTCGCGTGTTTATAAACCGCTTTACCCTCGCTACCCAAACCAGTTTCTTGTCGGCGAACTCTTTTGAAAATAACTCCACATTTTTCAGGACCTATAATACAATCCGTTACGATCAAGAAAAATCGTGGATAGGCACAAAACTAGCCGCAGAAAACAACCAACAAGAAAATAAGATCACAAAGCTACTGACTGATATATCACAAAAATATAAGTCTTACGAAGTCTTTACAGGAATTGGAGACAGTACTGGCGTATTCACGGAAATTGGTTATAAATATCGCGTTAATGATAGTATTAGAGATAATAGCTTAAAAAAAGTGAACACCTCTAATACCTACTATTTAGATTCCCGATTAATTAAAAATGAACGCACTAATCTAGCCTTGTATGTAAATTATAGAACTTTAAAAAATGAAGATTCTACAAAAACCAAAGAGCAGTCTCTAAACTCCAGATTACAGTACAATCAGCAATTTTTAAGTAATTTAATACAGTGGAATACCGTTTTTGAAACCAATTCAGGAACTCTCCCTCAGCAGGACTTCACTTACGTTGAAGTCGAACCCGGCCAAGGTGCCTATACATGGATAGACTACAATGGCAATAGCATACAAGAAATTGAAGAGTTCGAAATCGCTCAGTTTCAAGATCAAGGCAGCTATATTCGCGTGTTATTACCCAATCAAATATTTATAAAAACACATCAGAACAGACTAAGTCAAACGCTAACCTTAAATCCGAGCTCATGGATTAATTCCGATTCTAAAACCGCTAAATTCTTATCCCATTTTTACAACCAAAGCTCGTATTTAATCGATAGAAAAATAAAACGAGACGGACAGTCTTTTAATTTAAATCCGTTTAAAAATAACAGTGAAACGGCCTTGGGCTTACAGTCTAATTTTAGAAATGTATTATTTTTTAACCGTGGTAAACAACAATACACCACCTCCTATACTTTTTTAACAAACAACTCTAGAAACCAACTAACCGTTGGGTTTATTGCAAATTCACTTACAAGTCATCAACTACAATTTAATCATAAGTTCGCAACAAGCTGGTTGGTTAACTTTCAAACTAGCCTCGATACAAACACCAGTGAAAGCGAGAATTTTATTAGTAAAAATTACAAACTAGACGAACAGCGCCTAAACCCTAAACTCTCCTATTTGCTAAACGACACTATGCGTTTTGATGTGTTTTACCAATACACTGAAAAAGAAAATACGATTGGGGATTTAGAACGCTTAAACCAACAAAAATATGGGGTATCGTTTGCTGTGAATAGTAATCAAAAAGCGGCTATTTCAGGAGAATTCAACGTATTCTCTAACGCTTTTGAAGGCAATCAGAACACCCCAGTAGGCTATCAAATGCTCGAGGGATTACAACCCGGAAGAAACCTAACTTGGAGTGTATTGGCGCAAAAGAAAATTACTAAATACCTCGATTTAAATCTGACGTATTTTGGTCGAAAAAGCGAGACTAGCAAAACGATCCACACGGGTAACGTGCAGTTAAAGGCTTATTTTTAAACTCAGCAACTCTTGTTACACTATAACTTAATAAATTTCGTATTTTTGTTAAGTATGACACAAGTAACCTCTATAGCGTTTTCTTTTTTAATTCTTTTTCAAAGTTTCAATATTAGCTTTGAAGACTTCTCTCGCTTTGGTGTACTTTTAGAGCATGCAGAATACCACCAAGAACAGTATGGTGATTCGTTTTTTGAGTTTTTAGCTGAACATTATGGAGACTCCACATTCCATCCTGCTAGCGAACATTCAGAACACAACGAGCTTCCTTTTAAAGAACACCATCAAACGTGCACGCATGGTTTAACCTTGTTTACTTATACAACACAGGAGTATAGTATTGATAAAGTCCCCTTTATAGACATATCGGTTAATTTTTACTACAAAGATTCTGTTTCCCTTTTTGAAAAACCAACGTTTTTTCAACCACCAAAACACGCATAATTCTACACGCGTTTATTATTCCATAGCTTCTCAGTTTCTGATTGGCTAGTCACTTTAATTACATTGAATTATGTTAGAAAACATCATTAAATTCAGCTTGAAAAACAAGCTGATTATTCTGTTAGGTGCCTGTGCTATTATTGGTTTTGGCGTAGTATCACTAACCCAAATATCTATCGGTGCCGTACCGGATATTACCAATAACCAAGTACAAGTCATCACGACATCTCGAAATTTAGCGACTCAAGATGTAGAACAGTTTATTACCTACCCTGTAGAGTTAGAAATGGCCAATTTACCGGGAGTTCAAGAAATCCGATCCGTTTCAAAATTTGGCCTTTCGGTAGTTACTATTGTATTTAACGACGATATAGGCACCTACTTACCGAGACAGCTGATAGCCGAAAAAATCAAATCGGCATCCGAAAAAATACCTGCAGGTTTCGGATCCCCAGAAATGGGCCCCATAACCACTGGGCTAGGAGAAATATATCAATATATTTTAGATGTAGAACCCGAATATAAAGACCAGTATTCCATTACCGAACTACGAACTATTCAAGATTGGATAGTAAAACGACAATTATCGGGAATCCCAGGCGTGGTCGAAGTCAATACTTGGGGTGGTTTTTTAAAACAATATGAAGTAGCGATTAATTCTCAAAAATTAAACGCTATGAATATTACCGTCTCCTCTATTTACGACGCCCTAGAAAAAAATAATAGTATTGCAGGGGGTGGCTATATAGAAAAAAATAATAAAGCCTATTTTATTCGTGGAGAAGGCCTCGTAAATTCATTACAAGACATTGAAAATATTGTCGTTAAAAACGACGGAGCTCCTATTTATATTAAGGATGTGGCAACTGTAGGCTACGGACACGCCACACGCTTTGGGGCTATTACAGGAAATGGTGAAGGTGAAAAAGTCCTGGGCCAAGTGATGATGCTAAAAGGTGGAAACTCTAAGCAAATTATTGAAGCTGTTAAAGAGCGTGTTGCCAGCATTGAAAAAACACTACCAGAAGGCGTTTATATTAACGGCTTTTTAGAACGTAGTGAACTGATAGGAAAAACAACTTATACCGTTGCCGAAAACCTTATTCTAGGCTCTCTAATTGTGATTTTTGTCGTGGTTTTACTCCTTGGTAATTGGCGTTCCGGTTTAGTCGTTGCCTCAGTAATCCCATTAAGTTTGCTCTTCGCTATTTCCCTAATGAATATTTTTGGTGTGGATGCCAATTTAATGAGTATGGGCGCTATCGATTTCGGGATTATTATTGATGGTGCAGTAATAATCGTAGAATATATTGCATTTCAGATTACCACTCAAAGTGCCAAAATAAAGACAATCACCAAAGAAGCTATAGATAGTATTACTTTGAAAAGCGCTTCCAAAATGATGAATTCAGCTATTTTCGGACAGCTTATTATTCTCATTGTTTTCATACCTATTCTCTCACTAAGCGGCATAGAAGGTAAAATGTTTAAGCCCATGGCTATGACCTTCAGTTTTGCTTTAATAGGTGCTATGATTTTATGCTTAACCTACGTCCCAGTAGTTTCTGCACTTTTTCTAAAACCTTCTAGTCAATCTCCAAAAAACGTGTCGGTTAAAATAATGAGTCGTCTTACCAAATGGTATGAACCTGTAATTACATGGGCCCTACATCACAAACGTTTGGTAATAGGGGTAGCCGCAGGACTATTAGTATTAAGCATTGGTATATTTAGTAAAATGGGCGGTGAATTTGTACCCACCTTAGACGAAGGCGATTTTGTTATCCAACCTGTTTTAAAAACAGGGACCTCCTTAAGTAAAACTATAGAAATCACCACTAAAATCGAACGCATACTCCTCGAAAACTTCCCGGAAGTGGATCAAGTTGTCACGCGTATTGGTGCTGCTGAAGTTCCTACCGACCCGATGTCTATGGAAGAGAGCGACGTGATTATTAAACTAAATCCAAGAAAAACCTGGGTTTCTGCCGAAAGCAAAGATGAATTGGCAGAAAAGTTTAAAGAAGCCTTAGCCATTATTCCTAATATGGAAGTTGAATTCACTCAACCTATCGAAATGCGATTTAATGAACTTATCACCGGAGTTCGTGCGGATGTGGCAATTAAAATATTTGGTGATGATCTCAGTATTCTCGCATCGAAGGCAGAGGCTATAAAAAACGCCATTTCTAATGTGGAAGGGGCATCAGATATCATCGTTGAAAAAGTGGAAGGCTTACCGCAAATGAGCGTTTCTTTTAACCGCTTAAAAATTGCACGTTACGGACTTAATATTGCCGATATAAACCGTGTCATTTCTATGGGATTCGCTGGTGATGTTGTCGGTCAGGTTTTTGAAGGTGAAAAACGCTTCGATTTAGCCATTCGTCTCGATGAAAATAACCGAAAAAATATAACGGATTTAGAGAACCTTTATGTCGACCTTCCTTCGGGAGGTAAAATACCATTAAGTGAGTTAGCCACCATAACATACACCTCCGGTCCTGCTCAAATTTCTAGAGATGACACCAAACGACGTATTGTAGTTGGTGTTAATGTTAGAAACCGCGATTTACAATCGGTAGTTACCGAAGTACAAGATATTATTAATACTAAAATTGAAATCCCTGTAGGCTACAGTATCACTTATGGCGGTCAGTTTGAAAATTTACAAAGCGCAAAAGACCGCTTACTTATAGCTGTACCAGTAGCCCTTATACTTATCTTCGTTATGCTTTATTTCGCTTTCAATTCTGTAAAAGATGCGCTCTTAGTTTACTCCGCCATTCCATTATCGGCTGTTGGTGGTATCCTATTATTATGGACACGTGATTTACCGTTTAGTATATCGGCAGGTGTTGGCTTTATTGCCCTATTTGGTATTGCCGTATTAAACGGTATCGTTCTTATAGAACATTTTAAGGAACTAAAATCTCAAGGCATTACAGATATTGAAACCCGAATTAAACGCGGTACGATCGAGCGTTTACGACCTGTTTTACTAACGGCTTCTGCTGCTGCCCTTGGGTTTTTACCTATGGCCATCTCTACAAATGCTGGTGCCGAAGTGCAACGTCCTTTAGCAACGGTTGTTATTGGCGGGTTAATTACAGCAACTATTTTAACTTTAATAGTGCTCCCGGTATTATACGCGTGGATGGAAGAAAAAAAATCAAAGACCATGAATAAGACTTCTTTTGCAACACTTATCGTCTTTCTAATTTCAGTTTCAGGATTTTCTCAACAACAACCGCCGCTAAGCGTTGTCGAAACCTATGAACTAGCTTTGAACAATAATGCGCAATTAAAAACATCACGCCTACAAGTTGATGAAGCCGATGCACGTATTTCTAGCGCTTTCGATTTTGACAAGACTCATATTTACTATACTTACGACGAGAATAATCTTGCTATTAATAATGAGCCATTAAAAATATATGGGATATCTCAAGACTTTTTATTTCCAACGCGTTATTTTGCACAAAAACGAGCTCACCAAGCCGCTCGCGATCTGAAAGCTTCAGAAAATACCGTTCTATTATTACGTTTTAAACGCGAAATCTATGCGAATTATTATGAACTAAGCTATGCAAAAAGCAAAGCAAAAACTTACCAATATCTCGATAGCCTGTATTCTAAATTTGCTCACAACGCCAAACGGCGTTTTGAATTAGGAGAAAGTAATTATTTAGAAATGCTAACGGCGAAATCTAAAGAAAAACAAATACAAACCCAGTACAACCAAGCCAAACAGGACGTTTTTATTAAAACCGAGCAATTAAAGAAAATGGTACAGGTGGATAGCATAAAAACCAGCGACGCTCCTTTAAAAAAGCTCTCATTAACAGCTATAACAGCCTCTGAAGGCAATCCGGGATTATTGTATTTCGACGCTTCTAAGCGCTATTATAAAGCCCTAAAAAACAAAGAAAAGCAAGCGCTTTTACCTGATATTACGGTCGACTATTTTGTAGGTACAAATAGCACTCTTGATACGAATGTAAAAGGCTACCAGATTGGGTTAAAAATCCCGTTATTTTTCTCAGGTAATGCCTCTCGGATAAAAGCATCTAAAATTGCTGAAGATATCGTTAGCATGCAAAAAAACGATTATAAATATAAACTCAACGGAGAATACCAGCGCTTATTAGGACTATTAGAGCAACATCAAGAAGCCATAGACTACTATGAATCGCAAGGCCAACAATTACAAGAACAGATTATTAAAACCGCAAACCGTTCTTTCCAAGAAGGTGAAATTGACTTCTTTCAATATATCCAAAGTTTAGAAACAGCTAAGGATATGGAATTGGAGTATTTAAACAATTTAAATAGTTATAATCAAACTGTAATTACATTAAATCATTTAACTTTATAACAACACATATTATGAAATCACTATATATACTTGTTCTATTAACTTTGTTTACGGCATGCGGAAACAGTGATAATAAGACCATAGATAAAGCAGAACCAACAACGCACAACGATGAAATTAGCCTGTCGAAAGCACAATTTAAAAGTGAGAGCATGGTGTTAGGCCAGCTTACCGAACACACTTTTTATGAAACGGTAACGGTTAATGGGGTTATTGATGTGCCACCACAAAACAAGTCGCGCGTTACCACGCTAATGTCTGGCTATATTACCAAGACGCCTTTATTGGTTGGTGACAAAGTAAAAAAAGGACAACTTCTAGTAACCCTTGAGAACACAGAGTACATAGAGTTGCAACAAGAGTATTTGGAAGTTGCTGAACAGCTGAGCTATTTAAAAAACGAATTCACGCGTCAGAAAACATTATTCGATGAAAAAATAACATCTGAAAAAAACTATTTAAAGGCCGAAAGCACCTATAAGAGTAATCTTGCTTTTCACAACGGATTAGAGAAAAAACTGCGTATGTTAAACCTAAACCCGAAATCAGTTTTGGCAGGTAACATGTCTTCAACAATAAATATTTATGCCCCGATTACGGGCTACGTTTCAAAAGTAAACGTAAGTAATGGCGAATTTGTATCTGGTAGCGATGTGATATTAGAGCTTATAGACATTGACCACATTCACTTGGAGCTTTCTGTTTTTGAGAAAGATATAATGAAATTAAAAAAAGGACAAACCATTGCGTTCACCATTCCTGAAGCTTCAGATGAGACCTTTAATGCCACTGTGCATTTAGTAGGAACCACAATAGACCCTACAACCAGACGTGTTCAGGTTCACGCCCATATTGAAGAAGAGGAGACGCAGTTTATAGTCGGTATGTTTGCAGAAGCACAAATTCATATTTCCGAGGTTAAAAGTATGGCTTTACCTCAAGAGGCCGTTATCACCTTAGACGATGACCACTATGTATTGCTTTTAGAAGAAAATACGGCAGAAGGATATGTTTTTAAGAAAAAGGAGGTTAAGGTTGGCAAACAAACCGAGAACTTCATTGAACTATTAGACACCACAAACCTGGTTAATAAACAGTTTATTACACAAGGCACCTCCATGCTTCTTAATGAAAGTGAAGGCGGCCACAGTCATTAATAACTAACGAACACATTAAAATGAGTAATCACAATAACGACCCACATAGTCATAGTCATAATTTAATTTTCGGAAAAAACACAGAACTCTATTTCTCGATACTCTGTGGGGTATTTTTAATCGCTGGTTTTTTAATTAGCAAACTTACCGCCTTATCCAATTGGATACCGTTTATAAGCTATATAACAGCTTATTTCTTTGGCGGTTATTTTATTACCATCGAAGCGTATAAAAAAATTACTAAAGGCGGTTTTGATATTGATTTTTTAATGATTGCTGCTGCGGCAGGCGCTGCATATATTGACAGCTGGGCAGAAGGCGCGTTACTTTTGTTTTTGTTTAGTTTAGGCCATGCTTTAGAACATTACGCCATGAATAAAGCTAAAAAATCCATTGAAGCTTTAAGCGATTTATCGCCAAAAACAGCGCTGTTAAAACAAGGTAACACCTTAAAGGAAATCCCGATTGAAGACCTTAAAATCAATGATATTATTGTTGTTAGACCGCATACAAAAATTGCTGCCGATGGCGTAATAGTAACCGGAAACAGCAGTATAAACCAAGCTCCAATTACCGGAGAAAGCATGCCTGTAGATAAAACAGCTATTGCCTCAACAGAACACGTACCAGAATTTAAAAACATAGATAAAAAACACATAGCGTTTACAGGAACTATTAATGGCGATAACTCTATCGAAATTCAAGTTTTAAAACTCAGTAAAGACTCTACTGTTGCACGATTAATTAATATGGTGAGTGCCGTCGAAACTCACAAATCACCAACACAACGCTTAACAAAAAAGTTTGAAAAATGGTATGTACCCATTGTAATTATTGTCGTGACCTTGTTGTGTTTTGCTTATTTTATAATAGACGAATCGTTTAACGACAGCCTATACCGAGCCATAACAGTACTGGTAGCTGCAAGTCCGTGTGCACTAGCGATTTCCACACCAAGTGCGGTGCTTAGTGGCGTAGCAAGAGCAGCACAAAAAGGCGTTTTAATAAAAGGCGGAAAAGCTCTAGAAGATTTAGGTAGTATTACAACCATTGCCTTTGATAAAACAGGTACATTAACCGAAGGTAAGCCAAAACTTACCCATGTTATACCTTTAAACAATTTTGACGAAAAAGAATTTTTACAAATCGTTTTAGAAGTTGAAAGCTTAAGTAACCACTCTTTGGCGAAGGCTATCGCCAAAGATATTGAAGATCTCCATCATATAAATTTTAAAGGCCGCGCAGAAAATATTGAGGCCATTCAAGGAAAAGGGATAGTTGCTTTATATGACAAAGCTAAAGTAAGTATTGGAAACTTAAAACTAATGCAAGATGATGGTATTACCGTCGAAGACACAGTCCTAGCGCAAATGGATAGTCTTTTACAAAACGGACATACAGCAATGCTTGTAGCCTTTAAAAATGAAGTTATAGGCATTATTAGTGTTATGGATGTACCTAGAGAATCGGCTGCTAGCACACTTAAAAAGCTAACTTCTATTGGTATTAAACGCATGATTATGCTTACCGGAGACCATCAGAATGTTGGAGATTCGATTGCAAAACAAATTGGATTAACAGAAGCGAAAGGCGGTCTCTTACCAGAAGATAAAGTAACTGAAATTGAAAAGTTATTAGCGACTGACGGAAAAATAGCAATGGTGGGAGATGGTGTTAACGACGCTCCCGCTATGGCATTAAGCACGGTAAGTGTTGCTATGGGAGCTGCAGGAAGTGATGTAGCACTTGAAACAGCGGACGTCGCTCTAATGTCTGATAAGATTGAAAGACTTCCCTTTGTAATCGGATTAAGTAGAGCCTCGAAACGTATAATTAAACAAAACCTATTTATCAGCTTAGGGGTGGTAATCATCCTTGTTCCTGTTACTATTTTAGGTCTTACCAATATCGGACTAGCTGTTTTATTTCATGAAGGATCAACCGTTGTTGTGGTAATAAATGCGCTGCGCTTGTTGGCTTACAAGGGTAATTTATAGGTTTCATACTAGAGGAATTTAGTTTCTAAGAACTGCTTTCACTTTAGATTAAAACTTACATTAGAAGTACAAATGACAAGCTTCCTGTAGCATTTCAAACAAAAAAAACACCCAAACTAAACAAATAGTTTGGGTGTTTTTTTATTAATAATTATTCTTTTAATTACATTTTTTTAAGCCATGTTTTAACATCCACTTCTTGTTTAATGATATCACGAAGATCTTCAATTTTAACACGTTTTTGCTCCATAGTGTCTCTATAACGAATCGTTACACTATTATCATTTAGCGTGTCGTGATCTACAGTAATACACAATGGTGTACCGTTGGCATCCTGGCGACGGTAACGTCTTCCTACAGCATCCTTTTCGTCGTATGCGATATTAAAATCCCATTTTAACTCGTCTACAATCTGCTGAGCAACTTCTGGTAAACCGTCTTTTTTAACTAGTGGTAATACGGCAGCTTTAAAAGGCGCTAAAACAGCAGGTAGTTTTAAAACTGTACGCGTCGTATTATTCTCTAATTCCTCTTCTTGTAAGGCATTAGAAAAAACAGCTAAAAACATACGGTCTAAACCAATTGATGTTTCTAAAACGTAAGGTGTATAACTTGTATTCTCTTCATGATCGAAATACTGTAATTTCTTTCCTGAGAATTCTTCATGTTGTTTTAAATCGAAATCAGTACGCGAGTGAATACCTTCTAATTCTTTAAATCCGAATGGGAACTTAAATTCTATATCGGTAGCAGCATCGGCATAATGAGCTAATTTCTCATGATCGTGAAAACGGTAATTCTCTTCACCTAAACCAAGTGATTTATGCCATTTCATACGTGCGTCTTTCCAGTACTCAAACCATGTCTTTTGAGTTCCTGGTTTAATAAAGAATTGCATTTCCATTTGTTCAAACTCACGCATTCTAAAAATAAACTGTCGTGCAACAATCTCATTTCTAAAGGCTTTTCCTGTTTGAGCGATTCCAAAAGGAATTTTCATACGTCCACTTTTCTGAACATTTAAAAAGTTCACAAAAATACCTTGAGCTGTTTCTGGTCGTAAATACAAATCCATTGCATGCTCGGCAGAAGCACCAAGTTTGGTTCCGAACATCAAGTTAAATTGCTTTACCTCGGTCCAATTTTTACTTCCCGTTAACGGATCGGCGATTTCTAATTCTTCGATTAATGCTTTTACATCGGCTAAATCTTCTTTTTCAAGAGATTTCCCCATACGCTGCAAAATAGAATCGATTTTTTCTTGATATCCTACTACTCTTGGATTTGTAGAAACAAATTCTGCTTTATCAAAAGCCTCACCAAAGCGCTTGGCAGCCTTAGCAACTTCTTTATCAATTTTATTTTCAATTTTTGCGCAATAGTCTTCAATTAAAACATCGGCTCTATAACGCTTCTTAGAATCTTTGTTATCTATTAAAGGGTCGTTAAACGCATCGACATGCCCAGAAGCTTTCCAAGTGGTAGGATGCATAAATATAGAGGCGTCTAAACCTACAATATTATCGTGCATTTGAACCATTGCTCGCCACCAGTAGTCACGAATGTTTTTCTTTAACTCTACTCCGTTTTGTGCGTAATCATAAACAGCGCTCAGGCCGTCATAAATTTCACTACTCTGAAATACGTAACCGTATTCTTTAGCGTGAGAGATTACTTTTTTAAATTTATCGTCTTGATTTGCCATAAGTACAAAAATATAAAACCGCTCCAAACTAATGGAACGGTTTTGATAAAATTATAAGGGTTATTTTTATTTTAATTCTATGCTTGTGCTTCCTATAAGTTCGACGTCGTGAAAAACACTAACAAAATAAGTGCCTTTAACTAAATCTTTATCTTCATCGATGTCAATAAACGTTGAAACATCTAAGTTATTATTGCGATAATTTACAACTTCTTTCTGAGAATAAATTAATGATTTCTCTTTAAAGCTTACCTCTGCTTTATTCGACACAATATTATTTTGTGGATCAAGCACTTGTATATAAATAACCTTATCTCCAGGCTCTGCAAATTTATTAGCCACCATAGTAAAACTAATATGCAACTTTTTAGTTTTTGCTGCACGATTGGTACCTACTTTCCTTTTTCTAGTTACCCGCTTTAAACTTTCAGCATTCATATTTACAATAGCGATTCGCTTAGCTTCTTCCAACTGGCTTTTAAGCGTAACATTAGTTTTTTCTAATGTGTTATTTTCTGTTTTTAAAACTTTTGCTGTTGTACTCGTTTCTTGTAATTGCGTTTGTGTAAGCGCTAAACTCGTCTCTACTTTTTGATTCGTGTTTATTAACGAATCATTTTTTTTCTCTAAGCTTTTTACCAAAGCTCGAATGCTTTCATTCTCAGCCTTAAGCTTAATGAGTTGTGCTTTATATCTAGAAACTAATGCGATACTAGGCTCCAAGGTTTTCACCGAGTCTAAAATACTACGTAACCGCTCCTTAGAGGCTTCCAATTGCGAGTTTAAAGTCCCGTTTTTGGTTTCTAAATCATCATACCGTCTAAGCATTTCCGATAATTCATTTTCTACAAGCTTATGTTCTTGTATTAGAAATGATTGCACTTGTTTTTGACTACTATAATTAACATAAGCAAAACCACTTAGCGCTATTAAAGCTAGAACTAGTGAGCTCACAATTAATTTGTAATTAAAAAATTGCGGATTTACTACCATAAAAAATTGCTATTAATACCAACAAATTTAAATATTCACCTTGACAACTCACTTTATAATCGATGAAACGGTTAAAAACTTGTTAAATGAGTATGAAAATTGATTAAATTGTAAAATAATCCTTCATCCCTTTCAAAATTGTATCTATGCTCTCGTCTTTAATAAATTTAATTTTCCCCAAGGTATGCTATACTTGCACTATCATATTAAAAGACAATGAAGAACACCTCTGTACACTATGTCGACATAAATTACCTGTCACCAATTTCCATAAAACAGACGACCCCACTGTAGAGAAAGTATTTTATGGCCGTGCAAAAGTGGAACGCGCCACGGCTTTACTGCGCTTTACTAAGAAAGGTATGGTTCAAAAGTTATTACACCAATTAAAATACAAAGGTCAAGAAGACATAGGTGTTTTCTTAGGGGAATGGTTGGGAGAAGAATTAAAACACATAGACCATTATAATACCGTAGACCTTATAATCCCTGTTCCTTTGCACAAACGTAAGAAACGACAACGTGGTTACAATCAAGTAGAGCGTTTTGGGCAACATTTAGCTCTAGCCTTGAATACAACTTACTGTGACGATGTCTTATTAAAAACAACCCATACGAGTTCTCAAGTGACTAAAAATCGCTTTGCACGATGGAATGACAAAACAGAACTATTCACATTAGAAAACAGAGATAAACTCCATAATAAACACGTGCTATTGGTTGACGACATAATTACTACTGGGGCAACGTTAGAAGCCTGTATTGTAGAGCTCAATAAAGCAAAAAATGTAAAGATAAGCATCGCAACGATGGCCATTGCCTAACACTGTAAAACCGCATATTAACCACATCGAGAAATCGACCTGCTTTTTCGTTAGTAAATAAATAAGTTGTTACTTTGCTAAACATTAAAATTCTAGTATGCAAACTCGTTTATATAACTTTCTTTTTATTGCCGTTATAGGCTTAATCATTGTTAGTTGCGCCAATCGTGGTTCGCCAAGTGGTGGTGAAATGGACATCACTCCCCCTAAAATAGTAAAATCAATTCCAGAGAATTTTTCTACAAACTTCAAGAGTAAAGAGATAAAAATTTATTTTAATGAGTACATTAAGATAAAGAACTTATCAAAACAACTAATTGTATCTCCTCCTATGGAGAACGCTCCAGAAATCACTCCTTTAGGTACTGCAAGCAAATACATCACCATAAAAATTCACGATACCTTAAAACCAAACACAACCTACGCGTTTAATTTTGGAAATAGTATTGTTGATAATAACGAAGAAAACCCGTTTACCTATTACCGATATGTTTTGTCTACGGGAGACTATATCGATTCGTTAACAGTAAAAGGAAGCATTAAAAACGCATTGGATTTTGAATCTGACACCTATGTTTCTGTGGCATTATATGAATATAATGACACGTATTCCGATTCGCTTATTTACAAAAGAACACCCGATTACGTCACCAATACTTTAGATAGCACAACTAATTTCACGATTGAAAACGTAAAAGCTGGAACCTACATGCTTCGTGCATTAAAAGATAAAAATAGCGACAATAAATTTCAACAAAAAACCGATAAAATCGCCTTTTACGAAACGCCAATCACAGTCCCTAACGACTCCGCGTTTTATAAATTGAATTTATTTTCTGAGGTTTCGCACTACAAAGCCAGTAAACCCAAATTAGTTTCTGGAGAAAAAATAGCTTTTGGTTTTGATGGTGATTACAAGCACGCTAATATTACTTTACTCTCGCAAGCCCCAAACAGCTTTAAGGCACGCACTATGAAAGAAGAAGGTAAGGACACTATTAACTATTTCTACAGTCCGAAATTAGAAGTTGATTCTTTAATTTTTAAAGTAGCGAATAAAATGGTTGTCGACACCTTTACGGTTCGTATTAAAGACAATAAACGCGATTCTTTAGTAGTGACTCCTTTTCCCAAAAACGCAATAAAACCCAATGAGGATTTTACCTTATCGGCGAATATTCCGTTTAGCCGTTTTGATGAACAGAAAATGACGATTCGCGATAAAGATTCGGTTGTTGTTCCGTACAAAGTTGCTTACGATAGCTTACAGAACACCTATCGATTTAACTTTGACAAAACAGAAGAAAACAAATACACTATTGAACTCTTACCAGAAGCCATTACGGATTTCTTTGAGAATAAAAACGATACTATAAAATACAGTTTACGCACGCTTGCTGCCAATAAATACGCGAATATTCGTGTCAATTTGTCGAATGCGGTTTACCCTATTATTCTTCAATTAACAAATAACAAAGGGGAAGTAAAAGCTGAAGCTTATGTTACCGAGCCTAAACCTGTAGATTTTGAATTTTTAGAGGCGAATACGTATTATTTACGCGCTATTTTTGACACGAATAAAAATGGTAAATACGATACTGGAAATTACTTAAAAGGCATTCAACCAGAACGTGTAAGCTATGCCGACAAAGTGGTTGAAGGCCGATCGGGATGGGATGAAATTGTCAACTTTACGTTATTAGACTAAACCTATCTTTATCATTTAAAAACCCTAGATGACGCCTGTTTTTTTCGATATGCGACTTGCTTAAAGTCACAATCTTAGTGGACGCTTCATGCGGTAATGATTGGGATATTTTCTCACCTAGCACATTATAAACCGCCGTGTTACCAGAGTATTTAATATTTTTCTCGTCTAAGCCAATACGGTTTACCCCCACACAATAACTCATATTTTCTATGGCTCGTGCTTGTAATAAGGTATCCCATGCTTTGATTCTGACTTCCGGCCAATTGGCAACATAAATTAACAAATCATACTCTTGAGTATTTCTAGACCACACCGGAAACCGCAAATCATAACATACCAATGGGCAAATACGCCAATCTTTATAAGATACAATCAACTGTTTACTACCCTTAGAATAGGCTTTGTGTTCACCCGCCAATGTAAAGGCATGTCGTTTATTATAGCTGTCCACCGTTCCATTAGGATGCACAAAGACTAACCGATTGTAAAAGGTGTCATTTTCTTTTATCACTACACTCCCCGTAATAGCTGCTTCCTTTTCCTTAGCCCATGACTTTAACCACTGTATGGTTTTACCACTCATAGTCTCTGCCACGCGCTCTGGGTGCATGGTAAAACCAGAAGTAAACATTTCTGTCAACACAATAAGATCTACGGGTTCTGAAAGTGCTTTTATTTTTTTATCAAACAACAACCGGTTCTGTTCTGGGTTCTCCCAAACTAAATCCGATTGAATAGTTACTACTTTTAAACTATCAGGCATTTTAAATATCTTTCAGTTTCATTTGAGCGCGCTGAACCTTATGCTTTAGATTTAGAAGATTCTTTTCGTACTTGATGGTCGACTCTGGTGTTAATTTATCCTTACGCTTTAGTCTGTCAAATTTCTTTTGCTCCTTGGCTAATTTAGACTCGGCACGCTGTAAATTAGCTTGTGCTTTTTCTTTAGCCCGCACTAATTTCTCTTGTTTTTTTAAAGCCTTTTCACTTTGTCTCAGGCTTTTTTTGGCTGCTTTAGCTTCCTTTTGAGATTTTGCCAATGCCCGTTCATTCTTTTTTCTTAGCTTCTCGTCAGCTTTAAACTGAGAAAAAACAGCTTTCTTATCAGCTTCCGACAATGTTTCAGTCACATCCACTCCCCCTTTAAAAATAGCACCCTTGGATACCAAATACACGTCATTTTTATGCCATACCTCTTGAGCAAAGCCAAAGTTGAAAACGGCCAAAAAAAGCATCACAACTATAATTTTTACCTGTTTCATAATTTTAAAATTTTAATCCCTTTCAAATCTATTAATTAAATTCTCCTCATTACTATTCGAATACCGAATTATTATCAAAAAGATACGTTAAAAAGATCACTTTTACACCTTTTAACACATCAAAAATGATGCTAATTATCACGTCATTAATTATATTTGGTTCTTTAAAACTATATATAATGAAATTCTTAAAATTCCTTTTACTTTTTATTACAGTTCAAGTGTCTGCCCAACAAGGTGGCATGTGGATTCCTTCGCTTTTAGAAGGGATGAACGAAACTGAAATGACAAATCTTGGTAGTAAACTTTCTGCACAAGACATTTACGATGTCAATAATTCCAGCTTAAAAGATGCCATCGGGCATTTTAATGGCGGGTGTACCAGTGAAATTATTTCTGACCAAGGGTTAATATTAACCAATCACCACTGTGGGTTTGGGCAAATCCAATCTCACTCTTCTCTTGAAAACGATTATTTAAAAGATGGTTTTTGGGCTATGAATTTAGATGAAGAGCTTCCCAATGAAGATTTATTTATCGAATTTATAGTAAGAATCGAGGATGTTACCGATCAGGTCCTTGCAGGTGTAACAGATACTATGACGAGTAAAGAGAAGCAGTCACAAATCTCAAAAAATAGTAATGCTTACGAAGCAACAGTAACTAAAGAAGCTTGGCAAGACACTAAAATCAAATCGTTTTACGAAGGCAATCAGTACTTTTTATTTGTAACAGAGCGTTTTGACGATATCCGTTTGGTAGGTGCTCCACCATCAAGCATTGGAAAATTTGGTAGTGATACCGATAACTGGGTATTTCCAAGACATACTGGAGATTTCGCATTATTCCGTATTTATGCCGATGAGAACAACCGTCCTGCTAAATACAGCAAAGACAACAAGCCTTACACTCCAAAACACTTTTTACCTGTCTCTTTAGATGGTGTTGAAGAAGGGGATTTTACCCTTGTTTTTGGATTCCCTGGTCGTACTAACGAATATTTACCATCGGTAGCTATCGAACATATCACAAAAGAATTTAACCCTAGTAATATTGAAATTCGCGAAGCTGCCTTAAAGGTGATCGATGCGAAAATGAAGTCTAGTGATGATGTTAGAATTAAATATGCTTCTAAACAAGCTCGTATTGCAAATGCTTGGAAAAAGTGGATTGGTGAAAACTTAGGTATTGAAAAAAGTAATGCCATTGCAAACAGACGTGAATTTGAAGCTCAATTTACTGAGGCTTTAAAACAAAAAGCCTTAGAGTCTAAATACGGTACTATTTTACCTGAATTTGAAAAGCTTTATAAAGATTTCGCTGCGGTTAACATTAAAAGAAGAAACTTTATTGAAGTTTTTATTGTGACTAACGAATTGATGCAAATGACTTTTAGAACGTATCAATTTGAACGCGCTATCTTAGAAAAGCCAGAACTTTTTGATCGCGCTAAAGCGTCTTTAGAGGAAACTTTTAAAGGGATACATCAAAACTATGATGTCGCTGTAGATCGTGGAGTTTTCGAAAACGTGATGCCTTTATACACTGCAAAAGTAGATGCTTCTATTTATGACAAAACAGCTCTAACCGATTTAGAGGGTGCTTTAAAATTATTAAACGGAAAGCAAAAGGACGTGATTAAAAAGCTGAATAAAGATGCGGCTTACAAATACGCAAAACCTCTTATTGAAGGCTTTTACAATACGATAGACCCTGAGTTCCAAGAGAAAAATTTAGCAATTTCTACGCTTCAAACACAATATATGACTGCCTTAATGGAGGCTTTACCAGAAGAGCGTTATTTCCCAGATGCGAACAGTACATTACGTGTGACTTACGGACAAGTAAAAGGGTACTCTCCTAGAGATGCTGTTTATTACGAACCGGTAAGTTATTTAGATGGTGTGATTGAAAAATTCGTTCCTGGAGATTACGAGTTTGATGTGCCTAAAAAATTATTAGACCTTTATGAATCTAAGGATTACGGACAATACGCTGATAGCAACGGGAAAGTTCCTGTTTGCTTTTTGGGAACCAATCATACAACAGGAGGAAACTCTGGAAGCCCTGCCATTGATGCTCACGGAAATCTTGTAGGATTAAACTTCGACCGTGTTTGGGAAGGAACTATGAGTGATATGAATTACGATCCTGAAATTTGTCGTAATATTATGGTGGATGCGCGTTATATCTTGTTTATTATTGACAAATATGCCGGTGCAAAACACTTAATTGAAGAAATGACTTTGGTACACCCGAAGAAAAATAAAGAGTAAAAAAGCAACTAAAAAGGCTAGAGTGTTTAACTCTAGCCTTTTTTATTTGACACTATTTTATTTAAAATTCAATACACTAAGAGCGGCTTAATTTTTCCTCCGCCTTTTTAACATCGTCTTCTAAATCCTTTAACCTCTTTTTCCAGTCTTCAATATCGTCTTGAGACAAATCCCCTCTATCTAAGCGCTTCTGATATTTTTCAGTTTTCTTTTTTAATTTTTCTTGTGCTTTAAAAAAATCTTCTCTTGCCTTTTCTTTGGCTTTAATTTCTTTTTCTAAGGCTTTCTGTTTTTTCTCGGCCTTCTTTCTTGCTGCTTCCGCTTTTTTCTGAGCTTCTTCTAGTTCGGCTTTCCTTTTTGCAGCCTCTTTCTCCAATTTAAGTCGGTCCTCTAGAATCTGATTGATTTTAGATTTCTCTTCTCGAGATAAAGTCGCCGTGACCTCTTCTCCGTTTGAATAGAATTTACTTCCCTTTAATTCATAGACCTCACCTTCTGGGGTAATAACTTTTTCTGTACTACCACAAGACAAACAGAATACAAAAGTAAAAACGCTTGCTAACTTTAAAATGCTATGTCTTTTCATACTATATAATAGGTATTAAATAATTAGTTATTTATATAATCTCCATTTTCTTTAATAAGAAACTCGCGTTCATATTTTGACAGATTCCTTTTTTAAACGTATAATCAAAATAGAGCTCATCGTTTATAATCTGCGCATCGAAATAGTAGTTTTTAACTTCGGGCAATGTTTTTTCGATTTCGCACAAGCTCAAATCATGAGTCGCAATAATCCCAGTAGCTTTACTCGCCACTAACTTCTCTACAAACTTTCGCGAGCCTATCGCTTTATCTGTAGAATTGGTTCCTTTAAGTATTTCATCTAATATAATAAAGTACTGATCCGTTTCAATAGCGTCTACAATGTATTTTAAACGCGTTAATTCCGAAAAGAAATAACTACTATCATCGGTTAGCGAATCGCTGGTACGCATGCTTGTAATTAGTTTTACAGGATGATAGTGACTAGAAATTGCACACACAGGGAGACCAACATTGGCCATAACAATATGTAAAGAAACAGTACGTAAAAAGGTACTCTTTCCCGCCATATTAGCACCGGTAATAATAAAAAACTGCTCATTAGAAATCTCAAA
This sequence comes from Bizionia paragorgiae, assembly GCF_900107625.1. GTDB lineage: Bacteria > Bacteroidota > Bacteroidia > Flavobacteriales > Flavobacteriaceae > Bizionia > Bizionia paragorgiae. The sequence goes on from NZ_FNQK01000002.1 coordinate 31,697, forward strand.
AGTATTATCCACACGCTTTTTAGAATCTAACATAGGATGTCCTAAGCTTGTTACCTTGGTTGTTTTAGAAGCGCCTACAATTTCAGGATAAACAAATTCCTGATGATTAAAAGCATAATTACCAAAACTGTTGTACGCATCGAAAAAAGAAACAACTTCAAACCAATCGTCGACCAAATTCTTATAATCTCCTAACCACTTTTCAATGGCATAAGCGTTTTTAACATCGGTGATAAAATACCCATTACCAAAAAGTGCCGAAATAATATTGTTCCTATTGTCTAAGGCATCTAACGACTTGGAAAAGGTTCGTAAAATAGCCGATGCCTTTTTATCTTTTAATTGAATTTGTTGCTGTTTCTCTTGGAGCAACTCGGACGTAAAGGATTCTGTCTCGATAGCTTTTAACAGCTCAGAATACTGCCTAAAGGTATCTCTTAACTTATCCACTTTACTAGACAAATTATTGATTTGTTTAAAATACACCCCGGTAACAATTAAGCCCGCAAATAGCCAATAACCAACAAATTCGATACCGATTATACCGGTAAACCCTAAGGCTAATATTAACAGACTCGACACGGCAAATACTTTAGGTAGCCAACCCATCACTTTCGGTAAAAAGGGGTGTTGCGAGTGAAGCCAGTGTTTTATATCCTTAATATCAGATTCTGTTTTTATGAGCTGGGCAGTCGCTTGAAAATGCTGTCTCCAATGTGCTTTAGTACTTAATTCTTTAACAGCTTCCTGTCGTTTAGTAATACCCGCTACCTCGTTAGCTTTTAATGCATTGGCTAATGTTAAAGCGCCATCAGCAGTAGAAGTACGATCTATAAACTGAAAAAATGAACCCCGCCCAAACAAATCAATATCCAAACTGTATTGGTGTAAAGGGTCCTGAAATGCACTACCGTCATTTTTATCAAAAAAATCTCCAGAAGCAATTTTTAACTCCTGCTCATTAATAGCAAGTAAAGCTTTTTTTAACTGGTGCTTTGATTTTAGGTTAGTATACCGATTAAGTAATACTAAAAATATAACGATTCCTAAAACGGCAATTCCAACCGCCAATTGCCAAGTACTAAAGGTAAAATATACCGCTGTACCAGTTGCTAAAAACACAAAGAGCCTCGCTGTACTTAAAGCCGTCAATTTTTTATATAAGGACTTAACCTCGTATTGGTAGGTCTTTAAATTCGTGGTGTAAAAGCTATTTTGTTCTGACATGGTTATATTATAATTACAACTGTTTAGAATCTATTTGTGTAAAGACCGTAATTAATGTTTGAACCACATCTATTAAAAACTCCTGATCTATGTTTTCATAAACATCTGTAGGTTTATGATAATCTTTATGATCCGGAACTCCGAAATAGATAAAAGGAATGTTTTTATTATAAAAGGCTGCTTGATCACTAGCATTGGTCCAATCGTCCAATCCGTCTAATCCGTCATGTCCCATTACCAAATTAACTTGACCTCTATTTTCGAAAGCCGACACCGTTTCTTTTAACACTTCCGAATAGCGTGTGCCTACAGCATATAACTGCTGACTCTCACTTCTTGAAATCATATCGAAATTAAGGTTTAAGACCATATTTTCTAGGGCAACCACCGAACTATCAACAAAGTAATACGCCCCCTTTAAACCCAATTCTTCACCATCTAAAGCCGCTAAAATAACATTGTGTTTTGGTGGATTGGTTTTAAAATACTCAGCGAATGCGAATAAGGCCCCCACTCCCGAAGCGTTGTCATCGGCCCCATTATAAATCATTCCATTTTTTATTCCCTCGTGATCATAATGAGCAGTTATAACAATATATTTATCGCTGTGATCTGTCCCTTTTACAAGTCCTAAAACATTTACGGCATCATAGGTTTTTACTGCTGATTTAAAACGAAATGGCTGCTCGTAGTTTTCAACTAAAGGCGAAACCCCTAACTCTTTAAAAGTCTCGATAATATAATTTTTAGCCTTTAAGGCTCCTGCTGTTCCTGTTCTTCTACCCTCGAAAGCATCAGAAGATAAGGTTTTAACATGTTTTAAAAGCGCTTCCTTAGTAAACGTATACGTTTCTATAGGTTGATATTGCTGTTTTACATTTGTGTTAGGCGCCTGTTTTTGTGATTGACATGATAATACCGAAACACAAATAGATAAGGCAAGAAAAAAATTTATAGTCTTCATCGTAAATTATTAGAACTGGCTAAATTAAATAAAAAAACCCAAGCAAAAAGCAAAGGTCTTTTTATTTCAAAATGCCATTTATATTTACAGTAAACTGAATATTAAATTGAAAGTAATTTCTTATACTCTATTCTTTAATAATCTTGTGTTGGTAAATTTTATGACCTTGTTGTAAGGTTAAAATATAAGTTCCTGTTTGTAGATTGCTTATATCAATACTATTCTCTGCTTTTTTAAAGTTAAAAACGCGTTGCCCATTAATAGTATGAATCATAACATTAGTAGTATTTAACTTATGATTCTTTATAAAAACCGTTCCTTTTGAAGGGTTTGGATAAACAACTAAATCTTCACTTGAAAACTCATCTACACTTAACGTGGAGCCTTCCATAATGTTTAAAGTCGTGTTTATTGCAGGATTACTTATAACATCTACCAAGCCAGAAGGCCATGTTACTTTAATTTGTGTAATTGCTGTATCTGTTCCTAAACCAAAATGCGTTGTTAGCGAACTCATGTGTCTAAAACCATCTCCCGATCTCACTTCTCTAATTTGTGTACCCAATGCGCTTTGAATTTCTACTCTTGCCCCTATACCATTTAAATTACTTCCTACTGGATTATTAACATCGCCCTGTGTGTTGATTTTAATCCAATTATTAGTATTCCCTTCGTTTCTATACCAATTTCCATTACTGTTAAAAACATCTAGAAATCCATCGTTATTTAAATCGCCAACAGCGCCAACAGAAAAATAAACATTGGTTTCTGTAAAAGTTAAATCTTGATTATTAATCAATATTTTATTTCCTGCCGTGAAGATATCCAAATACCCGTCATTATTAAAATCGTGAGTAATGTGCTCTATTCCGGTATCGGTAAAAGTACCTATTCCAGAACCGCTAGTAATATCGGTAAAGGTTCCATCTTGGTTATTATGCATCAATTTGTGTGCACCATCTACAAAAGTACTGGCACCAACAAAAACATCCATCCAGCCATCATTATCAAAATCTCCCCAGGCAGAAGACCACGTTTGAATGGGATCGTATAATCCAGAGGCAACACTTACATCAGTAAAGTTACCAAATCCGTCATTTTGATGAAGTTCGTTGTATCGTGCCGAAGCCGACGCCCCTCCCCCATTACATTTAGAAATAAACAAATCTATATCACCATCATTATCATAATCGGTCCATAGCGAGGCATAGTTTCCTCCACTAGGAGCATCTCCCAAACCCCCTTGATTATGAGATAAATTCCCATTTCCATCGTTTAAATAGAATTGATTTGGACCAACATCGTGGCAAACAAAAGCATCTAAATGCCCGTCGTTATTAATGTCTACAAAATTTGTTCTCTGAGAAAACACATATTCTGGACCCGAAGTTTCTGTGTACCCCGTACCATCATTATTGGCTTTCATAAAAGTCACTCCACTTCCAGCGCCATACATTAAATCATTATAACCATTATCGTCTATGTCTCCTGCTGCAATGCTCCAACTCGGTAAAAAATTTGCATTCGTCGTTGTAAAATTTTGAACTGTGAATGCTCCTGAGGGCTGCTGAAAATTAATATTTATGTTGGTCTCACTCACTGCAACGACATCGTCAAGAAAATCACCATTCATATCAACAACACAATTTTTATAGGTGCCTGTGCTTCCTATAGGGGTGGTTACAAAAGACACTAAGGGTACTTCGTAAGGCGCTTCGGTTAATTGAAAATCAAAACCATTAGACTCCCAACGGTTATCAAAAACAATATAATAAGTTGTTCCTGCAAGCACATTAAATGAAGCTACAGACAAAAAGCCTGAACCTCCATCATCGTCACCAGAATGGCAAACGAGTGCACCACAAGTTCCCGTATACACATGAAACCTTGTGTCACCTCCTGCGTTAACAGCAAGATCTGTTGTTACTGTCACCGTGTAGTTACTACTAGGTGTATAGGTAAACCACTCTGCATTTGAAGCGTTTTGACCACCTACACACACTAAGGTTACACCCTCAGTGCCATCAATTGTCGCTACCGTATGCACCCCAGCAGTAATTGCTTGCGGATTACTGCAACTGTCTTGCGAATAAATTGTAACACTAAAAATTAGCGCTACTAGTAAAGTAATTTTTTTCATATTGATAAAATGGTTAGTGGTTATTCACAAACTTGGGTTAATCCCTCTATCCAGTCGTTAATTAAACTAACGGCTTGCTCATCGACTAAATTCCTACCGATAAGAGGCATTTTGGTACTTTCCTCTGTGGAATTCATTCTGTATGAGAGTACAGACCTTACAGATCTTCCCGGTGAAACAACGTGGGTTAGTGAGCTATTTACATCTTCATCTGGCACAACACATATCCCTAAATTAGTATCAGAGTTTTCTGTATCGTTAAATGAAAGTCTAATGGGTCTATAAGAACAATGAGAATCGTCGGAATGACAATGCGCACAATTAATATCCAAATAGGACCGCGCTCTTAATTGAAGTGGTTGAGAAATATCTTTCCAATCTACAACAGTATTTACATTGGAATAATCGACAGGGTTTAAATACCCTACATTTATTAACTTTTGTAATTGATTGACCGACCCCTCTTGCGGGTAAGGGAAAGCAGCATTTAAATTTTGAGGCTTTACACCTATAGGAAAGGGTACATTACCTATTTTATGGCATGTTCGACATTCGGATTCGGAAGGAATTCTATAATTTGTAGATTTACTTACACCAGCTTCAAGCCACTCGACTTGAACTGTACTACCTTCATTATCTAAAACCGCTTCAGTTTGATCTTCATTCCATACATAGTCCGCAAATATCCATCCTGATGCTTTTTTAATTAAAAGTCTAGTTTCAATTAACTTTGTGGTATTAGACGGTAAGACATTGTTATAGTAGAATGTTTTTACAAGAATGGTTCCAACTGGAAAATCTAAAATTTCATAATCTGAAACAAAGTTTGCCGATGTATTCTCGGGCATCCAAAGAAACCTTTTCTTTTTAGCATAATCGGTAAAAAGAGAAGAAATAGGTTTGTAGGGTATAACACCTAATACGGGCTTTTGATTCTGTAAATCACCCTCAAATAAATTATAATCAGATAATGTATTATATGGAAACGCCTCTAAATTGTAGTTTACTGGAGATACGGAAGGCGTATAATACTCATTAGTTTCATCATCAGAACATGACAATAAAACAGTTAAAAAACAAAGAATAATTAACTTTAATGCTGGTATATTTTTCATTTAAATATAAATTTCCTGTACAATATAAGGAATTCATATAATTTAAATGAAAAATATAATCCAACAATAAAATATCTAGCCTTTTAAGGCTGCAGATAAATACTCACGGTTCATACGTGCTATATTTTCTAAAGAAATACCTTTAGGACATTCCACCTCACAGGCTCCAGTATTGGTACAGTTACCAAAACCTTCTTCGTCCATTTGCTTAACCATATTTAAAACACGGTCTGTTGCTTCAATTTTACCTTGAGGTAATAATGCGAACTGAGAAACTTTAGCTCCAACATATAACATTGCTGAAGAGTTTTTACAGCTTGCTACACAAGCACCACAACCAATACAAGTTGCTGCACTAAAGGCATCGTCTGCATCGTGTTTGTTAACAGGGATAGCATTGGCATCGATAGTATTTCCAGACGTGTTTACCGAAATAAACCCTCCTGCATGTTGAATACGATCGAAAGAACTTCTATCTACAATTAAATCCTTAATTACCGGGAATGCTTTTGCTCTAAATGGCTCGATATAGATCGTGTCACCATCTTTAAACATACGCATGTGCAGTTGACAGGTTGTTACCCCTCTATCTGGCCCGTGCGCTTCACCATTAATATAAAGAGAACACATACCACAAATTCCTTCACGACAGTCGTGATCGAATGCTACAGGCTCTTCTCCTTTATTTACTAGTTGTTCGTTTAATACGTCTAACATTTCAAGGAAAGACATATCAGGAGAAATATCATTGACTTTATAATCAACCATTTTCCCTTTATCGTTAGCGTTTTTTTGACGCCATATTTTTAACGTTAAATTCATAGCTTTCCTTATTTATAACTTCTTTGTTTTAATTCGATATCCTTGAACTCTAATTGTTCTTTGTGTAATACGGCAGCACTTGGCTCTCCTTTATATTCCCACGCAGCAACGTAAGCAAAATTCTCATCATCTCTTTTTGCTTCTCCTTTTTGCTCGCCGTCTAATTCTACAGAGTCTTCTCTAAAGTGACCTCCACAAGATTCCTCACGTGCTAAAGCATCTTTTGCAAACAACTCACCTAATTCTAGGTAATCTGCTACACGACCAGCTTTTGCTAATTCTTCGTTAAACTCATCATTAGTACCAGGAACTCTTACTTCTTTCCAGAATTCTTCACGAAGGGCTTTAATTTCAGAAATAGCTTCCGTTAATCCTTGAACATTTCTAGACATCCCTACTTTATTCCACATGATCTTTCCTAATTTCTTGTGGAAATAATCTACAGAGTGACTACCTTTATTAGAAATAAAGAAATTGATACGTTCTCTAACTTCTTTTTCAGCTTGCTCAAACTCTGGTGTATCGGTAGGAATAGCTCCTGTACGAATATCATCAGATAAATAGTCTCCTATTGTATAAGGTAATACAAAGTAACCATCGGCTAATCCTTGCATTAATGCCGAAGCTCCAAGTCTGTTAGCACCATGATCAGAGAAGTTAGCTTCACCAATAGCGTACAGTCCAGGGACGGTAGTCATTAAGTTATAATCTACCCAAAGACCTCCCATAGTATAGTGAACCGCTGGGTAAATCATCATTGGTGTGTTATACGGATCTTGATCTACGATTTTTTCGTACATCTGGAATAAGTTTCCGTATTTGTTTTTCACCACTTCTTGTCCTAGTTTTTTAACTAGTGCTTTATCGTTAACATCTAAGTGTTTGATTGTCGCTTGTTCTTTTCCGTAACGCTCGATAGCAGATGCGAAATCTAAGTACACCGCTTCACCAGTAGCATTAACACCGTAACCAGCATCACAACGCTCTTTAGCGGCACGAGAGGCAACATCACGAGGAACTAAGTTACCGAATGCAGGGTAACGACGCTCTAAGTAGTAATCTCTATTTTCTTCAGCAATTTCTGTTGGCTTTAATCGGCCTTCACGAATTGCTTTAACATCTTCAATATTTTTTGGCACCCAAATACGTCCGTCATTTCTTAACGACTCAGACATCAACGTTAGTTTAGACTGGTGATCTCCAGAAACAGGGATACAGGTTGGGTGAATTTGTGTATAACATGGGTTAGCAAAGTAAGACCCACGTTTGTGCGCTTTCCATGCTGCCGTTACGTTACTTCCCATCGCATTTGTAGATAAGAAGAATACGTTACCGTAACCACCAGTTCCTAACACCACAGCGTGAGCTGAGTGACGTTCGATTTCTCCGGTAACTAAGTTACGTGTTATAATGCCTCGTGCTTTTCCATTAACGACTACAACGTCTAACATTTCGTGACGGTTGTACATTTTAATTTTACCACGACCGATTTGACGGTTCATAGCAGAATACGCACCTAATAATAATTGTTGTCCTGTTTGTCCGGCAGCATAAAATGTTCTTGATACAAGAACACCACCAAACGAACGGTTGTCTAGTAATCCACCATACTCACGAGCAAAAGGAACTCCTTGCGCCACACATTGGTCGATAATATTTGCTGAAACCTCAGCTAAACGATATACGTTAGCTTCACGAGAACGGTAATCACCACCTTTTACAGTATCGTAAAATAATCGGTAGGTAGAATCCCCATCTCCTTGGTAATTTTTTGCTGCATTAATTCCCCCTTGTGCTGCAATCGAGTGTGCACGACGTGGTGAATCTTGGAAGCAAAATGCTTTTACGTTATAACCTAGCTCTGCTAAAGTTGCAGCAGCAGAACCTCCAGCTAATCCTGTTCCAACAACAATCACGTCAATATTACGCTTGTTGGCTGGGTTAACCAGGTCTATGTTGTTTTTATAATTTGTCCATTTATCTGCAATTGGACCTTGAGGTATTTTTGAATCTAAAGCCATTTTTAGATGTGTTTTTAGTGATTAAAATAGTGGAATAATGCTATGAATACAAAACCTAACGGAATTATGATAGCATAGGCCTTTCCAAAACCTTGTAATCCTTTTGTGTATTTGTTATTTGCTCCTGTAGACTGAAACGCAGAACTAAATCCGTGTAGTAAGTGAAGTGCTAAAAACACAAACGCTATACAGTATAAAACAACTCTCCAAACATCAACAAACTTGTGCTGAAGCTCTTCGAAATATCTGTACTCTCCGTTAGGAAGTAATCCAGACATATCCCCTTGAATAAACTTGGTGTTTATTTCTGGAAACCAAAAATCGTAGAAGTGAAGACCAATAAAAGCTAAAATAGCCAACCCGCTCCAAATCATATTTCTACTCATCCAAGATGAGTTTGCACTTCCATTGTTTTTAGCATAGCTAATTTGTCTTGCATTACGGTTTTTTACTTCTAAAACAAAACCCATTACGAAGTGAAAAATGACACCAAAAATTAAAATTGGTTGAAATACATATTGTACCAACCAAAAGGTTCCCATAAAATGAGAAACGCTATTAAAAGTGTCTTCACTAAAAACAGATAGTAAATTAATTGTAAAATGTTGTAATAAAAAGATCATTAGAAAGAGTGCCGAAAGTGCCATGGCAAACTTTCTTCCTATTGAAGAATTTAAAATCCCGCTCATTATTTTGAAGTTATTTTATTTGTTATACAAAGATAAGGTACCGTAAGAAGTATACAAATTTTATACGTTTTTTAAAATTTATTTAGAATGGGTATAATTAATAAAGGCCTGCAAAATTTTAAAAAAATCGTACAGGCCTCAATAAAAACGTATATTTTCTTAGTCTACGCTAGGAATTAATCCGCGAAGCCCCATATCGACTACCTGTTCACCAGCACTAGGCTCGTATTTACCATCGTTATTAACTTCGGTCCATTCAAAACTAGTATTGGTGGAAAAAGATAAAGTAACAACCACATCTTCAGTTTCCTCTCCTGAAATTGTTAGTCCGTTTTCAAATTCACCGGTTACAACACAAGATCCTTGCGGAATAGGAGAAGAATTAAATAAGGGATTAGGGACTGTTGTCGCTCCTTCCGGCGCTTGACCTTCCACTACAAAACCAGAAGACTCAAAAGCCCAAAACCCTTGTAACTTATTCGAATTTACAGGCAGCACACTTCCGTTTAAGCTAAACTCTGAAATATAAGTATTGTACCCCACAAAACTTGCTAAGGTTCCGGTATACTCATTCCCGTCGGTATGTAAAAACTGAATATCCCCTTCTTGGTAAGCTAAAGAAACACGAACCCATTCATAATGACCCGCACGCACCTGACTTAAGGGTATGCTTAAAAAAGTTTCATTATGACCTGCAAATATCGCATTCTGGAAATGTATTGCGCGCGCACCTCCTTCGGTAGTTTCTGCTCCTTCAAAAATAATCTCTCCCGTTCCCAGAGCCGTTAAAGCACTTGGAGCGAATTCAATATAGTTCGCACTCATTTTCGAAACATTAGGTGATTGCGCTGCGTTACCAACCTCAACACTTACAGGTTCTCCCAAATTCCCTAACCGTTCTTGCGTGGGATCGAATTTTAATTTAATAATTAAGTTCTTTTCAACAGCGCCACTACTACTATCATCATTGTCCTCACTACAAGAAATTAACACGATTAAACAGCTACATACTAGTAATTTAAATACATTCATTTTACTTCAGGGTGTTACTGGGCTAGATATATAATAACATAAAAACCAATAAGATAGTATGCTACTCGATTATAAAACTTGATTTATAATCACCTATTATTACACTATACACGCCCTTAGGTAAGTAATAGCTATTATTTTTAGCTTTTTCTATAGACAAGCTCTTGTCTTTTTTAACTAATTTATTTCTGATTTTTTCTGAAATCGTTAGATCGTAAGTCAGTTTATTATAGCCTTTATCAACCGTCTTCGAGAGGGTTTTTAATGTTTTACCATCTTCTGATGCTATACGAATCGTTTTAACTCCGCCTTCCTTGGCATACAGCTCTATTTCTAATTCAGGCTCTAAAGTATTAGACCACTGACTGTAGGAATCTCCCCATCGTGAGGAGTGTTTTATCGTTTTTAGCGGAAAAATTTTAACCTCTCCCTCGAGACTATCAGCAGCCATTTTATAAAGGTGTTGCACATTGGTTTTATAAATACTGCGTCCGTGGGTCGCCAAAAGCAAATCGTTAGATTCCTTATGAATTACCATATCGTGAACAGCAACAGCCGGCAGGCCTTGAACAAAGGCCTCCCAAGACGCTCCGTTACTAAAACTCATATAAGCCCCATTATCGGTACCTAAATACAGAATCGCATCACTATTTTCATCTTCTACAATAACGTTTACTGCCGCATTAGGAAGGCTACTTTCTATAGACTTCCATGTCTCGCCATAATTCTCAGAAACATACACGTAACTATTAAAGTCATCCCATCGGTAACCATTTAAAGTAACATACACACGCTCTTTTTTATGCTTTGAAGCGACAACGCGACTCACCCACAGATTTCTAGGTAACGCATCGCTAATACGCTCCCAGGTAGCACCTCCATTTTTAGAGACATGAATTAGACCATCATCACTCCCCGCATACAACAATCCAAACTGAAAAGGCGACTCGCTTAAAGTGGTTAATGTGCCATAAGCCACATTACCCGTTTTTCCGCCTTGGGTTAAATCGGGACTTATTACTTCCCAATCGCTACCCTGATTTAAAGAGCGCAAGAGCTTGTTTGCTCCAAAATATAGAATATCCTGATTGTGTTTAGATAATAAAATTGGTGTTTGCCAATTAAAACGGTACGGCGCGGCATCAGCTTCCGGTTTTGGTTTTGGTTTTGGCTGAATATAAGTCTGTGATTTAGCATCACGATCTAATCGGAAATAATTTCCAAACTGATAGCCGGTATAAATAATATTAGCGTTTCGATTATCGATTTCGATTTTCATACCATCACCCCCCATAATACTTTCCCACGGGTAGCGACCACTTTGATTCCAACTGCGATCATGCTTGGCATTATGCGGACCAAACCAAACGCCATTATCTTGTAAACCACCATACACATTGTAAGGCGATTGGTTATCGACATTTATCGCATAAAATTGCCCCACAGCATTTACATTTAACTTTTCCCAAGTCTCGCCGTCGTCATAACTCATATTTAATCCCCCGTCATTCCCATCGATTAGATGACCTTCTTTATTAGGGTTTACCCACAACGCCTGATGATCGGCATGCACATTCTCTTTACTGATACTTGTAAAGGTTTTTCCTCCGTCTTTAGACTTTAAAATAGGAACTCCTAAAATATAAATACCATTTTCATTTTGTAAATCGACTCTAATTTCACCAAAATAATACCCATAACTATAATATAGGTCGTCGATATAGTGATCATGTGTCTTTTTCCAAGTTTGTCCGCCATCACTACTTTTATACACCTCAGCACCAATTACTGGAGTTTCAAAAAGCATGGCATTTGTAGACTTTAAAAAATCTGCTAACTCTGAAGGTTCCGCCAATCCGCTTCTAATAATTTGCTTGACGTTTTCGGCTCTATATTTCTCATGAAAACCATTCGTTTTTAAGAAGGCATTGATTTTTTTATCACTTAATTTTAAAAAATCTTCTCCCGGCATCGCCTGCGGCCCCATGGTATTAAAACTATTGTTTCCAATACTAGCATCTTCTGCCGGTCGGCGGTGCTGATTGTCTAACAAGGCGTAAATTACAGACTCACTAAACACAGCTAAACCAATTCTACCCACGCCATCATGAGTTGGAAAACCACTAGTTTCAGTACTAATTTTAGTCCAATGCTCACCCGCATCGCTACTTTTATAAATTGCAGAGCCTAATCCACTACCATTAAAATTCCATGCTTTACGATCTCGCGTCCATGAAGAAGCGTATAAGACATCAGGATTATTTGGCGCATGATCGATATCTATAATCCCCGTAGAGTCGTTTATAAATAATTTTTGTTCCCAAGTACCCCCTCCATCGGTTGTTTTATAAATCCCACGTTCGGTATTAGTAGAGTACAAATGCCCTGCTACCCCCACAATTACAGTTTCAGGGTTTTTAGGGTCGATAATAATGCGCCCGATATGATGCGAGTCTTTCAACCCCATATTTTGCCACGTTTGCCCTTGGTCTGTAGACTTCAATATTCCAATTCCCGCATACGAAGACCGCGAACTATTATTCTCTCCAGTTCCCACCCAAATGGTTTTCGTAGGCCAATCAACAGCTATATCCCCCACATTTTGTGTTGGTGCCGAATCTAAAATAGGATTAAAAGAAGCCCCATTGTTTTTGGTATACCACACACCTCCAGACGCATAACCCACATAAAACTCACTGGTATTTTCTGGGTTAACTTCAATATCTACAACCCGACCACTCATCACTTTTGGGCCTATACTCTCAAAAGGCAGATTTTTTACCAATGAGGATTGTTGACCTTTTTCTTTTTGAATTAAAGCCTCTTGAACAGCTTCGGGTGCTGTTGACGGTTGTTGTGCCGAAACACGAAAACTAACAGCCAGCAGGAATGCAATACACAGTCTAAATAACATAACACTAAAGATTAAGTACCAAAACTACTTAATATTTAAAAAACAGCGCTAAAATCCTCAAAGAGATTAATTATATAATCCTATTTTTGTTAGTAGCAGTCGCAACACACCCTTAAAACCATGAAGGCTTCACAACACAATTTAGAACAGTATTTAAAAAGCTTGATTGATGATTCAGAATTAGAGCATCAACTACCAGCTATTTTACAATGTTTCACGCATTTAAGACTTCAAAAGAATGACTTTTTCGTTGAGGAAGGGAACGTCTGTAAATACTTTTGCTACATCAACTCTGGTGTTTTACAACATGCTATTACGGTTCAAGGGGAAGAAAAAACCACATATTTAGGACTTAAAAATTCGTCAACCTCAGCCTTAAATAGTTTTATGCAAAGCGTGCCGTCACGAAAAAACATTAAAGCCATTAGCGATTGTGATTTATGGATTATAAAGTCAGAAGACTTTTCGACCTTATTAAAAAACAACCGGGCTTTTAAAGCGTTTTACTATAAACTTATAGAAAAACAGATTTACAGAATCGACGATTATCGCATTGATTTACTAACACTTAGTCCCGAGGAACGCTACCATAAACTACTAGAAAACGAACCCAATTTACTACAAGAAGTCCCATTACATTACCTCGCTTCCTTTTTAGGAATCTCCAATCGCCATATGAGTCGCATAAGAAAAAACACAAAATAGCGCCAAATGGCCTCGTTTATTGGTGTTCGATTCTTTAATTTTGGAGTGCAAACAGAAAAAACACAGATTTACTATGAAATACCATAAAATAGACAACGCTCTTTTTATTAAAAACCGTAAAAACTTTGCGGCAAAAATGCAACCTAGCAGTTTAGCGGTTTTCAACTCTAACGATATTTATCCAATTAGTGCCGATAGCACCATGCCTTTTCAGCAACACCGAGATATTTTTTATCTAAGTGGTGTTGACCAAGAAGAAAGCATCCTTGTTATTTTCCCTGATTGTCCGAATCCTAAACACCGTGAAGTTTTATTTCTTAAAGAAACAAACGAACATATCGCTGTATGGGAAGGTGAAAAACTAACCAAAGAAGCGGCATTAGAAACTAGTGGAATAAAAACAGTGTACTGGTTACAAGACATGGAAAAAATCATGTTTGAAATGATGACACAGTGCGATACGGTTTACATTAACACTAACGAACACTATAGAGCTAATGTAGAAACAGAAACTCGTGAAGACCGTTTTACAAAGTGGTTAAAAGACAAATACCCTGCACACCGTGTTGCTAAAAGCAACCCGATACTACAACGTTTACGTTCGGTAAAGGATCAAATAGAAATCGATTTGATGCAACACGCTTGTGATATTACCGAAAAAGGATTCCGTCGTGTTTTAGACTTTGTAAAACCTGGAGTTTGGGAATATGAAATCGAGGCAGAATTCATGCACGAGTTTTTAAGAAACCGCTCTAAAGGATTTGCTTACACCCCAATTATCGCAGCTGGAAACAACGCAAATGTTTTACATTATGTTGAAAACAACCAACAATGTAAAGATGGTGATTTAATCCTTTTTGATACGGCTGCAGAATACGCTAACTACTCTAGTGATTTAAGTAGAACAATTCCTGTGAATGGTCGTTTTACTAAACGCCAACGTGAAGTTTACGACGCGGTAAACAGAGTAAAAAAGGACGCCTCTAAATTATTAGTACCAGGAACATTATGGGCAGAATACCACGTAGAAGTTGGTCATTTAATGACTAGTGAATTATTAGGTTTAGGATTACTTGATAAAGCGGATGTGAAAAATGAAAACCCAGATTGGCCAGCATACAAAAAATACTTTATGCACGGAACGTCTCACCACATTGGATTAGACACACACGATTATGGTATTTTAACCGAACCTATTCAAGAAAATATGGTGTTTACCGTAGAGCCTGGTATTTATATACCAGAAGAAGGTTTTGGTATTCGATTAGAAGATGATCTTGTTGTACAAAAAACAGGAGAGCCATTTAATTTAATGGGTAATATTCCAATTGAAGCAGAAGAAATTGAAGAGTTAATGAATAAATAAATCATTACCTATACTTTTAAAAGGCGAGCTCAATGCTCGCCTTTTTTATGGCTTTACTTTTAATACCCCACACTTCTAGAGGCTAAAATTTAAATTTTAACACAGCCCTCCCACGCACAGCACACAACACACTCATTATCAACTCACAACTGTTAATGTCTTTGGATAGCTCTGTAAAATTCAGTAACTTTAGGTAACTAAAAAAACAAAATATTATGGGTATAAAAAGTTTCCAAGGCGCACGTAAAGAGCAGAATCAAGAGTTAGAACAAGACTTGTTTAAAGTGAGTGATTTTATGACTAAAGATCTCATTACGTTTAAAGCCAACCAAACTGTTGAAGAGGTAATAAACACCTTGATAAAACATAAAATTTCTGGAGGACCAGTAGTAAATGACAAAAATGAGCTCATCGGAATTATTTCTGAAGGGGATTGCATCAAGCAAATTAGTGAAAGCCGTTATCACAATATGCCTGTTAGCGATGACAGTATTGAACGCTATATGGCAAAAGATATCGAAACTATAGACGGTAATTTAAATGTGTTGGATGCCGCCAAACAGTTTTTAGATTCTAAAAGAAGACGTTTCCCAATTGTCGAAGACGGAAAATTAATTGGTCAAATTAGTCAGAAAGACATTCTCAAAGCAGCACTAAAATTAAAAGGTCAAAATTGGAAATAAGCGCATTTCTAAATCGCTTTATTTTCGTTTTACCAGTGCATAATAATCGTTCTCCAAAGGCAGATAACCTTGATCATAAACAAAATAGTACACGGTACCCACTTTCGTGGTGTAAATACTAGTAAAGTAATTAAAATCAAACCCCTTTTCTATTAATTTAGTCTTGGAGGTTTTTGTTTTTTGATCAGGATTAAGCGCTTCTAAAATGCGCCAATTTTTTCGTAGTCGGTTGTTTATATTGCGAATTAAGTTCTTCGCATCCTTATTCATTTTATTATTATAGGCATTCCGGCAGCCGTCACTACAGAATTTTTTATCTATTCTACCCACGATCTTATCGCCACACTCTGGACATAATTTGGTCATAACTCCTGTTTTATAAATTAATTTTTAAGCCTTCAGGTATCCCCTAGCATGCCATAAAAAAATCGACATTCACAGCTCTACCACGATTACACTTTAAGCAATAGCCTTAAAATAATATACCACTAAAGACAGGGCGCATGCATTAAGTAACTACAAGACCACCTGTCTCTACCTATTAAATATACAACTTATTCGTTTGCAAACGACTACAAACATTTACATACGACATTAAATAAGTAATAACCGACTAACATTGTGATGGTGTTGCATCTTTGCCTTGTCGACGGTTAAGTCCTCGATAGTATTAACTGTTAAACCTTAAACTTTAAAATTATGAACGCACTTAGAAACAAAGTACAGTTGATTGGTAACTTAGGAAACGATCCAGAAATTATTAATCTTGAATCAGGAAAAATGCTTGCAAAATTTTCGATTGCAACCAACGAGAATTACAAAAACGCCCAAGGCGAAAAAGTAACCGACACCCAATGGCACAATATCGTAGCTTGGGGAAGCTTAGCAACTCTAGCAGAGAAGTATTTACAAAAAGGTAAAGAAATTGCTATAGAAGGCAAACTCACCACCCGATCATGGGAAGATAAGGAGGGCGTAAAACGCTACACTACAGAGGTGGTTTGTAACGAGCTGTTAATGCTTGGCAAATAAGATTCGCTACAATAACCACTCACTAAGGGAAGCTCGTGATAAATCACAGCTTCCCTTTTTTTTATTTTAAGCACTTTAAAAAAGATTATAATAAGCCACTATAAATCTACAACTACACAAAAGACCGCTCCCGATTTATTTTTTTGTTAAAGTAACATACACCGGAAAATGATCGCTAAACCCTCCAATATATCTACTTCCCGCATAAGTTCTAAAGGGTGTCCCTTCATACCTACCTCGTTTTTGCTTTAAGAAATCGGCATCAAAAATATCAGCTTTATAAAAACGTAAAGCTTCCTTTTTGCGTTCAAATAAATTAGGGGTAATTAAAATTTGATCAAACAAGTTCCAATTATCATTATGCACAGTGGTTCCGCGATCAATATCGAACAAGGTATCCATCGGGTTGTATAAGTTATGACTTTCTACTAACCGGGTGATACTTTTAGAGAAAGGATCGTCGTTAAAATCACCCATAACCATAATTTTTGCATTAGCATCCTTTTCTTTAAGCTCGGTAATAATCTCTTCAACCTTGCTCGCCGCCATAAGACGTTTATACTCACTGCTATCCTCACCCAAACGACGCGAGGGCCAATGGTTTACAATAACATGCAATTCCAAACCATCAAGTAAGCCGCTAACTAGAAGAATATCTCTAGTATAATCTTGCACGCCGCGCTCATCGAGCAATTCTAAGCGATAGGGCCTAGAATAGGCTACATCAAAAACATCTGCATTATAAAGTAACGCGACATCAATACCGCGCTCATCAGGAGAATTGTAATGAATGTACTTATAATTATAGTCCTCTAAATGTTTAGACCCTATCAAATCGTTTAATACAGCGCCATTTTCTACTTCGGCCAGACCAACAATTGCTGGAGGGTTATCGGTTTGCTCTTTACCAATATTAGGTATGGTAAAAGACAGGTTTCTAATTTTATTATGGTATCTTTTAACGGTCCATCGTCGCGATGCCGTTGGGAGTAAATCATTATCGCGTGTCACCTTATCATCATAAATATCGAATAGATTTTCAATATTATAAAAGGCGACTGTGTATTTCTTTAATTCGGATTTCAAAACGTTTAAATTCTTTAGAACTGTATTTATTGCGTTTACAAAATAGAGAAATATTTCTGATTTCATTTACGTAACTTTGCACTTTAAATTAATATATGTTAGAAAAAAAAGATACCGCTTTAGAAAAAGCAATTTTAATAGGAGTTATTACCAAAACCCAAGATGAAGAGAAGTCTGAAGAATATTTAGACGAGTTAGAATTCTTGACTTACACTGCTGGTGGTGAAGTATTAAAACGCTTCACACAGAAAATGGATATGCCCAACCCTAAAACCTTTATCGGGACAGGAAAAATGGAAACCGTAAGGCAGTATATCGAAGAAAACAATGTTGGAACCGCTATTTTTGATGATGAGCTTTCGGCGGCACAAGAACGAAATATAAGTAAAATATTAAATTGTAAAGTCCTAGACCGCACCAATTTAATCTTAGATATTTTTGCACAACGCGCACAAACCAGCTATGCAAGAACGCAAGTAGAATTGGCACAATGCGAATATTTATTACCACGATTAAAAGGAATGTGGACTCACCTTGAAAGACAAAAAGGGGGTATTGGAATGCGTGGACCTGGAGAAACAGAAATCGAAACCGATAGACGTATCGTTAGAGACCGTATTTCCTTGTTAAAAGACAAGATCAAGGTCATCGATAAGCAAATGTCGGTGCAACGCGGTAACCGCGGAAAAATGGTACGTGTAGCACTTGTTGGTTATACCAACGTTGGAAAATCCACACTGATGAATACCGTTAGTAAAAGTGAGGTCTTTGCCGAGAACAAACTTTTTGCCACCTTAGACACCACCGTTCGTAAAGTGGTAATACAAAACCTACCCTTTTTATTAACCGATACCGTAGGATTTATTAGAAAGCTACCCACACAATTAGTAGAGAGCTTTAAAAGTACTTTAGACGAGGTGCGGGAAGCCGATTTATTATTGCACGTTGTAGATATTTCTCATCCTAATTTTGAGGAACACATTGCGTCTGTAAATAAAATTTTAGGGGAAATTGATAGTAGTGACAAGCCTACAATTATGGTTTTTAATAAAATTGACGCGTATAAAGCCGAACCTTTTGACGCGACCGATCTTATTGCAGAACGCGGAGAAGAACACTATTCTCTAGCCGAATGGAAGCGCACGTGGATGAATCGTGTAGGAGAAAATAACGCGTTATTTATATCGGCCTTAAACAAAGACAATCTCGAAGACTTTAAAAAACGTATCTACGACGAGGTCCGCGATATTCATGTCACCCGTTTTCCATACAACCATTTTCTTTATCCCGATTACGATTACGAAAAATTGGACGAGGAAGAATAAAAGGATAAGGGCGTTACCTTACAGGTCAGGCTCTCGGCAGTCGCTTCCCGAAAACAAAATCGGTAGAGCTCCAACACAGCCTCCATCCTTAACGCAAATAAAAAACGCGATACTTATTAAAGTATCGCGTTTTTTATTAATTGTAGGTCATGAATACACTAGAAAGCATAGCTTAAACCTAATAACCAATATGTTTGTAATTCGTTGTCTATAGTATCAAAAGTCGGACTCGCCGGTGGCACCGCATTAGCTAAGGCATAATTTAAAGCCTCTTGCTTGTTTTGTCTTAAACCAAAGTCGAAACCAACACCAATCTTTTTCCATAATTTATAAGAAAAAGAGTTAATCCATGTGTAATTTGAATAATCAGCATCTTCATAGCTATAAAATAAAGACAGGTTAGATTTAAAGTTTATTTTACCTATCTGTCTTGTATAGTCCGCAACAATTTTAGCTCCTAAAGACGATTCGAATACGGTATCGCCAGAACTAAAAACGAAGTTATAGTTTAAAGGGTGTATCACTACAAATAAATTTTCTGTTGGTGTCCAAGTCGCACCAATACCCGCATCTAAATACCCAGGATCATTAAAATTATTAAGTAATGTTGTACGGTATTCGCCCAAAGCAGAAATAGCAAATTTCTCACTTAATTTTCTTCCGTATAATGAAGAAATATTAAACACATCGGTGGTTTCTCTAAACTCACTATTATCTGATGGGTTATCTTTATCATCAAACTTAACCCACGCCAAATTTACATTTAAGGCATTTCTCCAGAAAAACTTATCTTGTTTTAAGTTAGCGAATGCATTTACTGTAAACCCTAAATTTGCCGAACTGTTATTTGGTGACCCTTGAGAATACCAGTTATTAAATTCTGAAATACTTCCTCCAATAGTACCAAAAGCCCCTTTTCGCCACCCTGGAAGGGCATCTATTTGTGCTTGTAAAGCATCTGCTTCTGCTTGAAGTGCATTTGCTGCCGCTTGTTTTTCAGTTTTCTGAGCTTTTAACTCTTCTTTCGTTTGCGCCTGCATAGCAGTTATTCCAAATACTAATGCAGCACATAAAATAAGTTTCTTCATGTTATTTGTTTTTAATGGATAAATTAAATTGATAAGGTTTAATCACTATTTTAAAGATAATAAAAAAAGCAGCGAACTACTATTTCCTCTTATATAAAGGCACCGACGAGCAAGCTTCACCAAATAATATGGACTTAGCCACTGGTTTTAAAGCTTGTGAAAGCATAATATAAGCCGCAGTAGGTACAGGCTTTTTAGAACAGCCTTTTATAATTATAGGCTTATCTGCATAGTCACTAAGCTCCAACTGATTTATAATATCTTGATACAACTCGGTTTCTAATGCGTTTAAATCACCCAGAACAGTACGTTTTACATAAGGCTCTAAAGCCATAGTTAATAACATATAGGCCCATGCTGGCACAATAGCATCAGAAGAACACGTTAGTGCCACATATTCATCTTGATGTTCCGACCAATCGTAATTCTTTACCTGATCACGAAAGTCCTTTTCACGAAGTACAAACCCTTCGTATAACCACTCTTTTATATCAAAAAGGGTACGTTTTCCTTTCGGGTAGTAATCTTCTAAATCGAATACTACTAATTTGCTATTTGCGACTCTATTTACAATCTCTTCTGCCATAGTACAAAGATAATTATTTTTACTGATAGCCCTCGGCCTGAAGTGTAAACAATTCAGAATATAAGGCCTTGTTTAACATGAGTTCCTCATGGGTTCCAATTTCAACCACACGACCGTGCTCTAATACTAAAATCCTATCGGCTTGACGTACCGTACTAAATCTGTGGGATATAATTATACTCGTCTTACCTTCGGTTAAACCAATAAAGCGATCAAAAACTTCACTTTCAGCCCTAGCATCCAACGCCGATGTGGGTTCGTCAAGAATCATTACTTCAGCATCCTTCATATAGGCACGTGCTAAAGCCACCTTTTGCCACTGCCCACCAGACAACTCTTGTCCGTTAGTAAAACGTTTTCCTAACTGTTGGTTATAACCATATTTTAAATCGTCCACCACCTCCTTAGCCAAACTTAACGCAGCGGCCTCTTCTATTTTATCCTGGTTCTCCAATTCATCAATATCACCAATCGCGATGTTTTCGCGCACCGTAAACTCATACCTAAAGAAATCCTGAAAAATAACCCCAAAAAATTCCTGATACTCAGCAATAGCATAACGGTTAATATTTACACCGTCCAAAAGAATTTCACCAGATGTAGGCTCATAAAAACGCAATAGTAATTTTATTAAGGTAGTTTTACCAGCCCCATTTTGCCCTACAAAGGCTAGCTTCTCGCCTGCCTTTAGCGTAAAACTCACCCCTTTTAAAATGTCCTGTTCCGAATTAGGGTAAGCAAAATGCACGTCTTTAAACTCAAAACCCGTTTTGATGTGCTTGGGTAGCGGACAGTCTTCTTTAACTTTAGAGCTAATAGAAATGTCTATAAAATCGAAATAATCTTTTAGGTATAATGCACTCTCAGAAATCCGAGTGAATTTCGAAAAGAAATCCTGTAGATTTCGTGTAAGACGGTTGAAAGAAGCAGATAAAAAAGTTAATTCACCCAAGGTAATTACACCGGAAAGTACGCGATAGATAATAAAAACATAAGCCCCATAATAACTTAAAGTCCCCAAGACATTAAACAAAAAACCTAATGCCGAGCGCTTTATCGCTAGTGTTTTGTTGAGCTGATAATATTCTTCTGACAGATTTTTAAAGCGGTCTACAACAAAATCGGTTAAACCAAATAGCTTAATCTCTTTAGCGGTTTTATCATTGGCTCCTATAAACCGTAAATAATCCAACTCACGACGCTCCGAGGTCCAACTTCTTGCTAAAGAGTATTGCTGCTGACTGAAGCGTACTTCATTAATAAACGAAGGAATAATACTTAAAACTAGAAGTATAATTAAATAGGGTTCAAAATAAATTAAACCAGCAACGAGTGTCGCTATAGAAATGGCGCTTTGAGCCTGCCCTAAAACATTAGACATCAATCCCACGCGACTTGTAGTCTGGGTTCTCGCACGCTCTAACTTGTCATAAAATTCCGAATCTTCTAATAGACTAATATTAATCTGATTCGTTTTTTTTATAATCGTAATGGAGGTCGCAATATTATACTCGTCTCCCAACAAACCGTCGGTTAACGAAATAGCCCTACTCATTAAATCGGATACAATAATAAGTGCAAACTCTACCCCGACATAAGTCCATAGCACTGTGTAATCTGGGAGTTCTAATGAAATTTGTAAGATAATTTCATCAATAATAAGCTTCCCTAGCCATAAAATAACAACGGGCAACAAGGCACCAATACCACGACAAAAAGCGGCTAATAAGAAAAGACCTTTATTAACCTTCCAAATTTCTTTAAAAAAACGAGGAAGGTAAACCAAAGCATTAAATGAAGATTTAAGGCTTGTTTTATTTTTGTCTTTTATAGAAGTTGGCTTACGTCTTCGCATAACAACGGTCTACTAAAGCATCCCGAGTTCTAATTTTGCTTCCTCACTCATTAATTCTTGAGACCATGGCGGATCGAAAGTTATTTCAACCTCGGCACTTTTCACTTCATTTAAGGACTTTACTTTCTCTTCTACTTCCATAGGTAGTGTTTCAGCCACTGGGCAGTTAGGAGTGGTTAATGTCATTAATATTTTCACATCGTAATCTTCATTTACGAATACATCGTAAATTAATCCCAATTCGTAAATATCTACAGGAATCTCTGGATCATAAATGGTTTTAATAACCTTTACGATTTTTTCGCCTAAGGCTTGTGTATCTATTGTTGTATCGCTCATTATATTCTATTTAAACCTTCTCTTTTTTGAAAGCTGTTTTTTTTTATTTCTGGCAACAATTAAAAGGTACTATTTTAATTGTGTTTGGTATGCTATGGCATACATTTTTAATTGCTTAATCATACTCACTAATCCATTCGCACGCGTTGGAGACAAGTGTTCTTTTAGTCCGATTTCGTCTATAAAATCGGTATTAGCTTCAATAATCTCGCTGGGTTGCTGATTAGAAAATACGCGGATTAATATCGCGATGATTCCTTTAGTAATAATAGCATCACTATCTGCAGTAAATGCAATTTTGTCATCTTGTAACTCAGCATGAACCCAAACTTTACTCTGACAGCCTTTAATAATATGATCTTCTGTTTTGTATTGCTCATCAATTAAAGGTAAATCTTTACCCAAATCAATCATATATTGATAGCGCTCTTCCCAATCTTCAAACATTGAAAACTCATCAATAATCTCCTCTTGTATTTCTTTAATAGTTTGCATTTCTATCGATTAAATATTCGTCATTACAGATTACAAAATTAAGCATTACAATTGTAATACCCTTATTTTTTACCGTTAGTTAATGCCATCATTTGCTCAATAACTTCTACAAGATCAGCATGCGGATTTCCGGCATCAAAAGCTTGTGTTTTATAGGTCTCACCATTTTTGCTAACGGTTAGCGAACCTATAGGCGCCCCATCGTATTGATGTGCTTTACTTGGTGCTTCTAACTTAGGAATTGAAGTCAAGTCAACAGCATTTACAAGGGTCACTAACGATTCCCATTGTTTATCGTCTAAACTTACAACCTGAGGTTTAGCATTGCGCTCATTTACCCATGACACCATTCTATTTTTAATAGTGATATTTTTATAAGTCCCACGCGTTACCGCTTCATACTCTAAACTAAGATCTTCACTTTGTTCCATTTTTGCTTGTGTATCTGTTAATGCAGCTGCCTTTGAAGCCTCTGTAGAAGCACCACATGCATTTAAAATAATAGTAAATAATAGTATCGTTATTGTTTTCATTTCTATATGGTTTTAGTTTTATATCTATTATAATACAAAAAAGACGCCAAAAATGACGTCTTTTTAATTTAATATTAAAAAAGTATTAGTTTGCTAAGCCTTCTCTTACACCTCCTGGTGCAAACAAAGCACGCATTCTATTTCGTTGTCCGTCAGAAAACATATACATACAAGCATCATCTACATAATCCATATAGTTCATGGTCATGTCATTAGACTTACAATTATAAGTTGGATACGAAGGGCAGCCGTAATTTGGAGCATCTGATTTTGGTGTATCAGCAACAAAGTCATCTCTATTACATCTACCATCGCCCCAAATATGACGTAGGTTTAAATAATGTCCCACTTCATGAGTTGTCGTTCTACCACCATCAAAAGGAGCAGAAACATAACCTGTAGTCCCAAAATACTGAGCACCTACTACAACACCGTCCGTATTTGCCGGACCTCCTGGGAATTGAGCATATCCTAAAATTCCTCCCCCAATATTACATACCCAAATATTCAAGTGGGTCTCTGGAGTTACAGGTGGGTACGCATATTTTACAGCATCATTAGTTCCCCATGACCCTGTAGAATTGGCATGTCTAAACGTCCCTGCCAAAGTAAATTCTATTTCTGTATCTGTAATATCATTACTGAATTCTGCTGGTAATTGACTAGCATCACTATTTGCTAATCTAAAATCTTCATTTAACACTGTGATTTGTGACGCTATTTGATTATCACTAATATTTTGAGCGCTATTACTATACACCACATGTACATAAACCGGGATATTTAAAACCCCTAAACCATCATCTATAGGCAAGATATCATCGCCTCCTGATCCGCCACCTCCTGGTCCGCCACCATTTCCTCCTGGCTTACCTTTTGCAGCAATAAAACTTCTTGATTGGTACTCTATATCATACATTGTTTTCTCTAGCCCCTTATCTTCGTTTAATAAACGATTTAAGTTCACCATGGTATGACAAACAGGTTTGCCTTCTGCCATTCTTAGAGACTCGTCGACATCTGCATCAGTATACAAATAAAAATCCGACATGTCGATGTTTGCCTCTTGTTGTAGTTCATCAGATTTGTCTTCATTACAAGCGGTAAAGAATAGCGTTAGTGCCAAAGCACTAAAAATTAATTTTTTCATATCTACTATATTTTTGTTAAGGAATTCCTAAATATATAACTAATACAAAAAAAACTAACTAATTCTTTACTTAAAATACTAATTTTTCGATAAAATGCAAATACAGAAAATCGTTCGGTTAATTATAAAGAAGCCAAAAACCCTAAGATTACTACCTTTAAAATCCGTTATGATAACATCATTTTAGCCTTCTTTACACCTTCAACCAAAGCGTCGATTTCTGCTTTTGTATTATAGAAAGAAAAAGAAGCTCTTACCGTGCCTGGAATCTTAAAGAAGTCCATTATCGGTTGTGTGCAGTGGTGCCCTGTTCTTACAGCAATTCCCATTTTATCTAATAAAGTTCCCACATCGTAAGGGTGAATGCCTTCTAAGTTAAACGATATTACCGAGGTTTTATTAGCACTAGTTCCGTAGATTTTCAAGCCTTCAATTTCTAAAAGACGTTGTGTTCCATAGGCTAACAACTCATTTTCATAGGTTGCAATAGCCTCAAAACCTATAGCGTTCATATAGTCTACAGCCGCTCCAAAAGCGATACCACCACAAATATTTGGAGTTCCAGCTTCAAACTTATGAGGCAAGCCTGCATAGGTCGTTTTTTCGAAACTCACTTGATCTATCATTTCACCTCCTCCTTGGTACGGTGGTAATTTATTAAGCCATTCTTCTTTACCATATAATAGTCCTACACCTGTTGGACCGCACATTTTATGTGCCGAAGCCACATAAAAGTCGACATCCAAGGCCTGCACATCGGGTTTAATATGCGGACAAGATTGTGCGCCATCGATTAAAACAGCAGCGCCTACAGCATGTGCTTTTTCAATAATATACTCTATGGGATTAATCGTCCCTAAAGCATTAGAAATATGATTTACAAATACTAATTTGGTACGATCACTCAACAACGCATTGTATGCTTCCATAATCAGCTCGCCCTCCAAATTCATAGGAATGACTTTTAAAACCGCTCCTGTACGCTCACATAACATTTGCCATGGTACAATATTACTATGATGCTCTAAAGCAGACACTATAATTTCATCACCCTCTTTTAATAAGGACGTAAACCCTTGTGCCACAAGATTAATACTTTCGGTTGTTCCTGCGGTGAGTATAATTTCGTAATTGTGTTTTGCATTAAAATGCTTTTGTATGGTATTTCGAGCCGCCTCATATTTATCGGTAGCTTCTTGGCTTAACGTATGTACACCTCTATGAATATTAGCATTATAATTACTGTAATAATCAACAATTACATCAATCACCTGTTGTGGAGTTTGAGATGTTGCAGCATTATCAAAATACACTAAAGGTTTACCATTGACTTGACGTGAAAGTATTGGAAAATCTTTTCTTATGTGATCTGCGTTTAGCATAGTTTTAAGGTCTATTAAAGTGTAAAATTGCCATTAAAGAAGGGGGTTCCTTAACTACTGACAAAAATACGAAACGTTTTTCATCTTGCTCAACTCATTTGAGCAATATCGAACGCGGGGTTTAAAAAATCATTATTCGGTATAAAAAAAGCCATTTCTATTGGGATAGAAACGGCTTTTTTGTATTATTTACGAGCGTAAATCTATAAGTCGAAACCTATATTCACTCCTAATTTATTTGCTATAATTTTAGTGATTCTAGTTTTAATTTCTGGAATTCTTACCGAACTTAAAACGTTATTACTAAAAGCATACATCAATAAAGCTTTAGCTTCTTTTTTTGGAATACCACGAGAGCGCATATAGAACATGGCACTTTCATCCAATTGCCCAATAGTACAACCGTGAGAACATTTTACATCATCTGCAAATATTTCAAGCTGTGGCTTGGTGTTTATCGACGCTTTATCACTTAACAAAATATTGTTGTTAGATTGAAAAGCGTTGGTTTTCTGAGCTAATTTTTCAACGACAATCTTTCCGTTAAAAACACCCGTTGCACTATCGCCAAAAATACCTTTATAATCTTGGTGACTTTCGCAATTAGGCTCGATATGATGCACTAAAGTGTTGTGATCTACGTGTTGTTTATCTCCAATAATAGTAATCCCTTTCATGGTCGATTCTATACGCTCACCATTTTGATAGAAATTAAGATTATTACGTGTTAATTTTCCTCCAAACGAAAAGGTGTGTACCAAACAGTGACTCTGCTCCTTTTGGTCGACAAAAGTATTATCGATTAAAGAGGCATTACTATTATCATTTTGCAGTTTATAATAATCTACAATTGCGCGTTTAGCGGTATAAATTTCGGTAACACTGTTTGTAAGGACTGGATTATCCGTTAAACTTTGGTGACGCTCAAAAATCTGCACTTCAGAATTCTCATCGGCAACAATTAAGTTACGAGGTTGCAACATTAAAGCCGCTTCGTTGCCCGTAGAAAAGTGTAGTATTTGAATAGGCTTATCTACCAATTTATTTTTTGGGATATGAATATAAGCACCTTCGCTAGAAAACGCTGTATTTAAAGCCGTTAAACTGTCTTTAGTTGCTACTTTATTAAAGTAGGTTTCGATAACCTGTTTGTATTTAGGCTTATTTAAAGCCGACGACATTAAGCAAACATCAATTCCGTCGTGAGTTGTTTGTGATAAATGCGACGAGTATTTCCCATCTATAAAAATAATTTTATAGGTATCGATATCGTGTAAAAAGTACTTTTTAATGTCCTTATACTCTATAGAATTCTCTTGTTTAGGAAACACGCTATAATCGTGTTTTAAAACCGTATTTAACGAGGTATATTTCCATGCTTCCTGCTTTTTGGTAGGAAAGCCTTCGGTTTCAAATGTTTTTATAGCTTCGCTTCTAATATCGTGAACAGGTGAATGTACATCGATATCCTCTTCGAATGCTAAAAAGGATGATACCAATTTTTCTTTTAAATCCATTGTTGTTAAGTCTTTAGTGGTTGTTTTTATTAAGTCTATACAGACCTCTTACTTTAAAACTACGCACTAAGTTTTACGCGTTTACTTCTTCTTTAATCCAATCGTAACCTTTTTCTTCTAACTCGTGAGCTAGTTCTTTACCACCAGACTTTACAATACGCCCTTCATATAATACATGTACAAAATCAGGAACGATATAGTCTAATAATCTTTGGTAGTGTGTAATAACGATTACCGCATTATCTTTAGACTTTAATTTATTTACTCCATTAGCAACGATACGAAGCGCATCGATATCTAAACCAGAATCCGTTTCATCTAAGATGGCTAATTTTGGCTCTAACATCGCCATTTGGAATATTTCATTACGTTTTTTCTCTCCTCCAGAAAATCCTTCATTTAATGAACGCGATAAAAACTTTCTATCCATTTCTAAAAGTTCTGATTTCTCACGAATCAATTTTAGCATATCTTTTGCAGGC
Source organism: Bizionia paragorgiae (assembly GCF_900107625.1). Lineage (GTDB taxonomy): Bacteria > Bacteroidota > Bacteroidia > Flavobacteriales > Flavobacteriaceae > Bizionia > Bizionia paragorgiae. The sequence continues at coordinate 60,245 of NZ_FNQK01000002.1, forward strand.
ATATCCTCTAAACCTTTAGACTTGCGAGTTTCGTTAATCGCTGTTTTGATGAAGTTCGTTACAGAAACACCAGGTATCTCTACAGGATATTGAAAGGATAAGAAAATACCTTTGTGTGCTCTTTCTTCTGCTGAAAGCTCTTCGATATCTTCATTTTCTAAAATAATTTCTCCTTTAGTAACCTCGTATTCTTCCTTTCCAGAAATCACTGAAGCCAGTGTACTTTTACCAGAACCGTTAGGTCCCATAATAGCGTGTACTTCTCCAGCTTTAACCTCAAGGTTAATACCGTTTAAAATAGATTTATTTTCAACACTTGCGTGTAAGTCTTTAATCTTCAACATATCCTTTTTGTTCTAAAATTACTGCTTTGTTAAGATCTGAATTTTGTTTCTTAACGCTAATTATTTCTTTAATTTCTATACTATTTGGCCAACCTTCTTCACCTTCCGGCTTCGGTACAATAAGACCTCTTACCTGGACTAAAACACCATCGGTAGGCTCTTCTTTGTACGTTTGGGCTAAGGCATTCAACTCTTTGGTTTTCTCATTTAAGATCACACCGTAAATTGAACTACTCCCTATTTGTAACACTGCTGCATCTGCATAATAAATATACTCTCCAGCAAACAATGTTAATCCGTCGTTAGCAGAAACGCCTGTGGTTGTTTCCTCAACTCCCGTTTCATTTTTAGTGTCTTTACAGCCTAGTAAAGCAAGACCCATACATAAAAGAAGTATTTTTTTCATTGTATTTCTATTTTAAGCTTTGCTTGATTTACTGCTATTATCCTACAGACCCCTCTAAACTAATTTCTAATAGTTTTTGCGCTTCAACGGCAAATTCCATTGGTAATTTATTAAGAACTTCTTTACTAAATCCGTTAACAATTAAAGCAATTGCTTTTTCGGTATCGATTCCACGTTGGTTACAGTAAAAAATTTGGTCCTCACCAATTTTACTCGTTGTCGCCTCATGCTCGATTTGTGCAGATTTGTTTTTAACCTCAATATAAGGGAAGGTATGCGCTCCACATTCATTACCCATTAGCAAACTATCACATTGTGAAAAGTTACGTGCATTTTCTGCTCGCGGACTTATTTGAACTAACCCACGGTATGAGTTTTGAGATTTACCTGCCGAAATCCCTTTAGAGATAATAGTCGACTTCGTATTTTTACCTAGGTGAATCATTTTTGTTCCGGTATCGGCTTGCTGGTAGTTATTAGTTACTGCAATCGAGTAAAACTCTCCTACCGAGTTATCACCTTTTAATACACAACTTGGGTATTTCCAGGTTACGGCACTTCCTGTTTCTACTTGTGTCCATGAGATTTTTGCGTTTTTCTCACACAATCCTCTTTTGGTTACAAAATTGTAAACACCACCTTTACCTTCGGCACTTCCTGGGAACCAGTTTTGAACCGTACTGTATTTTATTTCTGCATCGTCTAAAGCGATAAGCTCTACAACGGCTGCGTGTAATTGATTTTCGTCTCTACTAGGAGCGGTACATCCTTCAAGGTAACTCACGTAACTTCCTTCGTCTGCAATAACCAAGGTTCTTTCAAACTGACCTGTTCCTGCTTGATTAATTCTAAAGTAAGTGGATAACTCCATAGGGCATCGTACCCCTTTTGGAATATAACAAAAAGACCCATCGCTAAATACTGCAGAGTTTAAAGCAGCATAAAAGTTATCTTTTTGAGGAACAATAGTCCCTAAGTATTTTTTCACTAATTCTGGATGCTCTCTAATCGCTTCGGAAATAGAACAGAAAATAATTCCTTTTTCACCTAAGGTTTTCTTGAAGGTTGTGGCTACAGACACAGAGTCCACCACAACATCCATAGCAACACCGGCTAATTTTTTCTGCTCATCTAAAGAGATTCCTAATTTAGCAAATGTTGCTAATAGCTCAGGATCAACCTCATCGATACTATCGTATTTAGGCTTGCTATTTGGTGCAGAGTAGTAAGAGATCGCTTGGAAATCTGGTTTTTCGTAATGTACGTTAGCCCATTCCGGCTCCACCATCTTTTCCCACGCTCTAAACGCTTCCAATCTCCATTCGGTCATCCATTCTGGCTCTTCTTTTTTCAAAGAAATAGCACGAACAACATCCTCGTTTAATCCAATAGGAAACGTGTCGGATTCTATATCAGTATAAAAACCATACTCGTATTCTTTGGTTTTTAATTCTTCTCTTAAATCGTCTTCAGTATACTTCGACATAATTCAATCTTTCTTTTTAAAATATTATAATGAAAATGATTCTCCGCAACCACAAGTTCTATTCGCATTAGGATTATTAAAAACGAAGCCCGCCCCGTTTAAACCTCCAGAATACTCTAATGTAGTCCCGATTAAGTACAGAAAACTTTTTTTGTCGACAATAATTCTTACGCCGTTATCCTCAAATACTTTATCATCTTCAATTTGCTCTTTATCAAACTTTAAATCGTACGATAAACCAGAGCACCCACCACTTTTAACGCTTACACGTATGTAGTGTTTTGTATAGTCTAACCCCTCTTCCGCCATGAGTTCTACGACTTTCTTCTTAGCTGTTTCAGAAACTTTAATCATAATTAATATTAGAATTAATCTAAATAGAGTGCAAATATACGATTTAAGTCCCTTTTTACCATACTTACTAACATTATATTAGCATATGGTTTGATAGCTAAAATTTATTAGTTAATAAAGTCCGGGTTATTAATAAAAGAAGGGTCTGAAAGAGAGAGAAGAAAAGCTTTTAGGTCTGCTTTATCCTGTGCAGATAATTGCACACCACCCTGACTCACTTTCTTCATTAAAGGGTCGATTGTTGACGAATTTTGTAAACCTTCACTATAGTGATTTATTACCTCATCGAGGGTTTCAAAACGACCGTCGTGCATATAAGGTGCTGTATAGGCTAAATTACGTAGGGAAGGTGATTTAAATTTACCATTATCGCTAGGATCACCAGTAACGGTCCCTAAACCTAAATCGGTAAATACCGCGTCCAATCCATTATTGTGAAACATATTATCTGTCCACAAAGGATTACTAGGACTTCCGTGACAGTGAAAACAATCACCACGCGCTTCATCCATAAACACATTTAGTCCGTTTTGCTCCTGTGGGGACAAGTCCACCTCCCCCATAAGGTAGTTATCGAATTTTGAATTTCCAGAGATAAGAGTTCTTTCAAATTGAGCGATAGCCTTTGTAGTAAGCGTTTTTGAAATAGGAAGCTCCCCAAAGGCTTTTTTAAACAACTCTGGATACTCCGGGTGATCTTTTAGTTTAGCAATAACACCCTCCCAATTACTGTGCATTTCTATTGGGTTTTCGACTGGAGTTATAGCTTGGCGCTCGATACTAAGATCGCTGCCGTCCCAATTAAAACGCTCCCCATAATTCCAGGCTAAGTTAAATAAAGGCATTGTGTTCCGGGTGCCAAAATCACCATCTATACCGGCACTTGTAGGTGTCACATCAGAAAATGCGTGTTGTGGCGAATGGCAAGTTGCACAGGATTGCGTTTCATCTCCTGATAAAATCGTATCAAAAAACAGTTTTTTCCCTAAGGCCACACCTTCTACGGTTTGCGGATTGTTATTGGGAATTATCGGACCGAGTACGTTTTCTTGAAAAACAGGAGGTATATTTAAAGGCAGCGGGGTTGGCATAGCTTCGTAAGAAACAGACCCTTTAGAATCGTCCGTGGAACACGAGCTCAACACCATTACAAACACCACAAATACACTCCAATATTTCATATCTTTTACTGTGTAACAGTTCCTAATGAGAATACAGACTGCCCGTTTTCACGCATTAAAATTTGCGCTTCAGAATTTGGCATTAGTACTGTATGCAATTCATTTAAATCCCAAAGATTAGGATTTTTATACCATTCTGAGATATCCATTTTCACCTCGAAAGTAGCATTGTTTTCAAGATTTATCGCTCCTAAGTCAACGGTAAAAAAAGTGTCTTGAGGAAATGTAGGGTTAGACCCTGGATTATCTACGGCGCGAATGCTGTGATAGTTATAGCCCACTTCCTCTCCCGAAGCAGCAATAAACTTTCCATCCATTTGCATATAATGATAACCACCACCAAGCATTTCTGGCACATTGAATGACACCGAATTCAAATCAAGATGGTTTTGTGCATTGTATTCATTATTTAAACCAAAAGTAAATGACACGTTTGTATACAACCCAGTAGGAATTTCTAATTCTGGAGAATAAACTAACCCTATGTCTTCGCTAACATCAATTAAATGATGACCCTCGATTATAAGTTGCTCACCATGCTCTCTAGTAAAGGTCAAATCGGATATCACATACCGCAACCGCTCGATGCTTAAAGAGTCACTATTCTCATTGGCAAATTTTACAGTATTAAAATCGGCAGCCGTTACTGGAAGTCCGTTCCAATTGTGCGTAAAGTTAAACTGAGTGGTTACTGCTGCTTTTAAATTGTCATCCAAATCCTCGGCACATGAGGAAAGCGACAACATAACTAGCAGTATTAACGGATAAATCTTTTTCATTTCTTTAATCTATTTTTATATGTAAAAGGTCTGTAAACCCCTTGTTTTCATTAATATCTTGATCGTTACTAGAAGTCTCTCCAACAACGACAACCGATTGGTCGTTAAGCTCGGCTACCCCATAAGCAAAATCAATATTATTTCCCCCAACGGTCTTTTGCCACTCTAATTGCCCTTGACTATCTACCTTAACAACCAAGGCATCATTTTGTCCGTTATTTTTGGAAATATCACCATCTGAACTCCGTGAACTTCCAGCCAATAAAAACCCACCATCTTGTGTGGCACTAATATCGCGAGCTACATCAAAGCTACTCCCTCCAATCGTATTCTCCCAAAGCAACTGGCCGTTAGGTGTTATTTTAATAATCCACATATCGGCTAAACCATTATTATGAGCCACATTCGTATTAAAACTACGCGTATCGCCAGCAATCACATAATTTCCATCTGCCGATTTTACAATCGCTCTAGCTTCATCTATTTCTGTACCACCATAAGACTTTTCCCATTCTAAGGTACCCGTTTCAGAAATTTTTACAACCCAAAAATCATAATCTCCAATATTACCGGAGATATCGGTATCTACACTATCGCTAGACCCTACAATTATGTATCCGTTATCATCTGCCTGTACAACGCCATAAGGTGTATCGGTAAAAAACCCACCGTAATACTTACTCCATTCTATACCACCGGAGGCATTCAGCTTTAACCCCCAGTAATCACCTCCAGCATGCTGAATACCCTTTGTATTTCCCAATCCACCAGATGCCGTTACATCTAGAACACCAGTAATAAAATAACCACCATCATTCGTTTGAATCACCGAAAGTCCGGTGTCTACTCCCGAATACCCATAAGATTTCTCCCAAGATATTGAGCCCGAAGCATCCAGTTTTACAAGCCAAAAATCCTCAGCGCCGTTATTTACAGACACATCTTGATCATTACTAAAACTAGAACCTAAAAGGGCATACCCCCCATCGAGGGTTTGTATTAAATCAAAGCCTTTATCCACAAGGCTTCCCCCATAGGTTTTTTGCCATTCTAGCGCACTCTGTGCATTGAATTTCAACATCCAATAATCAAAACTTTCATCTTGTTTATCCGTGACATCACCATCCCAACTTTGTGTAAAACCTAAAACAGCATAGCCGCCATCGGTTGTTGCAATCACTCGTTGTCCGCTTTCATTTTTAGAACCTCCATAAGTAGTCACCTCAGCTAGAATTTCGGGTACTATAGATCCCATTTCATCGCTAGCGTCTTCTTTTTTAGAGCAACTCCACAACACACTTACGGCAAAACACAACCAGACGGTTTTATAAAAAGACATTACAGATTACTTTTTCTAACAATAAACAACCCACCTTCAATATCACCAATAATAATATTCTGACTAGCAAAATAAGGATAGATACTCCATACCCCATTAAACCCGGTGTTATTATTGTCCGGATACGTATCAAAATACCCTGTTTCTGTCATAGGATTTGTTGCTGAACCTATATTCGAAATATCAAAAACGCGTAATCCCGCACGGTAATTAGCTAGATAAAACGTATTCCCCTTTACATACCCATTATGATCGATAGCATCAAATTGTGATGTGTAAGTCGACGATAAAACAGGATTGTCCAAATCGGAAAGATCAAAAATGAAGGTAGAGGTATTCACACCAAAATTCTGTTCATCTAACTCGTCTCCTAAAATAAAGTAACGTTGATCGTCTGTAAACCAACCTTGATGCGTATAGGCTGCTTGCGGATAGGTCATTTCGGAAATAAGTACCGGATTGGTTTTATCGCTCACATCGACAACAACAACTTTATTAGTTCCACTCCCTGTAGCACCATTACTGGCAATTAAAATTTCCTTCCCTGCATAATCATTATCGGGACCGTTATAGGTCACCACTTGTGCATCATGGGTGTATCCTGAAGCCGTATACTCCCCTAAAAATGTTGGATTTAAAGGATTTGTAACATCTACAAAAATGGGGCCACCGCCATTAGCAGAATTACAACCCACTAAATAAGCCACGCCTTCACTATCGTTTATTACAATATTATGACAACTTCCTACTCCTGTATACACAGCATCAGCAGTAAATACCTCTGGCGCATTTGTAACTGTTCTTAAACGCGATAAATCGAAGACTTGCATCCCGTGATTTCCAACACCGTCGGCCACTATAAAAGCAAAATCGTTATACACTTTTACATCTCTCCAGTAATTTGTTCCTGCATTAGAATTTAACCGTCCTAAAAAAAGTGGCTCTGTAGGGTTTGATATATCCACAAACGCCGTACTGTTTTCCAGTCCTACTAAAGCATATTCTTTACCTGTTGTCGCATCGGTCCAACCCCATATATCACTACCATCAATTCCAGGCTCACCACTTAAGACTTCGGTACCAATATGTCCTAACAAATCATAATCGTTACACGGATAAATACCAGCGAAACCATTTTCGCAAGGCGTTATATTTTCTAAATTCGTTTCGCAAGCATCTCCAACACCATTTCCATCGCTATCTTCTTGCCCAGGATTTGCTACTGTAGGACAATTATCTTCGGCGTCAGCAACGCCATCTCCATCACTATCACTTATCGGATCTACATCGGTTGTTTGTGGTGGAGTCACGACATCTGTTGTTTCATCTGAACAGTTTAGAACAGCAAGAAACAATGCACAAAGTGCTAGATAGCTTAAAGATTTACTCATGTATTTCATATTTATTTTGTTTAAACGCTAAATAGCTACTATTTTAACTGTTTTATAGCGTACATATTGCGAAATTAATATTTTTAAAACGTTACTGTAACAGATTTTATGTTAAAATCATTACCACTTGAAGAACAATAACATTAAATAATTCACAAAAAAGCCTAGAATAGATGCTTCTTTAAGAAAGGCTTATTATTTTTGTCTTTATGATAGAAGATAAAAACCCACAACGTACCCCATTAAGTGAACTCGGAGAATTCGCTTTAATAGACCATTTAACCAAGAATTTTGACATTAAACATCAATCTACTATTAAAGGTGTTGGTGATGATGCTGCTGTAATTAACCCGGAAGGCAAAAATATAGTAGTCACTACAGATATGTTGGTTGAGGGTGTTCATTTTGATTTAAGCTACGCGCCATTAAAGCATTTAGGTTATAAGGCGGTTGTTGTGAATGTATCTGATGTCTGCGCTATGAATGCAAACGCAACCCAGATTACCGTTTCTATTGCGGTATCTAATCGTTTTCCTTTAGAAGCTTTAGAAGAACTCTATGCAGGGATAGAAACTGCGGCAAAAATATATAATATTGATGTTATTGGTGGTGACACCACTTCTTCTACTTCTGGACTACTAATTTCCATAACCGCTATTGGCGAAGTCGAAAAAGGGCAAGAGGTATACCGCAGTGGCGCAAAGCCTAACGATTTATTAGTACTTACCGGAGATGTTGGTGGGGCTTATATGGGATTACAGGTTTTAGAACGCGAAAAAGAAGTCTTTAAGGTAAACCCTAATAACCAACCTGATTTGGATCTTTACACTTATATTATGGAGCGTCAATTAAAACCTGAAGCTCGAAAAGACATTATTTCCTTATTAAAAGAGTTAGATGTTAAACCTACTTCTATGATTGATGTTAGTGACGGATTATCATCTGAAGTTCTACATCTTTGTAAAGCTAGCAAAGTGGGTTGTGATTTATTTGAAGACAAAATTCCCTTAGACCCTCAGGTAATTTCTACCTGCGAGGAATTTGATATAGACAGTACGACAATAGCTCTTAACGGAGGAGAGGATTATGAGTTATTAATGACCATCTCTCAAGAAGATTATCCTAAAATAAAAGCTAACCCTCACTTGACAGTTATTGGCTATATGACTGAAGAAAGTTCGGGTGCGCATTTAGTCACTCGTGCAAACACAAAAATACAGCTTCAAGCCCAAGGCTGGAAGAATTTTAATGAATAGAGTACCGCTTTAAAAAAGACTATAGTTTTTTATAACTATTCGGCGATAGGAGCACCTTTAATTTTTAACTGCCTTCTATAATGGATGTGTTCTAGAACAGCATTAATTTCTCTAGATTGTGTGGTTAGTTCAGTTAAACCACCTTTGGAGTTGGTCGTTACTTCTTTTTTGCATTTACAACATTTGTACTCATAAACAAATTCTGTAACTTGCTTAGACACCTGGTATTGATGTCCAAAAAAACGGCAGTACATTTTAGGCACCAACGCTTGTTTTCGGTTTAAATTGCTCATATTCTTAGTTTTGGGGTCTTAAATCTAAGAAATTTAAATTAATAACCGAAATTATACTAAGTGTTTTCGACAAAAGCCACTATGGAAGCTAAAAACTCCCTTTTATTTTCGATATGACTCATGTGTCCTTCAGAAAAAACAGACGTTGAAATACCGTGGTTTTTTGCGTAATATAGAATATAATCAAGATCTAAAAGTGTATCTTTTTTTCCTAACAGAATTAATTTTTTAAAATCCGCTAAGGCAAAAAACGCAGAAAAATCTTCACGTTGTTTCATTCCCTCATTGGCTGCCATATACCCCTGTAGCGATGTTTTTAACGCCGTACTTAAAGCCTTTTTATAGGCTTTTTCATATTGTATTTTAGTCTCTGCACTAAATAAGTTAGCAAAACTCATTTTTATAATCGCCTCAAAATTCTGTTGTGCCATTTTATTTGCACGTGTCCGCAAAGCCTTCCTCTCCTCACTATCTGGTTGAAAAGTTGAATTCAGCAGACAAAGGCCTTGAATGCGATTGGTATATAATTTAGCAAATGCCAAGGCCACATAACCGCCCATAGAATGCCCTATAAACGTTGTATTAACAATATTTAGGTGACTTAAAACAGCTTCAACCGCTTCTGCCATGGCTTCCATGGAATGGATATAACCTAAAGCGTCTGACTTTCCGTGCCCCAACAAGTCTATAGCTACAACAGTATGTGTTTGCGATAATCGAGGAGTTAAGTCATCCCACATCGTACTATCTTCCAAAAAACCATGTAATAATACAACGGCGGACCCTTGCCCTTCGACACTAAAGTAAATGGAAGCCTCCTTATAATTTATAGTCATATTCAATTTTAAATTACGCTAACTATACCGCTAGAGTCCACAAAAGTATAAAATAAAAAAAGCAGCTCGACGAGCTGCTTTTAAATAATTTTAGGTTTTAATACCTACTACCAAATTCTTACACGTTGTTCTGGCGCAATGTACATAGAATCACCTTCCTTAATATTAAACGCTTCATAAAACGCATCGATGTTTAATAAAGGCTGAACCGCTCTTGTCATTCCTGGAGAATGCGGATCGGTTTTAATTTTTGTTTTTAAGGCATCATCTCTCATTTTTGTTCTCCAAACGGTTGCCCAACTTAAAAAGAAACGTTTCTCCGGAGTAAAGCCGTCGATATTTTCTGGTCTTCCACCGTCTTCGAAACTCATTTGAAGCGCATCATAAGCGGCTAAAACACCTCCTAAATCACCAATATTTTCTCCTAAAGTAAACTCGCCATTAATAAATGTTTCTGGCAACACTTCGATAGCACTGTATTGATCGGCTAAACTTTTTCCTAAACCTTCAAATTGCTCTAAATCGCTATCTGTCCACCAATTGTTTAGGTTTCCATTTTTATCGTAACGCGAACCAGAGTCATCAAAACTATGAGAAATCTCATGTCCGATTACGGCACCAATTCCACCATAATTTACAGCATCGTCTGCCGTATAGTTATAAAATGGAGGTTGTAAGATCGCTGCAGGAAAAACAATTTCGTTATAACTCGGGTTAAAATACGCATTCACTATTTGCGGTGCCATACCCCATTCGGTTTTATCTACTGGCTTGCCTAGTTTAGCAATATTCTCTTTAAAGCTCCATACTGATGCATTGTGCATATTAGAAAGGTAAGTTCCTCCGTCCTCTACACTTTTTACATCTAATTCAGAATAGTCTTTCCACTTATCTGGATACGCTATTTTAACTGTTGTCGCTTGTAATTTTTCGATGGCTTTGGTTTTAGTTTCCTCGCTCATCCACTCTAATTTCTTAATACGTTCTTCGAAAGCTAGAATTACATTATCGATCATTTTCTCGGCTTTCACTTTCGCTTCAGCAGGAAATTTTTCTTCTACATATAATTTCCCTAAAGCCTCACCAATAGTCCAATTTAAGGTTCCGAGTGCACGCTCTTCTAAAGGACGTTGCGCTTTAGCTCCATTAAGAGTTTTACTATAGAAATCCCAATTTGCTTTTTCTAATTCTGTACTTAACTGTCCTGCAGCATCATTAAAAGCACTCCATCGTAAATACGTTTTCCACTGATTCACCTGTCCTTCTGCAAGCACGTTCTGTAAGGCTTTCATATACTTAGGCTCTCTAAGGATTACCGTATCTAGATCTTTAGCTCCGATACCCGCAAAATACGCTTTCCAGTTAATTGCTGGTACCATTTTTTGTAAATCAGAAACCGCAGTTGGGTTGTATGTTTTACGACTATCGCGTAACTCCACTTTATCAAGTTTAGGTTCAGCAAGACGTGTTTCGAAAGCTAAAATTTGTTCTGCTTGCTGCTTAGCTTCTTCCTCTGTATCCCCTAAAAATTGTAACATTCTTGTGATATGAGCAACATAAGCTTCTCTTTTTTCTTTAGAATCTGGATCATCCTTTAGGTAGTAATCACGATCCGGTAGTCCTAAGCCCCCTGGACTTAAATACGCTACGTTTTTGTTACTATCCTTAGCATCGGCATACACATAGAATCCGAAAAACCCACCTCCACCTTGAGGCTCCATTTCTATTAGATAGGCTTCTAAATCTTTAATTGAGTTAATTTTTTCAATACGTTCTAAATATGGTTTTACCGGCTCAATACCTTGCTTATCTCTAGTTTCGGTATCCATAATAGTTTGAAACAGAAACACAGCTTTTTCTTGATCTGAACCTGGTGTTACTGCTATTTTATTAGGATCGCTATCGTCGGCCATAGCAGATTTCAAAATACTTAAAGCGTCTTCATCAGTTTTTTGACGGAGTTCCATAAAGCTTCCCCACGTTGTTCGATCGTCTGGAATCTCATTGTTTTCAATCCATTTCCCATTTACATAGGTAAAGAAATCGTCGTTTGGTTTAACAGAATTATCCATGTAATCTAGATTAATTCCTGGTACATGTTCGACTTTTGCTAGTTCCTTAGTCTCCTCTTTTTTCGGCTCATTTTTACATGCCACGACACTAAACATCGCGACCGCACCTAATAAAGTTAGTTTTTTCATAATTAATTGTAGTTTCCGTATTGATTTTTGAAGCTCCTAATTTACTTAGTAATTTTGTAAATGTTAAATCAATTAACAGTAAAGAAATTATTTTTAACAAAAAAAGCGCATCCTAATAAAGAATACGCTAATTATATTATTAAACCACCAATTGGCGATTGATTTCAGCTTCTAATCACCTTGCATTCAACTTATTTATAACAAATTGTTTTACCCACAAACTATCCGATTCACTTTTTAAATCTATAACCGCTTTCATTTTGTCATTAGGAATTGTTGCCGACAGCACATAATGTGCGATTTTCCATTGTTTATTTTCACGTTTTAAAACTCCCGAACCGCGGCAAATTTTCATTTGCGTATCTAATAGCTCATCAAACCAAACGCTTTGTAAGTCCTCAGACACATAAACATTGCGATCTATAGCTGTAAAACTCCAAGCTTTACCCTTATCGAAATAGGGTTTAGAATAGGATTTAAAATCGCTTAGTTGCCAATTTTCAGAAGCATCTGTTCCAATAAAAACCGCATTTGCCGTCATTAAATTAAAATAAGCATCAAAATTAGCTTCGGCTGCTGCTTTATGCCATAAGTCTATAGTCGTATTTACCGATTCTATTATTTCCACTTTAGACTGTTGCTTTTCTTCTGCAGGTTGCTTTTTAGCAGTAGAGCTTAGGTCTTCCTGACAAGAAGCACTTAATATTACAACTACAAGTAGAGTAAATAAATTATTCCATTTCAATTTCATCGAATACTGGTTTTATAATGTTTTGAGCTTCTTTTTCATACTTTTTATTCACCTGAAGGGTTAAATAAGAAAATGCTTGAAGCACATCTTTTATACTACTTAATTTCTCTTTTTTATCGCTAGTTTTCAAGTTGATTGTCTCCTCGAGTTTATACATTTTTGTAGTTAAAGCCAAAACCCTTGCCTGAATAGGATCTGAATTTATTTTAATAGGTATGGTGGTCCCTAATTCTTTTACAGTAGACATAAAAATCTCTTCATCGGAAGTAAAGAAAGACAAATCGGCAATTTTAACCTGGCTAATAGCACGCGAGATATCGCTATATGCTTGCCAAGAATCCAAGGTTGTTTTAGCTTTCGCATCTACGCTGTAGTCTACATACTTGAGCTTAGCGATATCCTCTTTGGTTATTGACGACCTATCGGATACCTGAGTCTCGACCTGAGTTCCTGTTTCAGATTTAGAGTTGCAAGACATGAGCGTTATCAAAACAAAAAAGGAATATATAAACTTCATATTAAATCGTATTTGAGATACAAATATATTGTATTCGTAAGTTAAAGATTCTTTTTTTACTAAAAGTTTAAGAGCATCTTTTGTGATAAATCTCATTTAAAATGAATAAAATCTTAGTATTTTTGCTCTCCTAAAACATAAGGTTTAAAGTATGTCTTCAAAAATATTAATTATTGGTGCCTGTGGCCAAATAGGATCTGAGTTAACCTATAAACTAAGAGCCATTCACGGTGATGAAAATGTTATTGCCAGCGATATTAACTATGGCAATGTTGAATTAGTTAATTCAGGAATTTTTGAAATTGTAGATGCTATGGATTATGCGTCTCTAAATGTATGTGTTGAAAAGCACAATATAGATACCGTTTATTTAATGGCCGCTATGCTAAGTGCTACGGGAGAGAAATACCCAAATAAAGCATGGGACTTAAATATGACTTCTCTTTTTAACGTACTCGACTTAGCTAAAGCCAACTATATTAAAAAAGTATTTTGGCCATCGAGCATTGCTGTTTTTGGTCCGTCGACACCAAAAATAGACACACCTCAATACACCTCTATGGAGCCTACAACGGTTTACGGTATCACCAAGCAAGTTGGAGAACGTTGGTGTGAGTATTACCATCAAAAATATGGTGTCGATGTGCGTAGTATACGTTACCCTGGTATTATAAGCTGGAAAACACTTCCTGGCGGAGGTACAACAGACTATGCGGTTGAAATTTATCATAAAGCACTAGAAAACAAGTCGTATGACTGTTTCCTAAACGACGCGTCTATGTTACCAATGATGTATATGGAAGATGCTATTAAAGCGACCGTAGACATCATGGATGCTGCTCCTGAAAAGATAAAAATTCGCTCGTCTTACAACTTGGCAGCGATGTCTTTTACACCAGTAGAGATTGCTGAATCGATTAAAAAGCACATTCCTGAGTTTACCATAAGTTACTCGCCAGATTTTAGACAAGAGATTGCAGATTCTTGGCCAAAAAGTATTGATGATTCATCGGCTCGCGAAGATTGGAACTGGAATCACAGCTATGATCTAGAAGCTACAACAAAAGAAATGTTAACACAGCTTGAAGCTCTTAAAACGGCAAAAGCTTAGTTATACACTAAACGCTATAAAAAAGATAATTCTCTCGAATTATCTTTTTTTTTGAGCTTAAATCGTTTGTTTAAAGGCTATACTTTTAAAATTATTAATACCGACGATGAGTCTCACCAATTCAGCCAGGTTTTAAACCTTTTTAAAGCAAACTTACTCACCACTATTGGCTTCTCGCTAGCATGAGCCACTTTTAAACGCAACTCAATCTTTTGTGAATTATGTTTTATAATTTCCTTAATAGCATTGATATGGACGATGTAATTTCTGCTTACCTTAAAAAAGACCTCCGGATTTAGTTTCTCGGAGATATCCCTTAAGGTATCATTATACAAATAATTTTCAGAATGGTTTGTAAATAGAAATAAGTTCTTCCCTTCACTATAAAAGAAAGCTACCTCGGTACTATCTATAGATTTTAAATGATGTCCTGAGTTTACTAGAAAGCGATCTTGTTGTGTTTTACTTTCTAAAGCCTCAATAGATTTTGCCGTATTATAAAATGAAAAATTAGTTTTTATCTGCGTGTATTTATGCAAGGCTTCCATCACATTTTTAGCCTCAAACGGCTTTAGTAAATAATCGATAGTAAAATGCTTAAACACTTGAATGGCATAATCATCATACGCCGTAGTAAAAATAATGGGCACAGAAATATCCGTTTGGGTAAAGGCTTCTAAACTTTTACCATCACCTAAATGAATATCCATAAATATTAAATCCGGCTGTTCCTTGCTAAAAAAGGAAACCATCTCATGAACCGATGCTAGGCGCGTAATATTTGTAATAGCGATTACATCCTGGTCTCTAAGCATACTCATTAAATAATCGGCAGCTAAATCTTCATCCTCTACAACAACTATATGCATTGTGTTTTTTTATAAAAATAAAAAAACCCGATAAAACTATCGGGTTTAATTAAGTAAATATTACCTGTAGACTAACTCTTAACTTTTATAACTCGGGATTATTTAGGATAGCGTCCTCTGGAAAACGCAATGTATATCTCGGATCATTTTCAATCAGATAAAAATCTTCTCCATTAACCGTATGCGTAATAGCAATTTGATCCGTACGTCTTAAATCGAACCAACGGTGACCTTCCAGTGCCAACTCTCTTCTACGCTCGGTATATAATTCTAATAAAAACTCTGATGCCGTCAGACCATTAATAGTAGTCTCTAAAGTAGCCATATAATCACTTTCATAACGGTTTTGCATAAAGTTTAACAGCGTCGATTTTGCAGCGTCTAAACTCCCTAATTTAGCTTCCGCCTCTGCCTTTAACAATAGGAGTTCAGACACTCTAAACGAGCATTTAAACTCTTGCTCTCCTCCTTTTGCTGCTATATACTCACCATCGTCTTCTGTAAAATAGAGACCAAATCGTAAATCGTTTACTTGATCGTAAATACCTAATAGATCCGAAGAAATTGTAGCGCTATTTTTTAAATTAGATGAAAACACATCTTCCAAAGCTAAAATAGACTCTACAGAAGTGTAGAGGTTAGGAAATGTAAGGGTTTCATTTAAATTCACTACCGAATTATTAAGCCCTAATGCACCGTTAATAGCTTGCAAGGCAGCCTCACTGTTATTCATATAAGTAAACACACGCGCTTGGAGCGCCAAAACTGCTGTTTTAGTAAAACGGTAATTTAGACCACTTTCGTAATGTGATACATTTAAAAGTGATTGTGCCATTTCTAAATCTGCTATCACCTGACTATAGACTTCCTCTACCGAGACAGGAACAAAAGCCTGTTCTAAATCTATTTCTAAAGCTAAAGGCACGCCGCGATCACCACTTGAAGTCGCTGCATTATAAGGCTTACCATAAAGGTTTACCAAATCGAAATGCGCGTAAGCACGTAATGCATAAGCTTCACCAAGCAACTGGTTTTTTTCTTGAGAATCCGCAATTTTTGCCGCTCCATCTTCTATAACATGATTCGCATAAAAAATAGAATTATACATTTGAATATATGGATACCTACCCGTTTGTGGGTCTGGATTAGCATCTTCCCAGGTATAAATATCTTTATAAACAGGAAAATCAAAACTATTTTCATCTAAAATCAACTCGTCTGCTCTATAGGTCACTCGAGATTTTTGTTTAGGAAAAACATCATAGCCTTTAGTTAATACGGCTCTAAACTCTTCAAGAGTTTCCGGAATAACCTTTCCTTCCGGTTGAATGTCTAAATAATCATCACAACCTACCATAAACAAGGTAAGTATAGCTACTATATATCTGTGTGTGTATTTCATAATTTCTTGTTTTTAAAAAGTAACATTTAAACCTAAGGCAACAGACTTAGTAATTGGTTGAGCATAGATATTCCCATAAGTTTCGGGATCAAAATAACCGTCGTAATCCGTTCCAAACACGAATAAATTTCTTCCTTCGATACTTAGACGGAAACTATTAATATTCAACTTTGAGGTAACAGCTTCCGGAAAGCTATACCCTAAACGCATACTATTAATTCTCACATAACTCATTTCTTTCACCCAAATATCTAGTAGCGGCATTGTTTCTATAGGGTTAACACCACTAAACCATTTGTAAGCCATCCAAGAGTCTCCAGTCCCAGAATTTTGCCCCACGATTCCTGGCATGTTACTAGAGCTATTTGACGGAGACCATGCATTTAGAATAGACGTCGAATAATTTTGACCACGGTCCATTTCGGTACCATTATATGGCGGACGTTCTACTACCGTTTGCTTAATGTTAAAATTAGCCGCAATTGTAAAATCAATATTCTTGTATTTAAATGTATTGATTACACCTCCACTAAATTTAGGATCTCTATCGCCAACGTAGCTAAATAAATCCCTAAACTCTTCATTTGATAACTCTGACTCTACCAATTGACCAGGAAAAAAGGTTTCCCAAGGATCTTTTAGTTTGAAAAATTCTACTGCGGAAACCACCTCATCGCCACGCTGAAATAACGGGTATCCATTGTCATCAATTCCCGCTGTTTTTAATGCAAAAACAGCATTTACAGGCAAGCCTTCTCTTGACGGTAAAAAGCTATTTTCTCGCACTTGAATATTATCGACAGTACTTTTATTATGAGACATATTAATAGTAGTTGTCCATGAAAAAGACTCTGTCTGAATATTTCTAGTCGATAGGCTAATTTCATATCCTTTATTGGTTACCTCAGCCCAGTTAAGATTTGTAAATTCAAATCCGTTTTCTAAAGGCACGGAACGCAGACCTATTAAATCCGTACTATTTCTATGGTACACATCGGCAGCAAGATTAATTCTACCATTAAACAAGCCTAAATCCATCCCCACGTTTGTATTGGTTGTTTTTTCCCATCGCAATTTCGAATTAGGTGGCGATGTGACAACAACAACTTCTTCTGAGGTTCCCGGTAAAATACTTGTCGTATCATACTCTCCTACAACAAAAGGAGAGGTGTTTCTATCAATATTACCTTGTAACCCATAAGAGGCTCTTAATCGCAAATTAGAAATCACCTGACTTTCGCTTAAAAACTCTTCTTCACTAGCTAACCACGATCCTGAAACGGACCATAAAGGCAAGTATTTATATTTAGGGTCGACACCAAATAAGTTAGACCCATCATATCTTACACTACCAAAAAAGGTGTATTTACGATCGTAAGTATACGAACCTGTAGCATAAAAAGAAGCGTATGCATTTTCCGCAGACATTTTATTATACATTTCATAGGTACTCTCATTAGCCGTACTTTCATTAGGAAAAATTACTGGCGTTGTAGTTAAGGTATTACTATTATATCCAAATCCGCGACTCATAATACTCGTAAACTTCGAGCGTCTCAACTCTGCTCCGAGTAAACCTTCTATTTCGTGTTTATCGCCTAATCGGGTCGTGTAAGTTAGCAAGGATTTCCAGTTGTATTGAAAGAAATCGTCATTCCAATTTTGGATAATTCCCCCTTCCGGAAGGAAGTAATAATAGTCCCCAATACTAGAATCGTAGCGTCTACTTTTTTCTCGTTCTTTTCTAGAGAAATACGTCTCTTGAGCAGCGTATTTTTCCGTGCTTGTTTGATCAAACTGCAACCCTAATTGAGTAGAAAAAGTAAGATCGTTTGTTATCTCATACGCCCCATCAAAAATAGCTTTTATAGCCTGATTTTTCAGGTCGTAAGATGTGTTTTGACGTTCTTCTAAAAAGTTAAACGGCACATATCTCCCATCGGTACCCTCAATATCCTGGTCGTAATTAAAAGATCCGTCGGCCTGATAAGGATTAAAATAAGGATTTACATTTCTACTGTAATTAGCAGGATTTGTAAAGGCATCTGTTCCTGTTAAATACGATTCTTTTTTAGATTGCGAAAGAAAGATAGAAGCCCCAACTTTAATACGATCATTAATTTCAAAATTATTTTTTAATGTGATATTATAACGCTCTAATCCGGTACCAATAGTAGTTCCTTCTTCATCATAATACCCTAATGAGAAGTAATAATCTGAGGTATCTGTTCCACCAGAAAGTCCTAAACTGTATTGCTTATTTGCACTCGACTGGTATAATAAATCACCCCAATCTACAGTACTATTTCTTAACGCGTTTATAGCTAATTGCGTTTCGGTACTTAATGAAGAGAAGCCGTTCATTTGATACGCAGCTAATTCCCCTGACGATTCTAAAATACGAGCTATTTCTCCTTTTCCTGTTCTAAAGTCTAAATCTGTACGCGATGCCAAGCCCAATTCAAAATCCACTTTCTGCTGTGCATTCATCAGGTTTAATTTATCAAAATTTGGCTGTGATGAAAAGAAAGTATTCGCCGAAAAACTCACTCTCATACGTCCGCTTTTACCTTTTTTGGTAGTCACTACAATAACTCCATTTGCAGCTCTAGCCCCATAAATAGCGGTAGCGGCAGCATCTTTTAATATGGTAATATCTTTAATATCGTCTGGATTTAGTCCGGCGATAGCATAGTTTCGTAACTGATCGATATTATCTTTATCACTAAAGTCTGGCACATCATTACCTTCTAATGGTAAACCATCTACAACCCACAACGGATCTTGAGGTCCTGACAAAGAAGCCGTACCTCTAATTCTAATTTTTGTTGGCGTTCCTGGCGCCCCAGTTTCTGTAGTCGCTACCACACCAGCAAGTTGACCTTGTAGCATTTGATCTACACTAGCCACACCTATTTGACCGATATCCTCCATATCAACTTTAGAGACAGATGAAGTTAGCTTTCTTTTTTCTACCTTTTGGTATCCTGTTAAAATCACTTCATTTAAACTTGCTACATCTTCCTTTAAAGCTATAGCATACGTTGTTGCTCTTGTTATGTTAATGGTTTTGGTTTCATAACCTAAGTATGAGACTACAATCTGTGTTACATCAACAGGTATCTTTAAAGTAAACTCTCCATCAAACCCCGTAACTACACCAATAGATATATTTTCTAAAACGCCATCAACACCAGTTTCACTAGGCACCATATTTTTAGCGACATA
The DNA here is from genome assembly GCF_900107625.1 of Bizionia paragorgiae. Lineage (GTDB taxonomy): Bacteria > Bacteroidota > Bacteroidia > Flavobacteriales > Flavobacteriaceae > Bizionia > Bizionia paragorgiae. Next base: position 79,989 of record NZ_FNQK01000002.1, read on the forward strand.
AACTGAAGCTCCAGGTAGTGGGAAACCATCCTCGGCACCTGTTACTTCACCAGAAATTGTTCTCATATCCTGAGACCAGCCTGTAGTAAAAGCTAGTAAGAATACTACATATAGGAATTTATTCATAATAGTAATTTGCGTTAAAGTTAATATTTAAGTGTGTTTTTAATTCGATTAATCAAATCATTGTAATGGGCCTTGGTGTTTTTATCGCCTTTATTTTTTTTCTTCTCTAAAAGATCCAACACATTTTGCAGCTCCTGACGTTTGTAAGTCGCGACTTCCGAAACCCGCCTTAACGACCTATAATTAATATTTCTAGCTTGTTTCTCTTCATTTATAGCCACCATGCAAAAATTGGTTTCGGCAATACGGTCTAAACCTACCAGTGTATTCGTGGTTGTTTTTTCCATCATCTTTTGCAAATCGATAAGTAAAACATCGACATAGTTTTTCTGAGTCATACGCTCTAAAATTGTTAGGGACTTACTGCGTATAGTTTTATTAAAGATATGCTCACGTAAATCTGAAAATAGATTTTGAACCGTATAACGAGGCTCTTCTTGAGGGTTAAACAATTCAGCTTCCACCAAACGCAATAAGCGTTCATCACCTAATAGTTCGTAAAGCACACTATACTGCACTTCTCGAGATAAGGTATACGGCGTGTACTCAAATGGCCCTAATGGTGAATCTTTTATAGCATAAGTCCGCTTTAATACAGGGTTAAAAAGCAACCATTCAGGAATAGTGAATACGTTTTTATTTAAGTAAGAAATCGCTTCTTTTTGTAGCTCGTAAGGCACCGGAGCATAACTTTCTTTACCGTCACCATGATTCGTGATATTTAAATACACACCACCAACATTATTCATAACATGTGTATTATACATTTGCCACTGACCAATAACCCCCATATACAACTTACCGGTGTTATAATAATCTTCCCCCTCTTTGTACGTCCATTTTTCTAAGTTGTCCGATACGCGCTTCAGATTCATTAATCCGTAGGTACCTGCCAACATAGCATTATCTCCTAAATCTTCAGATTGAGATCTCGGATCTATAGTGTTTTTATAGGGCTGTTGCTCTCCATAAAAGTACAGAGGATCGTTGTTATGACTATCGACTAGAGCTTTTAATGCTAGCTCTTCTTGATCTCTATTTTTAAACCATTGATATCCCCATTGAATGGCATATTTATCATACACTCCTATTTTAGGAGTAATAGTCGTGACATTATCTTCGGGTTGTGCAACATAGTTGTAACGCGCATAATCCATTATAGAAGGTGATGTCCCTCCCATTTTATCTGTGAATGTCTTAGAACGTAGAGAGTCTACTGGAAAACTATAAGACGACCCCATGTTATGCTTTAATCCGAAGGTATGACCGACCTCATGGGAAGACACAAATCTAATCGCTTCCCCCATATGGTTATCATCAAAAACATTAGCTCTAGACTTCTCATCTATAGGACCTGTTTGAATGCGCATCCAACTTTGTAAGGACGTCATTACGTTATGCCACCATATAATATCAGCTTCAATAATTTCACCACTTCTAGGATCGACTACCGAAGGCCCCATAGCATTCGATTTTGGTGATGCAGCATAGGTAATTACCGAGTATCTAACATCGTCTACATCAAAATCTTTATCATTCGCATCTGGTTCTTTTGCAGTAATAGCGTTTTTAAACCCAGCTTGTTCGAACGCAACCTGCCAGTCTTTTACACCTGCTATAATATAGCTTCTCCATTGTTTTGGCGTTGCCGGATCGATATAATAAACGATAGGGTCTTTTGGCTCTACCAATTCCCCGTTTAAATAACGCTCTACATCTTCGGGCTTAGGTTCCATACGCCATCTGGTAATAAGTTCCTGCTCTTTCATCGCTTGCTGTTGGTCGTTAAAAAACCAATGCTTTTCGGTAAAAAAACCAACTCTCTTATCTAAATATCGCGGTTGCATTGGGACTTTTGGCAGTAACACAATATTACTTGTAACACCCAATGTTATATACATATTAGGTCCGCCCTCACTAACTGTAGTAGTAAGCTGAGATTTAACGACAATGTTTTCGGGAAACGTCTTAATCGCTTCTATATACGACAAATCGCTCTTTACGCTTCCGCCTAAACCGATATTATTAAGCACATCATTAAAGCTTTTTTCCTTTCCATTAAACACCTTATTAACTTTTATAAGCGGAGCGTGTGTTTTTGGATTATAGCTTTCAATGTCAAATTTCTCAATTATAGATTCCCCAAAATTATCTTTAACAGACAATGTTATAGCATCTCCTTCCGGTGATGAAACCATAGGTTTATGGGTTTTTACCCAAATGATTTTTGCCAAACTGTCTAAGTGAAAAGTAATTAACTTATTCTCATAATTCATCCCTTTATTTAATCCGGACTCGTTTAAAGCAAGAGGAACCTGAGAAATTTTATTAACTAATAAAAATTCGCGTTGAAAAAGGCTGTCTGCTATCTCAAAATAATAATCATTTTCAGATTTTATAAGCGAAAAAACACCTTTAGAAATCGTGCCTTTCTCTAGTAATTTATCGTAGTCTTTATAGTCTTTAGACACACTATCTTTAGACGTCTCTTTGGCAGATTCATCATCCTTACCACTATCACCTTTTTTTTGAGCAGAAGCATTTAGAGCGCTTCCAAAAAAAATAACAAACAATCCTATTTTTAAAATAGAACCAACCTGATTTATTAACATAATGAGAATTTAATTTTGCTAAAAATCTAGATTTTAGCATTTACTCACAACAAAACAGGAGTGAATGGATGCTATTACAGAGTGAATGGATTATACAACAACTATAAAGGGCAAAAAGCAGAAGTATTCGCCATCTTTTTGATAGTTTTCAAAATTATCGACATTATAAAAGGCATAGGTGTGTTTTAAATAATCTATACCAAAATAGTGACTCTCAGGCGCTGTTGTAATAGGCTGATAACTGTTTTTTACCTCTATACCCTTTTCTGTTAAGCTTACCGTAATACTTAACGGCTTACTTTTGGTTGCTGTATTGTGCTTAATGGCATTTTCAACCAAGGTCTGCAGCGCCAAAAACGGAATGTATTGGTTCTTTACTTTTTCCTTATCCCCAATAATAGAAACAAGTAAACTGCCATTAAAACGAGTGTCTTGCAGGTAAATATATTCGTTTAATAAGGCCAATTCTTTTTCAACTATAGTTATATTGTTTTTAGGAGGCGTAATAAAATAGCGATATAGCTTAGACAGTTTTAAAGCAAAAACCTTAGACTTCTCCTGATTGACATCGATGAGCATATATAAAGAATTAAGGGCATTGAATAAAAAATGGGGATTAATTTGCTCCTTTAACTGTTGCAATTGCAGAAAAGAACTTTCTTTTTCTGAAATCTCATTCTGAAGTATAAGACTGTTTTTCTCTTTTAACAAGCGTTCTTTTTCAATAAATTGCTTTTTCATACGCTGATTAAAAAAGTAAACCACAAAAATTAATAGCACTGTAGAAATGCCATAAATAATAAAAGTGTACTCTCTAATCCTAGTCACATTCTCTTCACTTATACTTTTCGGCGTACTCACAGAGATGTACCACGGTGCATTTTTTAGTGTTAAAGGTTTTAAATACCGAATAACATCCAACTGTAAATATTCGGATTGTACCACAGTAGCCTTTTCTGAAAATTTTGAAATACCAATTGTATCTTTTGGGGTAATGGATTTAAATGAAAACACATTTTCGCCTAATAGTGTTTCATCTGGATGAAGAATACAAAGTCCGTCTTTATTAAAAACGTAAGCATAGTTTACTGATTTAGAATCTACATTGGCAAAGTATTTTTGAAGGTTAGACAACGTAATACCGTATCCTAAAGCTAGGGTTTTGTTATCTGGTGTACCTAGAATTAATTTATTACGCCATACATGACCGATTGCCGATGGCGAAATTTCGCTTTGTTTTTTAAGGACTGTAAAAAAACGAGGCGTAGTTTTCTCCGGCATTGTGTCATTTTTGAAATGGATTCCAGCTTGTGCGATTTCAGAAGAGGAAACAAGATGAGGGTACTCCCAAGTTATAAGTCCCTTGTAGGCTTCTGGAAGGAACGAAATATACCTTTCGAAATCTTTTTGAAGTTCGTTTATCGATCCGGCACGCTCTGAAATAGTTTCAATTTGATCTAAAAAGCTTTCTAACTGTTTTAGCTCCGAATTAATACCATCGTATTTCTCTCTAAAATTACGCTTTGCAATATCTTCACTAACCACATTTATTTCGTCTGTAATCAAATAACTCAACGCGAAGGTACTTAACACAGTTACGACCACCATTACGAGCACTAAAGTCGTAAACTTGATTTTATAGAAGAAAGACATAACACTCATAACACTTTTTTAATAGGGCACTATAAACAACAGCGCAATAAAACGCGATGATAGCAACAACTACTTGCGTTTGCGAATAGCATAGATTACAATAGATTGAGAGCACACTTCCACAAAGAAACCCTTGAATTTAATCCATAAAAAAAGCCACTATTTCTAGTGGCTTCTCTAAACTTGCTCCTCCTCTTAGGCTCGAACTAAGGACCCTCTGATTAACAGTCAGATGCTCTAACCAACTGAGCTAAGGAGGAGTGTTTTTCGCTGTTGCGAGTGCAAATATAATACGTTTTTTAACTTCTGCAAAACTTTTTTAAAAAAATTTTAATTAAAAATTGCTTTAAAGACATCATTACCGTTCGCAAACAGCACCAATGCTATTAAAATAAAGAATCCAACCGTCTGTGCATACTCCATAAATTTATCACTTGGCTTCTTCCCAGAGATCATTTCATACAGTAAAAACATAACATGTCCACCATCCAAAGCAGGAATTGGCAACAGGTTAAGAACACCTAGCATAATCGATAAGAATGCGGTAATACTCCAAAAGGCTTCCCAGCTCCACGTATTAGGAAACACATCAAAAATAGCTTTAAAACCACCAACACCTTTATAGGCACCAGTACTCGGACTAAATATTAATTTTAACTGACCAAAATATCCTGTAATTTGATTGCTAAATTTCTCATAACCTACACCAAAGCTTTCCCCTAAAGTATATTCCTTTCTTACAATATCGAAATACCCTAGATCTGATGATTTTTTATAAGACGTTGCTGCTACAATACCAAATTGTGCATTCTCATTAACTTCTAATGTTTTGGTAATGGTATCTGTATCTCGTAAAATTTCAACGGTAACCTGCGTATTTTTATACTGTTCTAATTTCGATTTTACTTGATCAAAATAACGCACGTGCTCTCCATTAATAGATAAAAGCACATCTTTAGGCTTTAAGCCTGCTTTACTGTTGTGTGAAGAGTCTGGAACCATACCGACTATAAAAGGCTCTCTCAATTCAAAAAGACGTCTGTCTTTACTAGAAGACAACTGACCTAAAAAGTCTTCTGGTAAGACAATGGTTTGCTCTACGCCATCACGTTTAATAGTTACTGTTTCTGCACCTATTATATTTGTTCTGATATCAGAGTCATTAATTACCTGAGCATCACCAACCTTAACGATAGCATCTCCTGTTTTAAACCCTAAATCGGTTAATAAAGGGTTGTCGATTAAATACCCATCCTTTATACTTTCTACAGAAATATCGGTATCGCCATATGCGAAAGACGCAAAAATGTAGATGATTAGTGCCAGTACAAAGTTTACAAAAACACCCCCAAGCATAATAATTAATCGTTGCCAAGCTGGCTTTGAACGAAACTCCCATGGTTGTGGTGGCTTTTCCATTTGTTCTTTGTCCATACTCTCGTCTATCATACCAGAGATTTTAACATAACCTCCTAATGGTAACCAACCAATACCGTAAACAGTATCCCCTATTTTTTTCTTGAAAAGAGAAAATTTTACATCAAAAAACAGATAGAATTTTTCAACTCTAGTCTTAAATAATTTTGCTGGGATAAAATGTCCTAATTCGTGGAGTACGATTAGAAGCGAAAGACTTAGTAAAAACTGACTTATTTTTATTACAAATTCCATGTATTCTTATATATTCATTTTTATAACGCCCAAAAGTAAGTATTTAGACTTAGTTTAAAAAGCGATTATTACTTTGCTTTAAACTAAAGCAATTTATAAGCCAAAAAATATGAGGAGTACCTTTTTCATCGTATTTTTGTACTTCACCTACAGAATATTTTAAAATGTTAGATTTTTTTAAAGGCTATAAAAATTTCGCTATCGGTTTCGGAATTTTATGTGCCGTTATTATCGGTATTATTTATTCCGTATTAAATGTCGAAAAACCCCTTCCTATTTATCAGCCGAGTCAAGTAGATACCACCCTTGTTGATAGTACCATTCAATACGTTAGGAAATACCATAAGATTGCCGATTTCAGCCTAACAAACCAAAACGGTAAAACCATCACTCAAGAGGATTATAAAGATAAAATTTACGTTGCCGATTTCTTCTTCACTACCTGTCAGACGATTTGTCCGATTATGACAGACCACATGCGTGAGATTCAAAAGGAAATTAGTAACGACGACGAGGTGATGTTATTATCGCATACAGTAACTCCTGAAATTGATGACGTCGCACAGTTAAAAAAATACGCCATTAGCAAAGGGGTTAATGATAACAAATGGAACCTCGTTACAGGAGATAAAAAACACATCTATGAATTGGCTAGAAAAAGCTATTTGGCCGTTCAAACTGTTGGCGATGGTGATGAATACGACATGATCCACACAGAGAATTTTATGCTAATCGATAAAAAACGTCAAATTCGCGGTTTTTATGACGGTACCGATCCGGAAGCTATCGCTAATCTTATAGAGGACATTAAAAAACTTAAAAGAGAATATAAATAACACTTTTTAAGCTACATTTTTTTGTAACACTATTTTTTCACTTACTTTTGATTCTTTAAAATCAATCTAAATAAGCTTGCAATTAACACTAGCACATCTTAAGCGCGGAGAAAAAGCCATTATAACTGATGTTTCATCGGTACACATTCCGTTAAAATTATTAGAAATGGGCTGTCTTCCTGGTAATGATGTCATGCTAGTACAGCTTGCTCCTTTTGCAGACCCCATGTATTTAAATATAAATGGTAGTTATGTAGCCATTCGGAAAGAAACTGCAATGCACATATTAATTGAAAAAATAGAGTAATGAGTAAGCAGATTAATGTTGCTTTAATAGGAAACCCTAACACTGGTAAAACCTCCGTATTTAATGCTTTAACAGGATTAAACCAAAAAGTCGGTAATTACCCTGGTATTACGGTAGAAAAAAAAGAAGGCATTTGCAAGTTGCCTCGCGGTGTTAAAGCTCATATTATAGACCTTCCGGGAACCTATAGTTTAAACGCTTCGTCTTTAGATGAAAATGTGGTCATCGAACTGCTTTTAAATAAAAACGATAAAGATTTCCCCGATGTTGCTGTTGTTGTTAGTGATGTTGAAAATCTAAAACGCAATTTACTACTGTTTACACAGATAAAAGATTTAGAAATCCCTACACTGTTGGTTATAAATATGGCCGACAGGATGAAATACAAAGGTATTTCGTTAGATATCGATTATTTAGAAGAGCAACTAAATACTAAAATCGCTTTAATTAGCACTCGTAAAAAAGAAGGTATTGAGAATTTAAAGCAATTAATTACTAATTATAAAGACTTATCTACAGATCCTTGTTTAAACGCTTCGGAAATAGACATCGATTATTTTAATAAATTACGACAAGCTTTTCCCAATCAATTACTCTACAAGTTGTGGTTGGTTATAACTCAAGATGTTAATTTCGGGAAAACAAACCGTCAAGAAATTGATGCTATTAACAGTTTTAAAACCAAATCTGATAGCGATCTTAAACGCCTGCAGCAAAAAGAAACAATTAAACGTTACCAGTTTATAAATAACGCCTTAAAAAAGGGACAAACAATTGATGTTTTGCAAGCCAAAGATTTGCGTTCGCGATTCGACCGTATATTAACGCATAAGGTTTGGGGTTACGCCATTTTTCTGTGTATTCTTTTACTTATTTTTCAAGCCATTTACGATTGGTCGAGTGTGCCAATGGATTTTATAGACAGCTCGTTTGCCGCTTTAAGCGAATGGGTAAAAGACGCGATGCCCGAAGGCGCATTCACCGATTTACTAGCCGAAGGTATTATCCCTGGACTAGGTGGTATTGTCATATTTATTCCACAAATTGCATTTCTATTTCTTTTTATTGCCATCCTTGAAGAAAGTGGTTATATGAGCCGTGTGGTCTTTTTAATGGATAGAATAATGCGCCGATTTGGCCTTAGTGGTAAAAGTGTTGTTCCGTTAATTTCGGGTACTGCCTGTGCTATCCCCGCTATTATGGCGACACGGAATATTGAAAGTTGGAAGGAACGATTAATAACTATTTTAGTCACACCGTTTACCACCTGCTCTGCACGCTTACCGGTGTATCTTATTATCATATCGTTAGTTATTCCTGAAGATCGCTTTTTTGGCTTAAGCTATCAAGCATTAACCTTAATGTTATTATACCTTTTAGGCTTTGGGGCAGCTATTGTTTCGGCATATATATTAGATAAAATTCTAAAAATAAAAAGCAAAACTTATTTTGTAGTCGAAATGCCTAACTACAAATTACCACTGTTTAAAAACGTAGCTTTAACGGTTATCGAAAAAACAAAATCTTTCGTTTTTGGAGCTGGAAAAATCATCTTAGCGATTTCAATTGTCTTATGGTTTTTAGCCTCTTATGGCCCTGGAGAAAACTTTAATAACGCCGAAGAAATCGTTAGTAAAGCCTATGCCTCTCAAAATTTAACGGCCGACGAATTAGATCATAAAATTGGATCACATAAATTAGAACATTCTTTTATTGGTATTACTGGTCGCGCTATAGAGCCAGCGATAAGACCCTTGGGATACGATTGGAAAATAGGGATTGCCTTAATAAGTTCTTTTGCTGCTCGCGAAGTGTTTGTTGGTACTCTAGCTACTATTTATAGTGTAGGTAACGATGATGAGGACACCATTAAAAACAGAATGGCAGGAGAAGTAAACCCGATTCTTGGAGGCCCTTTATTTAATTTTGCCTCTGGGATATCATTATTATTGTTTTATGCCTTTGCAATGCAGTGTATGGGGACTTTAGCCATCGTAAAACGTGAAACCAACAGTTGGAAATGGCCTATATTACAATTGGTAACCATGACCGGATTTGCGTATGTAGTCGCATTAATTGCCTTTCAAATTTTGAAATGATATGGCCTGCAATACGACTAATTAATTAACGTGTAAACAGCATCGTATTATGAACACACTTATTCAAAACATTCTCGCTTTTACTGTATTAGCATGTGCTCTAGCCTTTCTAATTAGAAAATTTTTCTGGAAAAAGAAAACAAAAAAAGCCTGTGGAACAAACGACTGTGGATGCCATTAACATTCAATACGCCTTAACGCGTATACAGTTGTAGAAAAATGTGTTTCACTTCCCTAAATATCTATAGTTTTATAACGTCAAAATGTAATTTATAAGCCGACGGCTCTATTGCAACTCCATGTTCCGGATAGGGCGATACGGTTAGCGCTTTAATAGTAAAGGCATCATTTTTAAAAATAATAGAGGTTTCATCCCCTGTAGGTTGTCTTTTAAAACCTATAGTTATCAGTTTCTCTTCGGCTTCACGGTCCCCGTGTTTCACCTTAACCAAAAGCTCAACTTCTCCCGCCCAAATACAATTTACACCTTTGGGACAGCGCGAATCGGACACAAGCTTAAGAAAAGTGAACTCAACATCATTAACGAATGCCGTTTTATGAATGGGTAATTTCGTAATTATTTTTGGCGCTTTCACAGAGGTATTACTAGAGTCCTGAGCAAAACTACCTATAGAAAATAAAAGTGCGACAATTAAATATAGTGGTTTCATAAGCGGTATGTTTTTAAACCTCTTTTAAAAATAAATTCTTAGCAACATTTTGTGACACCACCATTTCAGCAGCATTCAACTTAATTTTTACCGAATTATCAAAAGGTTCTTTATATAACACTTCAATAATAGTGCCTAACCCAATGTTATTACTGTCTAGATACTTTAAAAATTTAGACGAGGTATCCTTTACCCCTACACAGGTATAGACTTTTCCAACTTCAGATTGAGCCAATGCGACTTTATCAATATTTTTAAAATTTCCATGTCTGTCCGGGATAGGATCACCATGAGGATCATACATCGGGAATTCTAAAAAGGCTTCTAACTCATTTATCAATTTTTCGGATCGGATATGCTCTAAATGCTCGGCAACTTCATGAACCTCATCCCAGGTAAAATTTAGTTTCTCCACTAAAAACACCTCCCACAAGCGATGTTTTCTCACAATATTTACTGCTACATCTTTACCTTTTTCGGTTAAAATTACACCTTGGTACTTTTTATAGTTGAGATAGCCTTTCTCAGATAATTTCTTAACCATATCCGTCACCGAAGATGCTTTCGTATCTAACGCTTCAGCAATAGCATTGGTATTTACCATCTCCTTACCATATTTACCTAAGTGATAAATAGCTTTAATGTAGTTTTCTTCTGTAAGTGTAATCATATATCAGGTCTGTATTACAAATATACACATATATAAATCTTTATTTAATTTTAGACTAGTCTAAATAATATTTTACCTTTACACAAAATAATTTTACCATGAAACTAATTTTTTACTTACTACTAGTATGTACTTCATTTACATTAGGTGCGCAAGACCGCTATTCTATTACCGGTAGTATTTCTTCTAACGCGCGTCCCTTAGAGTATGCGAACGTATTTTTAGAAGACAGCAATAAAGGGAGTACCACAAACCACAAAGGTGAGTTTAGTTTACACGGAATACTCCCTGGCACCTATACCTTAACAGCATCCTTTTTAGGCTATAAGACGGAGAAAAAACAAATTAAAATCACTGATAAATCTATTGACATCAGCTTTGATTTATTAGAAGATAATGAATTGGACGAAGTGGTTGTAACAGGAACGCGTACCCCAAAACGCAAAACCAACTCCCCAGTCATTGTAAATTTAATTAATAGTAAAACGCTTGAGCAAGTTACAGCAACCGATTTGTCTCAAGGGCTTCGTTTCCAACCGGGCTTGCGCGTTGAAACCGATTGCCAAACATGTAATTACACCCAAATTAGAATGAATGGACTACAAGGTGGCTATTCGCAAATTTTAATCAACGGGCGTCCAATATTTAGTCCGTTAACAGGTCTTTACGGCTTAGAGCAAATCCCCGTGAATATGATTGAGCGCATAGAGGTAGTCCGCGGCGGGGTTTCTGCGTTATACGGCTCGAGTGCTATTGGCGGCACCATTAACATTATCACCAAAATACCCAAATCTAATAACTACAGTGTAAACTACAACTACGAAAGTATAAACGCTAAAGCCACCCAAAATGTTATTACTGGGAATGCTACCGTTGTAAATGATGATTTTAATGCAGGAGTAAACTTTTTTGTAAGCCATAGAAATCGCACAGCCTATGATGCTAACGGAGATAATTTTTCTGAATTACCAGAGTTAAAGGGGAATTCTTTTGGTATGAATGGTTTTTATTTACCTACAGCAAATTCAAAATTGGAACTAAGTCTGAGCAGCCTTTACGAATACCGTTATGGCGGAGAAATAGTAGACCAACCTGCGTTTTTGGCCCAACAATCAGAAGAACGCGACCACCACATTTTAATGGCTAGTTTAGACTATCAAATTAATTTTAACAATGACAAAAGCGCTTTAATAGTCTATTATGGCGGACAAAAAACCGACCGTGATCATTACACGGGGATTATTCCTGATGAAGCGAATGATAAGCAAGCCTTTTTTGCCAACCCACCCTATGGAATTTCAGAGGTATTAACACATCAAGGAGGCACACAGTACAATCATCGGTTCAACGAATTTCTAGGAGGGAGTACTGTGTTAACAGGAGGTCTTGAATTTGTTTATGATGGTGTTTACGACGAGATTGCAACTTATAATTATTTAATAGACCAAACCACTAGAAACACAGGGCTATTTTTACAAAATGATTGGAATGTTACCAAAAACCTAAATGTTTTATCTGGCTTCAGACTTGACAAGCACAATCTAGTAGACCACACTGTATTTAGTCCGCGAGTCTCTCTACTTTACAAATTACAAGAAACGACGCAATTTCGTATCGGCTGGGGAACAGGGTTTCGTGCACCACAAGCCTTTGATACGGATTTACATATTGCTTTCGCCGGCGGAGGAATTTCAAGAATTAGTTTAGACAAAAACTTAACCGAAGAACGTTCAAATAGTTATACCGCTTCAGTAAATTATGACAAAGCAACCACTCACTTTATCGCCGGATTTACCCTTGAAGGCTTTTACACACGTCTCCACGACGCCTTCTATCTAGCTCCAATTGGGACGGATACCTTTGGCGACCGTTTTGAAAAAAGGAATGGTAGCGGTGCAACCGTAAAAGGTATCACTTTAGAAGGACGTGCGAATATGGATTATCTTTTTGAAATCGAGGCGGGGTTTACAGTACAATCTAGCGCCTTTAGCGATGCTGTAGAAACTATTGAAGGTTTAGAAGCTAAGAAAGAGTTTTTAAGAACTCCTAACCATTATGGCTACGCGACTTTTTCTTACACCCCAACTAAAACGTTTAACACGAGTGCCAATTTAGTGTACACAGGCCCCATGGATATCGCACATTTTGCCGGGGAATCTACAGGTCAGGAGTCAAACACCTATTTTAAAACACCTGCTTTCATCGAGCTGAGTTTACGCTCTAGCTACACCTTTAACCTAAATAAAATAAACACGAGTTTAGAACTCTTTGGCGGTATAAAAAACATCACTAATAGTTATCAAAACGATTTTGATTTTGGAAAAAACCGAGACAGTAATTATATCTATGGTCCCGGAGCACCACGATCTGTTTTTGCTGGATTAAAAATTAAATCACTGTAGCATGAAATATACAAGACCATTTACGATGTGTATTTCACTATTAGCATTTACAAATTTTGCGTTTTCACAACAGGAAGAGGCCGTTAATTGGTTGAGTTTTGAGCAGCTTAACGCAGCACTTCTAGAAGAACCTAAAAAAGTATTTATCGCCTTTTATGCCGACTGGTGCAGTCCTTGTTTATTAATGCAAAAGGAAGTATTTACTAATAAAGCGGTAATTCAAGAACTTAATAAAAATTATTATGCGGTTAAAATGAATGTGGAAACCACAGACTCTATTTATTTTGGCAATCGCCTATTTATAAACGAACGTACTAATCGTAGAAATCCCATTCATCAAATCCCTTTATTAATGGCACAGCAAAAGAATAAACCATTCTCTGTACCCGCAATGGTTTTTTTAGATGAAAACTTTAAAGCCAGAGCACGCTATTTTCAGTATTTAAATACGAGACAGTTTTTAAAAGTAATATCCAACCTGTAATGTAAACACGCTAAGACGTATAGAAATATCTTTCAATATTTAGTACCTTCGCAATAATAATTTAGACGAATGAAAAAAAATATAATTATACTCTCCATTATCATGGTCTTTGGTTGCACCAACAAACCGGATAACGGAAAATTGAATATTGTTACCACCACCACCATGATTACCGACCTAGTGCAAAACATAGGCGGTGACCATATTAATGTTGAAGGTTTAATGGGAAGTGGTGTCGACCCGCATTTGTATAAAGCCAGTGAAGGGGATGTCAACAAACTAGTTCATGCCGATATAATTTTTTATAACGGATTGCATTTAGAGGGGAAACTAGTAGAGGTTTTCGAGAAAATGGAAAGCGCCCATAAAACACCAATAGCTCTTTCTGATGCGCTTGATAAAAGCACGCTTATAGGCTCGGATTATTTTGCTTCAAATTATGATCCTCACGTTTGGTTTAATATCGCTTATTTCAAATTATTTGCTCAAAAAGTGACTAGCATCCTATCAGAAAAAGATCCGAAAAATGCCGAGAGTTACAAAGCTAACGAAACAAAATACCTAGAGCAATTAGACCAATTAGAAACTAAAATTAAAACTACCATTGCTACCTTGCCTAGAGAAAAACGCATTTTAGTTACGGCACATGATGCTTTTAATTACTTTGGAAAAAATTACGATTTTGATGTTGTGGGGCTTCAAGGGCTGTCTACAGCTACCGAGGCTGGTGTTCAAGATGTTCAAAAACTATCGGCATTTATAATTGAAAAAGAAGTTAAAGCTGTTTTTATTGAAAGTTCGGTACCCAAGCGAACCATTGAAGCTTTACAAGCAGCCGTAAATTCTAAAGGGCACGCCATTACAATTGGAGGCACCCTATATTCTGATGCATTAGGAAACAAGGGCAGCATGGAAGGCACTTATATAGGTATGTTTGAATACAATGTAAACACCATAGTCAACGCTTTAAAATAACCCGTAAAACGCACTTTAATAATGGCACAAAATATTGCAGTAAAAGTCGACGATTTAACGGTTGCGTATAACTACAAACCGGTATTATGGGATATCGATTTAGAAATTCCGGAAGGTGTTTTAATGGCCATAGTGGGACCAAACGGCGCTGGAAAATCGACACTTATAAAAGCGATTCTTGGAATCTTACCTCCCATTGCCGGCAGTGTTACTATTTACGGTAAGCCCTATAAAAAACAACGCGCATTAGTCGCTTATGTACCACAAAAAGGAAGTGTAGACTGGGACTTCCCTACCACCGCTTTAGATGTGGTGATGATGGGTACTTACGGTAGCTTAGGTTGGATAAAGCGTCCGCGACAAAAAGAGAAAAAAGCCGCTTTAGAAGCCTTAGAAAAAGTAGGCATGCTTGCCTTTAAAAACCGACAAATAAGTCAGCTTTCTGGCGGACAACAGCAGCGCATTTTTTTAGCCCGCGCTTTGGTACAAAATGCTTCCATTTATTTTATGGATGAACCTTTTCAAGGCGTAGATGCCACCACAGAGATTGCTATTATTAACATTTTAAAAGAGTTGCGAAAAGCAGGAAAAACCGTAATTGTAGTACATCACGATTTACAAACGGTTCCGGAGTATTTTGATTGGGTTACTTTTTTAAACGTAAAGAAAATAGCTACCGGCCCCGTAAAAGATATTTTTAATGATGATAACCTAACAAAAACCTACGGAATTAACTACAAAGTTAGTATTCAAGAATAAGCTATTTTAAACGGCATTTAATAACAACTAGTAAAGCACGATGAATTTAAACGAGTACTTTTCTTTAGTGTTTTCAGATTACACACTAAGAACCATAACTTTAGGAACCGCTATTTTAGGCGCTGTTTGTGGTATGCTCGGAAGTTTTGCAGTCCTTAGAAAACAAAGCCTTTTAGGCGATGCCATATCTCATGCCGCATTACCAGGAATTGCCATTGCCTTCTTAATTACGGGTGCTAAAGACAGTAACACCTTATTAATTGGCGCTTTGGTTAGCGGACTCATAGGCACTTTTTGGATTAAAGGGATTACTACAAAAACACATTTAAAATCGGATACCGCCTTAGGTCTTATCTTATCCCTGTTTTTTGGTTTCGGTATGTTATTACTTACTTTTATTCAAAAGCAACCCAACGCCAATCAGGCAGGTCTAGATAAGTATTTGTTTGGTCAAGCTGCAACATTAGTGGAAAGCGATGTTTGGCTAATGGCTATAGTAACTGGCCTGTGTTTAGTTGTGATCTTACTGTTTTGGAAAGAGTTTAAAATGCTTCTCTTTGACCCCGACTACACGAAAACCCTAGGTTTTAACACCCGAATAATCGATATTTTAATCACTTCCTTTATTGTGTTAGCCATAGTTTTAGGCTTACAAACCGTAGGGGTTGTTTTAATGAGCGCTATGCTTTTAGCACCGGCTGCTGCTGCAAGGCAATGGACGAACAGCTTAGGGACTATGGTTATTTTAGCTGCTTTTTTTAGTGCGTTCTCAGGCGTTTTTGGCACCGCAATTAGTGCGAGTCAGAATAACTTATCTACAGGACCAGTTATCGTGCTCGTCGCTTCAGTTTTTGTACTATTTTCCTTTATTTTTTCTCCAAGTCGCGGGTTACTTTTTAGACACATCAGATTTATAAAAAACAGACGCGATTTAGAACAGCACAAAACCCTAGCTTTTATGTATCATATTGCTAAAACTCACGATACGATTTCTCACCCTCACACCATTAAAATACTGAACAACTTTCAAGGTTTTACCCGAGGAACACTTCAAAAGTTAGTCAAAAAAAATTATGTAGAACTCGATGGAAACATGTGGAGCTTAACTGAAGAGGGATTCAAAACCGCTTCTAACTTATACAATCAACAAAACAATGAATAGCGCACAGATAGAAATACAACTTATCGCTAGCTTGGTAGCTATCGCCTGTGCTATTCCAGGAACATTTTTGGTACTTAGAAAAATGGCAATGATTAGCGACGCGATTAGTCACGCCATACTACCGGGACTAGTTATAGGATTTTTTATTACTCAAGATCTTAACTCACCCTTACTCATTTTACTTGCTGCGCTTAGCGGATTAATTACAGTTGTTTTGGTGGAGCAGATTCAACAAACGGGCTTGGTCAAGGAAGACACGGCAATAGGCTTAGTATTTCCCGCACTGTTTAGTATTGGAGTGATATTAATTGCAAAAAATGCCAACGATGTTCATTTGGATGTCGATGCCGTTTTACTCGGTGAATTGGCTTTTGCACCTTTCGACCGACTTATTATTTCTGGAACCGATGTGGGGCCAAAATCCCTATGGGTAATTGGAAGCATACTAACGGTGACCTTGGGATTGCTATTCGCATTTTTCAAAGAGCTAAAAGTAAGCACTTTTGATGCGGGATTATCGGCATCACTAGGCTTTTCTCCAGTGATTATTCATTACGGATTGATGTCGGTGGCCTCGATAACCACGGTAGGAGCATTCGATGCCGTAGGTGCTATATTGGTCGTTGCTTTAATGATTGCACCGGCAGCAACAGCATACCTGCTTACCACCGATTTAAAAAAGATGTTACTATTAGCTGTCTTTTTTGGTGTGCTTAGTGCCATTTCAGGCTATTGGATGGCTCATATTCTCGACGCCTCTATTGCAGGCTCCATTACGACAATGTTAGGATTTATATTCTTAATGGCTTACCTATTTGCTCCTAGCAAAGGTGTTATTGCTGTAATTTACAGAGAAAAACAACAACGCACAGAAGTCTCTTTAATCACCTTTTTATTGCACTTAAAAAACCATTCTGAAAAGAGTGAGCGCCACGTAAACCATTTATGCGAACATATTAATTGGCAAAAAGTTCGTGCCAAAACCGTATTAGATTTAGCCCAGCAAAACAATATGATAATCATCGATAATAACATTGTTTCTTTAACCGATAAAGGAGATGCCTTTACCACCCAGGCTATCGATTATATTATAACCAACGAGGATGCTCAAATTGAAGATATGAAGGATGATTTCTTTTTGTTTAGAGGTTAGCGAATTCACGTTCACCACCTATTATTTTTTTATTCAACACCTTAAAACGAAAATCACCATTTAATTTTTTACTTTAATGGAAGTCCGCATCTAACGCTTTCAAAGCCTCTTTTAACTCGTGCATACTAAACTCGACAAACTCTAAATTCACATTCGGATTAGCACGTGTTTTGGTTTCCTTTATCGCCAGGTAAAGCTTATCCTTAGTCTTTTTAATTGCAATTAATATAATAGCCTCATCTTCTGGAACCTGTCCAAAATCAAATATTTCTCCTTGCTTTTTCCCTGATAAAATAGAACTCATACTTTTAAAAACCATTTTCATTTGCGTCCCTTCAGCATCATTTAATTTAAATTTAAATTTCACCCGAGGTTTTTTAGAGCTAACAAATTTATCACTGTTTAACCAGCCCAAGGTTGACGTTGCAAAGGCATAACGCTCTATATCGCGATGGCTGACTTCTGAAAGCGCCCCTTTAACAACTGCCATGGAATCTATACGGGCTTCTAGGGTTGCGACAAATTTACTATCACTTTTAACCACCACGCTACTGTCTGCAGGCACCGTTTTACCCGGAAAAACAATTTCAAGAGGCAAATAGAGATGCGTACTTACTAGTTTTCCGCGTTGTTTTCCAGGAATAAATTTAGGCAGTGCTTCTAAGACTCGAATGGCCTCTAAGCCCAATACTCTATTGGAAGCCCTTACCGATAGTTCTCCAATACGCCCTTGACTATCAATTTTAAAAAAACATCTCATCTTTTGTTTCCCTGTTAGCCCTAGACCGTCGGCAACAGAAAGATTATACTCCCTTTGAAACTGCGCTTCGATAGCTCTAATTGTACAATCGCGACTCTCCTTTATAGGTTGATTTTCACATCCAGAAAAACGAGGTGGCTCATCCATAACTCTAAAGTCTACAACTACATGTTCTTCTATTATTTCCATTTGAGAGTTCACAATAGTTCTATTTACGGAATCCCCTTCTGTATTTTGTAGATTCCAGTTTATTCCGGTAGTATGCATCGTTCCGGAAAACAACTGCATGTTTTTCTTCCCCGATTTATTAAACACCACTTCCATAGTTTTTCCCGGCTTTAAAGTAAGTTGCTCCCCCTTTTTGTTAGCATCAATATATAGCATACCTCCCGTTTCTAAAAGCTCCCCATTAGAGGTTGTCGACAAATTAGCCAAAAGCATATCCGACAGTTTATAAAACTCTGTCACTTCTAAGCTCACCACTCCCCGTGCTAATCGGCCGGTTTTCGCCCCTATAAACGATTTTGCTGGGATGTTTAAAGAGGTTCCTTCTTTAAGGGTAATTGAAAAGTCCTTTTCGGTATTGAATTCTATAGTTTCCGGCAGTTTTTTAACGACCTTATAGAACGCTTTTAAACCATTTTCACTAGAATGCTTTTGGACATTATTAGCCTCTACATCATTTTTAACGGTTAGGCTATCTTTATTCTCAACTCGATTTCGAGCCGTAGTAACCGTTGGATACGACTCTATCTCTATTGAATTATTTAAAATCGGCTCATGTATAATGATGGAGTCATTTCTAGGCTCCACTTGTTTATAAGCAGGATATTTCTGTTTAAATTCTCTTAATGTTAGTTTAGCAGAATAGGTTATAACAAGCCGTTCCTCATAATAAGGCACCTTAAAAAGCTTGGTTTTTTCTTGATTGCGAATGGCCGTATCTTTTTTAACCACCACAGTATATTTTTTTAGAACAGAATCGCGAGTCGAAAGGTGTTCCTTTTCTAAAGATTGCATCTTACTATTATCAGGTATCTGTGTTGGGATGGCGGTTTTATATACAACATAAAACAAGGCTAACACACTGAGTAAAAGTCCAAGTGAAACACCAAAATACCTCAACCATTTTCTGAGTAAATAACTTTTTTTTGCTGAATTAATTTCAGTTTTTAGACCTACTCTTTTTATGCCTTCTAATAGTATTAGTTGCTCTTGATACTGTTGGTAGAATTCAGGATCGCGTTTTAGTTTGTTTTCAAAAGCTAAGCGCTCAGATTCTGACAATGAGTTATTAATATAGGCGTCTATTAGATCTGTATGATTTTCCATAAGAGTTATAAATTAAGATTGAACGGTATTAAAAGTAGTTCTGTAAATGTCTTTTGCTTTTTTTAAGCACTTATACTTCTGGTTTTTTGCGATTTTTTCACTTTTAAATTGCATCACCTCGGCAATGTCTTTAAACGACATTTTTTGAAGGTAAAACCGTTGTAGTAAGTCTTGACACCGTTCTCCTAATTTCCGAAAAGCGTTTTCCGCAAAAAGGTATTTCTGTTCTTCTAAAACACTATGAAACACAGACACTTGATCTGTATTAAAATCATGAAGCTCTTGTTTTGAAAATTGTTTCTGACTGTCCTTCCACACAAATCTAGAGACTGAATAGAGGTACGTATAAAATGAAGATGTTAATTTAAAATCTGATTTTTCAAGATTTCGATTGAGAATAATTAGAGATTCCTGAAACACATCGCTAGCATCGGCCTTGGTCCCACCTTTGGATAGGATTAATTTTTCAATCCGAGGATAGAGTTTATACAACTCTTTAAACGCTTTGCTACGCTGACCATTTTTAAAAAGCTGAACTATTTTTTGATCGCTCATAAAAGTATTTTACTTATTAATGGTCATTTTATGAAAAGGTCTCCCACTAAATTTAAAATAATTAATTTTAATGGCCCAAACAGGATTTAAAATAAGGTCTTTATAATAGGTAAGAGCTTACTTTATAAGACATAAAAACAGTTACATTCCGCGTTCTTTTTGAATGTATTCGTATGCTTTTTGCACCTCTTTAAATTTAGTTTCAGCACCTTTTTTATGCTCCTCTCCCAAATGCTCCACCTTATCCGGATGGTATTTTTTCACCATTTTTCTATAGGCGCGTTTTACCTCATCATTGGAAGCCGCTTTGGTAATTTCCAGAATTTTATAGGCATTATCGCTACTGTTATAAAACATGGCTTTAATACTATTATAATCTCTAGAATTAATATTTAAATACCCAGCAATACTTGCAATTTGACGCTCTTCCTCGTCCACAACCATGCCATCGGACTTGGCGATATTAAATAAAAAGTGTAATAACTGTAAACGCGATGGGTGATCCATCATACGTTGGATTTGCAAAGAAACTTGTCTGGTGTTTATAGTTTGTTTATTAATTTCCTTAAACAATCTAAACGCTTTATTAGCACGCTCTTTTCCATACATACTTACAAATTGTGAACGCACATACTCTAGTTCCTTAGGATCGGTTACGCCATCGGCTTTAATCACTACTGAAGCTAAAATAAGCAAGCTCACTTCAAAATCCCCCGAGTGCGTTTGCGGACGCTGTTGTTGGTTATATCCTCCCGTTCCGTATCTTGTTCTTCGTCCTGTAGACTCTCCTTCATTTAAAAACGATCCTAATTTTCCTGAAGAAAACGCATCACCAGCACTCCCTAATGCCAAGCCTATTATAGCTCCAATTGGGCCTCCTAAAGCCCAGCCTATGGTTGCACCTATCCACTTAAATCCACTCATTTTTTAATCTTAAAAGTTGAACGCCAAATATAGTAATTATAGTCAACCTCGGTAAGACTTCGCTTGTTTTATCTCGTTTAAGAGCTTCGAAATTAAAAGATAAACTAGTAATCATTCTATGTTTTAATACTGGTAAGGTACTTTTTAGTTTTTTGGGGTTACCTCAACTCTTCTTGAAGCCGTGGTTACGTTATGAAGCACCTTAGCCCATTGGGCATACATGTATACTCCCGATGGTTCCTATTGGTTTTCCTGCCATAATTTAATTGTTTAAAAGGGATACATCAAGTACTTCTATAGAACCTGTCGATTTTGAATTAAATGAACCTCTCGTAGTGATATGCCCTCCAAGATCTGTAGTATAATAACTAGGTCTAGACCCAATTAATGTTTTTATTAAGATTTTACATTTTTTTTCATCTTTGATATAAAAAAAAGATAAATCATGAATTAAATTATCTCCATGTCGCAAATCGCAAAATTTTATAAATTCATTTAAATCTGAATCTAAAGAATAAGGGGCTTTTCTGAATTTAATTATTTTATATGGCACTAATAAACCTTTGGTAGGATGAGAAAAATCTAAATTTATTCCATCTATTTTTTTCCCTGGTTCGATTAGCCAAAATGTAATACCCATTTCTTTATATCTAATGCTTGAAGATAATTGATCTAAAGTTAAAACAGGTTCCTTATCGAGTTCTCCAAAAATTTCTATTATTTTATCATAAGAATCCTATAAAAAAAGATTTTCCATTGTATTTAAACTCACAGCGGTCTATTTCAAAACGGTATTCTTATTTAGCAAATGTAGCCGTCTTGTTCTTTTATAGTGCCTGTAGTGCTTATATTTGATGAAAAATCACATGACATACAGATATAAAAGCAACTTAAATAAAAGACTCGCCTTACTATTTTAAATGTTCTATTTTTATATATCATACTAACTACATGACATCTATTTTCCCAGAAGCGCCTTGTACCGCTGTGATTTGTCCTTCTACACTGGTTTGTACACCTTTAAGTTTAGCTTCCGTTTTCCCTTCAACTGATACCCGTTGACCTTTCAATTCTGCATCAGAAGTCGCTTCGATAGCCACAGCGCCATCACTATTAACCTCTATATCTCTAGAAGATTGTATAACCGTGTTGCCTGTAGACAAAATGTTGGTATCAACTTCAGAAGCTGTTTCAATATTACCTTTAGCTTTTAATGTGATATTTTTTTCAGCAACCAAATGGATATTTTTAGCACCAATATTTATAGTTTCAGAAGCATTGATAGTTAATGACTTTTTCTGAGTATCGAAGATTATAATGCTTCCATCATTATCATAAATCTCTATCTTCTCTTCGCCATCAGTATCATTTAACGCAATAGTATGTCCGCTCCTAGTTCTTATAGCCTTTATAGCATTTGCATCACTTTTAAAAGCGCCTGCTTTACCAGATCCATTATACAAACTCCCTAACATATAAGGATGCTCTGCATTACCGCCTTCAAAACCAATTAAGACTTCTTCGTTAATTTCTGGTATAAAATGGAAGCCTTTTTCACTACCAGCATGAGGGGTTACTATACGAATCCACGGCGTCATTTCACCCATTATTTTTTGCCAAGGGAATTGCACGCGAATCCTACCTAAGCCCTCGGGGTCGGCATTTTCCATGACCACTGCTGTTTGACTTTCACTCCTAGGAAAAGCATTAATATTAGTGTTTGGATAAGCATCAAAATCCGCCGTAACTGCCTCAAAATTATTTTCATAATCACCATTCTCACTATTGCTATGGATAATACTGGTTACCCGGTAACGCGCTCCATCTACAACGACAACATTCCCTAATTTAACTCCGGGATTATCACTTACACCACTAAAAATAACCTGTCGTATTTCGACCGCCTTTTTTTGCAACTCTATACTGTTATCCAAACGTTTTTTAGCCGTTGAATCGTTGTATAAACTATGCCATACTTGGCTTTGCTTATTATAAATAGTTTGAGATTTATTAGACACAAAACCACTGTAACCATTAACACTAGAACTTATGTCGGCAGCATCTTTTTCATGGGTTTCGTTTAATAGGTAATCGTTTGCATAATATTTGTAATTATGAGACTGCGGGATTAAATCCAAATGGTATTCTTTAAGATCAAAACCATAGCTAAGCTCTATTTCATTAGTTTCTGGATGTCCGAAAATAAGCTGGGCCCCATTGTAATAAAACCACTCACCATATTGCGCTGCCAAACGGCTTGCATAATTATAAGCGCTCTCGTTGTGTTGTACCGAGTAATGCAGGGTAGACTTGTTATTAGGCTGAATTAACACCTCTAATTTAGACGCGTCATAATCCTTAAAAGTCTGTGTTATAATATCGGATAGAGTAACGTCGTTATAGGAGGCGTAGTGCGGACCATCGTCTGCAAGGTAAGTTGGACTTTGTGCTTTTATAACAATTTTATCTCCAGAACTGGCCTCGTGACCTTTTATTGTTTTTACCTGGGTTACAATCCCTTTAAACTCTAGATTCTGATACCCGCTAAGAGTATCTACTGCCGTTGTTTGCACTGTAATTGTTTGTCCTAAAAAGTTTTTACTGGATTCTCCTAAGGCTCCAGAAATATCGTCTAACACATCCATTCGGCATATGAGCTCTAAACAATGGTGATTGTCTATAGACTGCTGCAACTCCAGGTGTTTATAGGAAGAAATTTCTGTACCGTCAATATAAATAGTTGTTTCACTCTGAAGCGCCATAGTTTTAGGTTTTAAAATTCATCGTTTTTGTGATATTCTAAGGAATGAATATAAACCCATTCTTTATCTAATTCTTTATACCATGCTGTTAGCAAAGAATCTGATTTGTTTTCCCAGGTTATTTCTTTAATTTCAATTTCTGATGCTATCTGATTAGCATCAAAAAAATTCCTGAGTTCTATTCTAAATTCGTTTAAATTAACGCCCTCTAATTTAAATTCGGTAGCGTAATCTGGCTTACCATATTTAGTAACAGCCTCTTTTAGTGTTAATCCCTTTACATTCATTTTCTTGGTTTGAAGTGGTTGATTCATTGTTTTTTCGGCAGGGTCTAAAACATTTAACGCACCCTCAGTATTAGGTTTACAACCGAATGCTAAAAAGAAAATTAAAACATATTTAAAATTACATTTCATAATTATTATTGTTTTATAAAAGCTGATGTATACTAAAAACAGTATTAGGAATCATCTTATTTAGTTCTGTAATTATATAATCAATATGTCGCCGTCTTAATGTATCGCCAATATTCATTCTACTTTGTAAATCAATATTAAAACTACTTGTAGTCTTATACTCGTCACTATGCATTCCTTTTATATGCGAGGTGTTACCAATGGCGTGGCCAAATTCGTGAGAAATAGGATACTGCTTATACGCCTTTTTATTCTTAGTTCGCGTTACAACTTTTAGGTCTTCGGTATCTAAATTGATTAGCCTAGAAGTCCAATTTACCGAGCTCGTATTAAACTTTCCCGTTTCTATTTTTTTAACCTGAACTGTCCAATGTTCTGAGTTAAGCACCCATTTTATATCAAAATTCACTTGTAGTTCCTTCCGGTTATATTTTTTAGCTATATTAGAACTCCCTGATACTTTTAGGGTATAGCGATTACTCCAGCCGCTCCATAAAAGCTTATCTGCTTTATTATGAAATTCTTTTTTTTCCACATAACTCCATGCAGTCACTTTTGGAGAAGTTTTCCAATTATATTTCCACTTTTGCTGAATAAACACAACACTGCTCCCTAGGTCTACCGTAATATCCATCCTATCCGTTTTAACAGCATATATTGGTGTGTTCGTCATATTTTTAGTTTACAATACTATCTTGGCAAAGCCGCTAGGTATTGACTTACACTTAGGACCTGTACTCTATTTTGTAATAAAAAATACTATGGGCTTAAAAATCCTAGGCATACAAATCAATTTGGTAATTGTTACTATTTCGTGTTACCCTAAGTTACAGTAAAAAATTAATAAATAATCCCTTTTTAAAAGATTATAGACAATTAAAATAAACATTAATCAATTAACACTCAATTGGTTTACTCTTTTTACCACTAAACTACTGGCTCTAACCACAGTTTGACAACTCAGTAGATTCACAAATAAATCCCCCATACCACCAAGGCAAAATCACTTGAATACAGGCTTATTTTTATTGGCGGACTCAAAAACCCACGCATTTTTGGTACTGTAACTTCATTTTTATTTCTAAAAAGGCCTTTATAAAGCGATAGGCTGACCTTATGACACCATAACTGTTATCTGAGCAGGGAATATCTTTTTTTGCATAGTTTTTGATTAACTTTGTACTTATAGAATATTAATAGATAAAATTTAAAAGATATGTATCCAGCAGAATTAGTAAAACCAATGCGCGAGGACTTAACTAAGGTTGGTTTTCAAGAATTACACACAGCAAACGATGTTGATGCTGCTCTAGCAAAACAAGGAACAACTTTAGTGGTTGTTAACTCGGTTTGTGGTTGTGCAGCTGCAAATGCTAGACCAGGTGCTAGTATGAGTTTACAAAATGACAAACGTCCAGATCAATTAGTCACTGTTTTCGCAGGAGTAGATAAAGAAGCAACGGATAAGGCAAGAGAACATATGATTCCTTTTCCTCCAAGTTCGCCATGTATCGCTTTGTTTAAAGACGGTGAATTAGTACACATGTTAGAGCGTCACCATATTGAAGGTCGCCCAGCAGAAATAATTGCAGCAAATCTTATTGATGCTTACAACGAGAAATGCTAAGTTAATTTTAAATTAACAGCTTATATTTTAACAAAAAAAAACCACGATTTAGTCGTGGTTTTTTTATGCTTACTGTTGTTTTTATAGTTACTTTGTTTAATAAAAACAATATTCAAGTGATGCAAAAGTTATTAGCCTATCCTTTAACCGTGATTTACTACCTTTTTTTCGGATTGACCTTAGTGGTATTTCATCCGATACAGTGGGTGTGTCTTAACGTTTTTGGCTACCAAGCACACAAAAAATCGGTAGATATTTTACAGTTTTTACTCATGCGATGTCTAAATATTTTAGGCACCACCTTTTTATTTAAAAACGACTACGAACTCCCAACCGATTTACCCATAATAATCGTGTCGAATCATCAAAGCATGTACGACATTTCTCCTATCATGTGGCATTTAAGAAAACACCACGTTAAATTTGTTAGCAAAAAGGAACTTGGAAAAGGCATCCCTTCAGTTTCTTACAATTTACGACATGGTGGTTCGGCCCTAATAGACAGAAAAAACCCAAGGCAAGCCATTTTAGAAATCAGGCGTTTTGCAACTTATATTGAAGAGACTAATAGAGCTGCGGTTATATTCCCTGAAGGCACACGAAGTAAAAACGGAACGCCTAAACCTTTTCGAACTAAAGGCTTAGAAACCTTAATTAAATACGTACCAAGCGCGATAATTGTTCCTATTAGTATTAACAATTCATGGAAAACTATGCGTTATGGGAATTTCCCTATGGGCATAGGAGCTCATATTACATTTGAAGTACACAAGCCGCTAAAAGCTAGCGAATTTGAAATACACGATCTTTTAGAACAGGTAGAATCTGTTATAAAAGAACACATAATTAATTAAACACGATATGTTATGTCATTAAAAAACGTAAGATTAGAAGTGATGCAATTTTTGGAAAAAGATGTTGATGCATTAATCCAAAAATACTTAATTCCAATCGACACCATTTGGCAACCCTCAGATTTCCTACCTAACTCTGAAAGTGACACTTTTTTTGAAGAGGTTAAAGAAATTAGAGAACTCTCTAAAGAATTACCTTACGACTTTTGGGTTGTTCTTGTTGGAGATATGATTACCGAAGAAGCTCTACCCACCTACGAGTCATGGTTAATGGAAGTAGAAGGCGTCGATCAAGTAGAACGCAACGGTTGGTCTAAATGGGTTAGACATTGGACGGCCGAAGAAAACAGACATGGCGATGTATTAAACAAATACCTCTACCTCTCTGGACGTGTTAACATGCGCGAAATAGAAAAAACAACACAGCATCTTATTGCCGATGGTTTTGATATTGGTACCGATAGAGATCCGTATAAAAACTTTATCTATACTAGTTTTCAAGAGCTAGCAACGTATGTCTCTCATAACCGCGTCGCGAAATTAGCAAAAGAAAAAGGCAACAAACAGCTGTCTAAAATGTGTAAGATTATTTCTGGAGACGAAATGAGACATCACCACGCATACAGCGAATTTGTAGAGCGTATTTTTGCTGTAGACCCTAGCCAAATGATGCTTGCTTTTCAATACATGATGAAGCAAAAGATTACAATGCCAGCACATTTTTTAAGAGAGTCTGGAGGAAAAGTTAGTACAGCTTTCGAAGAGTTTTCGAATACAGCGCAACGCATTGGGGTATACACCTCTTTAGATTACGTAGAAATCTTAGAAAAACTGATTAAACGTTGGGAAATTGATAAGATTACCGATCTTAATGATGAAGCTGAAAAAGCAAGAGACTATTTAATGAAACTCCCAGGACGCATGTTACGTTTAGCAGACCGTATTAAAATACCTGAAAACTCATACCAATTTAAATGGGTAGAACCTGCTAAATTATAACCATGTCCCAAGATCTTTTAATTAACAACACCATTGCATTCGTTAAGCAAGAGCTTAAAGACGCCGAAGGAGGCCACGATTGGTTTCATATTGAACGGGTTTACAAAAACGCTCTACTTATTGCTAAAAACGAAGCTGTAGACTCACTTGTTGTTGCCCTTGGTGCGCTATTACATGATATAGCGGACAGCAAATTTCACAATGGTGATGAAACCGTAGGTCCTAAAGTAGCCCGTGAGTTTTTGTTTGCACAAAATGTGGATTCCCATATAATTGAGCACGTTATAAAAATAATTGAAAATATTAGTTTTAAAGGCGGCAATACCTCACAGCAGTTTAAGTCTTTAGAATTGGACGTGGTGCAGGATGCGGACAGATTAGATGCCATTGGGGCTATTGGAATTGCGCGTTGTTTTAATTACGGCGGATTTAAAAATAGACCGCTATTTAATCCCGCAATTAAACCTCAGCTTAACATGTCTAAAGAAGACTATAAAAACTCGAAAGCACCAACAATTAATCACTTCTATGAAAAGTTGTTACTTTTAAAAGATAGAATGAACACCAAAACAGGTAAACAAATTGCCGAAAAAAGACACGATTTTATGCTGCTCTTTTTAGATCAATTTTACGATGAATGGGATGGTATAAAATAACACAATAACACCAAAAAAAAAGACGACTATAGCAGTCGTCTTTTTTTGTATTATATATCAGGTACTTTAACTAAGAACAGGACTTAGAAAGCGAATTTTCTAGCTACCGCATCCTAGGATTACCCTATTACCATAAGGCTAGTATTTATTGCGACCTAGTAATAAAAGCTACTTCCTAATTACCCACATTAAGCTCCTATTTCCCTGGGAAATTAGCTTTTCTTTTTTCTAAAAACGCTGTTGTTCCTTCTTTAAAATCTTCAGTACCAAAACAGTTTCCAAACTCTTTAATTTCAGTTTCATAACCATTTACACCATCTTTAAAATTAGCATTTACAGCAGTAATTGCTTTACTAATCGCTACTGATGAGTTACGCATTATTTTCCCTGCTATTTTTTCGGCCAATGGCATGAGTTCTTCAAGTTCTACCACGTGGTTTACTAAACCGTAATCTTTTGCTGTATTGGCATCTATCATACCCGCAGTCATCACCATTTCCATAGCACGACCTTTACCTACTAATTGAGGCAAACGCTGTGTACCACCGTAACCAGGAATCACACCCAGGGACACTTCCGGCAGTCCCATTTTAGCATTAGTACTCGCTATTCTAAAGTGCGAAGCCATAGCTAATTCTAATCCGCCACCCAATGCAAAACCATTAACTACTGCAATTACTGGCGTACTTAAATTCTCGACAAAATCGAACAATAATTCTTGTCCTTTTGCTGCTAACTGACCGCCATTAGACACATCAAAATTAGCAAACTCACTTATATCAGCACCAGCCACAAACGCCTTTTCTCCACTACCCGTTATAAAAATAACTTTGGTATCGGCATCTTTATCTGCTGCGTCGAATGCCTTATGCAGCTCTTCGATAGTTGCCTTGTTTAACGCATTTAATTTAGTTGGCCTGTTAATTGTAATTGTTGTTATACCGTTATTAAATGCGGTAAGTATGTTTTGATAATCCATATCTATAAATTTTAAATTTCTAATTATTCCTTAGGAAAGCTTACCGTAAAGGTGGTTCCTATGTTTTTCTGTGTTACAAAGGTAATGCTTCCGTTATAGGCTTCTAACATATTTTTAATCATTCCTAAACCTAATCCCATACCACTGGATTTGGTCGTAAATTTAGGTTCAAAAACTCTGATTCTATTTTCTTCAGAAATCCCGATACCATTATCGGTTACTTGAATAGTGACGCTTTTGGCGTCGTCTAAAACACTCACGTTAATTTTTGGTTCGCGCCCTTCTGGAACGGCTTGAATACTGTTTTTAATTAGATTAGTTACAATCCGAATAAGCTGTGAGCGATCAAATTTAGCGATTATTTCTTCTTTTTCAGAATGAAATTCAATGTCGCTTTCTACAAAAATATCCAATGCTAAGTGTACAATTTTTACCACATTTAGCTGTTCGTTTTGCTGCACAGGCATTTTTGCGAAATTTGAAAACGCACTCGCAATAGAACTCATCGTATCTATTTGCTGAATTAAAGTATCAGTATATTCATTTACCTTAGTAAATATTTCAGGATCGTTAGGATCGAATTTTCTTTGAAAATTCTGCACACTCAAACGCATGGGGGTTAAGGGATTTTTAATTTCATGCGCCACCTGCTTTGCCATCTCTCGCCATGCGCGCTCCCTCTCGTTTGTTGCTAATATAACAACACTTTCCTCCAACTCATCGATCATATTATTATACGATTTTATAAGTTCTGAAATTTCCTCACTCGTATGTGCGATGTCTATTTTCTCATTTCGCTTTTCTAATCGGGTAGTTCGCATCTTATCACTAATCTTTTTTAGTGATTTGGTGATGTACTTAGACAAGAAAAAAGCAAACATTACCGCTATAGCAAGAATTAATAAAGTGGTATAACTTAACCGGGTTAAAAACTCATTAAGTTCCTTGGCTAAGAAATCATCATTTTCCAAATACGGCAGATTAATAATAGCTAAGGGTTTAAATTTTTGATCGTAAATATACTGGTAACTCGACCTGAAATTTTCTTGTGCTTTAACCTCCTTTTTCTCAAAACGGTGCTCGGCAGTATTTAGAAGTTGGTTTAGAATCTCTGTATCGATACACTGACTGGAACGCTCTGGCACCAGGTCGGCTTTAGACGAAATAAGCAGTTCGCCTTCAAAATTGTATAAGTTGATTTGCAGGTTGTGCACATCGGCAACCTCGAAAATTTTCGTTTTAAAAATAAGAGGAATATTTTCGGTTGTTACAGGGTACGAAGTCTCGCGAATTACAAATTTCAAGCTATTAATAATAGCGCTTTCTTTACGCTCTAATCGTTGCTTATGGTAGTCTTGAGTTTCCTCGTTATACTGATAGATATATACGGTTGCAATTAGTAATGAAGACACGATAACCAATAAAATCATGGCTAAAAATATGCGTACACGTAGGGAGAGCTTGTTTATTTTCATTACTTATTTTAAAGCTTTAAATATAGCAATAATCGAACCAATTTACCGCGTTAGCGATAGAAACGGCATCCTTTTGCTTTTTAGGCAAAAGATATAGTGGATAGCGCGGTAGGGCAAAGCTTTTTTTTTGCGACGCCCTAAACCGCCAAAACAATTAAAATGTATCGCCGTTTTTTTCTCGAATACGCTTATAGACTTTAAAACCGAGCATGAGTAATATACCGAGAACAAGGATGCCTACCACACCAAAGACCCAATTGATAGCACTTTTTAAAATTACTAAAAACACCACAGCAAACAGTATAAAGGTCGCGCCTTCGTTCCATAAACGCATAAAATTTGATGTTTTTTTCACCACGTCATTTTGCAATTGTATAAAATAGATATGCGTTTTTAGGTGGTAGAGAAAAAGTAAAATCACAAAGGTTAGTTTAACATGCATCCACGGTTGCTCCAACCAAGAAGGCATTAAAACCAACAACCAAAGGGCGAAAATAGTCGCTAATATTGCCGATGGCCAGGTGATAATATACCATAAGCGCTTCGCCATTAACTTAAGCTGCTCACCTAAAATTTCCTTATCTGGTGATGGTCTATGAAAAGCTTCTATTTGATACACAAACAAGCGCGGAATATAAAACAAACCGGCAAACCAAGTAATAACAAAAATAAGATGCAGCGCTTTGATGTAGTTATAATATTCCATTAGACTGTTTTTGAAGGTGTTAAATTCGTTTTTACTTCGCGGTTTAAAAAATAAGCGGTGATTAGGGTTGCCAACACATCGGAAATCGGGAATGACATCCATACGCCTAGTTCGCCAAAAAACTGAGGCAGTATAAAGATAAGGGGAATAAATATAAACCCTTGTCGTGTTAAGGTGAGTAGTAAGGCGGGCACGGCTTTACCTATAGCCTGAAAATAGGCCGCTCCGATAAGCTGAATGGCCACAATAGGCGTCACTGCAAACACCCATCGCATGGCGCTTGGCGTTTCTTTAATTACTTCGGGGTTAGAGGTAAACAATCGGGTAATAGCTTCTGGAAACACCATTAAAATAATAAAAACGATAATAGCTAAACCTATAGCATACTTTAAGGCCGTTGCGATGCTCTCTTTAACCCGACCATAGTGGTGTGCTCCGTAATTATAACCGGCAATTGGTAAAAACCCTTGGGTAATACCATATACAGGAAACAAGGCAAACATTAGCATACGGCCAACGATAGCATAGGCCGTCACCGAGGTTTCGCCACCGAGGTTATACAAAATGTTATTCATTAACAAATAGGTGATGCTCACTACCGCTTGGCGGGCTAGTGTTACAAATCCTAAACTAGAAATCTCGGAAACAATGGTTTTATCGAGTCCGAAGTGCGACATATTAATTTTTAGCTCCGAGTTTTTAGATATAAAATACCACAGAATAAAAAGGAAACACAACAGATACGATCCGGTCGTAGCCCACGCTGCACCGGCCATACCAAAATCCATAACATTAATAAAAAGGTAGTCTAAAATTAAATTCCCTACCGACGGGAATAGCATGGCATACATGGCGAATTTTGGTTTCCCTTCGGCACGAATTACGGTATTCCCCATCATACATAAAGCCAAAAAGGGCACACCATACAACACGATAGTATAATATGTTTTGGCGGGCTCAAAAATAGCCCCTTTACCCCCAAAGGCGGGAATGATTGCATCTATATACCACAATCCCGCAGTTACAAAAGCGATAGTAAGAATAAGGGTTAGGGTGATTTGATTTCCAAAAACCTTAAGTGCTTTTGGGTGATTATTAGCTCCTAAAGCACGAGAAATTATCGAGGATCCACCAACACCAATAGACATTCCTAAAGCGGCAATAAAGAAAGACACCGGTAAAACCACATTTATCGCAGCAATAGCGGTAGAACCAATCCATTGTCCAACAAAAATAGTATCGACTAGAATATTAAGAGACATTACCAGAATCCCTATAGACGCTGGTACGGCCTGCTTAACTAATAATTTACTTATTGTTTCTGTTCCTAAATATGTCGAATGACTTTCTTTTTGCATTTAAGCTTCTGTTGGCTCTAAAGCCCACGCGTTAATCCACTGTGCTAAAAGTGCTACCCAATCTTCATTAGTATTTAAACAAGGTACAGTACTAAACTCCTTACCGCCTACTTCATGAAAAAGCTCTTCGCCTTCCATAGCAATTTCTTCTAGAGTCTCTAAACAATCACTAACAAATGCTGGGGTAACAATGGCCATATTTTTAACGCCACTTTTTCCTAGGCGCTCTATTGTTCTATCGGTATAAGGCAACAACCAAGGATCGAAACCTAATCGCGATTGAAACGATGTAGAATACGAATCGTCTGGTAAGTTTAATTTCTCTGCTATTAAACGGGTAACTTCAAAACACTGGTGTCTGTAGCAAAATTCGTGTGCCGGAGAAGGTGTTTTACAACACGACCCGTCGATAGTACAATGTGATTTTGTAATATCACTCTTGCGAATATGTCGCTCTGGGACACCGTGGTAAGAAAATAATAGGTGGTCGTAATTTTTATCTTTTAAATCGTCTTGTATCGAATTAGCGAGCACCGTAATATAATCGGGGTTATTATAAAATGCCGGTAGCGAATCGATTTTTAAATTTGGAAAATGTTCTTTTCTTAAGGATTCGGCTAAAACCAAAATAGTTTCGGTAGTTGCCATAGCAAATTGCGGATAAAGAGGAATTAAAAACACCTCGTCCACACCTTTATCGACTAGCTCTTGCAACCCTTTTTTAATAGTCATACTCCCATAACGCATAGCTAAGGCAATAGGATACTCGGTTTGCTCTTGTACTTTTTCTTGTAACTGTTCTGAAAGTACAATTAGTGGCGACCCGTTTTCCCACCATATTTTTTTATAGGCGGCTGCCGAGGCTTTAGGCCTGGTATTTAAAATAATACCTTTAACCAGCAGTGTTCTTGCCCATAGCGGGACATCAATAACACGCTCGTCCATTAAAAACTCTCCTAAATACTTTTTTACATGTTTAGGCTCCGGACTTTCTGGTGATCCTAGATTTACGAGTAAGACTCCTTTTTTCTTCATTCTTATATCTTAATAAAAACCCCAACACGCCAAACGCTGTTCTGGTTTTACTGTGTTTTTTCGAATTGCAAAAATACAATTCTAATTACTATTATTCTTATCGTGAGACAGATTCCCAATGGTTATTTAACAACTTCTGGAAATTGTTTTGCGTTATACTATTAACTACCCGCTAGCCTAAAGACTGCAAGTATTTTTTTGGTGTTGTACCATATTTCTTTTTAAAAGCGGCAATAAAATGACTGGATGTACTATAGCCAACTTTTAACCCTACCTCATTAACATTATGGTCTCCAGACTCTAAGAGTTTACGCGCCACTTCCATCTTATAATCTAATAAAAAGCTAAAAACGGTGTCTCCATAAATTTGTTTAAACCCTTCCTTTAATTTTTTTAAACTCAATCCTATTTCGTCACTCAATTCCTGTAAACTTGGTGGCTCTGCCATTCGGCTTATTATAATATCTTTTGCCTTACGTATTTTAATAACATTAGTCTCATCGACTAAAAACGGACATTGCTCAATATCGGCTTCTTCATTTCTATTAAAATACAAGCTTAGCAATTCTAGAGTTTTACCTTTAAAATAAATGTGCTTTATAGATTGATTGAGGTTAAAGTGAATTAACTGATTTAAGACAATAGCCATAGACGGCGATATCTTTCCGTCTTTATAATATTTCTTATCGCGGTTATCATCACTTAAAAAAGTAATATAATCGGCTTCTTGAGAAAACAAACCGTGAAATTTTTTAATAGAAATAAGCACGGTAATCAACCACGAATTGGGCTTAACCTCTAAATCAATTGGTAATTCGCGCTGCGGATTATAGAGTAATAAGGAATTTTCTTCTAAAACCTCTAAACTGTAGCGCCCCTCATTAAAATTAAAAGTACTTGAGCCTTTAATACTAAAATGAAACTGTATAAAATTACTACCTATTTCTCGTGTTACCTGCTGAGAATCGGTAGTCTCATTGTGAAATGTTAACACAAAAACATCATCGTCTACTTTTGTTTCGTTGTATGACCTTGTAGCGACATTTTTTTGATTATTCATTTATTAAATTTTATTATTTTATTTAGATTCATTCTAAACAAAGACCTCCTTAGTACTTGAATTTAGTACAAAAGTATGACATTTATCATATTTTATGAAAAAAGAAGGCTAAAAAACCACAAACGATACTTAAAGTTCTTTTAGCGTTACTTTTTTCAAAAATGTCCTACTACATTTGCCGTTAACAAACCCCGAAGTCTGTTTACACGAAAACATGCAACAAAAAAACACATACTTCTACGCCATTGGCTTAAGTTACAAAAAAGCAGATGCGGAGATTAGAGGGCATTTTAGCTTGGATGATGCTAGTAAGGTCAAGGTCTTAGAACAAGCTAAAGCGAATGGAATTGAAAGTTTAATTGTAACTTCTACCTGTAACAGAACCGAAATTTTTGGTTTTGCAGAACACCCTTTTCAGCTTATTCAATTGCTTTGCGACAATACCAAAGGAACCGTTGAAGAATTTAGAAAGGTCGCTTATATTTATAAAAGCAACGAGGCTGTAACACATATGTTTCGCGTAGGCTCTGGTTTAGACAGTCAGATTTTAGGTGATTTTGAAATTATCAGCCAACTTAAAAAGAGTGCTGTATTGTCTAAAAAGTACCAGTTATTAAATCCGTTTATCGAACGCTTAATAAACTCTGTTATTCAAGCAAGTAAACGAATCAAAAATGAAACGGAGATTTCTTCGGGTGCAACTTCAGTTTCTTATGCTTCGGTACATTATATTATGAATCGCTTTGAAAATGTTGCCGATCATAACATTTTATTATTTGGAACGGGTAAAATAGGTCGTAACACCTGTGAGAATTTAGTAAAACACACTAAAAACGAACACATAACCCTAATTAACAGAACAAAAGATAAAGCTGAAGCCGTCGCTGGTAAATTTAATTTAATCGTTAAAGATTACACTGATTTACAAGAGGAAATTAACGCTGCAGACATCTTAATTGTTGCTACAGGGGCCCAAAACCCAACAGTAGACAAGTACCTTATCCAATCTAAAAAAGACTTACTAATTTTAGATTTATCTATTCCTAAAAACGTTAATGAAAACGTATTAGATTTGGATAATGTCTCTTTAATTCATCTCGATGATTTATCGCTAATGACTGATGAGACTTTAGAAAAGAGGAAACTTCAAATCCCTTTAGCAGAAACTATTATCGACGAGGTACAAGCAGAATTTAACAAGTGGTTAAACACTAGAAAATTCGCACCGACTATAAAAGCATTAAAACATAAATTACTAGATTTTAAAACTGCTGAATTAGAAACACAACGCAAAAAGATTTCTGATTTTAACGAAGAGCAAGCAGAAGTCATTAGTAATAATATCATTCAAAAAATAACGAATCACTTTGCCCATCATTTAAAAGATGAGACTATATCTACAACCGATAGTCTAGAACTTATTCAAAAAGTGTTTCAGTTAGAAAAAACAAATCATGTCTAAAATAATTAAAATTGGTACTCGCGATAGCGAGTTAGCCATGTACCAAGCAAGAGCCGTTCAACAACAGCTTGAGCACTTGGGACACAAAACCGTATTAGCTCCTGTAAAATCTGTTGGCGACCTTGTTCTTGACAGACCCTTATACGAAATGGGCATTACAGGTATATTTACACGTACTTTAGATATAGCACTGTTAAACGGTGATGTCGATATCGTTGTACACTCTTTAAAAGACGTGCCTACCATTATGCCAAAAGGCATTACACAGGCAGCAGTTTTAAAACGTGGTAACGTTCGCGACACTCTGGTGTATAAAACCACGGAAGAGTTTTTAGGTGCAGAACACGCTACTATTGCTACAGGAAGTCTTCGTCGTAAAGCGCAGTGGTTAAACCGCTACCCGACGCATACTGTAGAGCCTATTCGCGGAAATGTAATTACCCGTTTAGAAAAATTAGACGCTAACGACCATTGGGATGCTGCCGTTTTTGCTGCCGCAGGAATAGGACGTCTAAACCTGAGACCAGAAACCGCTATTAATTTAGAATGGATGGTTCCGGCTCCTGGTCAAGGTGCGATTATGATTGCTGCCTTAGAAAAGGATGAAGATATTTTAGCTATTTGCTCGGAAATCAACCACGAAGAAACTGAAATTTGCGTAAAAATAGAACGTGAGTTTTTAAATAGATTGGAAGGCGGTTGCACAGCACCAATTGGAGCCAATGCGTACATTAAAGATGAAGAGATTTTCTTTGAAGCCGTGTTATTAAGTTATGATGGTACCAAGAAAATTAGTGTTAAACGAAACAAAAAATTAGGCGAACATCACGATTTAGCAGAATGGTGTGCAAATTACGTGATTGAGCGTGGTGGAAAACGTTTAATGGACGATATTAAGAATTCGGAACGTAAAACAAACGTGTATTCTACTAAGTCGTTTACCGAAACCCAACGCCAAAGTTTTAATGATAAAGTTACTGTAGATAGTAGTGATTTTATTAAGATAAGTTTAAATAGAATTGCTCCAAGAGTTATTAAAAACGAAATTCAAAATGTGATTATCACCAGTCAAAATGCTGTTGATGCCCTACTAACGAATTTTTCGGCTATCGAATTACAATTCAAAAACATCTATTGTGTTGGCCGACGTACTAAGCGTGAAATAGAAAAACGCATTGGAAAAGTTAAGCACTCAGAAAATAGCGCTGAAAAATTAGCAAACCACCTTGTAGAGTACTTAGAAGGTACTGAGGTTACTTACTTTTGTAGCGATCAACGTTTAGATGAGCTTCCAAGAATTCTTTCGGAAAACCATATTGTGGTTAACGAAGTAGAAGCTTACCAAACAAAATTAGATTCTTTAAAATTAAAAGATAGCGTTGAAGGGGTCATGTTTTACAGCCCATCGACCGTTAAGAGTTTTAAACAAGAAAATAACCCTAGCGACACTATGGTGGCGTATTGTATAGGAGAAACAACAGCAAAAGAAGCGTCTAAACATTTTAAAGATGTTCGCATTGCAAAATTACCGACCGTAGAGAGCGTTATTGACCTCGTTAATGAGCACTATGCGTCGTAAAAAGTAACAAAAAAATTAAAGTATAATTAAAAAAGTTCCGCTGTAGCGGAGGGCTATCATGATAAAAAACGATTTATTTTTAAGAGCATTAAAAGGTGAAACAGTAGAGCGTCCGCCAGTATGGATGATGCGTCAAGCCGGTCGCTATTTACCAGAATTTATGGAAATTAAGGCCAAATATGATTTTTTTACACGATGCCAAACGCCAGAACTAGCTAGTGAAATTACCGTGCAGCCTATTCGCCGTTACGGTATGGATGCCGCTATTTTATTTAGTGATATTTTAGTGATCCCTCAAGCGATGAATATTGAAGTGCAAATGAAACCAAACTTTGGTCCGTATTTGCCTAACCCTATTCGCAGCCAGAAAGATGTGGACAATGTTATTGTTCCTGACGTTAAAGAAGCCTTAGACTACGTTTATCAGGCGATAAAAATGACTAAGGAAAAATTAAATGACGATATCCCACTTATTGGATTCGCTGGTTCTCCATGGACTATTTTATGCTACTGTGTGCAAGGTCAAGGAAGCAAAAACTTTGATAAAGCCAAAGAATTTTGTTTTACAAACCCTGTAGCCGCACACCAATTATTACAAAAAATTACAGACACCACAATTGCCTACCTAAAAGAAAAGGTAAAAGCTGGGGTGAACGCTGTTCAGGTATTCGATTCTTGGGGAGGCATGTTATCTCCAGTAGATTATCAAGAATTCTCATGGCAGTATATCCAACAAATAATCGATGCTTTAAAAGAAGAAACACCAGTTATTGCTTTTGGTAAAGGCTGTTGGTTTGCTTTAGATACGATGGCTAAATCTGGTGCTTCAGCATTGGGTGTAGACTGGACTTGTTCGGCACGAAATGCACGTTACTTAACCGGTGGGAATATAACCCTACAAGGGAATTTTGATCCTACGCGATTATTTTCTCCACCTGCAGAGATTAAGAAAATGGTTACTCAAATGATTAACGATTTTGGTAAAGACAAATACATTGTTAACTTGGGTCATGGTATTTTACCAAACATCCCATTAGAAAATGCGAAAGCATTTATCGATGCCGTAAAGGAATATAAAAGTCCGTCGTAGGTTAAATTGACCGCGATGAACTCTCGGCAGTAACCCAAAACAACGCTCTTCCTAAAAGCGTTAAAGAACGTATGAAAACGATTTTTCAAGGCATAAAAGCCTATTCTGGAGCATTAGCTTTAATTTCAAAATTAAAACTTTGGAAATACTTTTTCATACCTATTGGTATTAGCATTTTAACAGCGCTAATTATCGTGTCTTTAGCGTATGGTTTATCGGACGATATTGGTGGGTTTATTGCTAAACTATGGACATGGGAATGGGGAAAAGAAACCTTTACCACCATTTCTAGTTTTATAGGAGGACTTGCCGTAGCGGCATTAGGTTTTATTCTTTACAAACACATTATTATGGCGCTATCGGCGCCATTTATGAGTCCCGTTTCAGAAAAAATTGAAGCCCACGTCCTTGGCGTGAGCAGGCATCAACACCGTAACACCTCTTTTAGCGAGCAACTTTGGCGTGGTATTAAAATAAATCTTAGAAATTTAACCTTAGAAATTTTATTTACCATTCCGATCCTAATCATTGGATTAATACCCGTAGTAGGATTAGTCTCTACGGCTTTACTATTTTTAACGCAATCCTATTATGCCGGATTTGGGAATATGGATTACACTTTAGAGCGCCATTTAAATTACCGAGACAGTATCTCTTTTGTAAAAGCGAATAAAGGTATGGCTATAGGAAATGGAATTGTTTTTATGTTGTTTTTACTCATTCCCGTTATCGGGATCATATTAGTTTTACCGCTTTCGGTAACTGCGGCCTCACTAAAAACAGTAGAACTCCTAAAGCAAGAGGACCAACTGGTGTCAACGCGTAATCTAACGCCTCAAAAAATAATACAATGATAGCTGTTTTTGACGATTACCACATTGATAGAATTGAAGCCTACGATGCCCCACAAATACATCATTTATTAGCTTCAAACTACGAGCATTTTGAAACTTATTTCCCTAAAACACTAGCCGAAAACTTAACCGAAGAACTTTCGGAGGCCTTTGTAAAGAAAAAAATAGACGCTTTTAATAATCAGGAAGAGTTTTTATTTACCATAAAGAAAACGATTACTGGCGCTATTGTAGGACTCGTTTTTATTAAAGATTTAGATTGGACAATTCAAAAAGGTGAGTTTGGCTATGGTATCGCTAAAGATTTTCAAAATAAAGGCATTGCCAGCAAGGCCATTCAAAATCTTACTGCATACGCATTTAAAACATTAAATTTAAAAATCCTAATCGCCATTATTTACAAAGATAATAGCGCGAGTATAAAAGTTGTGGAACATTCAGGGTTTACTTGGACTAGAACCCTAGAAAAAGAATTTAAACCCAACAACCAATCTCCATTAGATATGGAGTTATATACCTTACATCATGAAAGATAAATTTTTTAATTACATACACGAATTACAAGATCAAATAACTGCTGCCTTAGAACACGTGGATGG
Organism: Bizionia paragorgiae; assembly: GCF_900107625.1. Classification (GTDB taxonomy): domain Bacteria; phylum Bacteroidota; class Bacteroidia; order Flavobacteriales; family Flavobacteriaceae; genus Bizionia; species Bizionia paragorgiae. The sequence continues at coordinate 120,651 of NZ_FNQK01000002.1, forward strand.
CAAAGCCACTTTTCAAGAGGATATTTGGGAGCGCCCAGAAGGTGGCGGCGGGAGAACCCGAGTTATTGAAAACGGTCGTGTTTTTGAAAAAGGAGGAGTAAATATATCTGGAGTACACGGTAAACTACCCGATTCCATGCAAAAATACTTTGGCGTTGAAGATGCCGATTTTTTTGCTTGTGGTCTTAGTTTAGTATTACACCCTAAAAACCCTATGGTTCCGACAGTACACGCCAATTGGCGCTACTTTGAAATGTACGATAAAAGTGGAAAAATTGTTGATCAGTGGTTTGGTGGCGGACAAGATTTAACGCCATACTATTTATTTGAAGACGATGCCACACATTTTCATCACATTTGTAAAACGGCCTGCGATGCGCATAACCCAGAGTTTTATCCTAAATATAAAGCGCGCTGTGATGAGTATTTTTACAATAGCCACAGAAATGAAGGCCGAGGTATAGGAGGTCTATTCTTCGATTATTGTAAGACAACTAAGAGCATGACCATGGAAAAATGGTACGATTTTGTAACAGAAGTGGGAGATAGTTTTATTGAAGCTTATGTGCCGATTGTAGAAAAAAGAAAAGATTTACCATATACCAGCGCCCAGCGTACATGGCAAGAAATTAGACGTGGTCGCTATGTAGAGTTTAATTTAGTTCATGATAAAGGAACGCTTTTCGGACTAAAAACAAACGGAAGAATAGAAAGTATTCTAATGAGCTTACCACCTCATGTGCAATGGGTTTACGACCACACTCCAGAACCTGGTAGTGAGGAAGAGAAACTTGTAAGCGTATTGCAACAGCCTAAAGAATGGGTATAAGTCTAGTATTCACAGATAAAAATTAAATAATGAATTGCTACTGCGGAAGTCATAAATCTTACGACTCGTGCTGTAAAGTCTTTCATCTCAATGGCGGACAAACAGAAACTGCCGAACAATTGATGCGTTCGCGCTATAGTGCTTTTGTTCGTGCTGATGGCGATTACCTGATGCAAACACATCACAAAAGAACCCGGCCAATTAAAGAAAAACAGGCCATTGTTAACTGGGCGAAATCAGTACTCTGGCAGCGTCTAGAAATTTTAGAGTCCACCGAAGACACCGTAAAATTCAATGCTTTTTTTTCAGAACATGGTGAAGCGGATTGTATTCATGAAAACTCAAAATTCGTAAAAGAAAACAACAAGTGGTATTACTTAGGGTATGCCGAAAACAACAATTAAATAGTCAGCAAAATCCATTTTTGCTAATAAAACATCATATTATGTATCCAATAAAAAGAAACAGACGATTAAGAGCTAACGCAGCCATAAGAGGTTTAGTAAGAGAAACCATAATCTCCCCTAATGATTTCCTTGTCCCACTATTTGTAACAGAAGGAAAAGGAGTAAAAGATGAGATTCCTTCTATGCCTAACTACTTTCGCTATAGCTTAGACACCTTAGAACAGGAAGTTAAAGAGCTGTGGAAGTTAGGCTTAAAATCGGTACTATTATTTGCTAAAGTTCCCGATCATTTAAAAGACAATAAAGGTACTGAAGCGACTAATCCTGACGGATTAATGCAACGTGCCGTTAAGGCCGTTAAAAACGCTTGTCCGGAGATGCTAGTCATGACCGATGTCGCTTTAGACCCTTATTCTTCTTATGGTCACGATGGTATTATCGAAAACGGCAAGGTGTTAAACGATGCATCGGTAGAGGTTTTAGCAGAAATGAGTCTGTCACACATCGAAGCCGGAGCAAATTTCGTAGCACCAAGTGATATGATGGACGGCCGTATTTTGGCTATTCGTGAACTGCTAGAAGACGAAGGCCATGTTGATGCGGGAATAATGAGTTATTCGGCAAAATACGCCTCGGCTTTCTACGGCCCGTTTCGAGATGCTTTAGACTCTGCGCCTGCCGATCTTAAAGATGTGCCTAAAGACAAAAAAACATACCAAATGGATTTTGCTAACCGCTTTGAAGCCTTAAGAGAAACAGAAATGGATATAGACGAAGGTGCCGATATAGTTATGGTAAAACCAGGACTATGCTATTTAGATATCGTACGCGAAATTAAAAATGAAGTCGATGTCCCTGTTGCAGTTTACCAGGTATCTGGAGAATATTCAATGCTAAAAGCAGCAGCCGAAAAAGGATGGTTAGACCACGATGCCGTAATGCTAGAACAAATTACAGCTATTAAACGTGCCGGAGCAGATATTATCGCAAGTTATTTTGCGAAAGATGTTGTTAAACTCTTAAATAAATAAGCCCAAGAGGCATTTATTATTTAAGATAATTTTACAAATCAAATTAAATAATTTTTGTACTTTCAACACTTTTCAACTACTAACCAATAGATTAAATATATTTAATAGCTCATGAGCTTACTTTTTCTTTACGCCTTTGTTTCCATCTTCTTTTCGTTTCTCTGTTCCATACTCGAAGCGGTGTTATTAAGTGTGACCTCAACTTATATATCAGTAAAAAAGAAAGAGGGTAAAAGCTATGCTGATGATTTAGAAGTATTAAAAAAGGATGTCGACAGACCACTAATTGCTATTCTAACCTTAAATACCATAGCGCATACTGTAGGTGCTATTTTGGTTGGTGTGCAAGCAAAAGTCGCTTACGAAGAGTTATATGGTAGCCAAACAACTACGGTTTTTGGTGTGTCATTTACCGAAGAGGTAATGGTAGGTGTTGTTTCGACTATTATGACCATTTTAATCTTAGTCGCTTCAGAAATTATACCAAAAACAATTGGAGCTACCTATTGGAAATCATTAACCAATTTCACGACAAAAACATTAAATATTTTAATTTTCCCATTAAAATACACAGGTATTTTATGGCTGCTGCAATTAACCACCAAACTTATTGGTGGTAAAGGTCATGGCAGTGTATTAAGTCGTGAAGGCTTTATGGTAATGACCGAAATGGCTCATGAGGAAGGGGTGTTTTTAGAAAATGAAAGTACTATTATTAAAAACTTACTAACCTTTAAAGATGTCCTTGCTAAAGATGTCATGACACCGAGAACGGTGATTAAAACAGAAGATGAAAACACGACTGTAGAAGCATTTTTTAATAAAAACACAACCCTACGCTATTCTAGAATCCCTATCTATTCTGAAAATGAAGATAATATTATCGGAATGGTCCTAAAGGCCGAAATATTTAAGGAAATGGCCCTAGGAAACGGCTCTAAAAAGATTGGGGACCTCATGCGAAATATTATCATCGTCTCTCGAAATATCCCCATTCCAAAACTGTTAGATAAATTACTAGAATCTAAAAATCATTTAGCATTAGTGGTAGACGAATACGGTACGGTTAGCGGATTAGTTACTATGGAAGATGTTATTGAAACACTATTAGGACTAGAAATAATGGACGAAAGCGATAAAGTATCTGATTTACAATTGCAAGCCCGAAAAAATTGGGAGTCACGAGCAAAAAAATTAGGGGTTATCGATAATGAAGACATAGAATAACCCCCTTACTTTGGAAGACACCTGTTATATTAATTCCCCTTTAGGCGTAACTAAAATAACAGGTGGCTCTCATGGTATTTCCTCGATTTCTGTACTAAACACCCCAGAAATCCCCTCCTTAAATATTCCCGAATCCTTACAAGACTGTGTGCACCAACTTGAAGCCTATTTTCAAGGCGAGCGCCAAGAATTTAATCTGAAGCTCCACCCTAAGGGTACCGACTTTCAGCAACGTGTTTGGGCTTTATTACAAACCATTCCCTACGGAAAAACCCTGTCGTATTTAGAACTTTCAAAACAATTGGGAGACGTTAAAGCCATACGTGCAGTCGCCAATGCCAATGGGAAAAATCCGCTATGGATTGTAATACCCTGCCACCGCGTTATTGGTAGTGACGGCAGCTTAACCGGTTATGCTGGCGGATTACACAGAAAACAATGGCTACTCGAACACGAAAGTCCGTACCACCAAGAACGCCTATTTTAAAATGCATACCACAGTAAGTGCCCTGCCTTGTTAGCAGTACTCCCCTATACCCCTACTTTATTTGTTGTTACCACATTATTATAACACACTCGTCATACACAATCCATACACTATCCATACATTATCTATACTGTAACTATGGAGTAACTATTGGGTAGCCAAGTAGTCGATTTTAGGCATTTGGTATTACTACGAGATATATAATAGCACTTAGGGTGTTCCGGTTTTTTTAAACCGTCGCGCTTTACGCTATATCTTTTCTTTTTGTTGAAAAAAAAGAAAAGGATGCCGCTGCAATCGCTAACACATAATTTTAGTATATTTAATATTCTAAACTAATCATTAAGCATGAAACTCATTAAAAACCTACTTAAGGGCATCCTTATTCTTTTCGCCTTATTAATTGCAACGCTATACCTAACAGATACCGATTACCTTCTAAAGGCAGTCCGTACAATATATATGCAAGGTTATACCACAGCTTTTTTAGACGACTACCATAAATTCGACAATCGCGTTGTAAAAAACGGCACACCACAACCGTGGCCTAACCATGCCGACTATAATCGTGCTAAAGAAACAGAACGCTTAAACAAAGCCAATAAAGACTGGGGGACTATCGCTTATGTGATTATTAAAAACGATAGCATCTGGTTTGAAAATTATTATGATGGCTACAATAAAGATTCAAAAACCAACTCATTTTCTATGGCCAAAAGTTATGTTTCTGGTTTAATGGGTAAAGCGATAATGGAAGGCTATATTAAAAGTTTAGATCAGCCAGTTTGTGATTTTATCCCGGAATTTTGCGAGGGTAAAGCGGCAAAAATGACCGTTGGCGACTTATCGCGTATGAGTTCGGGTACCAATTGGGATGAAGCCTACTACTCACCGCTTTCTATTACTACCCGTGCTTACTTTGACGACGATTTAGAAAAAGTAATACTAGGCTTAAAAATGGATAAGGAACCAGGAACAGCATTTAAATATGCTAGTGGCGATACGCAAATGCTAGCCATGGTAATTGAAAAGGCAACCGGTAAAAAATTATATGATTATTTAACCGAGAGCTTTTGGAAACCTCTAGGTAGTGAAAACGAAACCCTTTGGCAAGTGGATAGCGACGACCATGATTTGGTAAAAGCCTACTGCTGCATTGCCAGTAATGCCAAAGATTTTGCGCGTTTTGGTAAACTATATAAAGACCACGGAAAATGGAATGGCAAGCAAGTATTAGATTCTACATTTGTAGCGAAATCTATACAACCTGTGTTTCCTTCAAGCCCAGAATATGGCTACGGATGGTGGCTAAAAAACCATAATGAAAAACACTTTTTTATGATGCGTGGACATTTAGGACAGTATGTTATAGTTCAACCAGAAGACAATGTAATTATTGTTCGTTTAGGGCACCAAAAATCTCCAGATCAAGGCACCACAACCTTTACCGAAGACATTTCAGTATATATCGACGAGGCCTACCAGATGCTTAATGCAAACGGACAATAGGCAGGACACACTAATTAAAATTTGGAAGGGGTATGATCAGCAAACTTAATCTCGAAAACATTTTATTTCTAGATATAGAAACGGTTCCAGAAACGCAATACTTTTCGGATCTTGATGCTACCAAACAGGAATTATGGGAGGCCAAATCTAAATACCAAAGAAAAGAAGATTTTAGTGCCGAGGCCTTTTATGACCGGGCAGGTATTTGGGCGGAGTTCGGAAAAATCATTTGTATTTCGGTAGGGTATTTCACCTTTAAAGAGGAGACACGAACCTTTAGAACCACCTCCTTTTATGGCGAAGAACCTCAACTTCTAAAAGCCTTTAAAAGCTTACTCTTATCGCATTTTAGTTCGACGAAACATCTGCTTTGCGCCCATAACGGAAAAGAATTCGACTTTCCCTATATCGCAAGACGTATGATAATTCACAATATCGAATTGCCCTATAAACTCAATTTGTTTGGCAAAAAACCATGGGAAGTCCCGCATTTAGACACCTTAGAACTATGGAAATTTGGGGATTATAAAACCTACACCTCTTTAAAACTATTAACCAATGTACTAGGTATTCCCTCTCCCAAAGATGATATTGATGGTAGCGAAGTCTATAAAGTCTATTACGAAACTAACGACATACAACGCATAGTAAACTATTGCGAAAAGGATACGATAGCCGTTGCTCAAATCTTTTTAAGACTCCGTGGTGAGGCTATTTTAAAGGATGAGGAAATTATTCATATCTAGGTTTCATAAGGTAATTAAGACCTGTTTTAACAGGTTTAATTACGCTTTCATTAACGCAATTCACCACCAGGCTGCGGTGTGTTAAAATCACTAGTGTTAACACAAGTCAAAGAACCGATTAGCAGATGAGCTTCAGCTCTAAAAAAACAGATAAAAAAAAAGCCCAAACTTACGTTTGGGCTTTTCTATGTTCTGGTTACTCTAATGCACATACAGCGTGTGTGCCTATTGCTTAATAAATTTTCGCGTTTCTAATTTATTATCTATACTAAACTGTATCATATACAAGCCAGCTTCTAGATGACTCACGTTAATACCATGCGTATAATCGCTTCCTTTTCCAACTTGCTGACCCAACATATTAACAATGGTAAACGGTACGTTTTTAATATTAGATTTTACAAATAACATACTACCTTTTACTGGGTTAGGGTAAATTGCTATCTCAACACCTAGGTGTGAAACAAACGCTTCGGCTGCGACTCTTGCAGTCCCACAAGGCCCAAGGTTGGTCCACCCAGAAGATGTACGCTCATATAAAGATCCATTATAAGTGACTTGCTCTCCTACAGCGTACGACTGACTGCTATTGTAAGCAGCGACACCATCACATTTATCGGTCGATGGCGTACCATTCGTTACTGAAATAGCATCAACAGCCATATCCCCTTGCCATGTGGTTCCTGTAGTTCCATCAAATCTTAATTTAACCGTACTACCAGCATACGACGATAAGTCTACTGTTGCCGATTGCCAAGCATTTCCTTGATTTCCTGATTGTGTCCAAACTGTTGTCCAACTGGTTCCATTATTTGTGCTAACAGCCACTTTTAAATTCCCCATTGCCGAGGTACCATACATATGATACTTAAAGTTAAAGACGCCTTGAGAAAGTCCTGTTAAATCAAAACACGGTGATTCTAACAAGGCCCTTTTTGTAGAATAGTTTGGAGAAGACGATTCCATAAATACATATTGCGCCCCTTCAGTTGCACTTGAAGGTCCAGTATTACTAGAAGGCGTTGCTCCTGAGTTACGTGTCCAATCAAAATCATCGCCCGAACCTTGAGTCCACGCTCCAAAGCCACTTTCGAATCCTTCGTTATAAGGAAATGAAGATACAGCTCCAGTGCACCCTGTTGGCGGATTTGTAGTTCCCGTAGTAATATTTACAGTATAATCTTCCACTTCACCATAAGAAAAAGCTTCACAAGAAGTTGGAATCCCATTATATTTCATAGCTACACGTAAACGCGTTTCGCCATTTAATGCTCCCGCAGGCACAGTAAAACTTCCGCTAACTGGAGAAGTTGTCGATGCCGCTTTAGAAAAAATTTGCTCTCCAGAATCGGTAAAATCACCATCGTTGTTGTAATCTATCCATGCTGCATACCCTTCAGAATAGGTCGACCCTGTCCATGTTGGTGTTACTGTAATGGTGTAAGCAGTTCCCTTCGATAGGTCTGATGAAAGAGACGTAAAATCGGAATACGATTGCGCTCCCGATGTGTTATTAATACTTCCTACTTGCACACGACTAATGTATTCGTCGCTCACACTATTACTTTGTGATGCGCAATATTGGGTTCCTGTCTGACATGGAGAACATGACGAACCACCACAATCAACACCGGTTTCAGTACCATTTTGAATACCGTCGGTACAGGTTGGCTGTGCTGCTGCACCACATTTATCTGAAGCTGCTAATGCTGCTCTAGGACCTCCGTTTAATAAAGAGGCGCGCATTCTATTTTTCTGCCCAACAGTAAATAAGTTCATACACGAGTCATTGGTATAATCCATATAATTTTGTACCATATCGGTAGAATTACAAGACACTTGCCCTGTAGGACATCCCCCATTAGAGGTTTGATGCGTTGGTGTATCGCTAACAAAATCATTACCACAATTACTATCACCCCAAATATGACGCAGATTTAAAAAGTGTCCCACTTCGTGAGTCGTTGTTCGGCCTTCATCGAAAGGAGCCGATAAATAAAAGCCAGATCCTTCATTTTTAGATCCAAAATATTGAGGTCCCATCACCACACCATCGGTAGCAGCACTACCACCAGGGAATTGCGCATAACCAAGGATTCCTCCGCCTATATTACACACCCACATATTAAGATATTGTGAAGTATCCCACGGATTTACTCCACCCTGTGACGCTTTTTTCATCGCATCATTAGTACCCCATGACGTTTTGGTAGATGATTTTCTTGTAATCCCATTTGTTGCATTACCATTAGGATCTACTGTAGCCATACAAAATTGGATTTGCGTATCGGCAGCCTGAGACCAAGTATTATCAGCATCGGCATTAAGTCTTCTAAAATCATCATTTAAGACTTGTATTTGAGATAAAATTTGAGCCTCACTAATATTTTCATTAGCATTGCTATAAATAACATGTACAACCACTGGAATAGTAATAATATCACCTACTATTTTGTTATTAGAAGATTCCATTTGCGCTACTTTTGCTTGCGTAAAGGCCTCTATATCATTCATTCTAGATTCTAATTTCGGATCTAATTGTTTTCTGTATTCTAGATTCTCCATAGTTTCACAACGACGGTCTTGAGAAAACGCAGCGAAGGAAAATATAAAACATAGAATTGATAAAGTAATGTTCTGTTTCATGGTTTTTATTTAAAGTTTTTACTTAAAAAGTATTAATAATGCAACGAAAGTATTAAAAGTGATGCGTTAAACGTATTTAACTTTCGGTTTTTCGATTAAATACATACAAAATAAAATTGTTCGGTTTTGTTTACGGATTTTACCGTAATTTTATAATCTTATAACTTTGGTCCTATAATATGTCTAAAACAAATCTACTTACTGTTAAAGATTTATCTATTTCATTCGTTTCCGATGGCACAACGAATGCCATTATTCATTCCATATCCTATCATTTAGAACCCAATGAAATTTTAGGTATTGTGGGCGAGTCAGGTTCCGGAAAATCGGTTTCGTCTTTAGCTATTTTAGGCTTACTCCCAAAAAAAATTTCTAAAATCACTTCGGGAAGCATATTATACGATACTAAAGACCTTACTCAACTCTCATCGAAAGCATTTCAGCAGATACGTGGAAAAAAAATAGCCATGATTTTTCAAGAACCTATGAGCTCTTTAAACCCATCAATGCGTTGTGGGTCTCAAGTCGAAGAGGTCCTTAAACAGCATACGTCTCTATCTAAAAAAGCTATTAAAGCAGAAACACTATCACTTTTTGAAAAGGTAAAACTACCGGACCCAAACCGCGTGTATAACGCCTATCCGCACGAAATTTCTGGCGGACAAAAGCAACGTGTTATGATTGCTATGGCTATTGCCTGCAAACCCGAAATACTTATTGCCGACGAGCCTACGACAGCCTTGGATGTTACCGTACAAAAAGATATTATAGCCCTGCTTAAAGAGTTGCAAACCGAAAACAACATGAGTGTAATTTTTATTACTCATGATTTGGCATTGATTTCTGAAATTGCCGATCGCGTTTTAGTCATGTATAAAGGTGAAATTGTAGAACAAAATACCGTAGAACACATTTTTAATACGCCAGCACACGATTATACCAAGGCCCTTATTAACTCTAGACCTTCATTAAACGTGCGCCTTAAAACATTACCTACTATAAGCGACGTAATGAATGCTACAGTATCTACAGTGGAGCTTACACCGCAAATGCGAGCAGATAACCACAAGATCCTCTATAACAAACCCCCATTACTAGAAGTTAAAAACGTAGAAAAAGAATACATATCAACTTCCGGGTGGTTTACTAAACCCACACACTTTAAAGCTGTCGATGCCGTGAGTTTTAATATCTATGAAGGAGAAACTCTAGGCTTAGTAGGAGAATCTGGTTGTGGGAAATCGACTTTAGGAAACACCATATTACAATTGGATAAAGCAACCGCAGGTCGTATTTTATATCAAGGTGTGGACATAACTAAATTAAGCGCCTCCGAAACGAAGGCCTTAAGAAAAGATATTCAAATTATTTTTCAAGATCCCTATTCGTCATTAAACCCGAGAATTCCTGTTGGTAAGGCCATTATGGAACCTATGAAGGTACATGGGTTGTACAAAAATGATGCTGAGCGCAAAGAAAAAACAATTGCTATTTTAGAGCGTGTAGGCTTATCTGAAGCCTATTTTAATCGCTATCCACATGAGTTTTCTGGCGGACAGCGTCAGCGTATTGGAATCGCTCGTACGATTGCTTTACAACCTAAACTTATAGTCTGTGACGAAAGCGTATCGGCCTTAGATATTTCTGTACAGGCACAAGTACTAAACTTACTAAATGAACTTAAAGAGAAATTTAATTTCACCTATCTCTTTATCTCTCATGATCTTGCAGTCGTTAAATACATGTCAGATCAATTATTGGTAATGAATGCCGGTAAAATAGAAGAATTGGATGATGCAGACGTTATTTACAACACGCCAAAAAAAGCGTATACCAAAAAATTAATTAACGCGATTCCAAAAGGACTTTGAATGGTGAATGGTGAGTTTGTTCGCGAGCTTGCCATTTGATGTGTTTATCGGTAATAAAAAACATACTTCACAGCAACAATTAAAGGATTACATACGTGTTAGGTAGAAAGCCTGTTTAAGATCGCGCATAGACGGTGATAGAAAATAAAGAGGTGTTAAAAAAACAGCAGTAAACTTTAGCTGTTTATAACATACACACTTTTTTAACTAAAAAAAACACACCTTTCGAAAACGAAATGGTGTGTTTTATATTATTTATTATTCTGTTTCGCATAGTAAGGTGTTCCGGTAAATTTGGTTTATTTAATACAATAGATTTGGAGTCCACAATATAAAACTCTTAACGAAATACTTCAGCTTAAAGGCGTTTAATTTCGATAAAATACACGAAATTTTAACATTTAACACTATTTTGTGATACTATTCGTACTAAAACACTTAAATCTTAACACTTACTAAATAGTCATTTCAGGAATATCTCCATCAATAGTAAGTTGCCCTTCGGTTGCTTTTACAATCTCTTCAACCGAAACTCCAGGAGCGCGTTCTAATAACTTAAAGCCTTTATCGGTGACTTCAATAACCGCTAGATTGGTAACTATTTTCTTTACACAACCCACACCGGTTAATGGTAATGAGCAACGTTTTAAAAGCTTAGACTCCCCGGCACGATTGGTATGCATCATAGCAACAATAATATTTTCGGCACTGGCTACTAAATCCATAGCGCCCCCCATTCCTTTGACCATTTTTCCTGGAATCTTCCAGTTGGCGATGTCTCCGTTTTCAGCCACTTCCATGGCACCTAAAATAGTTAGGTGCACGTGTTGACCACGAATCATAGAAAAACTCATTGCAGAGTCAAAGAAACTCGCTCCCGGTAAGGTAGTAATGGTTTGCTTACCGGCGTTAATAATATCGGCATCCTCTTCTCCTTCGAACGGAAAAGGTCCCATACCAAGCACGCCATTTTCACTTTGAAATTCTACTTCTATATCGTCGCGCACATAATTAGCTACTAAGGTTGGGATACCAATCCCCAAGTTTACGTAGTAACCATCTTGTACTTCTTTTGCAATGCGTTTTGCAATTCCTATTTTATCTAACATACTGTTTTAATTTAATGTGATTATTTTCACTACTAGCCTGTATATAATACCACGTTACAAACGCTAGTATTACTGTTATGGCTAGTCGCGATCAAAGAGGTGTTACTCGCGTACACGAACGGTACGTTGCTCGATACGTTTTTCATAATCTTTACCTTGAAAAATACGTTGCACAAAAATACCTGGTATATGTATTTGGTTTGGGTCCAAGGTTCCTGCTGGCACCAATTCTTCTACTTCTGCAACTGTAATAGTTGCGGCGCCACACATTACCGGATTAAAATTTCGCGCTGTACCCTTAAAAATTAGGTTTCCAGCGTCGTCACCTTTCCATGCTTTTACAAAAGCGAAATCGGCTTTAAAAGCGTGCTCTAACACATACATTTTACCATCAAACTCACGCACTTCCTTACCTTCGGCCACTTCGGTACCATAACCAGCAGGCGTAAAAATAGCAGGAAAACCAGCTTGGGCCGCACGACAACGCTCGGCAAGAGTGCCTTGCGGAATAAGCTCTACGTCTAATTCTCCAGATAGCATTTGTCTTTCGAACTCGTCATTTTCACCGACGTAAGACGATACCATTTTTTTTATTTGACGCTTTTTTAATAATAAGCCCAGACCAAAATCGTCCACACCAGCATTATTAGAAATACAGGTTAACTCTTTAATATTACTATCTACCAGGGCTTTAATGGCATTCTCAGGAATACCCGACAAACCGAAACCACCCAACATAAACGTCATGTTATCCGAAATGCCTTCTGTCGCTTCTTTAACTGAATTTACTTTTTTATTAATCATACTTAAGTTGTCTTTTGAGGCTTAAAATTAAGGAATTTAAATCTCAGAATCACTTTTTGTGCAAATTTTTGCGAAAAAGCAAAAAACAGGCCTTGCACTATATCTTTTGCCAAACGCAAAAGGATGCCGCTACACTCCTTTTTTCAGCTTGTAATTACAATTTATAAGCAATTTTAATGAGGATGACTCGAGGTAGAATAAAAGTCTTACTATCAGAAGTTACAAAAGAAGTAGCACTGTTACTATGTTTATAGGGCGTATTAAAAAGATTAGTACCACTAATTTCAAAACCCACGGACTTTCGCTTAACTGATGAAATTTGGATACCTGCCTGATTGTCCAAACAATCCACATCATCTTTTTGGCAACTAGATAACACCAATGTAACCCCGAAGAGCAACATTACTAGTTTTAAATACTGTTTACATTTTCTTTTTTTCATTCCTTTGGTTGGTTTTAAAAATTAGTGATTTTAACTATTAAAAACCAAGTGTATAATAATAACAATCTCACAATACCTTTTTGTACCATTCATCGAAAACTACAATTTATTTGCACTTTTCGTTACGGTAAAAACCGTAATTGGAGTGAAAACGCAAATTTTGCACACAAAAAAAAGCCACTACTTGCGTAATGGCTTTTATAGCTATATTACACTTCATTACCTGATTAACATACATCTACCAAAAGGCAAGTTAGGCTCTTGTGGTGCAACAAATGGAATTATAGAAGACCCTTTTTTAGCAAAATCTATTTGAATTTTATCGGCAACACCAAATTCACTGATGTGACGAAGCCCCATATACATTGTTTCTACGAGATAACTTAAATTCGGGTTGGGATCTTCAAAATAAATTCTTACACGTTTTTCTAAAAGACTAGAATTGGAACAGCCAGGGAATTCTTTTTTTAAAATAGTATAATTCCCTAATAAACTGTGGTCGTATACACTATCTAAATCGTCTGTGTTATCAAAATTTATTAGCGTATTAACTTTTTGAACTCCATTTTCAATATATTTATATTCTCCTACTAATAAATCCTCATACCAATCATCATTATACACTTGCTCCTTTTATTCAAACTTGATATTAAAGAAGTATTACCATTGGTATAAAGCCAAGTACCCACGAATTTATCTAAGTCGTAATTAATATCTTTTAAATAGGAATCTGTAATTATTTCTGCATTCTTATCATGGATACTTATTATTGGATTTTGCGCCTTACAAGCAAATGTTATTCCTAATAAGGCAATTAAAATTATATTTCTCATTTTTATTGTTTTATTATTCATCACAAGGTTTTTTATCTATACTACTGTTTGCTGTGTCCCCATTTACTAAAATTAATTCCTCACAACCTACAGGCTCTCCATTATTTTCTATAGTCTTAAATAATGATATACCTAAATCATATTTAATATTTATATGCTTTAAGATTATTTTCTGGTAATCTTCAGCAGTTCCATTAGGATTAGAAAAATCACCAGTTTTTCTTCTATATTCCAGATCCAAAAGAGTCATAAATCTCTTTTTTTTCTTTTTATCAGACCAAATAGAGTTTAAATGTTGCAGTTTAGTTAAATCTTTTATTTTTATCGCATAAGTGCCTTGATAAGTTACTATTAAACGGACAAATAAAGAACTGTTTAGTAGACTACTTGGATTGCTGTATATTTCTGTAAATCCTAACAAATCCTTTATGTCTTTATGAGAAAACATAGGTTCGTAGTCACTATCTAAATTTAGATGTGTATTATCCAAATGTAAATGCAATCCACCGTAAACAGATAGAACTTTTATATAATTACAATAACCTTCTCCTGTATTGCTAGAGCTAACTTTAGCAAGTAATTGGTCTAAATTAGAATTATGTCTAAAAGTATAACCTTCTTCACTGTCTTCGTCTAAATTATTTTCTGAATCTGCGATTGCTTCTTTAAGAGTTTATAAGGAGCAGGAACAGAGCCGGGTTCTATATCTAATAATTCTTGTAATTCCTCTGGACAATCATCACCTCTACAAGGTGTTGGTGAAATAGTAAAAGTTCCATTATTGAAAGCACCATCATTATTTGTTTTACCAATTGCTCTTGTTCCAGTACTAGAGCCACCAGGAGAACCACTACCACTCAATTGTCCATCTATAGAATCGAAATCGTAACTAGCACCAACAACAAAAGAAGTAGAACCTCCACACATACCACCAATATCTTCATTATACACACTTTCGTGTTGATGTGAAAAACCACCTTGACAAGCAATTGTTGAGTAATCAAAAGCAAGACAATTTCCCGGAGTTGGAGCAGCAGCTTTACTAAAAATATCATTGATTAAAATATCATCATCAATAATAAAACTTAAAACCCTATCTGTTAAATCAACAAATAATCCATCTTCTATGGTTTATTTTTTTGAACAGTAGTTAAGTATTTAAATAATATACTATTATATGCTCCGTCATCTTTCAATGATAAAACTAGATTTTCTAACGTATCGTTTTCAATTTCTTCCACATTTATAATGAAAACAGCTACATCTTCTTCCCAACTATCCTCTTTCTCAAAGGTTTTACAAACTTTAGAATAAGATGTGTTTAAAAAAAAAATGCTTTTAGTCTATTTCTTGTGTAAAAACAACATCAATTAAATACAATTGATTATCCAAAGTGTCTTTTTCAATTATATAATATTTCTTATTTGATTTTTTTAGAAATATTGAATCTCTCTGAATATTATTAAAACTATTAAGCCATTTAATGTGTTTCACATTAAGTTTCATAGTATCATTAGCTAACATCTTTACTCTTATAGGATTATTTCTATTTTCTCTATCTTTAGGTGTAAAAATTATATTTTCAGTATCAAGTTTATACATATACTTTATAGGTCCATTTTTCCAACTATAATATTTTTTCATTGAATTATTTGGAAACTTTGAATCAAAGTAAAAATAATAAGTATTTTCATTCCTTATTAATCTAGTGTCTTTACTCAAACATGATGCAAAAAATACTGCTAGAATTGGCAGGTATATAGTTTTCATATTTAATTACAATTAGGTATTTTAGTTGAATATACTTTTGCAGCTTCAAAACTATTACTATAGTTAATTGCATTCTCTGGAATACTCAAATAATTAGTTTGACCAACAGTGCCATTTAATCCCAAATAAGCAATGCATGTATAGAATTGCTCAATTGCCATATCTGGATAATCATTATTTAACGAATCTATAAAGGTTTGATCATTTAACAAGGGATGTATTTCTTGTAAAGTTTGTGTTACTAGGCCAATATAATGATTTGCCATAACTTCATGTTGCCATCCTTTATAAACTCTATACTCTTCATATATCGCTTCAAAATTATTAATATCTGGTAAGTTTATAGTGTTTCCGTTATTCAAGTTGAAAAGAGCTAAGTATAAATTAGCATGTATAGCTTCATGAATTATAGTTCTTGCAATAAATAACGTAGGAGTCTGGTTACTGTTTACATAGTCTTGGTCAATTGAAATATTTACTAAATTATCTGTTTCTAGATAATTATATGAACAACCACTTGGGTCAAGAGCATTATTACATTGTAAATCTTGTACAACTTGGAATTTTAAATCATAATCACTTTCTTCTCCAATAAAACTTTCTAAAAGATTTTTTATCCTTTTATTTTTAGAAATTTGTTGGTAGGTGCATTTCACTTTCGCATTATTCACGAACGTAGAATCTATAATAATTTTGTTAGGAAAATCCACTTCTCCTCCATTCATCAAAGTAACTACAGCTTCAATAGCAAAAGCTTGAGCAGTTTCGGAGCATTCATTCTTATCTATGTAGTAACTAATTTGACCAACAACACCTTTAGGTTGAGATTGCAACCAAGCAGACATTTCTGCGGTAAAACCATTTGAGAACCTCCTATGCCTAATTGACTTAAACAAAGAACAACTTTTTCCCAAGGTTGAGGAATAGTAGGTGTTGTAACACCTCCATTGCTTGATGAACCACCACTGCCACCGTTATTGGTTTGGCTTCCACTTGTTTCCCCGGTGTTTGGAGACGTATTTCCTGTGCTACCACCAGTTGAGCCACCTCCCCCAGGAAAACCACAACCAAAATAAATTCTATCACTGTTATAAACTGTACAGTCAGCATAATTATTGGATCCATCGTGTTCTGCAGTACCAGAACACCATTCTACGAGCACATAACCTGAGCAATCTGCTGCTTTATTAAAAATATCACTAATTATACCCTCATCATTTATAACTGTAGAACTTACTTTATTAGTTATATCTACATATATGTTATTCGAAATATCTTCTTTTTCGGCCGCAGTTATATTATATGATATTATGCTTGTTTTATAAGTACCATCTGGCTCTAAAGAAACTAATAAATTTTCTAACATTTCTACCTCTACATCTCTTTGAATATAAAAGGTATAAGAATGATAAGTTTTATCTGCACTTTCTATATAAGTCGCATAACTTGTATCAATAGTAAACCCAAACTCATTTGAAACTAAGGTTTTATTTTGGGAATTATTAGATTTTTTATTTCTTAAATTAGAGGATAGTTTTGTTAGCTTTCTTGTAAGTGTGGTATTTTCTGCTAACTTAGATTTGTCAATTTTTGAGATTTTAAAATCCGTTTGGTTACTATTCTTTTTTTGTTCAATTTGTATTAAATCATCATCTTTTTGGCAACTAGATAAGACCAATGTAACCCCGAAGAGCAACATTACAAGTTTTAAATACTGTTTACATTTTCTTTTTTTCATTCGTTTCGTTGGTTTTAAAAATTAGTGATTTTAACTATTAAAAGCCAAGTGTATAATAATAACAATAATCTCACAATATCTTTTTATACCATTCATCGAAAACCTCAACTTATTTGCGCTTTTCATTACGGTAAAAACCGTAACTGGAGTGAAAACTTACTTTTAAATATTAAAAAAAGCCACTACTTGCGTAATGGCTTTTAGTTTTTATTTTTATATGCGTAAACGCGATTAGTTTTTTAGCTGTTTATTGCACCACTAAATATTTAACTTACAACATCTTAATTAATAATTAATTACTCCTTATTAACTAACGGATATAGCGACGACATCATCAATAACCCAATTTTCCTTTTCTCTTTTAAATAAAATAATACTAGAATTACCATTGAGTTTTTCTTTAAACCAACTCACATACACCATAGCCTTATTGTGCTCTTTATTAATAATCATTTTACTAAAGTAAAATACACCACCAACATTATTCCCACTAAATTCCTCACTTCTTTTAAAGGACTTAATATCTTTTTCCTCAATAATTTTCACCTCAAAATTATGATTAGAAAACACTGTTGTTTCTTCAGGAACATAACTAATTTCGGTACTCGAATTTTTAATTATATTTTTATAATCTTCTGGAAGATAATTCTTGTAACGTGCGAGGTAAGCACCTGAAGATGTTTGTACAACAAATAATTTTAACTTACTTATACTATCAGGCCTTATTAGTACTGCTTTTTTACTAAGACCATCTTTATATTCTTCGAAAGAGGGAGGCGTGTTATACCTTATATCTATTACAGATTTCGTTAAAAAGGAATCGAAGGTATCATTAAATACACTTAAGCTATTTTGTTTTTCTTTACATCCAAAAACTAAAGTAAAGAATAATAGAATAAAACATTTATAAATCACACGGGTTTGTATATTCATCATTATGTACGTTTAAAGATAAGTTGGCTAAATTTTGTAGTTGGGTACTATTAATTAATTGTCTCTGTAGGCCATAGGCATTGAGACCTGTCCAAGCGAAAAACTCATAACTTGAAACAGGTTGAGAATTGTTATCAAATTGTCTTAAACCATTAGCTACAGGATTAATATAATGCGCAGCCATTAGATTGTGCTCCGAGTAAGTAGCTATTTCATTACTCGTATATCCTGCATTTTCATAATAGTTATACATAACAACATACCAATTATATATTTCTTGATCTAAAGAATTCGGAGGGGCATTATTTGTTAGAATTATACGATGTAATTCAGCGTGTATTGTTTCGTGTAGAATAGTTGATGCTAGCTCTATTGCATTCCCATTTACAGCATCATCATCAAATGTTATTAAAATCACATCATTTTCGTTTGGTAAACTAGCACTAGCCTGACCACCTCCACTCAACAAATTTCCAACAACAAATTTAATTTTGTATTTACTTTTATTACCCGTAAAAGCTTCTGATGTGACCCTAAATAGATTATTTTCATTAGAAATCAATTCATCTAAAACGCATTCTGCATCAGTTCCAATAAAGGAAGAATCTTTTATTATTTGCTCATCAAAATCCACTTCTCCTCCATTCATCAAAGTAACTACAGCTTCAATAGCAAAAGCTTGAGCTCCTTGACAGCTATTAGAGTTATAATCCTGTGCACAATTAACAAATAGATAATCGGGTATTTCTTTAATTGTTTCAGGTTCTTGCTTGTTAGCCCAAAACGCCTGTTCTGGAGTAAGATCTAAATACATTGCAAGTTGTGCTGCCATAGTAGGTGCAATTACACCAACAGGCAATTCATTGTTAGGGGTGGTGCTTCCACCACTATGTGACCCTCCAGAAGAAGGATCCGTATTATAACTCTCGTTGTTATCCGAATCATTACCATTAATCCCTCCGCCGTCATAATTATAACCCGAGTCACCATTTGAATCATCTCCACCATTATTGTTACTTGGGCACTCGACACCCATAAGTACATAAAAGCAATCTACTTCAACAGTTTCGTAATCCATACAATTTAACGTATAAGACCAAGCACAACCATTGGGTCCCATCTCAACAACTGCTGTTCTCGATTGGGTGTAATCTTGAAGCTCGCCCAAACTTATCTGTTCTTCAGAGATAGATTCTTTCGTTATATTGTAAGGTAGTTCATCGGCGCTTCCATTATTAATATATCTATAAATAAATAAACTATAATAATTGTTTGAATTTTTAAACAGGACAAAGTTCTCAAAATCAGAAAGAGGAGAGGTTGGCCTTTCTATTAAAAAGGTATAGACGGTAGTCGAATCTGTAAACACTTCAAGTATTCTATCTGTTAGCACCGAAAAAGAACCATCATTGGCATCTACTTTTGAATATGTGTCTAAATCTCGTGATGATTTGAAATGTTTAGATAGTTTATTTAATGGCTTTTGTAATTCAACTTTGTTTTTCAATTCTGTAAAAGAAATTTGTTTTACCTGAAATCCTTTTGGACTTATTTTTTGATAAGAAGCTGTTCAAACATCATCATCTTTTTGGCAACTAGATAACACCAATGTAACCCCGAAGAGCAACATTACTAGTTTTAAATACTGTTTACATTTTCTTTTTTTCATTCGTTTGGTTGCTTTTAAAAATTAGTGATTTTAACTATTAAAAAGCAAGTGTATAATAATAACAATAATCTCACAATATCTTTTTATACCATTCATCGAAAACTACAACTTATTTGCACTTTTCGTTACGGTAAAAACCGTAATTGGAGTGAAAACGCAAATTTTGTACACAAAAAAAAGCCACTACTTGCGTAATGGCTTTTAATTTTTATACTATAAACAAATTATATATCTAATTCATCTGGTAAACCTTCTTGCTTTTCGTCTCCTTCAGTTTCGTCTTCCGGGTTATAATTACTACAATCTACAGGTATTGATAACTCTGACGGTTTTTCAAAATCACCTTTTGAGATCTCCAAGTCTTCATCTTCATAACAGCTTCTCATATACATCCCCCAAATAGGCAATGCCATCGATGCTCCTTGTCCGTAAGTAATGGTCTTAAAGTGTGCTGCTCTGTCTTCTGCACCAACCCAAACGCCTGTTACAAGGTTTGGCACCATACCCATAAACCAACCGTCACTTTGGTTTTGTGTGGTTCCTGTTTTTCCGGCAATAGGGTTTGTAAATTGATAAGGGTACCCCGTAATAATTTCTTGATACATCTTATTCCATTTTTCGGCCCCCTGAGTTCGTAAACGTGTACCCGAACCACCTCGTGTTACCCCTTCTAACAACTTAACGGTTACATAAGCCGATTCTGCACTTAAAACATCACGGGTTTCTGGTGTAAACTGAAATAAAACGGTTCCGTTTTTATCTTCTATACGCTCTATCATTACTGGCTTGGTGTACACCCCTTTATTAGCAAAAGCCGAATACGCCCCTACCATTTCGTAGACACTTATATCAGCAGTTCCCAAACCAATAGACGGTACCGCAGGTATGTTAGATTCTACACCTAATTTCTTTGCTAAATCGGCAACAGGTTGTGGCCCTACTTTATCCATTAATCGCGCAGTAATGGTGTTTACCGACGATGCTAAAGCTTGTTGCAAGGTTATTTCTCCACCATATTTTCCATCGGAATTTTTTGGTGTCCAAGGTTCCATATTTCCAAATTTACCTTTCTCGATTGTAATTTGAGAGCGCGGTAATTTATCGCAGGGAGACATGTGCAATTGATCGATTGCCGTGGCGTACACAAACGGTTTAAAAGTAGACCCTACTTGACGTTTTCCTTGCTTAACATGATCGTATTGAAAATGTCTGTAATCGATTCCACCAACCCACGCTTTTACTAAGCCCGTTTTAGGATCCATACTCATCATACCTGTATGTAAAAACGACTTATAATAACGCATAGAGTCGATAGGTTTCATAATCGTATCGATTTCTCCAGCCCAAGAAAAAACCGTCATTTTTGTCGGTTTTTGAAACGATTCAATAATGTCTTTATCAGCTATTTTTAAATCGTATTTCATATGTCTCCAACGCTCCGATTGCTTCATAGAACGCATCATTAAAGCATCCACCTCATCATTAGATAAATCTAAAAAAGGAGCCGTTTTATTTCTATCTGGCGTATTTTGATGAAAAAACTCTGCTTGTAATTTAGCCATGTGCTTTTGCACCGCCTCTTCGGCATAGGTTTGCATGCGCGAATCGATCGTCGTATAAATCTTTAGTCCGTCGTTATACAAATTGTATTTCGAGCCGTCTGGTTTTGGGTTGTCTTTAATCCACTCCTTCATATACCCGTCAAGGTGCCCTCTAAAATAAGTGGCTATTCCTTCACGGTGAGATTCTGGCGTATAGTTTAAATCTAATTCTGTTTTTTGTAATGAATCTTTTACCGTTTCCGTAATATAACCGTATTTCTCCATTTGTGATAACACCACATTTCTACGGTTTCTAACACCCACAGGGTTGCGGTTAGGCCTCGGATTGTACAAGGAGGAGTTTTTAAACATCCCCACCAACATTGCCGATTCTTTAACATCTAGATCTTTAGGCTCTTTACCAAAGTAAATACGTGCTGCCGAGCGAATACCATCGGCATTATTACCAAAATCATAAATATTAAAATACTGAGCTATAATTTCCTCTTTGGTATATTGGCGTTCCAAACGAATCGCAATAACCCATTCTTTTACTTTTTGAATAAGTCGCTCTGTAATATTTGTCGACCCTTCGCCATGAAATAATTGTTTTGCTAATTGCTGAGAGATGGTACTCGCACCACCACCAGCACCTAGTTTTACAATAGCACGTAAGGTTCCCCACCCATCAATACCCGAGTGACCGTAATAACGTGCATCTTCGGTAGCAATTAATGCGTCTACCAAATGTTTTGGAAACTCATCGTAACCTACCGGTGTTCGGTTGTCATTAAAATAAAACTTTCCTAAGGTCTTACCATCACTAGAGATAATCTCTGAGGCTAAATTAGTATTCGGATTTTCTAGCTGTGTGTGATCAGGCATATCTCCAAAAACACCCCAAGAGGCTAATGAAAATACGAGAACGACTGCTAATATACCTAATGAAAATAAAATCCAAAATCCGCGAACATACTTCGCAAAATCAGGACTTTTTTGGGCTTCTTTCTTCTTTGCCATCTATAATAAATTACTATTTTTATTGTTGTACCGAAGGTTTTTCAATTCTAAATCCAATATCGGTTACCCCTTCTAAATCTACGACACCGTTAACATCACCATTTTTTCGCATGGCATGTTGAATATGCACTGTGTATTCCCCACCTTCATCAAAAACAACACCTTCTTTATACCACAATTTGTTTTCTTTTATACTTCCTAGTCCCGTTCCTAATAGCGTCCCGTCGGGCGCAGCCATTCTATACTCTAAGGTATCTTTTACTGCTTTGCCATTAGGGAAATTCATTTCTACAATAAGAAATAAATTATTAAACTTATACGCATTGGTATTCCGCAAGTTTACAAATAGGTTATACGGATTTATAGAATCGGGAGCCTTAATATTAAAGCTAACCACCTCATTTTTATTCCATGCATCTGGCACCGTTTTATACGCGTCAAAAACAGCATTCGAATCGCAAGAAAACAAACACAAGCTACACACAATTCCTAATAGTAATCTACTCAGCATGTTGATATTAGTCTTTATTTTTTACGTTGTCTTGCCCTTTTACATCTTTACTTCCGCCTGTTTTCGGCCTGCCTTTATCGTTACCTTTTGACGGGTTTGGTTTTGGTCGTCGTTTTGCCGGCTTTTTTACTGGCCCTTTATTTTGATCTGTTGCCCCCGCTTTATCGTCGGTTTTTGCTCTTGGCTTAGGCCGTTGTTTTGGTCTTGGCTTAGGCTTATTTGCTGTTTTAGCTTCACCTTTTACTTCCTGTCGCTTTCTAGGTTTGCTAGGTGCCGCTTTAGGTTTATCGCTTGTTTTAGCATCCGTTCGCGCTGCCGGTTTACGGGTGTTTTTATTTTTTGTATTTCTCCCTTTAGTATTTTTACGTTTTTTAGGCCCTTTTGGACTATCAAAACGCGTTAAACTATCTTGGCCAACAACATTTTCAAACTCTGTAGTAATCGCTTCTTCCACTAAATCTGAAGCATACTCTTCTAAACTTTCTACTTTTTCTTTTTTGCGGTTAAGCTCTATAATTTCTCGTGCTTGATCGGTAGTAATTTTATGCCAATTCATCCACTCCCCTTCATAAGCATACCACATATGCCCTTTAAAAATATCAGTTTTTTGGCATACTGCAGTTCCTTTTTCGGTATACAGCTTAATATCTGTTTTTGGAAATGCCTTTAAAGCGTCTAAATACGAGTCTAACTCATAATTTAAACAGCATTTAAGTTTACCACACTGACCCGCTAATTTTTGTGGGTTTAATGATAATTGCTGGTAACGTGCTGCCGATGTGCTTACCGATCTAAAATCGGTTAACCACGTAGAACAACACAATTCGCGACCACAAGAGCCAATACCTCCTAAACGCGCTGCTTCCTGACGGAAACCGATTTGTTTCATCTCGATTCGCGTTCTAAATTCTTTAGCAAAAAGTTTTATTAACTCTCTAAAATCGACACGATCTTCGGCCGTGTAATAAAATGTTGCTTTACTAGCATCCCCTTGGAATTCGATATCAGAAATCTTCATTTGAAGATTCAAATCAATCGCAAATTGGCGTGCTTTCACCTTCATAGGTTCCTCTCTATCACGAGCATCCGACCAAATATCGATATCTTTTTGAGAGGCCTTTCTATATATTTTTTGAACCTCATCACCAGTTTGACTGGCTTTTTTGCGTTTCATTTGAACACGAACCAATTCTCCGGTTAAAGTAACCACACCAATATCGTGGCCTGATTGCGCCTCGGTAGCGACCACATCACCGATACTTAATGATAAACTCTCTGTATTTTTATAATAATGCTTACGTCCGTTTTTAAAGCGAACTTCGACAAAATCGAAAGGTTTTTCTCCATTTGGAACTGACATGTTAGATAACCAGTCAAAAACAGTTAACTTATTGCAACTATCTGTACCGCAAGTTCCATTATTTTTGCAGCCTTTAGGTTGGCCGTCTTTTGTTGAGCAGCTTGTGCAAGCCATATATGTATATATTGATTCTGAACGACTTAACGCCAGAAGATGATTAAAAAAATTGTATGCTTTTTAAGTTAAAATCATACAATACAAAGTTTTACTTCGATTTGTAAATATAAGATTATTCTAAAGACTATAAAACATAAAAAAACCCGATTAGTATATCGGGCTTTTAAATAATTGAATATGAAAATAAGACTTATTTTTTCAACGTCTCAAAAATGTTTCTTAAGTCCTTTTTGTAAGGCAAATAATCGGCTCTTCCCTTTTTAAAAATATCATTGCTATTACCTTGTCCTTTTCGCAATTCCTTTTGCTCTTCGTATGGTAAAGCGTGAATCTCTTTACAAGCGGTAGAACAACAGTTATCCATGTCTTCTTTACACGATTCACATTGAATAAATAGTAAATGACAGGCTTCATTAGCGCAGTTTACATGCGTGTCGCAAGGCGCACCACACTGATGGCAATTGGCAATCACATCTTCACTAATTTTTTCGGCTCTACGATCGTCGAAAACAAAGTTTTTACCCAAAAATTTATTCTCTAGTTTTTGATCGTTAACCTGACGTGTATACTCGATAATACCACCTTCTAATTGGTATACATTTTTAAAGCCTTTATGCTTAAAGTAAGCACTAGCTTTTTCACAACGGATACCTCCAGTGCAGTACATAACCAAGTTTTTATCTTCTTTAAACTCTCGTAAATCTTCTTCTATAATATCTAAAGATTCTCTAAAGGTATCAACATCTGGAGTCACGGCATTTTTAAAATGACCGATTTCACTTTCGTAATGATTTCTCATATCGACCAACACCGTATTTTCGTCTTCGATAAGTTCGTTAAACTGACTTGCAGCAACGTGAACCCCTTTGTTGGTCACATCAAAAGCATCATCTTCTAAGCCATCGGCAACAATTTTTTTACGCACCTTAACTTTCAGTTTTAGAAAGGACATATTATCTTGCTCGATAGCAATATTTAATCGAATGTCTTTTAGGAAATCGATGGTATCTAAATGCGTTTTAAATTCGTTAAAACGATCTGCCGGTAAAGATAACTGGGCATTAATACCTTCGGTAGCGACATAAATTCTTCCTAAAACGTCTAAAGCGTTCCACGTTAAAAACAAATGATCGCGAAGGATTTGAGGGTTGCCAATTTTGGCATACTGGTAAAAAGAAAGCGTTAAACGTTCTTGTCCGGCTTTTTCTATAAGCTCTGCTCTCTCTTTGGCACTTAGTTTATTGTACAGTTGCATGCTATACTAATTTTTTAAGGTTAAAGATTACTTTTTGCAAAAGTACTGTTTTCTAAGGTTTTCAACAAAAAAAAGTCCTTTACGCTCTGCAAAGGACTTTTAATAGACTAACTCGTTATTATTTTTTTTATCTCTAAAAAAAACACACGAGCTAACCACCATCGGCTTTACAGCTACTGTTTACATAAACAGAAACTGAAACACCTAACGTTTTTGAAATTAATATTCTTTTTAAATATTTCATGACTTTAATATGTATTAATTAAAGTTAGACTTATAAAAACAGGAGTAAATAGTCTTTTTCATAGCAAAATTCTCCCTGCTTTATTTAGTAGATGCAAAAAGAATAAAAAGGTTGCGTCATAAATATTGTAATACTTAAAATGAAGTAGTATTTTAGCCTAACAAATACGAAAAAATAAAACGATGAGCAGCGACAAAGAAGCAAAATTAAAAGCGCTTAAATTAACTTTAGATAAGTTAGACAAAGCGTACGGAAAGGGAACAGTAATGAAAATGAGTGACGCTGCAGTAGTAGATGTTGATGCTATTCCGTCTGGGTCTTTAGGATTAGATATCGCCTTAGGGGTTGGAGGATACCCAAGAGGTCGTGTTATAGAAATTTACGGACCAGAATCTTCTGGAAAAACAACGTTAACATTACACGCTATTGCCGAAGCACAAAAAGCAGGTGGAATTGCAGCATTTATTGATGCAGAGCACGCTTTCGACCGATTTTATGCTGCAAAATTAGGCGTAGATATCGATAATTTAATCATTTCTCAACCAGATAACGGGGAGCAAGCACTAGAAATTGCAGATAATTTAATCCGCTCGGGAGCCATAGATATTGTTGTGGTTGACTCGGTAGCGGCACTGACACCAAAAAGTGAGATTGAAGGAGAAATGGGAGATTCTAAAATGGGATTACACGCCCGTTTAATGTCTCAAGCCTTAAGAAAATTAACGGCATCTATAAGTAAAACCAACTGTACCGTTATTTTTATTAACCAATTGCGTGAAAAGATTGGAGTTATGTTTGGTAACCCTGAAACGACAACAGGTGGTAATGCCTTAAAATTCTACGCTTCTGTTCGTTTAGATATCAGAAGATCGACGCAAATTAAAGATACCGACGGAAATGTTATGGGTAATAAAACCCGTGTTAAAGTCGTTAAAAATAAAGTTGCTCCGCCATTTAGACTAGCAGAATTCGACATTATGTATGGCGAAGGAATTAGTAAGGTTGGAGAGATTTTAGATGTTGCTGTAGAAAAAGAAATCGTTAAGAAAAGCGGTTCTTGGTTTAGCTATGGTGACACCAAATTAGGTCAGGGACGTGATGCTGTAAAAGCCATTATTAAAGACAACCCTGAGTTATTTGATGAATTAGAAGAAAAAATTAAAGACGCTATTAAACAAGACTTAGAGCAATAGCCTTCTTATTACAATCTATAAAAATCCCGAACTTTTCGGGATTTTTTTGTTTTTACACGCAACCTTTTCATACTTAGAGCATCTACTAGTAAATGCGCAATTTTTTAAGTCTAATTAACACCTATGAAAAAGTACCTACTAGCTTGTTTAGCTACACTCCTATTATCATGTAGTGTCAATGATGATGATTCATTGAGTAGTTATCAAACTTTACTTCCTATCGAATCGGTTGATATTCCTGACACTTTTGAGCTGGGAGAGATTTATACTATTACACTTTTTTATATAAAACCCACAAATTGTCATTCTTTTAGCGATATTTATTATTCAAAAGACCAAAACGAGCGCACTGTTTCTATTATTAGTACCGTGTATACCAATACCAATTGCTACGAAATAAATGCAACAACAGAAGCTTCTTTTAATTTTAAAGCTACAGATCCTGGGGTTTATAAATTTATGTTTTGGAATGGTAAAGATGAAAATAATGAAGATATTTACTTGAATTACGACATTCCTGTAATAGAATAAATAGTAACTAAACCGTTTAGATAGTTTGAGTTTAGATAGACTCATAGAACATTGTAAGGCTAATGATACTAAAGCACAAAGCGAACTTTATATGCTCTTTTCGAGTACATTATTTTCGATATGCTTAAAGTACTCGCGGTCCTATGCCGAAGCGGAAGATAATTTACAAGATGCGTTTATCACTATTTTTAAAAAAATAGGACAGTATAAAAATAAAGGGTCTTTTGAAGGTTGGTTAAAACGCATTACTATAAATACCGCCTTACAACGGTATAGAAAACAAGGGGGTATTTTCGATATCATTAAGGACGATGAAATTGAAGACGAAACCATCACAGAAGATGAAGAAGACGCTGTGTCGTTAGAGTATTTGTTACAAATAATTCAAGAGCTACCAAACCAATACCGCCTGGTCTTTAGCCTGTATGTTTTAGACGGGTATTCGCACCAAGAAATTTCTGAGGCGTTACAAATAAATAAAGGCACCTCGAAATCTAACTTAGCTCGCGCTCGTCAGATTTTAAAAACGAAAATTAAAGCATATAAACCGGGAGCTCACTCCCAATCCTTATAAAATGAGTAATAAAAAGCACATCGATAGACTTTTTCAAGAGAAGTTTAAAGACTTTGAAGCCAAACCCAGCGATGCCGTTTGGCAAAACATTCAAAAGGAATTAAACCCTCCTAAAAAAACAGCTAAACCAATCACTAAATTATGGTCTAAATGGGCAGCAATTGCTGCAGTACTTTTAATTTTCGTTACCGTTGGTGTAAACGTCTTTACTAGCGATTCTTCATCATTAGACCCCACTATTAATGGCATCAATACGCCCGAAGATACCACAAGGGGCTCATCGAAAACCGATAGTAGTACAACGAACACATCACCTGTAACCACAATAACTAAAACTAACAATGCTGACGTAATAAGTGATACCACACCGGGTGGCACTAAAGCATCACAACATCTCATTTCCGATACACATGCAGTAACCAATAGCGAAGACCAACTAACTAATAGCACAAGAACCATCACAACGCCTGAAGCGCATCAATCGGCACTAACCTCCACATCAAAAGACAGTGATAATAGCGAGATCAAACAAAAATCTACCGGAAACGCATTAACCAATAAAGCCACATTAGCACAAAATCCGACTTCCACTTCGGCTTCAACACCAACAAATTACCAAGTAGCAAACAGTAGTCAGTTAGAAAACAATAAAAATATAAATTCCACGCCTACTCGACACCCTAGAGATAAACAACAAAATACTTACGCCACAACGACTAGCAACACGAATACATCAAAAGACGAGCTGTTTACAATAAAGAAAAAAATAGCTACTCTAAGTCTAGGCAATTTATTAAAAAGCAAAACAACTTACGACCTCCCGACTACAGACGCTTCTTTAGGCGAGTCGATAGAAGATGCGATAGCTAAACTTCAAGCCTTAGACAACATAGAGAAAGAATCAATCACGAACAAATGGAGTGTAAATGCCACTATTGCCCCGGTTTATTTTAACTCACTAGGTAAAGGCTCATCGATCGACGAACAGTTCGTTAATAACACCAAAGACGGTGAGGTTAATATGAGTTATGGTGTGCAGGTGGGGTATGCGTTAAACGATAAGCTAAAATTACGATCTGGAGTAAATAAACTAAACTTAAGTTATGATACTGCTGGCGTTATTGTTTACCAAAGCGTATCGTCTGAAAATCCAGATATAAAACCTATGCGTCATATCGATTTCGAGCCTACACCAAACGGAGAAAGCTTATCTGTTATCAGTACATCTAGTTTTAACGTGCAACAAATAAATAGCGTCTTTAACGATAAATTTAACGCGGCCTTAAGTCAGCGAATGAGTTATATAGAAGTCCCATTAGAATTGGAATACACCCTTATTAAAAAGCAATTTGGATTGCATATAATAGGAGGAATGAGCACCTTTCTCTTAAGCGATAACCAAGTGGTTACCGAGTTCGAAAATTATAAAACAAAAATTGGAGAAGCCAATAACATAAATAACATTAGCTTTAGTACAAATATAGGATTGGGATTAAACTATGATTTTTCAAAAGCGTTTAGCTTTAATCTAGAACCCACTTTTAAATACCAATTAAATACATACAACGAATCTTCAGGTAATTTCAAACCTTATATTATAGGCGTGTATTCTGGCTTTAGCTACAAATTTTAGGTCATAAACTTAGTAGGTAGGTTTATGGTTTTATCTCGATTACTATCGAGAGCATATGAAAAAACTGTTCGGTGTCATGAACAGTTTTTTTGTGTGTTATTAAATTGCTTAAGTTGGTGATGTATTATTTCTCGCACCTCTTCTCTTAGCGTTTTAGTGTCAGCAATTGTTAAGCCTTGGGTAGGTACAAAGCGATGCACTTTAACGCGCATTTTCCCCGGACTACCGCTAAAGAAAGTGTAAGAAAAACGTTTTTTATTATCGGCAAATGTAATCGGTACAATCGGAATTTGATGGTTAATAGCTAACCTAAAGGCACCATCTTTAAATGCGGCTAAATCGATATGTTCTTCGGGAACCATTCCTTCTGGAAAAATACAAATACTCAAACCTTGCTTTAATCGTTTTTGAGCTCTTAAAAACACGGCATGCCTGCTTTTAGCACTTGTTCTATCCACCAAAATACAGGTGCGCTTATAAAAGAATCCAAACACAGGTATTTTAGCGAGTTCTTGCTTACCGACAAACACAAACGGATTTTTTACGGTCACCAACATCAACATAATATCGGTCATCGAAGTATGGTTAGCCACGAACATATAACTTTTTCCTGTTTCGGTGTGTTGGTCACGTGTAATACGCGATTTAAAACCCATTCCAATAAGAATAAACCGCGCCCAAATTCGCGCTAGCCTAAAGAAAAAAGGATACCACTCCTCTTTTAATATAGAAATTAAAAGAAATGGTAATAGCACTATTATGGGTATCGCCATTAAGATGTAAAACCAAACGCGATAAAGAAAGGTGAAAATATATTTTAAAATAATCATAAGCCGTAAAAATACATAATTGGATTGAAGTAAATGGTTACATTTTATTTAAAAAAAGTACCTTTGTTTACTCAACATAAAATACAGTTTAATTAAATAACAATTCCGTGATTACGGAACGTGATTATGTCTAGAATACTTACAGGAATACAAAGCACAGGAACGCCACATTTAGGAAATATATTGGGCGCATTACTACCGGCAATTGAAATCTCTAAAAACGCTGATAACGATTCGTTTTTATTTATTGCCGATTTACATTCATTAACACAGATTAAGGATGCTAAAGTAATGCGTGAAAACACCTATTCTACGGCTGCAACCTGGCTTGCTTTAGGTTTAGATATAGAGAAAACGGTGTTTTACAGACAGAGTGATATTCCGCAAACTACAGAGTTAACTTGGTATTTAGACTGTTTTTTTCCGTATCAACGCTTAACCTTAGCACATAGCTTTAAGGATAAAGCTGACCGCTTAGAGGATGTTAACGCAGGTTTATTTAACTACCCTATGTTAATGGCTGCCGATATTTTATTATACGATGCTGAAATAATTCCGGTAGGAAAAGACCAATTGCAACACATAGAGATGACCCGTGATGTCGCTTCTCGCTTTCATGCTAAAATGGGTGAAACATTTGTGATGCCAGTAGGAAAAATAGAAGATAAAATTATGATTATTCCTGGTACCGACGGTGCTAAAATGAGTAAGAGTAAAGGCAATACTATTAACATCTTTTTACCAGAAAAGCAATTGCGCAAGCAGGTGATGAGCATTGAAACCGATAGCACAGCCCTTGAAGACCCTAAAGATTGGAGTACTTGTAATTGTTTCGCTATTTATAGTTTGCTAGCTTCAGAGTCGGAAATAGAAACGATGAAAGCCAATTATGAAAACGGAAATTATGGTTATGGTCATGCTAAGCAAGCCCTATATGAATTGATTTTAAAAACGTTTGAAACGCCTCGCGAACGCTATACTTATTATATGAATAATTTAGACGCCGTAGACGAAGCATTAGCAAAAGGAGCAGAAAAAGCAAGAGTCGTTGCCGATGCTGTATTAAAACGTGTAAGAGAAAAAATCGGTTACTAAATAACCTCGAATAATTTACCAGGAAGTGGCCGTACCACTCCTTTTAATTCCATACCTAACAATATGCCAGCCAACTTATAGGTTGGCATATTGCATTTTAGAGCAATAACATCTAAAAGTTCCTTTTCACTTTCTTTCAAAAAAGCATAAACAAGCTTTTCATTAGCGTCCAATTCTACAAATAATTGTTTTTGTATCGTTGGTGTTTTATTGTCTTCTAGCTGCCAGTTTAAAATATAGGGCACATCTAAGGGATTGGATAGCAGGTGAGCTTTTTGGTGTTTAATTAAATTATTACAACCTACACTTTGGGTATCGGTAATACGGCCAGGAACGGCAAACACATCGCGATTATAAGAATTTGCTATATCGGCAGTTACTAAGCTACCCCCTTTTTCGGCCGACTCGATAACTATTGTAGCTTGGCTAATCCCTGCAATAAGCCGATTTCGTTTTAAGAAATTGTTTTTATCAAAAACCGAAGAACTCCAAAAATCGGTATAAAAACCACCATTATTTTCGACAGCAGCAACATATTTTTTATGCGCTTTAGGGTAGATCTGATTTAAACCGTGAGCTAAACACCCTACCGTTTGCAACTCGTGTTTTAAGGCTGCTTTTTGAGCAGTAATATCGGTACCATAGGCAAAACCGGAAACAATAATAGGGTCAAAAGGCGCCAATTCCTCTACCAGTCGTTCGCAAAAAGCAATACCGCTACTGGTAACTTTTCGGGCACCAACAATACTAATAATATGTTTTTTATTCAGGTTTATATTCCCAGATTCAAAAAGTAGAATAGGACTATCTATACAGTGTTTTAATTTAGAAGGATATTCCTCAGAAGTGAAATAAAGCGCTTTTATGCCTTCGTCTTTAATAAATTTTAATTCCTCTTCGGCTGCTTCGAGGTGGTTTCTAAGAAACATATCGCTTATAGTCCAGGCACCAATGCCATCAATTTTTAATAAGTTGTGGCGTTTTTCTTTCATCACTGCCTCTGCAGATCCGCAGTGATTAATCAATTTTTTAGCTGTTGTGTCTCCTATTTTGGCAACATGTTGCAGCGCTAAAGTGTAAAGCAAGTCATTTTCCGTCATAGCAAACCGTTGATTTATAGACTACAATAAACAAATTTTATAACTGTTAATAAAAAGTAAGGCTTAAGTTTTATTCACAAACAAAATAAATTAACTTTGTTCTTATGCAATTAGAGACTTACATAAGCGATTTATTATACCGTTACGACTGTGTTACGGTGCCAGACTTTGGCGCATTTTTATCACAACGTGTATCGGCGACAGTTCATAATACAACGAATGCATTTTATCCACCAAAGAAAATGCTATCGTTTAACGAGCAAATTCAGACCAACGATGGGTTATTAGCACGCTATATTGCGGATGCTGAAAACATCGCGTTTGAAGAAGCTATGGCACTAATTGCTAAAGAGGTTCACGCATTAAAATCACGATTAACTCAAGGTGAAACAGTTAGCTTTAAACACATTGGTGACTTAGAATTTAACTCGGAAGCTAAGATTCAATTTAGTCCGTCGTACCATTTAAATTATCTAACCGATGCTTTTGGCTTGTCTCATTTTGTTTCTCATAATGTCACTAGAGAAACCTATAAAAAGGAAGCTGAAGCTGTAGAGAAAGTGATTCCAATTGCTGTTACACCCGAAAAACGCCAATCTAAATCTTATTTAAAATACGCGGCAGTCGCTGTTTTAGCTTTAACTCTTGCAGGTTTCGGAGTTGCTAAATACAACCTTAATACGATTAACGCGCATAATGAAATAGCTCAGGAAGAAGCGCACCAACAGTTAGATCACAAAATACAAGAAGCTAATTTTGTTATTAACAATCCCTTACCGGCAGTCACTTTAAAAGTGAACAAGGAAGCGGGGAATTTCCATATTGTTGCTGGGGCTTTTCGTATAGAAGAAAATGGTGATAAGAAAGTTGAAGAACTAAAAAACGAAGGGTTTAACGCGCGTAAAATTGGCGTTAACAAATATGGCTTACACCAAGTTATCTATTCAAGCTATACCGAAAGACGCGATGCTATTAATGCATTAAATGCTATTAAACGCTCGAATAATCCAAATGCTTGGCTATTAGTTAAAGACATAAACTAAACCAATCTCCTAGTAATTTTTGAGTAATTTAAAGACTATTTTCTTAAATGGTCTTACCTTTGCATTTCGTTTACCACCACTTTTAGGTTGGAAAATGGATTATAGACATTTATTTTATGAAAGCAAAAACAGCGGGAGCATCAAAAACAGTTATGACAGACTTGGTATTACCAAGTGAAACAAATCCTTTAAACAATTTATTTGGAGGCGAATTATTAGCACGAATGGACCGTGCTGCAAGTATTGCAGCTAGACGCCACTCTCGTCGTATTGTTGTTACCGCTTCTGTTAACCATGTTGCATTTAACCGTGCAATACCCTTAGGTAGCGTGGTAACAGTAGAAGCAAAAGTGTCTCGTGCATTTAGAACATCGATGGAGGTGTATATTGATGTATGGATAGAAGACAGAGAATCTGGAGAACGCGCAAAAGCTAACGAAGCTATCTATACCTTTGTAGCCGTAGATGAAACAGGAAGACCTGTTGCTATTCCAGAAATTGTTGCTGAAACAGAATTAGAAAAAGAACGTTACAAAGGGGCATTAAGACGTAAACAATTAAGCTTAGTAATCGCTGGAAAAATGAAAGCGAGTGAAGCGACAGAATTAAAGGCTTTGTTTGTCTAAACTAAAACATCGCTTATAAACCCATAAAAAAACTCCTGTAAATTACAGGAGTTTTTTATTTACATCTTATAAATCCAAGCTGCTGGATTTTGCGTGTGATTATCTTTGTAAATACTAAACTTTAATACGGTTTCACCATTATTAGGGTTTGTAAATACCTCACCAATATCTTGCTTGGTAGTCACCTTATCCCCTGGTTTTACATACACTTTCCCTAAGTTATAATACACCGAAATATAGTTACCATGACGGACTAAAACAACGGGGTTACTTCTTTTTTGTTGAATGATACGCATAACTTCTCCATTAAATATAGCACGAACCTTAGCGCCTTTTTCTGTTGAAATTCGCACACCACTACTTTTAATTCGAATGGAAGCATCTATAGGTGACGGCTGATCGCCATAGCGTACTTTTACAACCCCTTTTTCTACAGGCCAAGGTAATTTACCTTTATTGCCTAAAAAGTCTTTAGCTAAAGCCTTAGCTTCCGCTGTAAGCGCAAAGTTTGATGTGGATGTTGATTTGGTCTTACCCGCCTTTTTATTCGATTTTGCAATTTCGGCCTTAATAATCTTATCGATTTCGCGATCTATTCTATCGGCTTCTTGCTGTTTGGCTTTTACTTCGGCGGTATATTTTGCTAGATTACTATTTATAGACTGCATGATAATTTCATGCTGTTTCATCTCTTGCTCTAAATCTTTTTGTATTTGTTTATTCTCGGCAATGAGTTTCTTTTTTTGTTCCTTTTGTTTTAATAATAAGGTATTAGCCGCTTGCAACTCTTTGGTTTTCGCCTTTATAATTTCACCTTGTTCCTTTTGGAATTCGGCATACTGATTTAAATACTGAACGCGTTTATACGCCTGCTTAAAGTTACTTGACGATAACAAAAACATAATACGGCTTTGCTTGTTTTTGTTTTTATACGAACGTTCAATCATTTTCGCATAGTTGGCTTTTAAAGACGTTAATTCGTCCCTATACTGTGAAATTTGCTTTTGGTTATTATTAATTTCACGTGTGAGCAAATTAGCTTGCTGATTGGTCACTTTAATTAAATTACGCTGTACACTCACCTTATAATTTAACTCTTCAATTAATGTTAGCTCAGACTTTTTCTTGTCTTTATTAGTAGACACTAAGGCATTAATTTTCTGAATTTCTTTACGCAATTCCACACGTCTTGCCTCCAATTCTTTTTGTTTGCTAGATTGGGAAAACCCAACATTAACACACAATAAAAATACTCCTAAAAGCAGCGTAAAATAAGTCGGTTGTATTCTCATTAATCTAAAGTAATTGCTTCGTATCCTGAAGGAATTTTAAATGGGAAGCGCAGGTCTTCATTTAAACTTATTCCTTTCATTTCAATATTAATTTCTAATTGATCGTCTTTTTCTAAAGCGATAATTTTTGTTTGTTCTGGTAGTATTTCATCCTCAACATTTTGATAGGTCAAATAATCGATTTGCAGTAAACGTGAGGTTTCCGATTGGGCGATTTGTTGAGAATCCATTTTAAAATGGGTTGGGTTTAACATTAAAAATATTTCAAACACATCCTCTTGTGTCTTCGGCTGTAATAAATAAGAGTTTTCAAAAATGGATAAGGCGTAGGTATTATGATCTAATGGGAATAAAGACTCGCCTAACAGCAAACTTTGAACTTTCTGAAAATTAAGCTCGGTTCCTAGTAAATGACTTAAATAAGCGAAGTCACCATCAAAATACGTATTGTCTAACTTATTATAATAAGCCACACGTGTTGGTGTAATCATCGCTTTTACAATTCCCAATTTACTCAACCAAATAACTTTATCTTTTTCCATTCGCAGGGATACACTCACTGCTTGCGACTGGTCACCATTTATAGTTTCAATTTTAACTCGCGACGATAAGGTTTTAAAATCGGCGTTGTTTTTAAAGTTATTTTTAATTAATTGTTTAGCCGATAAATTAGGGTTTAATGTCCCGTCTGACACGACTGTTTGTGACGACTTACATCCCGAAAAGCTAAGTGCGATTACTAAAAGTAAAAGCCCTAAAACACGTTGTGTTCTCATTATTCTAAAGGTTCTAAAGATTTGGCTTTATCACTAAACGCTTTGGCCTTTTTTAAATTGTTTAAGCCTGTGTATGCTGTGCTAAGTTGCTTATAGAAATCGGATTCCATTTTTGCGTTTTCAATAATATAATCTAAACCCATTTCTAAAGATTCTACAGCATCATTATGGCGATTTAATCGATTTAGTGCTACGCCATTTATAAGATATAATACCGGTTGCGAAGGAAAGCGCTCTAAAGCCTGATCGCTTTTTTTCTCGGCGACTTCATACTGTTCTAAATCGATGTATAGCAGTAAGATATTTCTAATTAAACCAAAGTTTTCTGGTTCTTTACGTTCTGCTTGCAAATAGTAGTCTAAGGCTTTTTGCTTATTATTTTTAACCAGATAATATTGCGCCAACTCGATTAGCGTTTTAGCATTGGTTGTAGTTTGTGTGAGTTCTGAAGTTATGGCCACTAACTCGGCTTCATACTGTTCATTTTCACTTACAAAACGCACAAAATCGGCCAAAACTTTCACTTTAGCTTCTGCATCAATAGCTTTACTACTAAGCACTGTTTTCATAGAGGCAATAGCCTCTTCATGCTTATTATCGTTTAAATAAAACTTGTATAAAGCCAAATGAACCAACTGTGATTCTGGGTGAATTTC
Organism: Bizionia paragorgiae; assembly: GCF_900107625.1. Taxonomy (GTDB): domain Bacteria; phylum Bacteroidota; class Bacteroidia; order Flavobacteriales; family Flavobacteriaceae; genus Bizionia; species Bizionia paragorgiae. Next base: position 158,099 of record NZ_FNQK01000002.1, read on the forward strand.
AAGTAAAGTTTTCGCGGTATCGTAGGCTTTTTTCTCTTCTTTATTTTCGCTATAACGATAAATAAGTGCTAAGTAATTTTTTTCGGCTTCAGGATCTTTATCCACGCGCTCTTTAAGATTCTCAATCTGTTCTTTTTTCCTTCCGGTAGCATTATAAATCTGATTCCTTAGTCGGTCGCGATCAGAAGACAATCCCAGTTCATCATCCAATTCATCCAAAACTTTTAAGGCGTCCTTATAATTTTGCGTTTGCACGTAAATAGCAGCCAAATCTTCTTTATAATCGGGGTGAAATTTTACGAGTTGCTTTACGGTTTTAATAGCTCTACGATAGTCTTTTAAATTAACGTAAGCCACATACAATTCATCAAGGTACCATTCGTTATCGGGCTCCTGACTTACAGCTTCTTTAAGGGCTTCTTCTGCGGCCCCAAAATTTTTAAGCGCATTGTAATTTTTCCCCAATTCAAAATATAAGACAGAGTGCGAATCATCGATTTCAATACACTTTAAAAGTGCTGTTACCGACTTGTCGTAATTCTCTATAGCCTTTTGTTTTAGGGCTTCGAAAAAATGTTCCTGAAATTCATCGGATACATTACCGAGGTCATCGTCTGTTTTATTAAAATCTACCTGCCCATAACTCACCTGCGAAATAGTGATTATTCCGTAAATAATTAGCGTTATAAGGCGTTTAAGTAGCATTTTAATATAAAAAGTCAAAAATTATTCCATTATTGAATAATCACCAATACTTATTTTAGTGAATTCTCCATTGTACTTTACGTGGTTACCAATCATGGCCTCGTCTAAATTAGCGTTTTTAATACTGGTATGGTTCTGAATTAGACTATTTTTAACGGTTGCATTCTCAATAGTGCAATTATTACCTATAGACACATTAGGTCCAATAGTCGCATTAATTAAAGATACGTTTTCACCTATAAAACAAGGCTCTATAATTTTAGAGTTCTCTAAAGTTACGGAATTTGAAACCAATTGCTCTTCGCCATCGGCAGTTAAAAACCCTAGCATACGCTGATTAGTTTCTAAGGTAACGGTTTTATTCCCGCAATCCATCCACTCACTAACTTCTCCAGTTTTAAAGATTTTACCTTTAGCCATCATGCCTTTAATACCATCGTTAATTTGGTACTCTCCGCCATTAATAATATTGTTATCTAATACATGTTGAAGCTCTTCTTTTAAAACAGCGACATCTTTAAAGTAATAAATACCGATAACGGCTAAATCACTAACAAAAGTGTCTGGCTTTTCAACAAGTTCTACAATTTCTTTTTTCTCGTTTAATTTAACAACACCATAAGCTTCCGGCTCATCGACTTGTTTAACCCAAATAACAGCATCTGCTTCCGGATCCAAATTAAAATCGGCTCTAATTAAAGTATCTGCATACGCAATAACTGCTGGCCCCGAAAGGGAATCTTTAGCACACATTATAGCATGTCCTGTTCCTAGAGGTTGATCTTGTCTGTAAATAGTGGCTTTAGCACCTAAACTTTGAGCAAGAGATTCTAAACTAGAAACCACGTCGTCTCCAAACCAAGCTGGATCACCTAGAATAAAAGCGATTTCTTCGATAGGTTGATTTAATACTTTTACTATATCCTTAACTAGACGATGCACTATAGGCTGTCCAGCAACAGGAATTAATGGTTTTGGAACGGTTAAACTATGCGGACGTAAACGTGAGCCTCGTCCGGCCATTGGTACGATTATTTTCATGATATTGCCTGCCAACGCAGGTGGTTTTATGTTATACTACGATCTAAAAATTTAGATCTTTTATTTTTATAAATATGATTCTATTCGGGTAAAGGCTTTTGCTTTGATCTGGAATCTCTTGTTACTTCACTCCTGTGCTACCAAATCCTCCGGTACCTCTATCGGTTTCAGAAAGGGTATCGACTTCAAGCCATTGGGCACGTTCGTGCTTTGCAATTACCAATTGTGCAATACGTTCGCCATTTTCTACAACAAAATCTTCGGTAGACAGATTAACTAATATAACGCCTACTTCGCCTCTATAATCAGCATCTACTGTTCCGGGCGCATTAAGCACCGTTACGCCCTTTTTAGCTGCCAAACCACTTCTTGGTCGTACTTGCGCTTCAATCCCCACAGGAAGCTCTAAAAACAAGCCTGTAGGCACAATCTTACGCTCCATAGGTTTTAATGTGATTGATTCGCTAATATGTGCACGTAAATCCATTCCTGCCGAGGCTAGGGTTTCATAGCTTGGTAAAGCTTGATTAGATTTATTAATTATCTTAATTTGCATATTACTGTTTTAAAAGTTGTTTAAGTTCTTTTTTCTCCATGGTAAATACGAGCGTTAAAAATACAATTAATGCTGAAATACCAAAGAGATAGTTACCTCTTAAATAATAGAATGAGACTACAGAAAGGGTAATAGAAACAAAGAGATAGGTGCTTATTTTCTTTAAATTATAGGGAATAGGGTAATATTTTCTCCCAAAATAAAAAGATAAGAGCATCATAACTGCATAAGCGGCTAAGGTCGCTACCGCCGATCCTTTATAACTATAGATTGGAATTAACCAATAATTTAACCCTAAGGTAAGCACGGCACCAAAAACTGAGATATAAGCCCCAAACTTTGTCCGATCGGTAATTTTGTACCACACCGATAGGTTGTGATAAATACCCAAGCAAAAATTAGCTAATAGTACGACAGGGACAATCCACATGGCTTCCCAATACGCCTCACCTTGCACCACAATCCGTTTTAACACGTCGGCAAACACCACCACTCCTAAAAGTATAATGGATCCGAAAGCCACAAAGAACTCTAAAATCTTGGCATAATTTTTTTGAGGGTTTTTAGTTTTAGAATGGCTAAAAAAGTAGGGTTCTATCCCTAGGCGATATGCGGTTATAAACAAGGTCATAACCACAGCAATTTTATAACACGCCGAGTACAAAGCAATTTCTCTATCGGCAATATCTACTGGTAAGAGTTGCTTTAATAAAATTCTATCGAAAGTTTCATTAACCGAAAAGGCAACTCCAGCAATAAGTACTGGAATAGCATAACGCATCATACGTTTCCATAAATCCGTATTAAAAATGTATTTCAATTTCACATAAAAAGGAAGCATTAAAGCTAAGGTTAGCCCACTAGCCACGATCATAGAAATTAAAATATAATTAACTTCAAAATGAGGTCGGTATAAACTCTCAAAAAACGCACTGTTTGGTGCTAATTTTTTTAATGCCAATAAAAAGAAGATGTTGAGCCCTAAGTTAACGGCAACATTTAGAATTTTTATAATCGCATAGCGCATGGGTTTCGTATTAGCCCGTAACCAGGCGAAAGGAATTATAACCAAGGCGTCTAATAACAAAATCCAAATTACCAAGGTAATGTACTCCACTTTAATAGCGACTAGAGCTGCTATTTGATCTTTAAGTAATAAGCCCACAGCGAGGAATGCTAAAGAGGATAGTATTAAAGAAATGGATGCTGTACCGGTTACCGTTTCGGACTCTTCTTCTTTATTAAAAAAACGAAAAAATGCCGTTTCCATACCGTAAGCAAGAATGACGTTAAACAGTACAAAGTAAGCGAAGATGTACGAAATTACACCATACTCCTCCACTGAGGATAACACATCTTTGGTGGTATACAGCGGTACTAGAAGAAAGCTTAACATTCGCGGCAATACGGTAGCTAAACCATAAATGAATGTTTGTTTAAAAAGAGATTTGAATCCGCTCAAGTTGACTATGGGTATTTTAGGTTAAAAGTATTGAATTCGTAAGACCTAAAAAAGGAAATAGCTCGAGATTTACACGAGCTCGAGTTGAGACTAGTACGAATAGCTAATGAAGGCTGTAAAAGCGCTGTGCAGATTATTAAAATAATAGCTCGCTATAAGGCATAAAAAAGCCCCATTCTAGCGAATGAGGCTTTTTTTATTTATTATTATTTAGTTATAGTTAATTCCCCTAAAGTATTGCCCTCTTTATTTCCGCCATAAATAAGGTAGCTGTTAGAAGCTTTTTTATATTTAGTAGATGGCCTTACTACAATTTGCTTTTTTTCAAATTCAGTAGGGTCTGTTCTTGTTAATTCACCTGTTTGTTCATTGAACGAAAAAGCTACAGGTATCATTTTATTCACATTTCGAACTTTTTTAACATCATCCATTTTAGTTATACCAATATTTTTAGGGTCATCATTAACCAGAACGGTTAATTGTCCATTGTGATAAATTGGAATAGCACTTAAATACTCTGGTCCACTACCTAAAACGGCTAAGGGAAAGTACATACCTGCTGAAACTGAAACTCCACCTGAGCTTCCAAGAAAGCCAACCGAAAAACCTAATTCTCTCACTGTTATTTGTTGTTCTTTTGGTATTACATTACTCCAGTCTAAGGTACCGTCTTTTTTTAAGGCTGAAACAATAATTTCGTTCGTAATGTAGGTATAGGGTGTAATAGATAGTGGTCCAAAACCACTTGATGCTCCTTCTATAATAACCTTATATTCTGAGAGCACAATTACACCTCCATTTTCTCTTTCTACAAAAGCAATATTTTGATAAAAAGGTTTCAAATCCTTTCCTTTTTTAGCCCTTCTCTCTCCTATAAGATGCTTTTTTACATCGAAAGAAAACGCATTAAATGTTTTTTTAGTGACTTCTCCAGTATTATAATTAAATGTTACATTATAAATACCTTCTACAGTAGATTCAGCTTTACCACTTTTCTTAATATCGGAATAAAAACCAATAGCATGTAAGGTATTGTCTTTTGTTTCTATTAAGCTACAGTTTAATGCCCTTTTCCCTGTTAAACTTACATTAGTAACTTGCTTGGTATAATTATTACTAGCTAAATAAGAGTGGATTGTAATAGTGTTTACACTCGTTTTATTTTTTTTGTCTCTATAGCTTTCTGTTGTTGCAATTAAAACATCACCATGTTCATTTACTTGAACATCTGAAAAGTCATATTGTTGTCGGTTTTTATCTTGAAAAACAACTTCATAACTATCTTTTAAGACCTCTGTTAAGTTGTCGTCTAATAGAGTAACGGTATATTTTAACTGTTCTTCTTTAGTATTGATCCCCACATGAGCAACAAGGTAATTAAACTCATCGTAAGAAGTAGTAAACACAAAGCTCCCTTTATTCCTTTTATTTTCTACTGGAACAGAAAAGACATGGGTTGTTTTTACAATTTTATTTCCTTCAATTTCTTTTGCTAAAAAGTTATATGTATCTGCTTTCTTATCGAAATAAGACACCATTAAAAACACCTTTTCACCAACAATAACTAGGTCTTCAATTTGTAATTTACCGCCGTTCTTTTTCTCAAATTCAAGCAAAGAGCTGCTTTTAAACCCTTTAGTAGACGCATCGAATGTTTGTAAAAAAAAGTCTTTTTTCTTTCTCGATAAAGCGTATATAGTATTGTGTCTTTCACCAGCAATTTGAATAACATCACCGTCATTATTTTCGATGGTTGCTCCAAAGTTTAGGTCGATGTTTCCAACATCTAATTGAGCAAATGCGGTTATGGAATAAGATAAAAGTAATACTAGTAATAGTTTTTTCATAAGTAGGTTGTTCAATTTTTTTGGTTTATATCCTGTTGCAAAATAGTCTTTTAATCCTTAAACTAGGGGTATAAAAAAAACCTTGTTCTAATAGAACAAGGTTTTTTTTATAAATAGTAAACTAGAACTTAGTTATTCAAAGCTTCAGCTCCACCAACGATCTCAAGGATTTCGTTAGTAATAGCCGCTTGACGTGCTTTGTTGTATGTTAATTTTAATTGATCTCTTAACTCGGTTGCATTATCGGTTGCTTTATGCATTGCTGTCATACGCGCTCCGTGCTCACTAGCAAAAGAATCTCTAACGCCCTTATAAAGTTGGGTCTTAAGAGATTTAGGAATAAGCTCCTCAATGATTTCAACTTTAGAAGGTTCAAACACATAGTCTGCAGTGTTTTCTTCATCACCTTCTATAGGAACAATTGGTAAAAATTGCTCGGTCATTACAATTTGAGTTGCTGCATTTTTAAACTTATTGTATACGATTTCAATTTTATCGTACTCATTATTTAAAAATTTCTCCATTAGCATTTCGGCAATTTCCGCAACATTATCGAAGGTTAAATCATCGAAAACATCACTTCTATTAGCGATAACGATATCTTTTTTAGCAAACGCATCATTAGCTTTTTTACCAACAGCTAAAACAGAAACATTTTTATCTGCATACGTGTCGCTAATTAGCCTTTGTGTTTGCTTAATAATATTTGAATTAAAAGCGCCACACAACCCTCTGTTTGAGGTAATGCTAACGATAAGTACGTTCTCAACCTCTCTTTGTTCTGCGAATTTACTTCCAGAACCAGAATTAAGAGAAGCACTTAAACTTTGTAAAAGTTCTGTTAACTTATCCGAATAAGGTCGCATTGCCGTAATAGCATCCTGAGCTTTCTTTAACTTTGCAGCCGATACCATTTTCATGGCACTGGTAATCTGCATCGTTGAAGATACTGAAGTAATTCTATTACGTATTTCTTTTAAATTTGCCATATTTTAAAATATGAAATAAAATCCCCACTTGCGTGGAGATGTTAATTATGCTTTATATTTTCCTGATAAATCTTTTGCTACAGTTATTAAAGTGTCTGTAACTTCATCAGTTAATTTACCTGCCTTTAATAAATCTAACACACCTCTGTGTTTAGCGTTTAAGAACTCGATAAAATCACGTTCGAACTCTTTAACTTTTGCTACAGGCACATCTTTTAATAAGTTTTTAGATCCCGCATAGATAATTGCTACTTGGTCTTCTACTGTAAACGGATCGTTTTGAGCTTGCTTTAAGATCTCTACGTTACGTTTACCTTTTTCAATTACGTTTAAAGTAACAGCATCTAAATCAGATCCAAATTTCGCGAAAGCTTCTAATTCACGGAATTGTGCTTGGTCTAATTTTAATGTACCAGATACTTTTTTCATTGATTTAATCTGAGCGTTACCACCAACACGAGATACAGAAATACCTACGTTAATTGCTGGACGTACACCAGAGTTAAATAAATCTCCATCTAAGAAGATTTGCCCATCGGTAATAGAAATTACGTTTGTTGGGATATATGCTGAAACGTCTCCTGCTTGCGTTTCGATAATTGGTAATGCAGTTAAAGAACCACCACCTTTTACGATTGGTTTTAAAACGTCTGGTAAGTCGTTCATTTCTTTAGCAATCGCATCATTATTAATAATTTTTGCAGAACGCTCTAATAACCTAGAGTGTAGGTAGAAAACGTCACCTGGATACGCCTCACGTCCTGGTGGACGACGTAATAATAAAGATACCTCACGGTATGCTACGGCTTGTTTTGATAAATCATCAAATACAATTAAAGCTGGACGACCAGTATCTCTAAAGTACTCTCCAATAGATGCTCCAGTAAATGGTGCATATACCTGCATTGCTGCTGGATCTGATGCATTAGCTGCAACAATAGTCGTATACGCTAAAGCGCCTTTTTCTTCTAATGTTTTAGCAATTAAAGCTACTGTAGATGCTTTTTGCCCTACAGCAACGTATATACAATATACAGGGTTACCTGCATCGTAAAATTCTTTTTGGTTTAAGATAGCATCAATACAAACGGTAGTTTTACCAGTTTGACGGTCACCAATTACCAACTCACGTTGACCTCTACCTACTGGAATCATTGCATCAATTGCTTTAATACCTGTTTGTAATGGCTCGGTTACTGGCTCACGATAAATAACTCCTGGTGCTTTACGCTCCAAAGGCATTTCGTAAGTTGTACCTTCAATAGGTCCTTTACCATCGATAGGGTTACCCAATGTATCTACAACACGGCCAACAATACCTTCACCCACTTTTACAGAGGCAATACGAGAAGTACGTTTTACTGTAGATCCTTCTTTAACTCCTACAGAAGTTCCAAGTAGTACAATACCTACGTTGTCTTCTTCTAAGTTAAGTACAATACCTTCTGCACCACCATCGAATTCCACTAACTCTCCATATTGAGCATTAGCTAATCCGTAAGCACGTACGATACCATCACCTACAGTTAATACTGTTCCAACTTCATCTAAAGAAGCGCTAGCTTCAAATCCTGAAAGTTGTTGTTTTAAGATTGCTGATACTTCAGCTGGGTTTACTTCTGCCATCTTATTATTTATTTAGATATAACTATCTTAGTTTAATGTAAATTCTCTTTTTAGTTTACTTAATTGGTTTGCGATACTCGCATTGTACTGAATATCTCCAACTCGTAAAATGAAACCACCTAAAATGCTTTCATCTATAATATTTTTTAATTCTGCGTCTTTACCGGTAAGGGCTTTTATTTTCGCAGACACTTTAGCCGATAACTCTTCTGTTAATGCTACAGCAGTTGTTACCGTTGCCACTTGCATCCCTCTAGATTCGTCAAACAACACCACATACTGAAGTGCTATTTCTTCTAAAAGCGCTAAACGTTTATTTGTAATTAAAGTATCTATTAAATTAACGGTTAATGCATTAGATCCTTTAAAAATCTCTAATAACGCCGATTTTTTAATAGCTGAACCAACAACTGGACTTTTAAGCATATTACTTAAGTCTTGACTCTCTGCAATGGTTTTAGCGAATAGCTTCATATCAGTATTTACAGCTTCTGCTGAATTCTGATCTTTTGCTAAGCTTAACATTGCTTTTGCGTATCGTATTGCTGCTCTTGCTCCTGCCATAGTTTCCTATCCTAACAACCTCCTTTTATCTTCGTTAAAACGATATGACTAAGGTAAGTTATAAATTTGTTATACTTAGTTTAATTTTGCGTCAGCTAACATAGAGTCTACTAATGCTAGTTGCTTGTCTTTATTAGATAATTCTTGACGTACTACTTTCTCTGCAATCTCTAAAGATAAACCAGCGACATGACTTTTTAATTCTGCCATTGCTGCATTTTTCTCACCTTCGATCGCGATTTGAGCTTGCTCAATCATAGCGTTAGCTTGTGCTTGTGCTTCCTCTTTTGCTGTAGCAATCATATTATCTTTCATCTCACGTGCTTCTTTTAGCATACCGTCTCTTTCTAGACGTGCTTCTTGAAGTAACTTCTCGTTAGAAGCTGTAAGGTTTTGCATTTCTAATTTTGCTTTTTCAGCAGAATCTAATGCCTCTTGAATACCATCTTCTCTCGTTTGTAACGCATCTAAAATTGGTTTCCAAGCAAATTTTCTCATTAATACAATTAATATTAATAAGATGAAGGCTTGCATAAAAAATAAGCCTACTGAAAAATCGTTTAATAAAGTTTCCATACTATATAGATTACTTAAATTCTCTTTGTTTGTTTAATTTAAAAACAGTTTCTGCAACCAACCGTTGCAGAAACGTGTTTCTTTGTTTTTAGGAAAATCTTATTTACCTAAGATTAATGCACCGAATGCTAAACCTTCCAATAAGGCACCGATGATGATCATCGCAGTCTGAATTTTTCCAGCTGCTTCTGGTTGACGAGCAATACTTTCCATTGCTTTTGATCCAATCATTCCTAAACCGATACCTCCACCGATTACGATCATTCCTGCTCCAATTAAATTGTACATACTAATTTGGTTTTATAAATATTAATTAAACAAATTCTTAATTTAAGTTTAAACACGTTTAACACAGTGTTCTCCCTTTATATAATGATTGCTATTCTGCAATCTTAATTTTTAATGTTCGTCGTGCTCTTCTACAGCCATACCAATAAATAACGATGATAACATCGTAAAGATAAAGGCTTGTAAGAACGCTACTAGTATCTCAATAAACATAATGAATATTGATAATAGTAAAGAGACTCCTGTTGATGCTACTGGACCAAAAGCAGCCTTCATAGTAATCATTAAGGCCATTAAACTCATAACTACGAAGTGTCCTGCAGTAATGTTTGCATATAAACGCACTAATAATGAGAATGGCTTAATAATTAAGAATCCAATTAATTCGATAACCGCAAGAACTGGTCTTAATATTTTAGGTACACCTGGCATCCATAAGGTATGTGCCCAAAAGTCTTTAGACCCACTAAACACATAAATAATCATGGTAAATATACCTAAACAAGCTGTTACAGCTATCTGTCCTGTTACGTTAAATCCTAATGGTGATAATCCTAATAAGTTTAAGATTAAGATAAAAAAGAACACAGTTAATAAGAAGCCCATAAACTTACGGTACTTTTTATCTCCAATATTTGGTCTCGCTATCTCATCACGCACATAAATCACTAAAGGCTCTAACACTCTAGAAAATCCTTTAGGAATAGTATTTCCTTTTTTATACCCTCTAGCTAAAGCACCAAAACCTAACAACATTAACAATCCTGTTAACAGCATTCCAAAAACACTTTTTGTAATAGAAAAGTCAATAACTTTAGACGCGTTAGTTGGGTGGTGGTCTTCATCAAAAGAAAGTGCAGCTGCCCCTTCTTCTAACTCATATAATTTAGTATGGTATTTAACTATTTTTGTTCCATCCTTATCAACAACAACTTCTCCGTTATCATCATGGTGAAACGCTGAAGACATAAATGTTTTTAATCCATTACTTGTCCATACAATAACCGGTAAAGGAAAACCATAATGAGTTCCTGAGGCATTGTCTGTGTATAAATGAAAATCGTGAGAATCTTTAAGGTGATGAGCAATATACTCTCTTATTTCATCTGGTGAATCTACTAAATTGTTTTCTACAGCATCATCTTGAGCAAACGCCGTAAATGAAGTTAATGCCAAAACGAATACTACTAAAAACTTGATAGATTTTGTTGCTACCATCATACTTTATCTAAATAATGAAATTTATGTCCTGCAAATTTTGTGCAAATGTACGGAATAATTTCAAATGCCAAACTCTTTTTTTTAATAGATTTTCAACTAATAAATAAAGTTTAAAATCGACAAGGTATAATTAGTAACTATTTGCTATTTAACAGCTTACCAACTACTATAGCTTCAGCCAATAAAAAAATAAACAATGGAATCACCAAACCTATGCGTTCTGGTTGGGTTAAAGTCTCCTTACTGAAAACCGATTCTTGAAATAATAATACAAAGAATCCTATTTTAAAAAACATGGTCATAAGGTAGCCATACCCTGCCTGATTGGGTAAAATTGACGCTAATAGCTCCACTAGAAAATAAACAAGAGCTGCCGCAATCGCATGAAAACTATAGACGAGTAATAAGGAATATGAAAGCTCGGATGTATTTAGGTAATTATGAATATTATAAGTCAAGGCAAATAGTACTGCGATGGCCAGTACAAAAATGAGTATACGTTTATACATTGGGTAATAGAATCTTAATTAAATTAGTCTTTATTAGTTAAATTAATTACTTGCTTAATAACTGCAAAAATAGCTATAAACACAGCGCACAACGTCACTATTTTATAGTACAACTGATCTTGATTATCAAACTTAATATCCAACCACTCTCCTAATTTACTACCTAAATAAATGGTTAATCCCATTTGTAGAGCTATGGTCGTAAATCGGATAAAAGGATTAAGCGGTTTTTTGGGTTTTTGAGTCACCTTTTATATCTTTTACTGTTGTTTTCATTTCACAGGTTACATCGAAAGTAGCTCCCGGATCGATAGCTAATTTCTGAGTCATTACCTCGCCCTGAATAGCAGCGGTTGCTTTTAAATTTAAGGTATCTGTTACCTGTAACTTCCCAGAAAAAGCCCCTTCAAAATAGGCATTTGCACAGTGTAAAGTCCCTGTAATAACACCTGTTTTTCCAACAACCACTTTTCCTGGTGTTTTGACATTACCTTCAATAACACCATCGATGCGCAAATCGCCTTCACTAGTGAAATCGCCTACTATAGTAGTTCCTTTTGCTATGATGTTTTGAATGGATGAATGGGAATCGTTTTTACTTTTTTTATTATCGGAAAACATACTATTAAATATTTTGGGGTTATTGAATGGTTTTATAGGTATCTATATTTTTATGAATCTGAATGGTGCGGTAGTTTTTTGATGAAATAGAAGTAAACGGGCGCGTAAGTTTTTTTCGATCTTCTTTTTCTAACAATTGCATAAAGCCTTGAGCGCCTTCTATGCTTTTTAAACCATGAACAACTACAAAGGTTGTGTCTTTATTATATACGTCGACCGAAGTGCTTAAATTAAAGTACTCCACTTTCTTTACGCTTTCGTCTAAAGTTTTTACAAAATCTTCCAAACCATTATCTGCTGTGTTTTGAAATTCGTAAACCACTTTAAAGCTTTTAAAACTTTCATTTTCTGAGAACTCCGATGATCGTAATGCTTCTAGAGCATTATTAATAATATCTTGAGCTTGTACACCCTCGGTGGTATTTGCGTAATTCACCGCCACATCATTTATTGCTTTCTCATAAGCTTCAAAGCCGTATAGTCTACCTATTGCAAACGCTTTTAACAATTCGAATTTAGGCACCATAGCATCACCTTCAAACATTGAAATCGAGCTATTACTTTTTGAAATAACACGCTCGAACTCTTGATTTTGAAACAACTTATAGGTGTTTTCATAAACACTTTCCGGACTGTTTTCATCACGCTCTGCAGCTAAACCAGGGTTACTTAGCAGTTGTGCATATCGCGATTCGGGGTAATTTGTTATAATATCATTTTTAGCTATAGAAACCGCATCACTGCGTCCTTGAAGCTCATAAATTTTATAGAGATTGTATTTTGAAGGTAATATTAATCGCTCTTCAGGATTGTTGTTTAACAAGGCTAAAAACTTGTCTTTAGACAAGTCATACTCCTTAAATTTCTCCTTATAAATTAAGCCCAATTGATAGTAAGCATAATCCCTGTCTTTGATTAGGGTAGCAATCTCATCGGAATCGGTCGGAATTTGCGCTATATAATACTCAGGATCAAACAATTCATTAGTACTCCCATCTACTTCACTACCTGTTTCTAAAGCAGCAAAATTAGAAGCGGCGCTTTTTGATGACCACCTCCAATTATCGGCGAGCTCACGATCCCCCCAAATACGAAGAAACTCATTTTTACCGTAGGCTACCGTTTGGTCGTTATAGAAATAAAAGCTTGAACTATTCGCCCCACTCTTTTTTGTCTTAGCAAAAGTATTCGCGGCTGTATTCCCCGCATTATTTAATGCAAGTCCTTTTTTCTGTTCTAATACGGCTTGCTTCTCGGCTTCCTCTTCAGCTTTTAATTTTAAAGTCGCAGTATAGTCTTTAAAAAACTGTAAGCGTTCATCTTTAGACAATGAAACTAAATTTAAGATACTATCATTTACCTCAGCAACACCCTCATAATAAATAACATCCTCTAAGTTTTCTCTTTTACGCTTAATTACTCTAAAAGCCTTGCTATTCTCTACCATACTGGTCATCGTGCTATCATAATAAGATCCAGCATCCTTATAGCGGTTAGCATCGAAACTCATATCTCCTAGAGTCTCATAATTGGTTGCTACAAGAATTTTATCTAATGAATTTTCCCGTAGCGATTTGTTATAAAACACCTGCGCTAACGAATCGTTACCCAACGTTAAATAGTACTGCGCTTTTTGATGATAAATATGATCTAAAAACGGTCTGTTCTCACGGTTCTTTTCCAATTTTGTTAAATGCTCCATGAACTCCAATTTATTACCCGTGGTATAATCGAAGTTTTTAGCCTTTTCTAAATGGGCATTAATCAAATATTTTTTTGGAATTTTACGATTTAAAGCAATAACCTTATCGAAGGCCAAATTAGCGCTATCGGCTTTATTTAAGGCGTTGTACAACTGACCTTCAATAAAAGCGAAGCGGCCTTTTTCGTTATTTTTTGTAGTGGTTTTAGCTGCAACTGCAATTTGAGCTAAGGCGCTATCCAAATGTTTCGTGTTTATATAGGCTTGTGCTAAAATGGATGTCGCATCAGCTAAATCCTGACCTTCTAATTCTTCTTGCTCTAACAGGCGTTTTAAATTGATAATAGCCAACTCACTATTATCTAAACGCATATTAGTTTTTTCACGCCAGACTTTAGCTTGGTTAATTTTATCACTTGCAGGATACTTATACAAGATGTAGTTGAAGGCTTCTAAAGCAGGAATAAAACGCTGATCGAAATAACGTGCTTTCCCCAACAACAAATACGCCTCATCCATTTGCGGGTTTTTCTCTTTACCCTGGATATTCATACTGTGCATTTGTATGGCTTTAACCGCTTTTTCTTCTGCTATGCTAAATTCTGCATTTTCTGACTGCCCAGGTAGAATCACATCCTCTTCAATTTGCATGCGCTCGACAGGAAGAATAGCCCAATAATTATCGCGATAGGACGTATTTAAGTTTTTTCGCCCTTGCTCTAATTCATTATATCCGTTGTATAAGGTGTTATATTCGGCTGTAACAGCGTGAAAATTCCGATTAATAAAACTGTCTTTTTTACGAGAACATCCTACTAAAGTTACGGTAACTAATACTGCCGATAATATGGGTTTTAAAGCTGTTTTCAAGGGTGTAATTTTTTTATCTATTACATAACTAAGAACTTGCGAAAATATTATGTTCTTAATACATAAGCACGTAAAAATAAGCAACTTTTTTGGAATAGCTTAATTTTTTACAATTTCTAATAGTTTACACTAAAGAAACACTTTAAATTTCAATATAACAAAAAATAAAAGAAAACCAACCCACGACTAAACTATTTTCTCTCCAGAAAAATGCGCTTCTAATTCTTTTAGTGTCGCAGGACTGGTTTCTAAATCTTTAACCACCTCGCCTTTTTCGAGAACAACAATACGCTCACAGACATCGGTAACATGCATTAAATCGTGACTAGAAATTAATACGGTCACCCCTTTTGTTTGCGCCAAATCCTTAATAATCTGCTTAAGTCGTATTTGAGTTGTGGGATCTAAATTTGCAAATGGCTCATCTAGAATAATCACTTCTGGATTACCAATTAAAGCCGCTACTATACCCGCTTTTTTCTGATTTCCTTTACTTAAATCTCGCAGGTACTTCTTTTGCTTTAAAATCTCTCCATTAAAAAAATCTTCAAACTGAGCTAATAAAGCATCGACATCTGCCTTAGACTGGTGACGTAAATCGCCAATAAAATAAAAGTATTCCTCGGCGGTTAAGTAACCAATTAAAAAGCTTTCGTCAATAAACGACGAGGTAAACGGTTTCCAATCTTCACTCTCGTGAACCAAAATACCATTGTTTTCTATATAACCCGAAGACGGCTGGATTAAATCTAGTAACAAACTAAAATAGGTTGTTTTACCAGCACCATTATTTCCTACCAATCCAAAACTTTGACCTTTTGGGATATCGATGCTTTCAATATGAAGCACTGAAACCTCGTTATATACTTTGGTTAAATTGACTGTTTTAATCATAATTAGTTAATTGAGATTGAATTATTGTTTTTCTGAAAAAGCAGCTATCGTTTTATACTTTCCTTTTTGATATACACCTTCTATAAGTTTAAAGATATAAGGCTTTAAAACGATGCCTAAAACACCTACTAAAGCGAGAGCAATTAAGCCTGCGTTAAAACTTATTAACTTATAAGGCACATAAAAAATTAGCATCGGTAATAAAAATTTAGGCAAGCCAATCAGCAGTTGTGTAGGGTTAAAGCCGTTGGTATTACTAAACGCTTTAGCCTTTACATTAAGCTCTACTGGCACACGGTTTAAAGCCCCACCAAATAGGGTTAAATACGAGTTTAAGCCAATATTAAATACTGCTCCAGCGGCAATCATTCCAAAAATATCCCAACCAAAATAAATATAGGGCGTACTCAAAATAAACGATAGCAATACGGCGGCAACCATTAAATACCATTTCGATTCTAAATAGGTTTTGTAGGGTATATTCTGGCTCATTAACAACTTATAATATTCGCTATCCCATGATGGCACATGCTGACCGAAAGTCATAAGAAACCCTCCAGTAATAAACATGGAAGCAAAAGCTAAAATGGCCGGCATGTCGCGATAGGTCTCCTGGGTATAAAAAATTAAACCGTAAAAAAGAAACATAAAAGACATCATCATCACTTGACGAGGTCGCGCATTTCTTACGATTAATTTAATATCATTTTTTAAAAAAGGCGCTACAGCACCAAAACGGTTTAACCATGATAAATCACTACCACTAACTTCTTTTACTTTTTTAGAAATGGCATCGTCTAAATAGAACCCTTTTTTTATGTATTTAAAAGTGGCGTAAAACAAGCCGACAAGAATAACAATGGGTAGAATAACTAAATACGGCGTGTTATAAAGGTAGTTAAAGGCGTAACCAGCAGGTTCTGAAATTTTAAAAATAGCAAAATGCTCTAAGGCTCCAAACGTTGCTACTAATACTAAAACCGTATAAAATACGAGATTGTTTTTATTGACTAAAAAGTTTATAAAGTTAAGAGACAAGGTTATCGCTACAAAACTAATTAACCATGCCACAACCTGAATAACAGGATAACCCTGTACCAATAGCACAGTAGAAAATGGCACAACGATAATTAGTGGTAAAATATTAAAAAACGACAAGGTTGTTTTCCCTAGCAAATAATATATAATCGTGTTCCGCTTTACCGGAATACTCATTAAGGGCTTTACGTTCATTACAGGCAATTGCTGCATAAAATACCTTAGCATAAAATCGAAAAGAAACCAATAGAGCACGTAGTTATTCACCGTTGTCATGGGATCGATTTCTGGCATTGCTTTTTTTAGGATAAAATACAATCCAACTCCTAAAAGCAAGGCCATACCCCCAAAATAAAGCACAGCAAAAGCCATTACAATTTTTATAGCAATTCCTTTTTTAAAATAGGAAGAACGAGAAAACTGTTTCCATTCAAAACTTAAAAAGCGATTAATCATAAGTGGTTATTAGTTTGCGTTACATTAAAGTTAGTACAACTAAACGACGATTTGTTACAAATAATACGAATCCTCATTTTAAAACTACCACAAAATAGTTTTATTTCTATCAATCAACTGAGCATTTGCGTTCAAATTTTTTATTAAATTTGAACTGTAATCCAATAGGGCCTCCCTATTTTAGAATCTAAAATAAATCTATGTCTCAATTTCATAAACTTTCAATAAAAAACATACATCGCGAAACCCCACAATGTGTAACTATTAGCTTTTCAATTCCAGAAGCTTTAAAAGACGCTTTTTCGTTTATCGCGGGACAATACATTACTTTAAAATCTACAATTAACGGTCAAGAAGTTAGAAGAGACTATTCGATGTGCTCCTCTCCTAAAAGTGGCGAAGTAAAAGTCGCAATTAAAAAAGTTAAAGACGGTACGTTTTCAGCTTATGCGAATAGCACCTTAAAAGTTGGCGACACGCTAGACGTTGCTCCACCAAAAGGACGCTTTAACTTTAAAGCTAACGATAAAGTGACCAAGAACATTGCTTTATTTGCCGCTGGAAGTGGAATCACTCCTATTTTAAGCATTATAAAATGCGCCTTAGAAGAAGAAGTACACAGTAAGGTAATTTTAGTGTACGGAAATAAAACTACCGAAGACACTATTTTTCTTCAAGAATTATTAGACTTACATCACCAATATAAAAACCGATTTGATATTCAGTTTGTATTTAGTCAAGCGGATGAGGAGGATGCTATTTTTGGTCGTATTGAAAAGAGCACGGTAAACTACGTCATGAAAAACAAGCATAAAAACATTGATGTTGATGCCTATTATTTATGCGGACCGGAGGCTATGATTCACACGGTAAAAGATGTTTTAACCGAGCATAACACGCCAACAGACCGTATTCACTACGAATTATTTAAGGCTGCAAAACCAGCAGATGTAGATACGCCAACAACAGTTAGCGATGGAAACTCGACGGTTCGTGTTATTGTAGACGACGAGGAAGCAACTTTCAAAATGCCACAAAAACAAACCATACTTGAAGCAGCGTTAGACAATGATCTAGATGCTCCTTACTCGTGTCAAGGAGGTATTTGCAGCAGTTGTATTGCAAGGGTCACTGAAGGTAAAGCTACAATGCGTAAAAACAATATCTTAACCGATAATGAGGTGGCCGAAGGATTAATCCTAACCTGTCAAGCCCATCCAGAATCGGATACCTTAACCGTAGATTACGACGATGTATAAAAACACAATAAATTAGAATATAAAAACAAAAAGCGCCGTAAATTATGGCGCTTTTTGTTTTTATAATACAGATTCTATTTTATCAATCACCACTTTTGGTGGTATGGTTCTCGCTGCTTTTTCGTAGCCTTCAGGGAATTTATTTCCGTAAATAGAGGTTGGTATTAAAGGGAATTCGTCACGATTCGCCAACAAACTATTACTTTCCAGTTGATTAAATGGCGCAAAGCCTGCAAACGGGTGAGTAACATTCCAAATCGTTACTACTTTTTTTCCTAGCATTGCGGCTATATGCGCATTGCCAGAGTCCATAGCTAACATAACATCGACATTAGAGATAAGCTCCAATTCTTCAGTAAACGCTAACTGTCCCGCGATATTAATAACCTGGTTATACTTTTTCGCTAGGTCATTTAAAATCGCTTCCTCCCTTTTACCACCACCAAAAAGTAAAACGGTATGTTTGGTCGACAAATTAGCGATAACCTCTTCCATTAAATCAAGAGGATACATTTTAGAATCGTATTGAGCAAACGGTGCAATACCTATCCATTTATTAGTATCGTTCCCCATTATTTTTAGGGCATTCGCACTTAAATCTTTAGTTTTTGGAAACGTGGGGTGACTTAAATTTAAGTCGAACCCTAAAGCGCGAAACACATCGGCATAACGTTCGTGAGTGGTTTTAAGTTGCTTTACACGAACGCCTTTAACAAGCTCTGCTTTTTCTTTGCGCCCTTTATTAATTTGCTTAAACGGCAATCCTTTTAAAAACCATTTTAACAATTTACTCCGTAGTACATTATGTAAATCGGCAACCGCATCAATACCTAAAGCTTTTAATTCTTTAGACAAGGCGTACATTCCAAAGACTCCTTTATGCTTCCCTTTTAATTGGGGTGCATAAACCGTAACTTGACTTAAATCAGCAAAAAAAGGCTCGAAAAAAGCACGTGTTAATACCGTAAGCTTCACATTAGGGTGTTGCTGGGAAAACGCTCGCAATACAGGCACAGCCATAGCGACGTCTCCCATAGCAGAGAGTCTGATTACTAAAATATGTTTTGGTGGTTTAGACATCTCTACAAAACTTAGCGGGTTAAGATTTTTACTTTTGACCTCTTAACACAGGGTTTAATTCGTCGTCATTGTACATTTTCATTTGCTTATACACTTTCATGTACTTATCTCCTGACTCAATATCTCGAAGTAAATCGTCGATAGCAGTACTTAAATCCACGCGTTGTTCTAAAAGTACATCTAGTTTTGTCTGGCAAGCAGCTCTATGAGCCTCAGAAGCATCTTTACGTTCTACCTCTTCGTTCATATGGTATATTTTTAAAGCTAAAATCGACAATCTATCGATCGCCCATGCAGGACTTTCAGAATTTAATTTAGCTGAATCTTTAGGAGAAACATCGGCATATTTCTTTAAAAAATAACTATCAATATACTCTACCATATCCGTTCTATCCTGGTTAGATGCATCAATTTTACGCTTTAAGGTAAGTGCTGCTACAGGATCGATTTGCGGATCTCTAATAATATCTTCATAATGCCATTGCACAGTATCAATCCAGGATTTTCTGTATAATAAGTGCTCTATTAATTGGTCTTTTTCATCGTATTTATTAGTAAACGGCTGGTCTACTGTATTTACTATATGATAGGTATCTATTACCTCTTGGAATATTGAATTGGCTTTGCTTGTAAAGTTCATTGTTGCATTATTTTAGATACAAATCTAAGGAAATAAAATAAGATTATTAAGTCAGCTCCCTTGGTATGACCTGAAATTCTACGTTACTAATCCATTATTTAATACTAAATCCATCAATTACCATCACTAAACCCGAAAAAAACACCTCACATCACCCCGCAATATCGTTTTTAAAAAGCTATGTTTTAAAATGAATAAAAGTATAAATAGGGTTTAGCTAAGCCGAGCAAATCTGTTTCGTAAGAAATAACTAACTTTGTATTCTCTTAAAACCTATTTTTATGACGATTCACAATATTGCCTCACAAAACTCAGTGCTTAATACATTTATTTCAGAATTACGAGATATAACTATTCAGAAAGACAGCATGCGTTTTAGACGGAATATTGAACGTATAGGTGAAATTTTAGGTTACGAAATGAGTAAAACGTTTGATTATAAAGAGCAAACAATCACAACCCCTTTAGGTAAATCTACAACCCCACTTATAGATAACGACATTGTACTGTGTTCTATATTACGAGCAGGGGTACCACTACATAATGGTCTTTTAAACTACTTTGATACTGCCGAAAACGCTTTTATTTCAGCCTATAGACATCATTTAAAAGAGCCTGAATCTTTCGAGATTGTCGTAGAATATTTAGCTTGTCCTGATTTAGAGGGAAAAACTCTAATTTTAGCAGATCCGATGATTGCTACTGGGCAATCGTTATTAGCAACTTTTGAAGCTTTAAAACCTTTTGGAACGCCAAAAAACATTCATTTAGCAGCTGTAATTGGTGCTCAAGAAGGCCTCGATTTTGTTTCGGAACACTTCCCGGAGCACACGCATTTATGGATTTCGGCTGTCGATCCAGCTTTAGACAGCAAAGGGTATATTGTTCCTGGATTAGGAGATGCTGGTGATTTAGCTTTTGGCAAAAAACTACAACACTAAAAGCGCGAAGGGAATAATAAAAAGTAAGATAACAAACAGGTCTTTAAACCATTTTTCTTCGATGGTTTCTATGTAATTTGTAATGACTACCGATAAGGGAGCAAACAGAAACACAAATTCACTTCCGTTTTTATTAGGCGCTAAAATTAAAATGGCACTAGCTACCATACAACTTACAAAAACAATCTTATAAGACGGCTTATAGGTTCCTGTTTTGGTTTTTAAATCCTTTAAATAAAATATAGAAGACCACAAGCCAAAAGATAATAACATGGTAATGGCCGAAATAAACTGAACGGAATTGTAGTGACTTAAATCAAAATCTACTTGAGGCGCAATGTTTATATAGCTAAAAAAGGTATCATTTATAATTACAGACGCTGCAATAGCGGTAATTCCGACGGTAAACACTCCTAAAAACGGAACTAACCACGTTTTTAAACGTTGTTCATTAAAATAAAATAAGGCTAAAATCGGGACTATAAAAAACAAGATTGACCAAAAATAAACCAAGCTGGCTAGCCCTATCAACACCCCGGAATCAAAGAGTTTTTTAATCACATTTTTTTGTGATCTCACACTTACAATTCGACGTAACGCTAAAAGAATAAGCAAATTAGAAAACACCACATCTTGGTTGGTAAATACCTGAGGCACTAGCAATAAGAACAAGCTATACAGTAGGATTTCGTAGTTGCTTTTTCGAGTTAACGCGTTTTTAGACACGATAAAATCGATAACCAAAATAGACAGATAAGACACACCAAAAACGAGCCCTAAAGGCAAGACTCTATCCCAAGTAAATCCGCTAGAATCATATTTAACAACTGCGGTTATTAAAGCAACAAATGATATAAAAAATACAATTAAGAAATTAATTGGTTTTGATTTACTAAAAAAACTTGTAATCATAAGCAGTTTTTGTATTTTTGTTCTTTAAATATAAGACAGATGAAAGACTTTTTTTATGCCATTGAGGATTTTTTTGTAAATGTTGCATTAGCTCCTTTGGCTCAATTAGCAAAATTAGAATTAGAAAATTGGTGGGCTGCCAATTTATTCTCTTGGGTTTTTGTAATTATCACAATGGTAGCATTTGTATACTGGATGCTTCAATTGAAAAAACATAGCGATAACAACGAAGAAGATAAATCAATATCTTCTCACTCGTTCTTATAAAATAAAAGCTATAGGTTTCTTATAAATCGAAACCTATATCTTTACGATAATTCATCTTATCAAAATGTAGTTTAGCTATATTTTGATAAGATTTTTTTATGGCCTCTTGGTAGGTCTTTCCAAAGCTAGTAATCGCCATAACACGACCGCCAGAAGTCACAATTTTTCCATCTTTTACATTGGCACCGGCGTGAAACACTAAAGAGCCTTCAACTTGATCTAAACCTGTAATTTCCTTTCCTTTTTCGTAAGCTTCAGGATATCCACCAGAGACTAACATAACCGTTGTTGCCGCACGGTCGTCGATAGCAATATCTACTTGATCTAAAGTCTGATTACCGACTGCTTGAAAAACATCTACTAAATCATTCTTTAATCGCGGTAAAACCACTTCTGTTTCGGGATCTCCCAAACGCACGTTATATTCTATAACGAACGGGTCGTTACCCACCTTAATCAAACCAATAAACACAAACCCTTTATACGGTAAGTTATCCTTTTGGAGACCGTTAATAGTAGGAATCACTACGCGTTCTTTTATTTTCGACATGAACTCATTATCGGCAAATGGCACTGGAGAAACAGCTCCCATCCCCCCAGTATTAAGTCCGGTATCACCTTCACCAATACGTTTATAATCTTTCGCCGTTGGCAATATCTTATAGTTTTTACCATCGGTAAGCACAAAACAACTTAATTCTATACCGTCTAAAAATTCTTCGATAACCACTTTAGTACTTGCCGCACCAAATTTAGCATCGACAAGCATAGCTCTTAGTTCGGTCTTAGCATCTTCTAAATCATTTAAAATCAGCACACCCTTACCTGCTGCTAGTCCGTCAGCTTTTAAAACATAAGGCGCTTTTAAGGTTTCTAAAAACGCACACCCCGCTTCTACGGTATTCGCATCAAAACTTTGGTAAGCTGCTGTTGGTATATTATGTCTAAATAAAAACTCTTTAGCAAATTCTTTACTACCTTCTAATTCGGCAGCTGCCTTTTGTGGTCCAATAACGGTTACCGACTTCAGTTCCTCATCGGCTAAAAAGAAATCATGAACCCCTAGAACCAAAGGATCTTCTGGGCCTACAATCACCATTTTAATATCGTTTTTAAGAACGACTTCCTTTATCGCCTCAAAATCGGTTACAGAAATAGGTACATTAGTAGCAATTTCTGAAGTCCCTGAATTTCCAGGAGCTACAAATAATTGTTTACACTTAGGGCTTTGTGCTATTTTCCAAGCAATTGTGTGTTCTCTTCCGCCAGAACCAAGAATTAAAATGTTCATAGTTGTTGTTGTTTCCGCAAAAATAATTATTTACTTTACAAAAACATATTTATCCGTTTTTCTTTTGAATTTATTTAACCTCTCTTTACGCTTAAAAGGGTTTCCATTTGCTAAAGCTTGTACTGATTTTAATACTATTTCAGATATCGTTTCCGCGGATTACCTACCATATATTGAAAAACAACGGCAAGAAATTGTAGCGTACCACTTAAAGCATAATCCTTTTTAAATAATTCTAATACCTATAATACGCTTAAAATAAATCAAATTTTAGTTTCACTGGGCCCGAAGGTCATTTTACTACAAACTTGTACTGTTTAACTCATTGCTATTTTAAAAGCACTTAAAAACTTACTATATTTAATCAATTTTAAATATGATTATCACACCCACTTTTGCACATCTCCTCTACGTATTAACATTTTCGTTAATAAGCCAAAATAGTATAAAAACGGGGCTGTATATTTCTAAGAATAAACTACAGTACATTACAATTCAAAATGGATCTCAATTTAAATATGAGAGCTATAAAAACTATTCACCTTATACGGTTAAAGAGAAGCAAAAAAAGGATTCGATTCAAAGTTTTTGTAATTCGGTTATATATTGGACAAATATTGAAAGTAATGGAAAGTACTACACAAAAAATGATTCAATAATACTAGAATTTGACAGTGTTATAAAAAAAGAAAACTTTCCAAATACAGAGTTTAAAACCCTAGGCTTTTTAATTTCAGAACTTAAGAAAATTAAATAATTTATATAACAAGTCTAAGCACTCCTTAAACTTCACATATAACCTCTTTAATAAGCTTCGTCTTGCCCTTTAAACATATTAATTAGTGTTTGAAAAATAATTTTCATGTCTAGTAGCAACGACCAATTTTCTATATAAAATATATCGTATTTAATGCGGTTTATAATGTCCTCATCGGTTTTAATTTCTCCTCGATAGCCTTTAATTTGAGCCAATCCTGTTATTCCAGGGCGCACATTATGACGAAAAACAAAATTATATTTATCAATTTTTTTAGAGTAATCTTCAGTATACGATGGCATATGTGGTCTGGGCCCTACCACCGACATATCATTTTTAAGCACATTCAAAAACTGCGGCAACTCATCGATACTCGTTTTGCGTAAAAACCTTCCAATTTTAGTAACACGGCTGTCATTTTCGGTAACATAAGTCCCTTTAATTTCAGAAGTCGTTTTTAAAGACCTGAATTTATAACAGGTAAACTCTTCATAATTTTTACCATTCCGTCTATGTTTATAAAACAACGGACCTTTAGACTCTAACTTAATAAGAATAAATAAAATAATAGAAACCCAAGATAACACAAATGTAATAACAAGTAAAGAAAAGAAAACGTCGAAAGCTCTTTTTACAAGCTGGTTATAATCTTTATTTAAGGCCACTTCCTCAATAGAAAGCACGGGTAAATAATTGTAGAAATCCGTTCTTAATCGTTTAGAATACATCTTTTTAGTATTTGGAACAAACTTTATATTACTGTGATTAATATTGGCTATTTTCACAAATTCATTGACTTGCTTTTCGGTTAAGTCATCGATTGCACAATACACTTCATCGACTCCCATATTACGTTCTAAATACAAGAAACTTTCTGCAATTGTTCCTGTATTAGATGTGACATTAGTATCACTAAATGTAGCGATAACTTTATACCCTAGTTGTTTTTGATTATAAAATAAAGCCTTCAGTTCGCGAGCGCTATCATTATTTCCTACTATCACCACGCGTCGTACATTTCCTTTAAGATAGGATCGGAACGACTTTAATCCGTAATAACTCAGGAGTTTTACAGCGCCAATTAGAGATAAAGTTAAAACAAGGTATTCAAATACTTTAGATGCTAGCACATTAATATTTCTAAACATACCTACAAAAGCAAAAATAATAATACTAAAGACTAAGAATTGTTTAATAATAAGTGAAAGCACGGTGATAACAGAAGTATACCTATATACCCGATAAAAATTTAAAATAGTCGTAGAGAAAATCCAAAATACTACAGAATATATAATAAAAATCACCGCTTTACTTTCGAAATAGTGAGAAGTAAACGCAGTTAATTCATGCGTATTAAAATTAAAATAGCGAAAGGCTAAGCTGTTTACGACAGAGATATCGAAAAGGATGAGAAAAGGCCTTAAGAGCCATGAATATCTACCGCGTTTAAACTCCATAAGCTACTTGCTATTAAAACTCGAAAAGTCCTTATGCTCACTCTTATAAAGTTCGTTTTCACTTAAATTTTTAAAGTAATTAAAGGTTTTAATCATACCCTCCGACCTTGATATTTGAGGTTCCCAACCTAGTAACTCTTTAGCTAGTGTAATATCTGGCTGGCGTTGTAATGGATCATCTATTGGTAAATCTTTATATATAACTTTCTGAGCAGTTCCGGTTAGTTTTATTATTTCTTCGGCAAAATCTTTTATAGTAATTTCATGAGGATTTCCAATATTTACAGGATATGAATAATCACTTAAAAGCAACCTATAAATACCTTCCACCTGATCATCTACATAACAAAATGAACGGGTTTGGAGGCCGTTACCAAAAATTGTTAAATCTTCCCCACGTAAAGCTTGCCCCATAAATGCAGGAATAACACGACCGTCGTTAAGGCGCATCCTTGGTCCGTAAGTATTAAAAATTCGTACGATTCTAGTTTCTAATCCGTGAAACCTATGA
This sequence comes from Bizionia paragorgiae, assembly GCF_900107625.1. Classification (GTDB taxonomy): domain Bacteria; phylum Bacteroidota; class Bacteroidia; order Flavobacteriales; family Flavobacteriaceae; genus Bizionia; species Bizionia paragorgiae. The sequence continues at coordinate 184,179 of NZ_FNQK01000002.1, forward strand.
TATGCCATAGTAATTGCCTCTTGAAAACGCTTTGCTTCGTCATACACCCCACGAGGACCAATGGTATTTACGTTGCCATAATAGGTTTCTGGTTGTGGATGCACCAACGGATCTCCATAAACTTCAGAAGTCGATGCTATAAGTATTCGCGCCCTTTTCGCTTTTGCTAGCCCTAATAAATTATGTGTTCCCAAAGACCCTACCTTGAGGGTTTGAATAGGAATTTTCAAATAATCGATAGGACTTGCAGGGGATGCGAAATGCAGTATATAGTCTAAATCCTGATCAATATTAATATATTCTGTAACATCGTGCTTAATAAATTGAAAATTAGGATGCTCTAGCAGGTGTACAATATTCTTTTTATCACCTGTAATAAAATTATCCATTCCAATGACAGCATAGCCTTCGGTAATAAAGCGATCACATAAATGTGAGCCTAAAAATCCTGCTGCACCGGTAATTAAAACTGTTTTCTTATTCATTATCTTCCTATTGAAATATATGTTATGTTTTCGTTTTCAACATCTTTAACATCGTAAAGATTTCTTCCGTCGAAAATTACATGACCTTTCAAATTTGATTTTATTCTTTCGAAGTTTGGTGTTCTAAAAATACTCCATTCGGTACAAATCACTAATGCATCGGCCTCTGCTAAGGCATCATACATTCCATTGGCATATTCTATTTTATCACCCAACTTTCGTTTAACGTTATCCATAGCTTCTGGATCGAAGGCTTTAATATGACAGCCTAAGTTTAATAAACTATGGATAACATCTAAAGCTGGAGCTTCGCGAATATCGTCGGTTTCAGGCTTAAAAGCTAAGCCCCATATTGCAATATTTTTTCCTTTTAGATCGCCTTTAAAGTAATTTTCAATTTTAGGAATAAGTACGACTTTTTGTTGTTTATTCACCGTTAAAACGGAATCTAAAATTTTAAAATCATAGTTGTGATCCTGACCTGATTTATGTAACGCTTTTACATCTTTAGGAAAACAAGACCCACCATAACCTATACCTGGAAATAAAAAACGTTTTCCAATTCTAGAATCCGTTCCCATGCCTATTCTCACCTTATCTACATCGGCACCAACCTTTTCACAAAAGTTTGCAATTTCGTTCATAAACGTAATTTTCGCGGCAAGAAAAGCATTAGACGCATATTTGGTGAGTTCAGCCGACTTCTCGTCCATGATCAAAATCGGGTTACCGGAACGCACATAAGGTTTGTATAGTTTTTCCATCAAAGCTATTGCTCTTTCACTACTTGCCCCCACAACAATACGTTCTGGTTTTAAGAAATCATCTACGGCAAATCCTTCTCTTAGAAACTCAGGGTTAGACACCACATCAAAATCGACTGTCGCATGTTTTGCAATCGCTGCCTTGACCTTATCGGAAGTTCCAACAGGCACCGTACTTTTATCCACGATCACCTTATAATCTTTTATAAGTATACCAATTTTGTCGGCAACGCCTAGAATATACTTTAAATCGGCAGACCCGTCCTCATCTTCAGGCGTTGGTAAAGCAAGAAAAATAATGTCTCCGTGCTCTAAACCTTCTTCCAAACTTGTAGAAAATTTAAGGCGTTTGGCTTTTATATTGCGTTCGAATAAAACATCTAGGTGGGGTTCGTAAATAGGCACCTCCCCTTGTTGCATTCTTTTTACTTTATTTTCATCTATATCAATACAAAGTACATCGTTTCCGGTTTCTGCTAAACATGTTCCGGATACTAACCCGACATACCCTGTTCCTATTACTGCTATTTTCATGTATTTTATTTCTTACAATCTGAACTCTTCTTATACTAAATAACGACTTCTAAACAACTATATATCTATCCGTTTAATTAGAAAATGCCATTAATAGCAAATATAAAAGAAACGGCTTATACTCGTATTATAAAGTTAAAATATGTTTATGCTGATAATACATAGCATTTTCATTGGCTTGAGTCGCATAAAAAAAATGCACGTTCATGATGTGCTTTCTTCCGACCAATTAAATTGCTTCCACCAGATGTGGTGATAATTTTTAGACAGTAAAGGGGCTAAGGTCCTTCCCTATTCATATTTTAAAACACTATTACATGTAGTTAATAGGCTTTTTCTTCACCTTTAAAAGCATTAATAATGGTCTGAATAATAATTTTCAAATCCATTAACAACGTCCAGTTTTCTACATAAAAAATATCAAAACGAACGCGATTAATAATATCCTTGTCTGATTCTATTTCTCCTCTATAACCACTCACTTGAGCTAAGCCTGTAATACCTGGTTTCACCAAATGACGTACCATAAACTTATCCACTTTTTTTGAATACATAGTGGTATGACTAATCATATGTGGTCGAGGTCCTACAACCGACATATCGCCAATAAACACATTAAAAAACTGAGGTAGCTCGTCGATACTCGTTTTTCTAATAAACTTTCCGACTCGGGTAATCCGTGTGTCATTTTTTGAGGCCTGTTTAAGGTGAGCATTTTTATTTACTGTCATAGAACGGAACTTATAGCAACCAAAGACCGAGCGACTAAACCCACTTCTTTCTTGTTTAAAAAAAACTGGGCCTTTCGATTCCATTTTAATCAATAAAACAATAATAGGTGTTAACCATGATAAGACTAAAATAATGACTAGTGCAGAAAACATAATATCGAACACCCGCTTAATAAACAGGTTTACAGGCTCGTCTAAGGGAATTTCACGCAGGGATAAAACCGGGATAAAATCGTAATGTTCGTACTTTAACTTTTTTGAAAACACCTCTTTACTATCAGGAATAAACTTAAGTTCTCGTAAATTATTATCCGCAAAGTTGATTAATTTGTTAATCTCGGTATTGGATAGTTCTGAAACCGAAAAGTAAATATTATCAATTTTATGTTCTAAAATATATTTGAAGCAAGACTCTAAGGAAAACGAATCGGTTTTGGTATTAAACTGCTTTTTTACGTCATACCCCAAATAGGTTCGCGTTTTAAAAACTTTTATAAGTTGATTCATCTTACTATTCTTTCCAATAAAAACGACATTACGTATGTTTCCTTTAAAAACGGAACGGTATTTTAATAGGAGTAAAAAGGTTAAAGTTTTAAACACAAAAACCAAGACAAAACTACTTATAAAATAATATATTAAGTGCTGCCGACAAAGACTTGGTTGCTGGTTGAATCCAATAAAAGCATATATAATTATGGCGTAAAACCCCATCTGTATAAAAACAAGACGAATAATCCGATACACACCTGTATGTCTTTGCACATTATAGAATCCGGTTTTGGCAGCGATTAAAAACCAAGAGAATACACTATACCCAATAAAAATATAGAGGTTAGTTATATAAATTGGAAATACGAAAAGAGTCGATATTATTATTACAATATCAATCGTACTCACTATTGGTTTTATAAAACCTGAAAAACGATGTTGTCTGTATCTCACTAATTTATTACCAGTTCTATTACACTATTGATCAGAAACAAAATTCATGTGTCACGCACAATTAAAATTATTAAATAAAATTCAGTCGTTATTGGTCCATTTTAATACAAGCAATATATACTACTTATGGAATCTGGATAATAAGAAAGTAAGTTTATCTAAAGTATAACTCGGCTAGAAATTAGCCGTTTGTTTTAATAGCGCTTTTATGTTTGCTTATTCTTCTAGCATAACAAAGATAGTAAACTAATCATAAAATCGAGATGATTTTAATTATTGCAGACGCCGTAAAATAGTAATTGAACCTTACCGCCTCAAATGCCTCTGAAAAAGTTACCTGAGCGCGTAAGTTTAGTATTTACTTTTTCGTTTTTCGTTAATTACCAAACCGATGAATTTACTATTTCCTACCAAGTAGCGTTTCCACATTCTTTGAGGTTCTTGAGAAAAACGATAAAACCATTCTAATCCAGATTTTTGCATCCATTTTGGCGCGCGTTTTACTTTACCAGAAACCACATCAAAACTGCCACCAACTCCCATAATAAAATTGACATTTTTAAGTAATGCTCTATTAGTGAATAAAAAATTCTCTTTTGTAGGAGAGTTTATTGCGACAAATAACATATTTGCACCACTATTTGCTATTTCTCGTGCTATATCTTGTTCTTCTTCCTTTTTAAAATAGCCATTTCTATACCCTGCGATAATATCTGGTGAATAGGCCTCAGAATAGTTGTTAACTACGGCTTGCACCACCTCTTCCTTGGCTCCGAAGAAAAAGACTTTATATTTTTTATTATGAGCTAATTCGACCAAGTTCACCATAAGATCGATACCCGCTACACGCTCTTTTAGGGGTTTACCGAGTATTTTAGAAGCCCACACTACGGCTTGGCCATCTGCATTAATTAGATCACTCTCATTAACACTTTGACGCAATTGTAAATCGGATTGCAGAGCCACTATTTTACCTGCATTGACAACAACATGATGAAGCTGCCCCCCTTTACTAATGGTATTATCTACAATAGCCAAAGTTTCTTGCATCGATAAGTTATGGATGTGCGTGTTAAGTATACTGATTTTGTTCATTACGCTTAAGGTATTCTCTTAAAATTACTAAATAGATAGCAATTGAAGGATAACTAAAAAAATTACCTGCCAAAAGTACAATAATGAATAGCAACGAAAGCAGCACAGCGCTATGTATTTCCATTTTAAAACCTAAAAAAGCCTTAAAAAACAGATAGTAATAAAGGCCACCTCCAACTAATCCAAAAAAATAAAACACATCGATAAATTCAATTTGAGACTTTGTAGTTAAATCTGAAACACCACCAAACATATAATTAAGTGTAGACCAATGTTCTTTAATATAGGGTAGAGTTCTTTCTAAAAACAATTCATCTCTGTAAGACATAAGCGAAGATAGCAACCCATCTTTCTGCCTAATTTCATTAAATATACCGAACTTAAAGAAAAAAACATACACTGCAAACACGGATAAACCAATTATGCTACTAGCGATTAGCTTTCTATTAATTTTAGTATATTTAAAAAAATAAACGGTAAGAAAACAGCCTAAAAACAAGTAAGAAACCTTAGTCCCTACACAAAACATAGACCCTATAATTATTAAATTAGGGATGTTTTTAAAAACATCCTCCTTATACTTCGCTAACAAATAAATTAATGTTAGAGCATACACGTAGGAGCTTGTAGCAGAAGAAACAAAAAGCCCGTTAAAACCAAATCTAGAACCCAGATAGGTATTAAAGATTTTAATATCGAAAAGTAAACCACAAAAAACGACTAGTGCATTGCACAGCATAATAAACTCGAAAACCAAAAAGAGCTTATCCTTGTGATTTTTTGACAAATGATAACTATTAAAAAACAGCAATAATAGTATAGGATATAACAGTTTAGCAAAAGCAATTAAGGCGTCTTTACTAACACTTCGTGATAAAGCTAATTGTCCTATAAAAAAACTAACAGAAAGCAGACCTATAAACGCAAGAGACCTAGGTTGGTTTAGTACAAGGTAAAGGCCTAAGCCCAACAAAAGAATACCTTTTGATATTTGTAATAATCCTGGAGTTTCTCCTGTGGAATAAAGAACCACTTTAAAGTAGCCCTCTGTTATATATAACAGAACCAATAAAAGGACGGCAAAATTGAGATTTCGATATTTAGTTTTAATTAATGTCATTAAAAATTCTTGAACCAATAGTAAAAATTTAATAAAAGAAATATTTCTTTTTCTTTATTCTCGCCACGCTTATGCAATTTTACAACCTTTGCGACTTCTTCAACATTAAAATAAGTAGAAAACTTAGAATTCTTATTGGTTAATAATTCTAATATTTCGTTATTATGTGTTTCGAACCACTGTTTTGTTGGTGACTTAAACGCTTTCTTCTTCCTATTAATAATTTCTGGCGGAAGTATTTTTTTAGCTAAGGCTTTATGTATAATTTTTGTTTTTCCAAACTTCACTTTAAAGTCGTGAGGCAGAGACTCAATAAATGCAATTAATTCTAAGTCTAAGATTGGAACTCTAGCTTCTATAGAATGGTGCATTGTTATTTTATCTGTATACAATAGCAAATCATCTGCTAAATTTAGTCTTAAGTCTATGCTTAAATTTTTATCTAATGCTCTTTTTTCTACATCAAAGCCCAAAGAATCGATAACGTTATCGATACGCTCTTTAGCATATGTTTCTTTTTCATTTATTAGCTTTTTAATGGCAACATTATCAAATAAAGTATAAGACTCTAATACGCGATCTAAAAAAGCATTAAATTTCATCGCATTGGCTCCTCTTCTAAGAATTTCATTTTTAGAATTTTTAAAAACTGAAGAAATTAAAGGCCTAATCACTTTAGGAGTTTTAGTTAATAACACTTCAAGTTGATATCTATTATAGCCTCCCAAGGGCTCATCGGCTCCTTGACCGGTTAACACAACTGTTACGTGTTCTTTAGCTAATTCTGAAAGATAGTACATTGGTATAATTGACGTTGTTCCTAAAGGCTCTTCAACAATTTTTACAGATTTTTCTATTAATGACAGAAAATCGTCGAATGATATCTTTTTATAGTAATGCTCTAACCCCAAACATTTAGCAGTATATTTTGCAGCCTCAATCTCATCAGAATCATCTTCTGTACTGAAACCTACAGTAAATGCCTTCAGAGGCTTCGCTGAGTGTTTTTGAGCATAATAAGCCACCATTGCCGAATCGACTCCGCCACTTAATAAAACCCCCAACTCTACATCTGATAAAAGTTGTCTTTTAACAGCTCTTTCAAAATAAAACTCATAGTCCTCTAGCGCTTTTTCAAATGAAATATTTTGAGTTTTTGGAACTCTAGAAGCGAAATATTCTTTTGAATATTTAAATACTTTATCAGAAAAATCTATAGTTATTAACGTCCCAGGAGATACTTTTTCTACTTTAGAGAATAAAGTGTCTGGTGATGGAGAATACCGCAACTTTAAAGTTTCGGCAATAACTTTTTTATTTATTTCTAAATTAGGACAACGATTAAGGATTGGTTTAATTTCTGAAGAAAAAATACAGCTATTTTCTGTTTTATAAAAATATAACGGTTTAACACCAAACGGATCTCTGACTAAATGAATCTTAGATTTTTTTTTATCTAAAATTGCGAAAGCAAAGACGCCATTAAAGTCCTTGACGGACTCCATTCCATATTTGCTTATATAATTAATTATTGTTTCTGTATCTGAGGTCCCATTAAAAGTTATGTCTCTAAGTTTTTCTCTAAGTTCTAAATGATTATAAATTTCACCATTAAAGATAATTTCAAAATTATGACAATAAGAGGTCATTGGCTGATGCCCTGCTTTTGAGAGGTCTACTATAGAGAGTCTTCTATGACCAAATGTGATGTTTTGATTTGAAAGATTAAACGTTTTAATTCCAAAATCATCAGGTCCTCGATGTTCAATTAAGTTTAAGGTTTCCTCATTAAAATCTATATTAATGCTTCCCAATATACCACACATACACTATTTTCTTTTTCTTATTAATTTTGCGGGAACACCTCCAACTATTTCGAATTCACCGACATTCTTGGTTACAACAGATCCTGCTGCAACTATACTCCCTCGGCCTATGTTAACACCAGGTAAAATAATTACGTTTCTACCTATCCATACATCATTTTCTATAACGGGTATTTCATAACTAGTCTCCCCTTGTTTTATCATTGGAATATCTACTCTTTCAAAATTATGTGCCGATTTTAAAATAGTAACATATGGCGCAATCATAACAAAATCACCAATTTTAGCACCTTGAATATAAGCATGCTCGTTTATGTGACAATGCTCCCCAATACTAACAGCATCTATATTCCCTATATAAATATTCGATTCAAAATAATTTTGAGGATTAGGTTTCATTATTTTTAAAACATTACAAACATAACCACAGCGTATTCTATTAAAAATCATCGCGTATTTAGAATGTGGTAAATACTGAATTATACTATAATAAATAGCATACTTAATTTTGTTTAACATAGTGGCTCAATTTAGATTCAGCGTATAAATAAGGCATAACGGCCCATCTTAGCGTATTTCTATTTATTCGTTTTCCTAAATAATTGATTTGCGAGTATATTTCTTCTCCTTTTATAAAATGACGTTTTACAGACTTATTAATTATTGTAGCAAATTTATAATCTTTAAGCAACAAAGCTAAATTTATCATTTCAGCGTTATCGTATAAATCCCATTTTATAATAGAGGGCTTATTAGACATTGAAAATCGTCTACATAAATCCGTCTCTGAGTCAAAAAACGCTGATTTAACATAAGCATAGCCATTGGCAACAACCTCGTCTCCATTATTTAAAGGCACATAGACCATTGTTTTAATTAGGTTTTTTAAAATAAAACATGAATGAAAACAATCAATAAATGATCTATTATCTAACGGTGCATAAAACCACGATCCGTCTTTATTTTGATTGTTTTTTATAAAGTTATACATCTTCTGTATCTTATTCTTTATATAGCTGCTTTGTTCTGGGAGAAAATCAAGTAATAGTGCATAAGAATACATTGAATAAGATACAGCATTTACGATAATTCGATCTTTGAACGGGCCGTAAGATGTTGCTAACTCACTTTCTGTTTCTAGCATTATCTTAATATCATCCTCTAAAAAAGCATAAACACTTAAAATAACTTTAAGTATAGCTTTATCATTAGAGATTTTATAATACGCTATTAACGCCTCCAAGACATAGGGTGTATTAGTAGAAAAGGGAGTGTTTTTGGGGTATATTAAATCTTTAGCAACTGGTAATTTAATATTAATGCCCCAGCAATAATTTTTATAACCTTCTGTTCTATTTTCGACTAACCAATCTATATGTTGCTTTGCGACATTTAAGCAAACCGCTTCCTGACTATTCTTATATTCATTTAAAGAAATAAGTGCTGCAAATGCTCTAACCACAGGGTATTCCTGCTTTTCATAGAACAACCTTCTTCTTTGATTTAACATATCAAATAGTGTTGCAGAAACAGCTAAAACCCCACCAACATATCTGTTTTTATTAAATAGGTTTTTAATTTGAAACCCCAAACTGGTTTTCCAAATATCATAAGGATCATAGGTTTCCAAACTATCGGCATCCATACATTTGGAATTTATCATCCTAGAATTTGTTTATATTTATTAACGACAGCCTCCTTAGAATATTCTTTTAATATGGTTTCTCGGGGATTATAATTCTCTAAATTATTAACACAAATTATTAAATTATCTTCGAACGACTGGTAATCATCCTTCTCAAATAATTCGCCATTAATACCAGGAATAACATATTCTTTTATAGCAAAATCATTAGTGCCTAACACGGGAACACCACAAGACATAGCTTCAAGGCCAACCGATCCTAGACTTTCTCTTTTAGTAGGAAATACAAAGACATCAATAGCATTATAAAATATTGGCATGTCTTCTTTTTTCATCATTGAATGTTCAACAGTATTTTCAATAGACTTTAAAACCTTAGAATATCTCTCCTTATCCGCTCCATATTTAATATAGTGAAATTCAAGTACTACCTTCCGATTAAACTGTAAGTTTCTTGCATTATTCAAAAGCTCTATTATTAAATCAAGACCTTTTTCCGCTGATAAATGAGAAGAAAACCCAATTTTCACTATAATATCATGACGTTCTTTAACTGAGTTTAAAGGCTTAAAAACACCAACATCTACACCACCACTAGGTGATACAATAATAGCTTCTTTGTCCACTCCTAATTTTTCGGAAACATTATAAGCAAAATAGTTTGAAGGTGAAAAATGCAATGCCTTTTTGGGTACAAATGCATAAGATATTTTATTAAATACCCTCTTAAATTGGCCAACACTTTCAATATCATCACCATGCCAATGAATGATTACTTTATTTATTTTATTAAAATGAACTACTAATGGTAAAAATGAATGCGGGAAATTATTAATATAAACATAGTCGTAACCTTCATAGTTCTTAAAGGTCAATAAATTATAATAATAAGATAAATAACATTTTATTTTACCAGTTAATGAACTAAATGCCGATGACATAACCAATAGATCCACGTCAAAATTTGAAGCTATTAAACACTCTTTTATAGATTTTATATAAGAAACATAATGTTTGTTTTTTTCTGAGGGATATCCATTATTGATTAATAAAATTTTTTTCATAATTTATTTTTTATGCAACGACCTAAGTTCTTTTACTACTTATTGAATTGAAGAAAAACAAACTATTAAAGAAAGCGAAAAATACAATTCCCATATGTCTATTTAAAATATTCTCAGTTACAGAAGCAACTACAATAATAATAAGAAAACCAAAATGCAGCACCTGTTTACGACTTAAAGACACGACCACGCTATAAATATATAATAGTAATAGAGCACACAACCCTAACACACCACCTCTTGCATAACTATTAAAGTACTGGCTATGAGTTTGGTAGTCTTTTTTTGCATAAGCTTCCAAATTACTATTATTATAACACGTATTTAAACGTTGCTGCGTAAAACCAAAACCACTGCCTATAAAAGGGTTATAATTACCCACATCTACCGCACAATGCCAAATTTTCAATCTCGGGCCAAACCCTCCATTATAATTATTATCCTTGCCATCGTCTCCGTATTTGGCATACTCGTAGTCGGTTTTTAAACCAAAAGTCATATCAATCATACGCTCTTTAACGATTGGTATAAAATTAAGCACTAAAACAGGTATCATAGTAATAAGCAACAATATCATTATTCTCTTTGTCTTATCTAACGTTTTTATTTTGAAAGCCAATAAGTAAATAATGATTAAAACCAAACAAGTTAAGGCGATACGACTTCCGACAAGAAAAATAGTAAGACCTAAAAAACCCAATAACAAAATAGTAATCAAAGGGTTATTTTTTGTGTTTAAATACCTATATAATACCGCAGTAAACGCTAAGCACAAATACATGCCTAAATATGTAGGATGAATATCTAACACTTCGGTAAAGTCATAATATGTAAAAAAATACCAGTTAATTGTAGAAAAATCTGGCATAAATAGAAACTGACGATAAAGTGCAAACCCCAAAAGAAAAACAGAATAAGCTATAGAAGAACACACTAACGACGTTAAAACTATTTTTACAAGCTTACTATCTAGCCAAAATTTTAAATAATAAAACAGGACAGGAAATAGTATTAGCGGTAAAGATCGAACTAAGTTTTTGGAGTAACTATTCCATTCTGAGTAAAACCCTTGCATTAAAATAAACAAAAAGGGAATAATTAAAATTATAACGGCTTTAGTAGGTAAAAATACAACCTCTTTGCGTTTAGAATATATAAAGAATAGACAGTAGGCTAATAATAAAATTATGGTGATACTATTTATATTACTTTTTAATGGCATTGTACATACCACTACACTTAATACAACAGATAGCTTATTATTAATAAACTGCTTTATCATTAATATAGGTGTTTATGTATGCAAACACTATTATAATAAAAATAGGATTTACACTAGATGTAAAAAAATGTCCTGAGAAAAATGATTGTAAAAAAAACACAATTACCATAAAATAGAATAAATTATTTTTAATACTTCCAATGATATATTTTTTGTACAAGAACAAAAATATTACACCATTAAGCAGACCAAAAAACAAAAATACATCTATAAAGTCCATTTCCACTAAAGCTATATAATCATTAGGATTAGAGATGTTTTGGCCACCAATTGTATAATTAACGACATCTAATTTTTCTAGATAGGGTAAAACCCGGGATTCTATAAACGTATTTCTCCCCCCTAAAATGGTGAATAAAAACCCTTTATTGGTGAAAAAATAAAAATAATATCCAAATACTTGTTTTATTTTTGATAAAGAAAGTATAAAAATCACTGTTGAGACTACAATTCCAATAAGTAAATAGATTAATTTTTTAGTTGACATCCTTGATAAAAAGTGGAAAAGAACCAAGAGTATGATGCCAAGATATACAGCTTTCATTCCGGTAATAGCGCATAAAAATAACGCAAATAATAATTGTATAAGTGGTTTTCTGTTTACTTTCCAATCATAATAATAAACAAACAACGCCATCAAATAAAAAATAGAGGCTTCATTTTGGGCTAATATTAAACCATCATAACCAAATCGCGGCGTTCCTGTAGGAAAAGTAGAAAATAACTTTATATTAAATAGTAATCCTATAATAGCCAAGTAGCCATTAACCAAAAATACTTTTTTAAAGTTTTCGATCACCTTTTGCAGTGCATCCCTATCTTCCAGTACTTTATAAGTGGCAAAAAATATAAAAAATATAAAAAAATACTTATTAAAATAGATAAACTGTTCGACTAAAGAAACATTGATTTCAATAATATATTTTAAGTATAAATTACCAATAAAAAAACAAATCAAGAAGTAAAAAAACCAAGTCATCCATGTTAATCTCTTTTTATTAAAGAACACTATAATAGTAGACAAACAAACAAGCTCTAATAGCAAACGATATATAATAGCTAATCTAGAAAATGTAGGAAAATATAAACTACTTAGCTTATTTACACCATCAAACGTATAGTTAAGAGTTACTCCTGTTATTAATAGAAATAATGCTATTTGAGTTTCGGATATTTTTAATTTTCTAACAGGCATTAATTCCTAAAATACAGTTTTTATTTTCAAAAGATTGAAGTGTTTTAATTTAGATTTTTAATAGAAGTATCAAGATACTCTAAAGATTCCAATCTTATTTTAGTTAAGTTTTTTTCCAATTTATTAACGTCGATGTCTAATTTTAAATCCGAGAAATCACTTTCTTCATGTATTAATCGATCGCTTAAGCCCAACAAATTCAACAAACTAACAACTCTATTAGACCTTGCTTTTGACACTATTGAAGCGAAAGGTTTTCCAAATAGTGTTGCAAAACAAGTTCCATGAAAGGAATCAGAAATAACAAAGCTAGCATTAGTATACAATTCAATAAATTCCTTTGGCCCTGCATCTTTTATATGTTCACCTATTCTAGTAACCGGAATCAGCATACTATCAATTACAATTACTTTTAAATTTAATTTTTCTGAAAAATATTTCACAGCATTTTTAAGTAGTTCGGTTCTGGGAACGGAGTACACCAAAATGTACTTTTCTTTTGGCTCCCTTTCTTTAATGTTAAACACATTAAGCCACTCTTTTTTAGATAGTAACAATGTAGGGTCTACCACATGATGAATCTCCTTTTGAGGAATAATTTCTTCAAGTTTCTTTTTTCCATCACTTTCTCTTGTTGAAATATGATTGTAGCTAGATAACAAATCCTTGACAACATTTTTTTCACCGTCATTGAAATTATGATTACCTATGCTAGATGCATATGCTATTTTATTAACGTTTTTTTCTACAAACGATAAAAAGAATATGGGATCGATCGTAGTATTCGGACTAACTATAATTGGATTCCATATTTGATCACTACCAGACACGTATACGTCATAACCACTTGCCTTACCGTCCATAAGATCTTGAGCGGAATACGGTTTTGTAAGATTCATTTTAGACGTGATAAAATTACGAAATAATTTAAGCATTTTAGTACGACTTCGAAGTCTTAAAATGTCATGAGCAAACATTTTAAACCCATGAATAGATGGCGCAAAACGAATTAAATCAAGATGTTGCGAAAGGTGTCTATTGTTGTAATCTATTGTACTTACTTCTCCATATTTAGAAAGTGCTATTTTGGTTGCATACGCTTGTAAAAGTGCACCATAATTATTTACTCTATGAATTGTTATTAATGCTATCTTCATTTTATCTTAATTCTAATTTACTAAACACTTCGTGAAAAGGTCTTCTTGAAGACCTGCAAACTATATTTGCCTTTTCTGGATACCCCACAGCAATCATCATAATAACTGTTTGATTGTTCTCTATTTTTAGTGCTTCCCTTAACGCTTTATCTGCTTTTGGTGTTTGACTCCAGTTTAGCGGACATGATGCCACACCCAAAGAATGTAATGCATAAATAATAGACATGGACATCATCCCTCCATCAATCCAATGTTGATAGTGTTCTGAACCCGCAAAAAACGCCTTTAAATCGGTTGTAATAATCATTAAGTTTTTCACTTCTTTTCCAAAAGGTCGATTCCCACTTTGGTAACTCAATGCTTTTTGAATCACCTCTTGTTCAGAACTATGAAAAACATGCCAGGCTTGTCTATTACAGACAGATGGTGTTTTCATTGCTAATTGAACAGCCCTTTCTATTGTATTATTTGGTACTACTTCTTTACTAAATTCACGAAGCGAATATCTCGATAAGAAAAAGTCTTCAGGCGTTTCTAGAATACCCTTTTTATAATTATTAATAGAATATTGTAATGCCCCATGTAGATCATTAGACTGAAAATCCATTTTATCAAGCTCTGATAACATTTGTTTTGATTTATCTAAGCTTTTATTCTCAGGTAAATTTAAAAACTGAAATAGTACGTCTTTTGCTGCTTTATCGTGATATCCCAATTCTCCTTTTTCATTTGCCACACTTAATCTATGTAGTATTTTTTCTGCGTTCGACCAACCTGAATTGGGGTTTCTTTTCTTATAGCTAAGACTCTTTTCTAAACCATGATACACCATAGCCGAATTATAATTACGTACTTGATTGTCTTTTAAATTTTCTTTCCATCCACTATAGTAAAAGAACCTTTTAAAGTCGTAAAAGAAACCATTAAAGGCATTTAACAACCTATAAAAACTTCTAAAAAAAGGTCTGATTTTTTTCCAAATAAACATTATATATTATTTTTGTTTTGCATAAAAACCTTTCTGTTTACGGCTCTATGATATAAAAACAGTAGTAAAACATTGCTAACGACTGTAGAAATAGCTGCTCCTTTTGCCCCAAAAGATGATATAAGCACACTATTTAGTAGTACATTAAACAAGGCTATTAAACCCATTAATTTTACCTTAAACTTCATATTATCCTTAGTAACAAGTGTAGCTCCTACACTATACGATAAAAAGGAAAAAGGTAAAGTTAAAGCTAAAATATTTACTAAAGCAATAGATGGGTTATAATCAAATCCAAACAGTATTGGAATAAAATAACTAGAAGTCCCTAATAGTATCAACATTAATAAGACACCTAGAATAAACATAGAAATATTTCCTTTTTTATATACTAAATACAACTTTTCTTGATCTGAATTAGCCCATCTATGATATTTGACCAACAAGAATTTTCCAAAAATTATAGAAGGCAGGACTAATACTCCTGTAAGTATTACAAATGCAGTATTATAATACCCCGCCTCTACATTTCCTGCTATATACTTTACCATTATTATATCACTTTGAATGTATATAAAGGCAAATACAGTCCCTAAACCGAAAGGCCACGTTTCGGATAAAACATGTCTTAATTTCGGGATTACAACTTTAATATCCACCTTATCTAAATGCCCTTTTAATTTAAATTCGTCTGTACTCATTTTTCGTAACTTAAAGAGACTTAGAATTGTAAATAAAAACCCTACTAATGCGTAAATCAATCCAACTTGAAAGAGAGATAATGAAATATTTAAAACGTAAAAACTTAAAAGGACTAATAATAGCCTTAATAAATTGGAAGAGAGTTGCCAAAAAGAAAGAAACATAAATCGTTCTTCTAATTGCAGTTTTGATGATACCAAATCAATAGAAATATATCCATAAATATAAAAGCACAACACCAGTAACAAATTTTCAGTACCGTCATCATTTAAATTTAAGACATACAATAAGACTATAAATCCGGTTATAATAAACAGTGTTATTGTAACAAAAAGAAATGAAGGTTTTAACCATCTTATCCCTTCCCAGCCTTCCTTACCAAAAGCTTTTAACCAAAACTGAGATACACCAAATCCTGCTAAAAGGGAGAGAATTGTAACAATTGAAAAAGCCGAAGAAAAAACACCAAATTCGTTAGGCCCAAATTCTCTTGCTAATATTATATATAATAAAAATGTACTCCCACTTCCTAAAAAAGAACCTCCCCATAAAAATGATAAAGATTTTAAAGAGGATTTTAAAGACCGTTTATTTGTGCTTTGTCCAGTTTTCAAAATATAGCTTTTTATAATCCTATGTTTTTAAGAGTCACTCTGTTACCAATGGCACCATTAAAAACCTCATTCTCGTATTTATAGAGGTATAAATCCATACTCTCGAGCCTTTTAAAATCTCCTTCAAAATTATGTATATAATAATTATTCATATTATACACTTTAAGTTTAGGGTTAAAATCTATATTTCTAAAATAACTTTTAACTTTATTCATTTCAGCAGTTTTAATTTCCTCATCCCCATTTAAAATTTCAATTTTCACCCCTAACCTGTATTTTTCTGCTATTTCTCTTTTTATACTCTTATTCAACATTAGAACAAGTTTATACTTATTTTGATCTATTTTAAATATTGCTAATTTTTCTAGAATAATGTCATTAATTAAATTCTCTTTAACTAGCCTCGTACGTTCATAATCTACCAAACCCGTTTCTAAATGTTTTAGTAACTTATCTTGTTTACAAGAAACCAACATTAATACAGAAACTGCCATAACTACCAATTTGTTCATCGTATAAAATGTTTAATTAAGCACCCCACAAAAGTCTAATACCACTTTATTAGAAGGAATTGCTAAGGTTTTAAACTCATCGTGAGCGACTAAAAACGCAATAATATCTGCCTGCTTGATAGCCTCCTTAAAGCCTGTTATTTTAAATACTTTATGGTCGGTTATATTAGGTTCTACAATATAATATTCTTCGTTATTAGCATTTTGTAAAACTTTTTGCACAATATATTTCGCTGGAGATTCTCTTAAATCGTCGATATTAGGCTTAAACGCTAATCCCATTAATGCGATACTAGGTTTACGCCCGTGCTTTAATTCGAATTCTAGTTTTGCTGTTTGAACTTTTTCGGCACACCAAAACGATTTATAGTTATTTATCTCTCTTGCTTTACCTATAATTTGAGATTCCATTGGGTATTCGGCTACAATAAAATAAGGATCTACTGCAATACAGTGACCTCCTACTCCACAACCCGGTTGCAATATATTGACGCGGGGATGTTTGTTTGCCAAAGCTATTAATTCCCACACGTTTATATCTGCTTTATCACAAATTAAAGACAACTCGTTAGCGAAAGCTATTTGAACGTCACGCGACGAATTTTCTACTAATTTACACATCTCTGCCGTTCGTGCATTTGTTTTATGTAATGCTCCTTTTATAAATTGGGAATAAAATGCAACGGCCTTCACCGTAGATTTATCATCTACTCCTCCAATAACGCGATCGTTATGTACCAATTCGTACATGACATTTCCTGGTAATACACGTTCGGGACAATAGGCAATATTTATTTTTCCATTAAGTTCTGGGCGTTCAGTATATATTAGATCCATCATCTTTTCGGTAGTCCCCACAGGAGATGTCGATTCTATAATAAACAAATCTTCCGCTTTAAGTAATGGTAATATGGCTCTAGTCGCTGCCTCTACAAAAGAAATATCAGGCTCATTTTTAGCTTTAAACGGTGTTGGAACAACAATTAGATAAACATGAGCTTCCACAGGTGTTGTAGCGGCTTTTAAATACCCCTCTTTAACGGCTCTAGCAACGGCTGTATCTAGTTCCGGCTCTACGATATGTATTTTACCTTGATTAATAGTGTCTACCACACTCGGATTAATATCTACGCCGTGTACATAGGTCTTATTTTGAGCTATTAAAGCTGCTGTTGGCAAGCCTATATAGCCTAAACCTATCATTACAACACTCGGACTTTTACTCATACTTTATAACTTTGAAATAAATTCTACTATTCGCTTACAAGAAGCTCCATCGCCATACGGGTTATGTAGTGTACTCATTGCGGAATACGCCTCCGTATTATTTAATAAACGGGTTGCTTCTGTAACTATTTTATCTTTATTGGTGCCAACTAAACACACGGTTCCCGCTTCTACAGCTTCAGGTCTCTCGGTAGTATTACGCATCACCAAAACCGGTTTACCTAAGCTAGGTGCTTCCTCTTGCACCCCACCACTATCTGTAATAATTAAATACGACTTACCCATTAACCAAACAAATGCAGGATAAGATAACGGATTGATGAGATGTATATTACTAATACCTTCTAGTAATTCGTAGACCGGTTTTTGTACATTAGGATTTAAATGCACAGGATAAATAATTTGGACGTCATTATTTTGTACGGCTATATCTTTAAGTGCACTACAAATATTAATAAATCCTTGACCGTGATTTTCTCTACGATGACCGGTAACTAAGACTAATTTCTTAGAGCTATCAACGACCTCTTTTAGTCGGTCTATTTCGGTATCAGAATAGGTCTTAGAAGTCACTTTTGCCGCACTAAATTGCAGGGCATCGATTACTGTATTACCAGTGACTACGATTGTATCTTTTTTAATGTTTTCGTTAAGTAAATTTTGTTGAGACGATGGGGTTGGTGAAAAGTGATAATCGGAAATGACTCCTGCTATACTTCTATTCACTTCCTCTGGAAACGGCGAACGCTTATTAAAAGTACGTAATCCTGCCTCTATATGACACACCTTAGCTCCAGAGTAAAACGCTGCAATACTCGCTGCCATCGTGGTTGTTGTATCACCATGTACATATACAAAATCAGGTTTAAAATCCTCTAGTATAGGTTTTAAATTGGTTATGATATCTGCTGTTAACGTATACAAGTTCTGATTAGGCTTCATTAAATCTAAATCAAAATCTGGAATGATTTCAAAAAAAGATAACACCTGATCTAACATTTCACGATGCTGAGCCGTAATACACACTTTGGTATCAAAAGTATCAGAATGTTTTAAAAACTCCTTAACTAAAGGTGCCATTTTTATAGCCTCCGGCCGAGTACCAAAAATAATTAGGTTTTTTTTCATGAATGAAGAACGTCTTAAATTAATTAACTGGCTTGTATACTATTTTTCAAAAGTACTATTTAAAATAGTTAATCGTAAAGGTCTTCGCAACAATCTTAACCAGAACAAACCTTATTTCAAGCAAACATGATGTATTTGATGTCCTTATAAATGAATTTGAGCGAGTATCAGATAGACTTGGTTTAAATTAAAGGATTTAATACAAGTTACAACCTATACCCTAAACCATTACTCCCAAAAACTAAATACTACCTTAAACTATCAATAACACGCTTTAAACTCACCTTCCAATCGCGTCGGAAGTCTGCAGGGATTTTTGACTTACTCATTACGCTATATGCCGGTCGTTGCGCTTGTGTTTTAAAGGCCGCTACAGGCGTTATTTTTGCAGAATCATAGTCCGTGTAATGCTTTGCTATTTCAAGCCCGAAATCGTACCATGTAACCTCTCCCTCGTTACTGTAATGGTAGGTCCCATACGATTTATTGTTTGAGCGCATTATAAACAGTACAAAATCGACTAAATCCACACAACTAGTAGGCGTTCCTCTTTCGGCAGTTGTGATTTTCAAATCGGCTTGTTCTTGAATTTTATTAGCAATCGTTTTTAAGAAGTTTTTACCATTCTTAGAGTACAACCAAGAGGTTCTAATTATAAAATGGTTGGATAAAACAGCTCTTATATAGTCTTCTCCTTGTAGTTTTGAATCGCCATAGACATTGATTGGACCGGTTATATCGGTTTCTACATACGGCACAGTTTTTTCCCCGTCAAACACATAATCGGTTGAAATATGAATCAGGGTGGTACCGAATGTATTACACACCTCAGCCAAATACTTTGCACCATCGGCATTAATTAAAAAAGCAGTCTCTTTATCCGTTTCAGCTTGTTCTACATTGGTATAGGCCGCACAATTAATACAATATTGAAAATTATAGTTAGCGAAAAAACCTTCAATGACAGATTTATTAGTGATATCTAACTCGTCTTTGTCTACAAAAACATAGGTTTCATTTTCAGCATAATTTGCCTCTTTAAAAGTTAAGCCTAACTGACCTTTACCGCCTGTTACTAAAACATGTATTGGGTTCATTTATAGGGTTTCGAATGTTGGTAAAATACTGTCTTTTTCAGAGATAATAAGTTTATCGAATGGTAATTTCCAATCGATATTTAGAGTAGTATCATTGTATATAATTCCACCTTCTGAAGCCTTATTGTAATAATTATCGCATTTATACGAAAATATTGCGGTATCACTAAGCACTACAAAGCCATGTGCGAAACCGCGAGGTATAAATAATTGTTTTTTATTATCATCCGATAATTCTACTGATAAATAATCCCCGTAGGTAGGAGAATCCTTTCTAATATCAACTGCTACATCTAAAACACAACCTTTAACTACGCGCACTAATTTAGCTTGTGCCCATTCCTCTTTTTGGAAATGCAAACCTCTTAAGACCCCTTTTGTAGAGTAAGATTCATTATCTTGAACAAAATCAACCTTTTGTCCAATAAGTTCATTAAATGTCTTTTGATTAAAGCTTTCGAAAAAATATCCTCTCGAATCGATAAAAACTGAAGGTTCAATAATAAAGCACTGCTTTAATTTCGTTGGGATTGCTTTCATTGTAAAATTTTACTGCTCTAAAATACCTAATAAATGTTTACCATAACCGCTTTTTATAAGTGGTTGTATAAGGATTCTAAATTCTTCTTTGTTTATATAACCCATTTTATATGCCACTTCTTCCAAAGCTCCAATTTTGAGACCTTGACGCTCTTCTATAACCTGAACGAATTGAGACGCTTGCATTAACGAATTAAAGGTTCCGGTATCTAGCCAAGCGGTGCCTTTATCTAAGACACTTACTGTTAATTTGCCTTGCTTTAAATACGCTTTATTAATATCGGTTATTTCCAATTCACCACGGTGACTTGGTTTTATATTTTTAGCGATATTAATTACACTATTATCATAAAAATAAATTCCAGGAACTGCATAATTAGATTTTGGATGTTTAGGTTTCTCTTCAATAGAAATAACCTGTCCTTCCTTATTAAACTCTGCCACACCGTAACGTTCAGGGTCCAATACGTGATAAGCATATATAATACCTCCATCGGGATCGTTATTGGCTTGAAGAAGCTTTTCTAAACCAGTACCATAAAAGATATTATCTCCTAGAATTAGCGCTACTTTATCATTTCCAATAAATTCTTCACCGATAATAAAAGCTTCAGCTAATCCGTTGGGTTGTTCTTGTACAGCATATTCAAAATAACAACCATACTGTGTACCATCTCCCAACAGCTTTTTAAATAACGGTAAATCTTGAGGCGTTGAAATAATTAATATCTCTTTAATTCCCGACCACATTAATGTCGATAAGGGGTAATAGATCATTGGCTTGTCGTAAATAGGCATTAATTGTTTACTTACAGCCAATGTTAAAGGGTGTAATCGTGTTCCCGACCCACCTGCTAATATTATTCCTTTCATAATTAAGCGTCTTGATTATACTGTTTACTGTAATATGTTTTATAGGCTCCAGAGGTTACTTGTTTTAACCAATCTCCGTTTGCCATATACCATGCTATGGTTTTCTCCAAACCTTCTTCGAAAGTTACCGAAGGTTGCCACCCCAATTCATTTTTAATTTTGTTAGCATCGATAGCATATCGTAAGTCGTGACCTGGACGGTCTTTTACATAGGTTATTAAGGCTTCAGAGGTTCCTAAAGCTCTTCCTAAAGCCTTATCCATTTGTGTACAAAGCAGTTTAACCAAATCAATATTTTTCCACTCATTAAAACCTCCAATATTATACGTTTCTCCTAGTACTCCTTTATGAAATGCGGTATCTATAGCACGAGCATGATCGATTACATACAACCAATCTCGAGTATAATTCCCATCGCCATAAACCGGCAACGGCTTGTTATGAATGATATTATTTATAAATAATGGAATTAATTTTTCTGGGAAATGATTTGGTCCGTAGTTATTAGAACAATTGCTTATTACATACGGTAATCCGTAAGTTTCACCATAAGCGCGAACAAAATGATCTGAACTTGCTTTCGAAGCTGAATAGGGAGAATTAGGGTCGTAAGAGGTTGTTTCTGTAAACAATCCTGTTTGTCCTAATGATCCATATACCTCATCGGTACTTACATGGTAATACAACTTATCCTTCCAATCGTTTTGCCAAAGGTTTTTAAACGCATTTAGCAAAATCATAGTTCCTAAAATATTCGTTTTAGCGAAAGCTAAAGGGTCGGAAATAGAGCGATCCACGTGACTTTCGGCAGCCAAATGTATTACACTATCAAATTGATGGGTGGTAAATAAGGTGTTAATTTGTTCTTCGTCTGTAATATCGGCTTTTAAAAAAGTATAATTTTCAGACTCTTCAATATCCTTTAGGTTTTCAAGATTACCAGCATACGTTAATGCATCTAAATTATAGATGTGATAGTTCGGGTATTTAGTAACAAATAATCTTACAACATGCGAGCCAATAAACCCAGCACCTCCTGTAATTAATATTGATTTATCTTCTTTTTTTAACTGTTGATTTAACATAGTAATGGTATGGGTCTAATCAATTACATGATTGGAATATTATAAAGGCGTAATACTATAATCTTAAAAGCAGAAGCTTAGGTTAGCTATCTAAAGTTAAAACACCATTGGTTTCTAGTGTATACTAAGCTATATCTAGGCTTTATAATTATTAACAAAAACAACGACACGCTTTATAATAAACCCTAAACATAAGATTAAAAATACCACAGTAGGTAAAATAATAGAATACTTTTCTATTAGTTTATCTTCTTTATTACCAATATTTTGGAACGTAGAAATAACATCTACAAAAACATCCTTTGTAATTATTTTTTCTTCTATTTTTTGTAATTCTTCTCGTAATTCTATCTCTTTTTCTAGCAATTCATATTCCCTAGTATTTGACCGTTCTTGAGATAGGGCTAATCCACCCAACATAACTTCTTTATTTGGGCTATTTGCCTCCTCGTTTAACATGTTAATATAAACACGTTGTAAAGACATAACTTCTTCTAAGTTTTTCTGAATATTATCTCGCTGAAGTTTGTATAATTTTTCTTCTTTTATTTTTTTAGTATTAGAAAAAGCATTGGAAAATGCTGAACTAACACCAGGCTCTAGGTCTTTAAATATATTTTTTTTCGTTGATTCTGCAACTATTGTAAATATAGTACTTTGGTATATACTTCTATTTTCTAAAAACTCAGGATAACTAATAGGATCAGCAGTACGTGTACTGTCTAATTGAGCCATAAACTCCTGATAAGCTAAATATTTTTCGTTCTCAGATTCAGGTCCTGGTTTAATTTTAAACGCCGTTAACGCTTTAACATCCACATCTAAACTATCGTTATCAAAAATAACATTAAGCGCATCATAATCTTTATTTGAAATTAAGGAATTGAAATAACCAATATTAGATACCAATTGATACTTAGTACCAAAATATGGTTCTACTAGCATTTCAGAACTATAAATAGGTGTATTAGTACGCTCTAAAAAATAACCTAGCACAGAAGTAACTGCTAGAACAATTAGTACTGGTTTCCAAAAATCGATAATAACCTTTAAAATAGAGATTATAAACGAAAAAATTGATTTAATTACCCCTCCTATAAAATTAAATAATCTCGAAAATGTATTTCCGATTAAATTAAAAAACATTATTAAATCGATTTCTTCTGGGTTCGATTTAGGTTCCTGCTTGTGTATCTCACTCATAAAGATTAGTTCGTTATATAGAATTACTTGTTAGAAACAAGCAATAATTAAATACTTTAATAAATTTAATTAGGTTAATAAATGTACAATTTATTTTAAATAAGAAAAATCAACAACTCTTTAAATAAAATATGCTATGTGTTACTATTAAAAATTTGTTGTAAAATTTTTCTTGTAATCAGGTATGTCGGTTTTACTCCAGAGGTTCCTAAACCTCCAGAAGCTAGTGTGCTTCCTGTTTCTAATGGGTTATCACTAGCGTAATAGGCATATCTTACTTTAACATCAGGGTTTATGCTACGTCTTACTTTTGAAGCTGCTTGGATGGCTTTTTGGTAATGAGCGCCTTCCATTTCAAGTCCGATAACATTCCATGTAGAATCGTGGAAGAATTTTAAAATGTCTTTATTTTGAAGAGAGGTTCCTAAAACAGAAACCATTGCTCCCTCATACACATCGATCCCCTCGCCTTCTAAATCCGATTTACTCAATTCATTTTTAAATGGATAATTATCGGCTGTGCCTTCAAAAATATGTGCCGACGGAATCATGATATCTCCTTTTCCACCTTCTAAAATCCCCGCTTTACCCATTATAGATACAGAATCCACATTTAAATGAATGTCTTGTTTTCTAGACTTATAAGGTTTTAAGAGCTCGTCTATAGTTTCGTACGCTTGCTCTCCAAATGCATAATCCATTACAAAAAGCACAGGGGCTTCCTTATCTTTCTCTATAGTTTTAACACCCAGATCTAATTTTTCAAGATCTAACTTTGCGGTATCAAAAATCTGAACATCGATATTGGTACCCGAGGTATCTTTAATAAACAACATACCTTGCTGTAGCGCCTTCTGAGTTACCTTTTTACGCAAGGCTTCATTATCAGAATTACTCAGCTTTTCATAGGTTACAAATATGTCTTTATCAGCTTTGGTTTGTTTTATCGCTAAAGGTGCATACAAGGTGTTCATAACACTATGTAAATTGGCACTAATAATATGAATAGGTCGCGATAATAAATTATGCTTTTCTAAGGTTTCTTTTATGGTATTTGCCCACATTTCACCATGAATATGGTGCCCCAAGCGCTCGCGTAATACCGGACTAAAGGTTACCGTGCGTTTATTGTTAGATATGACCTCATCGATAGCTAATTTTCCTAACCAATAGATAATATGTAAAATACGTTCTGGCTGCTGGTTAGTGGCAAATTTAGAGTGCGCCTCTTTTACTTGTTCAAAAGTACGACCTAAAATATTTGCTGTATGAGATAGAGCGATTTCACGCTCTTTTAAACTTAATTTATCTTCGGTTAACACCGCAGCTTCCAACTTTTGCCAATCGCGGGTTGTGCTTCCATTTTCATCAATAAGCACACGCTTGCTTATTTTATGAGACTCGATAAACAAAAAGGTTAAATGCGTTAAAATATCATAAATCTCAGAGCGCCCTCTTGTGATTTCAATATTCATTTGCTCCTTGTCGATACGGTAACAATTTCGTCTTCGTTTAGGAGGAATAATCACTTCAAAATGAGAGTTAGCATAACCTTCATCGCTTGTTAAATTAATAAAACGACACTCTTCAATTCCAGCAGGCAACCTATCTATAACATACAATAAGCCATCTAACTCGGCTTTTTCATCGGCTATAGAGCCATAAATTTCTGGTCGTAATACCAATAGGGATTCACGAAGCGTTTCTCCCGAAATACCCATGGGTTTATAAAACCCTCTATTAAATAAATGGCGCATAGTAATATACATACGCTCTATGGCATTAGAACTTTCTTGTGCTCTGGTTCTTACATGGAATTTTTCTTTATTCATATGCTTTATTTAACAAACAAAGATAGCATTATTTCCCAACAATGTACTTTTGCAATGCATTAGCAATCTTACGATCGTTAGATAGACGCGGCAGTTTATTCTGTCCGCCTAATTTACCTATCGATTTCATATACTCCTGAAACCCGTTGTTTTGTACTTTGGTAATTTTTAAAGGCTGAAGTACTTTGCCTTCAATTAAATCTAAATAGTAACTATTTTGCTGTTGTAATGCCTGATCAATTTTATATGCAAAAGCATGTATATCATCAGGTTCCTGTTCAAATTCTATAAACCACTCGTGATAAGGAAGACCTGATTCTGGAGTAATTTGAGGAGCTACCGTAAACTCTGACACTCTCGCGTTTCCAGTAACAATAGCCTCTTGCAAAGCATATTCTACTTCTTTACCTATAACGTGCTCTCCAAAACCTGATATAAAATGTTTAATACGACCGGACACAATAATTCGGTACGGTTGTGTACTCGTAAACTGTACGGTATCGCCAATATTATAACACCAAAGACCCGCGTTTGTAGAAATTAACATTACATAATTAACCCCCACTTTCACATCTTTAATCGTGATGCGTTTAGGGTGTTCTTTAAAAAAGGAATCGGCTTCTACAAATTCATAAAACATACCCGAATCTAGTTGTAATAGCATGCCTTTTTCTTTCTGACGATCTTGAAAAGCAAAAAACCCTTCACTTGCAGGATAGAGCTCTATACTATCGACTTTCCTTCCTATTAAATTTTCAAATTTGGCGCGGTAAGGTTCATAATTAACGCCTCCATAAATAAACAGATTAAAATTTTTAAACAGCTCGCCTACCGGTTTTCCCGTGCGTTTCTGAAGTCTTTCAAAGTACATTTGTACCCAGGAAGGAATTCCTGAAATCACCGACATGTCTTGGTCTACTGTTTCATCTACAATAGCTTCCACTTTCGTTTCCCAATCTTCTATACAATTGGTTTCCCAAGATGGCATTCGGTTTTTCTGAAGGTATTTAGGAACATAATGCGCAACTATTCCAGATAAACGCCCTAATTGTATTCCGTTTTGAGTGGTTAGAATTGGGCTGCCTTGTAAAAAAATCATTTTACCATTAACAAAACTTGAATTCCCGGTTTCGTTAATATACATTAAAATCGCATTTCGTGCGGCTTTAATATGATTAGGCATGCTTTCTTTAGTAATAGGAATGTATTTCGCTCCTGAAGTCGTCCCAGAGGTTTTTGCAAAATACAGGGGTTTTTCTGGCCATAAAATATCAGACTCCCCTGCAACCACACGTTCTACATACGGTTTTAGGTCTTCATAATCACGAATAGGCACTTGCGCTACAAATTGCTCGTAAGTCTGTATTTCTGAAAACTTATGATCCTTACCAAACTGGGTGTCTTTAGCCTGATTAATGAGATCCTGAAAGACCTTATCTTGTGTTTTAATAGGCTTATCGGCCCATTTTTTAACACTTAAATATGTAAAGTAAGCAAAGGGTTTTGCAAGTAAAGATTTAATTGACATAAGCTATTTAAAATCTATAAAATTTGTTGGATTTACAGAGTAACCGTCACTCCATAATTCAAAATGTAAATGAGGTCCCGTAGTAAAATCTCCAGTGTTACCTGAAGTAGCAATGACTTCTCCTGCTTTCACTAAATCACCTTGACTTTTTGTTAACGACGCATTGTGTTTATAAACAGAAATAAGACCATGGCTATGTTCTATAATTACCACATAACCGGTTTCGGCAGTCCATTCAGAAAAAATTATTGTACCATCAGCAGTTGCCTTTATTGGCGTATTTTTTGCGACTACAATATCAACAGCGTAATGTTTAATTTCAGGATTATAAGCTTCGCTAATCGTACCAATTACTGGCGGAAATAGTATAAAGTTGGTTTTAGAGATTGCCGATTCAAAAAGGTTGTACTTATCTTCCTTTTCAACGCGCTCTCGCAATAGGGAATCTTCAGGACTTGGTTTTAAATTAATATCTGCAGTTTCAATACTCGCCGCATTAATAATAGAATCTCTATTAAATACCACTGTTTTTACATCGCCTTCTAACACTTTTTTTATAGAGGCGTAATACTGTTCGTTCAAAGTAATAACTTTTTGTAGCGAGTCCGTTTTAAAATTAAGCTCTATAGCTTTCTTCTTTAAAGCGGTAGATGAATATCCTGGTATGTATTCTCTAAGCGACGTAAAAGCGATTAAAAGTATCGTGAAGACGACAAGGAGAATAGAAGACAAGGTAACAAGTACAAATACATTTAACCGGTTAAGTTTGAATGATAAGCGCTCTTCGAACGTAGCTTCATTTAGAATCACTAATCGATACTTGTGTAGTAGTTTTTTAGATATTTTCTTGGATTTCTTCTTCTTGACTGTCATAATAAGCAAAAGTAAATAAAATAATAACTCTACCTGATTTAGAATATGCTAAAGTTAGCTTTATAACGTTGTTTTTAAACTTTAATTACTAACTTTGCATCCTAAATTAAAAGTTATGATAGCATCAAATATATTTTTAGGAATGGTTGGTCCATGGCAAATAGCGGTTATCGTTATACTTGTACTGTTATTGTTTGGAGGTAAAAAAATACCAGAATTAATGAGAGGTCTTGGTAGCGGAATTAAAGAATTTAAAGACGCTAGTAAAGAAGAAGATGAAGAAAAAGCTAAAGATTCTAAATAATTAATCTTTTACAGATATAAAAAAACCAACGTAAATACGTTGGTTTTTTTATATCTGTATGTTTTAATACTAGTCTATTTTAATAGATTTTATCATAGCTTCAAGTTCAAATACATGCTCTCTTTTCTCTATAGATGGCGCGTAAGCAAACCCTTCGGCTACTACATACCTATTATTATCTTTGTCTTCTATAATATAAGTTATAAACGGTCCTGACATAAAAGCGTTTTGAACTTCCCAAAGTCCTTTAACCTCCCATGCTGGTTTATTATCTAAAGTGGTTTCAAACAAATGAGGCGCATAGGCTTTTTCGGTAATCATATAACTGCCGTCTGTAGGCCCTGGGATGTATTTTTGTCCAATAGAGTCTCTAATTTTTACAATACGACTTACTAAACTATCTTTATCTTTTAAGCTGTTTAAAGGAATGTCATAAACTAATAAGTTTGTATATCCTGTAGGAATATCTTTACGCATCCAGAAAAAATTATCTTCATCTTTAGAAATGCGATACGCTGTTGAATACTGAATATCGACACCTAATTTCTTTTTAAGACTTGTTGCTGGAAATAACGATTTGCGAATACGACGTTGTTTTTCGGCTATTTCTTCGACTTTAAACGCCTTAACAATAGTTTGTGCATTTGCTTGTAATTGCTCTTCTATCTCTTGTATATTAGCACCACTTACCACAATAAATTTCTGAGGTCGTGCGTACACATTATCTTGAATGGTCACACCAGCCTCTCCCAATTCAATTTTAATAATATCCCTATTTATTCTAGAAAACCCGGTAAATACATGTGGTGGAATCTGTTTTAATGAAAATAGTGGTTCATCCTGAGGCAATCCATCTATAGGAGCGGCTAGTACGTTTCTAACTGCTTGTCCTAAACGGCCCTCCCATTTTTCATTTTCTATTACTACAGCCACTGTATTTAAGGGACCTGAAGATTCGGGAATAACGCGATGTCCTTTCTTATTTCCATCCTTACACGAGAGCGTAATTAAGACAACAGCAATAACTAAAAGTCCTTTTCGTATCATAATATATTGATTTTTAACAAGAATTATCCTTTAGAAACTTTTAAGGTCATTCCTGGTTTTAATTTATTACCACTAATACCGTTCCAATCTTTAATATTTTGAACAGAAACTCCTGGAAATTTTTGTGAAATACTCCATAAGGAATCGCCACTCTTCACTTTATAGGTTTTAGCAGTACTACTAGTCACGGTCGTTTTTGAAGCCTGACTAACGCTTGACGGGTTTCTAGGATAAATCGTTAAACGCTGACCAACTTTAAGATTATTACTTCGTAAGCCGTTCCATTGTTTTATCTGACTGACTCTAACACCAAATTTACGGGCTATTTTACCTAAATAATCACCGCTCCTCACTTTATACCGCGTTTTGGTATCTACCTCTACTAATTGTGGTAACGGCTTTTCTCGTGCGTCTAATTCCTTTTGAACGAATTGATAAATTTTATCTTCGTTATTTACAAAAGTACCGACATATTCACGCGGTAATCTTAACGTATAATTTTTGCCTTTTATATACGGGATAACGTCTAATTTGTAAGCGGGATTTAAAAACTGTAAAGTGGCCATATCCACTCCAGTATACTCAGAGACCTGGCCTAAAGTTATGGTTTTCTTAACTCTAATCGTATCTGTTTCAACGTAATTAAATTGTGGTTTGTGTTTTACAAATCCGTGTTCTTCAGCATATTCAAAGATGTACATAGTGGCTAAAAACGCAGGAACATACCCTGCTGTTTCACGTGGTAAATTAGGTCTAATATTCCAATAATTTCGAGATCCTCCCGAACGTCTTATTGCTTTATTTACATTTCCAGGACCCGAGTTATAAGCTGCCAACGCCAAATCCCAATCATCGAAAATCTCATATAATCGCGCCAAATATTTAGCTGCCGATTCTGTAGATTTTATAGGATCACTTCGCTCATCGACATAGCTACTTACATCTAATCCATACTGCCTACCAGTAGCGAACATAAACTGCCATAATCCCGTCGCTCCTACTCTAGATTTAGCTCTAGGTTTTAGTGCCGATTCTACAATTGCGAGATATTTCATCTCTAAAGGAATATTATAATTATCCAATTCACGCTCGAACATTGGGAAATAAAAATTACTTAATCCCATTAATCGTTCTAGAGAGTGATGTCTTCTTTTTAAAAACGATTTAATAACACTTTCTAATCCTGGATTGTATTCCACATTAAAAGGTGTACGGGCATTTAAGCGTTCTAACCGTGCCTTTAAAGTATCGGTAGACAATTCAGGATACTCTACAACTTCATATTTTAAGTTGGTAACATCGCGATAAATCGTATCAAATAAAGAGTTATTATACAGCTCTTCAATCCATTTCTTATCGTAATCTGATGCGACCTTATCATCTTGTAAAACTTCAGAAGGTTTTAACAATTCATCAGACGACTTTAAGTACGTTTTACCATCGATAAGCGTGTCTAAAATTTCAAGATTTTCTGTTACTACTTCAGTAGCATTTATGTTGGTAACCTTTAGGCTGTCATTCTTTTTCGACACGATTAGTGTATCTTGTCCGTAGCTTTGAGCAGCACAAAACAGAGTACCTAATAGTATACTGTATAATGTATATAATTTCATTACTGTTATTTAGTTTTAAGTCTAACGTTACTAAACAGTTTTTCTTATTTAATCGTTTAAAATAGCAACAATTCCTGGCAAGGTTTTACCTTCTAAGCTTTCTAACATTGCGCCACCACCAGTACTCACATAACTCACCTTTTTCTCGAAGCCAAATTGTTTTACTGCGGCTACCGAATCCCCGCCACCTACAAGTGAAAAGGCACCATTTTTAGTTGCTTCAGCGATAGAATCTCCCAATCCAATAGTTCCTTTAGCGAAGGTTTCCATTTCAAAAACACCTAGTGGACCATTCCATAAAATGGTTTTACACTGCATCACAACATCATGAAATTGTTTTATAGACTCTGGTCCCACATCTAAACCTTGAAAGCCATCTGGGATTGCATTAATAGCGACCACCTGAGTATTTGCTGTATTACTAAAAGCATCGGCAGCTAAAGCATCTACAGGAATATGAATTTTTACATTTTTTTCTTCGGCTTGTTTTAAAATAGATAAAGCCAAGTCCATTTTATCATCCTCACAGATAGAATCACCAATCTTACCGCCTTGAGCTTTCACAAAAGTAAAGGCCATTCCACCACCAATAATTAAATGGTCTATTTTATCTAATATATTTTCGATAATAGTAATTTTAGAGGATACTTTGGCACCTCCTAAAATAGCTAATACTGGTTTTTCACCGTCCTTTAATACTTTATCGATACTCTTTATTTCCTTTTCTAAAAGACTTCCAAAACATTTCTTTCCCGGAAAAAACTGAGCAATTACTGTTGTCGATGCATGTGCTCTATGAGCCGTACCAAAAGCATCATTAACATAAATATCACCTAATTTTGAAAGCTGTTCAGCGAATGCTGTATCACCAGCTGTTTCTTCATCGTGAAAACGTAAATTCTCAAGAATTAAAAGTTCTCCAGGCTGTAAATTTGCTGCTGCTTCTTCAGCTTCAGCTCCCACACAATTAGAAACAAATTTTGTTTCCACCCCTATAATATCTTCAACTTTACTAATAATATGTTTTAATGAAAACTGATCTTGAACACCTTTTGGTCTCCCTAAGTGAGACATTAAAATACAACTACCACCATCTTCAAGAATTTTAATTAATGTCGGTTTTGCAGAGGCAATTCTTGTAGCATCTGTAACCATAAAATTCTCATCCAAAGGGACGTTAAAATCAACACGAATTAATGCTTTCTTATCTTTAAAATTAAAATCTTGTAAAGTCTTCATTTGAATATTATAATTATTATAAGTCTATTTTTAATCATAAACACTTGTTAAACAAGGTGTTTACACTATTATTTAAGGATTAAAAATTTATCTAAATCGCTTCAAATATATGCAAATACTGTGATACTCTTTTGCGATCACTCTTAAAAATTAAAAGTGTAAAACATATTGAAACCAAAAAATAGTTTTTATTTGTTATCTAAAGTATATTTGCGCTATGCAATTCAGTGATATTTTAGGTCAAACACATATAAAAAAACATCTTACGCAAAGCGTAGATAACGGAAGAATTCCTCATGCCCAATTATTTGTTGGTCCAGAGGGCTCTGGGACTTTACCCATGGCTATTGCCTATGCTCAGTATATTTTGTGCAAAAATTCTGACGGAGAAAATAACTCGGGAAACGCCAGTTGTAACTCTAAATTCGAATCGTTTGCACATCCGGATTTACATTTTGCCTTTCCAGTTACGAGCAATGATAAAATTAAAAAACATCCCGTTTCTAAACATTTTATTGAAGAATGGCACGAGTTATTAAGTAAACAACCTTATGGTAATTTATTTGATTGGTACAAATACTTAGGGGTAGACAATAAACAAGGGCAAATTGGTGTCGATGAGGCACAAGATATTGTAAAGGCTTTAAGTTTAAAGGCCTATGACGGTGGTTATAAAGTAATGATTATTTGGATGGCCGAAAAAATGAATACTTCGGCTTCTAATAAACTTTTAAAACTGATTGAAGAACCGCCAAATAAAACTGTTTTTATTCTAATAGCTGAAGATGAAGAACAAATAATTACCACGATAAAATCTAGATGTCAATTATTACACTTCCCGCCATTAGCAGAATTTGATATTAAAGAAGCATTAATTAAAACTTATGATATAAATGATGCTGAAGCAACTAAAATAGCGCATCAAGCAAATGGTAATTACAATAAAGCCTGCGATTTAGTCTATCAAGATAGCGAGGATATTCAGTTTGAAACTTGGTTTATTTTTTGGATTCGTGCTGCTTTTAAAGCTAAAGGAAACAAGGCAGCCATTCATGATTTAATTTCGTGGAGTGAGGATATCGCAAAAACAGGCCGAGAAACGCAAAAACAGTTTCTTAATTTTTGTTTAGATTTTTTCCGACAAGCACTGCTGCTAAATTATGGTACTCCAGATTTAGTATTTATGGATATTAAAACCGAAAAATTTAAACTAGAAAATTTCGCGCCTTTTGTTCATAACAATAATATTTTAGACATCTCCCAAGAAATCCAAGACGCTATTTATCATATTGAACGTAACGGAAATTCAAAAATTATTCTTACCGATTTATCTATTAAATTAACACGTTTACTACATAAAAAATCGGAATAAAATAAGCTGTATTCGTTTTAAATCTTTTTAAGACCACCCTTTTTGATGTTTATATTTAGGATCCACACCTTACTTAAAAAATCAACTTTAATAAAGGCCTTCCGAAGCATAAAAACATCATAAAAATTATCTGAATTATAGAGATTCACATAATAGCTATTACCGTTACCCTTAAAAATCTTAGAATTTACCCCTTTACTTTTTAGTTCATTTTGATAGCGAATAGCCTCATCAAAATCATAGACCAAAGTCGCTATAATATAATAACCCGATTCGACATCTTCCAAAATTGTCGATTCCTGATTTAAAACCCGCTTAAAGGTTTGGGTTTCATAAATATAATCTTCGACAGTTAAGAGTTTTTCATAATTATCACGATTTAAAGCCAAGGAATTATAACCCGGAGACTCCGGTAATATTTGTCCTTTAGGCCGGTAAATTTTATCGTCTTTTGGCGCGACCTTTTGTTTTTGTTTTAACCAAATAGGCAAAGGTTTATCAGAGGTTTCTTGCGAATAGTCTATTGCTCGCCTTTGTTCTGTTTTTGGTGGTTTTGATGAAGGTCTCGAAACAAATACATCTTCTTTTTTAGGAGCGTCAACCACCCAAACTTTAGAGGTTTTACTTTTAGAACTTAAGTCTTTCTCTTCATTAATTTTACTTGCTCGTAGTGGTTGTTGAACTTTAGCAACGCTAGGCTCTTTTTTTGGTTTAAATTCAGTCATTTTAGGAGCCGGTTTCTTATAAGAACTCACCTCCCCTTCTTTATTCACCAATTTATCCTTCTTCTTTTTCTCTAGTAATTCTTCCGCTTCTAAGCTGTTTTCAGCTTTGGTCCTCGCCTTTTTAGCCTTAGTATCTTCTGCTCTTTGCTGTTGGCTAACAGCACCTACAAGAGTGCGTTCTTTTTGTTGCTGTTGCTCGTAAAACACTTTACTAATTTCGGTTTGGAAAGCCGTAAAAAACAGATAAAAGCGATCGGATCGTGTATTAAAAATAAGATCAACCTTTTGCGTATTGTTATCGATAATAGGTTGCGATTGATTCGGAATCGTAACGGTAGCGATATCGAATCCCAGTGTGTTTATACTCGCCGGATTACGACTAATAAATTCAGAATCATCTCTTGTGATTTTACTGTTGAAAAAATTATTTCGGGAACGCTGATTTGTACTTAGCAACATCATGCGTTTGAGCACAGGATTAGAAATTAAAATCTCATCGTCTATTAAAGCAGAATCCCCTTCTAAAGCTGATAAGGTAATAGAAGTGTTTATTTCACCTTCTTCTAAAGCCATAAAATTATCGAAAGTCACTTTTACAGCGTCACTACCTACGTGGGCAAAACCGTTATACGTCGTAATATACTGTGGATTTTTCGTCGGTGCTTCATAAACCACATAAAGCAACCATCCAGCAGCACTCCCACCAGAAACAAAGCCCTGTGTTGCGGTTACGTTTGCTACGGTGTATTCACCATTAGTTTCTTTAGCATGCTTTAAGAGTTTAGTTACATCGGCTTGACAGACATAAGGTGAATTTAAAGAAAATGCTTTATCATTAGCGCCATCAAAAATGATATCTCCATTAATATTTTTATAGGTGTCGGTTCCTGGTAATTTGAATTTTATCTTACTAATAGCACTTCGGTTTTTAACCCGTTTTCCTTGAAATAAAAACTGTCCTCCAGACTCCTGCCTATGACCCCGTTCATAACTATACGTTGCTGCCCAATACAGCACAGCATATTTTATTTTAGTATGGTTAGCTGGCAATTCTAAAATGGCCGAACTCGAACTAAAAGTCGTGTCGTCCTGATCAATATCGGTATAGGTCATATCGATATCATCGTTGGTTAACGAGATATCATTAAAAGAAGTTATAGCATCTTTACCCATTATTGTATTACCAATCACAGTAGCATTGCCATAAATATAAAACTCCTTTTGAGCTTTAAAAGGTAGTGTTACCTGCGCCGTGGTTAATTTTGTAAAGGCAAAGAAAATGAGTAACAACCAATGGGACGTTTTCATCATCTTAAATAGAAATAATTAATAGCATTTAAATATAAGTATTAAAATTAAATCTATTGATATATAGCATATTATAAACAAAAAAAAGCGTTAAACTGCTGTTTAACGCTTTTAAAATAGTACTAAACTATTAAGTTGTACGTCCTATTTTTTGTATTCTTTGTTTAAAGCTTCGATTACAATATTGGTTAAATCATTCTCTTCAGAACCATAAAGAACTGTAGCAGCGACTTCGCTAGTACCAAGAATATAAGTATAACCATTTGCTTTACCGTAGTCTTTTACAAAGGTCTTTACTCGTGCGATAACACTATCAACAT
This sequence comes from Bizionia paragorgiae, assembly GCF_900107625.1. Lineage (GTDB taxonomy): Bacteria > Bacteroidota > Bacteroidia > Flavobacteriales > Flavobacteriaceae > Bizionia > Bizionia paragorgiae. The sequence goes on from NZ_FNQK01000002.1 coordinate 220,152, forward strand.
CCGTTCTAAACTCTTGAGTAATTTGTTGTCTTTCGAATTGTAATTTTTGATCTTGAGCTTGTTTTTTTTGAACTAGAGCTTGGTAATTTTTCTCTTGATTTGCTCTGGACATTTTTTCAACATTCTTTTGAAATTCTAAAACTTCTGCTTGAATAGCTTCATCTAAACTATCGGCTTTTGCATTAAACGCATCCTCCTTGATTTTGTATTTAGCTTCTAAATCTAATTTCTCTTGGATTTCATTAATCACTTTTCCGTTATCGACAAATGCTATCTTTTGTTTCTCACAAGAAGTTAATGCTAAACATGCGAAAAGGATTACTAAGTAATATTTCATTTTATATTTTTTTTAAAGGTTTTGGCAAAAGTATAAAAGTACGGCCGACTTTCATTTTTTTAAGCTCATTATACATATATAAATAATATTTATATTAAATTTTATTTAAATAAATTAAATCTATTAAAAACCATTAAATTTAAAGGGGTTTAAAGCGGTTTTACATTTTATTCGATACACAATACTTAATCAACGGTAAAAACCCCTTAAATCGCTTTAAAATTCGTTTTTACCTGTTTTTTATACAGTATATAAGAGAAGAATACTCAGAAGTCTGTTTTGCTTTACTATTTGAGATCCAACCGCGATAAAAAGCTCTAAACACCTGCCAGGTACTTTTCTTATATTTTTCAGAAAGCAAGCTTACATAATAGGCATCAAAAACCATTGGCAGTGTTTTTACCACGTCCATTTCTTTTTTACTAAACAATCGACTTATAGCATCTTGAGAGAAGTGCCACAAATGTCTCGGCACATCAAAAGCTGCCCAAAACTGTTTATAATACCTTGCATCATAACTTTTGTAATTAGGCACAGCTACGATTAGCGTACCATCTTTTTTTAATAAACGTTGCAATACGTTAATATGTTCTTCAAGATTTGGTAAATGTTCTAAAACATGCCACAAGGTAATCACATCAAAACTATGAGAGGTAAATTGATCTAGAGCATCCGTATTATAAATTTCGATTCCCGTATTTGATTTCGCAATAGCACGCGCTTTATCATCTGGTTCCACTCCGGTTATATTCCATTTATTTTTCTGAGCTTCCGCTAAAAATGCACCAGTTCCACAACCTATATCTAAAAGCTGTTTTCCGGTTGAAGAACAACTATTAATTAGTTTAACTTTTCGTTTTAATGAAATAGTACGAACAGCGTGATATACTTTTTCAAAAAGATTACGTTTCGCATTCGTGTGTGAAATATAATCCTCACTCTTATAATATTCCGGTAATTTATCTTTTGAAGGCTGCGGATAGGTTTCTAAATAATCCCATTCCTTATTATAAATTAATTGAAAGGTTTCACCAGATACTGTAAAATCTTTGACCGCATTATACAAAGACGCTGTTTTATTTATTTCCACTCAAAAGTAATTTAGAAAGATAAAGTGGGTTGTGTTCCACGTGAAACACAACCCACTTGTATAATTATTTAACGACCCATATAAACTAATAACACTGAAATATCACTCGGAGAAACACCACTAATTCGCGATGCTTGTGACACGGTTACGGGTTGTATTTTATTTAATTTTTCACGAGCCTCTAAACTCATAGATTGCAATTTAGAATAATCAAAATTAGCGGGAATTTTTACATTTTCTAACCTGTTTAATTTATCAGCATTATTCTTTTCCTTATCGATATAACCAGAATATTTAACCTGAATTTCTGCTTGCTCGATAACTTCGCTATCCAAATTATTAGAAGTAATATACTCCTCGACCGCATCAAATTGACGCACATCGTCTATGGTAATATTTGGTCTAGCAAACAACTTAAACATTTTTCCTTGCTGCTTAACTGGAGCAGAATTTTTAGCGATTAAAACAGGATTAGCCTCCTCGGCTGTTACGCTTGTATTTCTAAAAAATTGGACTAACTTTTCAGAAGCCTCCTGTTTTTCTTCCATACGTTTTAAACGTTTTTCACTAGCTAATCCCAATTCATAACCTTTAGGCGTTAATCTGAAATCGGCATTATCTTGACGCAATAAGGTTCTATATTCCGCACGAGAAGTAAACATACGATAAGGCTCTTCAGTACCCTTGGTAATCAAATCATCTACCAATACACCAATATACGCCTCGTTACGTTGTAATATAAATGGATCGCGTTCTTGAACTTTTAAAGCAGCATTTATACCTGCCATTAAGCCTTGAGAAGCCGCTTCCTCATACCCTGTTGTACCATTAATCTGACCTGCAAAAAACAAACCATCCACTAACTTCGTCTCTAAAGTGTGCTTTAATTGTGTTGGCGGAAAGTAATCGTATTCTATAGCATAACCCGGTCTAAAAAATTTGACATTCTCAAAACCAACCACCGAACGTAGAGCTTTAAACTGAATATCTTCTGGCAAGGATGTAGAAAACCCATTTATATAATACTCTACCGTATTCCATCCTTCGGGCTCCACAAATAATTGATGACGATCCTTATCTGCAAAACGATTAATCTTATCTTCTATAGACGGACAATAGCGTGGTCCTAAACTTTGAATTCTACCATTAAACATCGGCGAACGATCGAAACCTTCACGCAACAAATCGTGTACCTTTTCACTGGTATAACTCATATGACAAGAGCGCTGATGCGTTAATGGTTTAGTGACATCTAAATAAGAAAATTTCTCAGGCGAAACATCACCTGGTTGTTCAATCATCTTCGAAAAATCTAAAGATCGACCATCAACTCTAGGTGGTGTACCAGTCTTCATTCTACCAGATTCAAACCCCAATTGCACCAATTGTTCGGTAATACCGGTAGCCGCTTTTTCACCAGCTCTACCGCCACCAAAATTTTTATCACCAATATGAATCAATCCATTTAAGAACGTTCCATTTGTAAGAACTACCGTTTTAGATTTAATTTTTAACCCTAAAGAAGTAACTACTCCACACACTTTTCCTCCTTCTACTATCAACCCAGAAACCATTTCCTGATAAAAATCTAAGTTCTCTGTTTGCTCCAAAAGTAGTCGCCAATCTTCGGCGAAACGCATACGATCACTTTGAACCCTAGGACTCCACATCGCTGGTCCTTTAGACTTATTTAGCATTTTAAATTGAATAGCACTCGTATCACTTACAATACCACTGTACCCACCTAATGCATCAATTTCTCTTACAATTTGTCCTTTTGCAATTCCTCCCATAGCAGGATTACAAGACATTTGGGCAATGTTTTGAAGGTTCATTGTAATCAACAATGTTTTACTCCCCATATTAGCGGCCGAAGCAGCAGCCTCACTTCCAGCGTGACCAGCTCCAACAACTATAACATCATATTCCTCATTAAACATTATCTGTATATTTTATTTTAGATTGTTCCACGTGAAACAATTATCTAAGGTTATTATATTTTTGCAAAGATAGGGCGAATTAACGACTTTAAACAAGCGCCTTTAAATACGAATCCTCCTTTGCTCTCATCTCTTTAGCTTCCTCGGAAGTTTTATCTTTATAACCACAAAAATGTAGTAAGCCGTGTACCATCACACGACATAATTCATCATTAAAAGAGACCTCCAAATCTTTGGCATTATCTGCAACACGTTCAGTAGAAATAAAAATATCACCTTCCAACTGTTTGCCCACAGAATAATCAAAACCGATAACATCGGTAAGCGTATCATGTTCTAAGAATTCCACGTTCAATTTATGTAGATAATCATCATCACAGAAAATATAATTAATCTCAGAAATAGAACAATTTTCGGCGCTTATAACCGATATTAACCAAGTAGATAAACGCCCTTCATTTGATAGGCTAAAATCATTTTCATAATTAAAATGTATCATGTAATACTATTATAGTTAACAGATGTACTAAAAAAAAAGAAGAACTAACAACTAGTTTAACAAACTAACAACATATAGTTATAACAGACTAACTTAATCGGTCGTTTGAATTTTAAAATAATTCTGAACCTTTTCCTTATAAATCGGCTGCAAAGGTAAGGTTTGCTTATTTAAAATTTCGATTGAATTAAAATATTCTTTAGCCTTAGGAATTTGATTCTGTGTTGTATTCTCAAAAGTCTTAGTATTGGTATCTGCCTTACGTTTTGTGTCTTGACCTTGTTGAAAAGTAGCATTTTCAAGTTTTAATAACTGATGCTGTAAATTCATCATTTTACTTAATGTTTGATTGGTAAAACCTTTATTAATCAAATCTAGTTCCACATTTTCCATATCTTTTAAAAGCTGTTTAGCTTCTCTACTTTGTCTTATACCATCCTTCTCCAAACGGTCTTCTAAAGCCTCGCGAATACGCTGTTGTTCTTGATATATTTGGTATAACTCCCCATTTAAATCTTCATTAAAACCATCTAAACCTTGAGAACCTTCACCATTTCCCTGACCTTTGCCATCCTTACCACCTTTACCAGACTCACCACCAGTACCATCCTCGCCTGATTTACCCTCCTGTCCCTCTTTTCCAGATTCCCCTTCCTTTCCAGGAGTACCTTGCTCCCCAGGCTTTGGACCGTCGCCCTCCTTAGGTTGTCCCTGTTCACCCTTTTTCATACCATCCTTCATCTGCTCATTCAACTCCTCTTGACTCATAATAATATCCGGTAAAGGCATATCACCAGATCCCTGACCCGGTGAAGGAATCATTTGCATTTGCATAGAATCAAACATAGTACTCAACATATTAGCTAAATTATTAGCAGAAGTCACCGCGTACTGTTGAGCAGAAACTCCGTGATAAATATTATTCTCTGCCAACTGATCCAAAGCTTTATCTACATTAAAATACACCTCGTAAATCTGATTATTAATTTGCTCACTGATTTTTGGCTGACGTAAGGAAAGCGCAAATAAACTATCATCTACATGTTCAAAATGTGTACGCAAATCTTTCTGTTTTTTTAGATATTTAGCATATTCATTGTGATTGGTTTCGATAGATCGAAAATCATTCATAACAGCTTCTTCATCAAAAGAAAAAAGCAGCAGATTATCCAAAATCTGTCTCAACATAGTCATATCCTCTTCTAGGCTTTCTTGGCCCGACTGTCCCATTTGCTGTTGCATTTGCATACCCATTTCTTTCATCTTCTGAGCAGCATTCTTTTGTTTTTGTTGCGCATTCTTTTGGGACTCTTGCTGTTCTGAAGGTGAGGACTCGGCGTTTTCCTTTTTTTCTAAAGATTCACTCGCTTGATTTTGTTCTCGCGTTATAGCGGCTTCTTCTTTAGTCTTTCGAGGAAGTTTTAAGGGTTGCTTTAAAGCGGAATTCTCCTTTTGTAATTGATCCATTTCCTCTTGCAACTGTTTAAACTCGTCATTAAGTTTATCCTGTTTCTCTTTCGTATTATCCTTAGAATCTTTGTTAGATAAGGCCTCTTGCTTTTCACCAAGTTTTTGTAATTCCTCTGCTATTTTTTCCATCTTCTTAGATACATAATAACGTTTCGTTAATTCTAAGATCTGCTGTAAACTTCGTTTTTGACTTTTATTTTGCTTAGATAATTTCTCTATTTTTTCTGAAAGTTCTTCTTTAGAAATTTTGTCTTGAATCTTTTTAAGTTCCTCTAAAAGTTTTTCATCACGCTTTAACTGTTCTTCATTTTCCTTTAAACGTTCTTTTAAATCCTCTTTAAAAGGATCTTCTTTTTTATTCTCCTTCTGAAAATCATCTAAATTATCTTTCAACTTTTTATTAAACTCCTGCATCATCTCTTCTTGTTGCTTTTGTCGTTTAATAAATTGATCTAATTTCTTTTTATCATTAAAATTTAATTCCGATTTCTCTTTCTGCGTTTTAGAAAGCTGCTCCAATTCCTTTTGCTGCTTATCAAATTTATCCAAAGCTTTATCTAAACCTTGAATGGTTTCATTTTGTTCTTTTAATTGCTTTTGCTCCTCTTCAGATTGTGTTCGCTTTCGGTATGTAAAAACAGAACTTTTAGTACTTTTTGGTCGACGCGACCCATCATTATCAAAAACCTCAAAATACAATTCGTAAGCAATACCCTCTTTAATATCAATATCATTAGGAAATGCAGTTATAAATTCAGCATAATTAGAAGCGGCTATAGGGATAGACTTCACCTCTTTATTAACCTCATTATCAACAGGATAATACACTAAACGCAGTTTTGATATTCCATAATCATCGCTTGCTTTTCCGTAAAAATAAAGCGTTTGTAAATCTAAAGAATCTACTTTAGTTTCAATTGAAAGTTCTGGATATTGGTCCTTAATAACCGCTAGATTAAAAGCTAAATTCTCATAATCTTTAAGATTAGAATTACTCGTAGAAATAGAATAATCCAAGCCATTAAATAACTGCTTACTTGCCTGAAACGTTTCTGGATTAACAGCTGTAAAAACTAATGTATCACTACTGTATAAGTGCACATTTTCGGTCGCCTTTGTTTGAATTGTCCACGTCACTTTAGTCCCTTGAGGTAACACAGCGTTACCAGAACTTCTAATCACTTCGTCAGGTTTATTAGTATAACTCGGATAATCTAAAGCCATATCAAAACTCAATAAAGTAGGAACCTCTACCACCTGCAAGGTATAGGGTTTAGAATACACACCATTAGCATTTAATCTAAACGAAATATCCGATTTAGGCTGCTCGAATACAAACTCGAAAGCCCCACTACCCTGTTGTTTTAAAAAATAGCTTTCACTATTAAACTCTATTTGGGCAGTTTCTGGAATAACCTCACCATCTGTTTTTACTATCAAGGTAAACGACTGGTTTTCGGTTGTTGTTAACGGATCGTTTAAAACGTAAAACTGAAAAGGTGCTGGTGCCTCATAAGCTGTTTTATAATTCACGACGCGTTCATAACTATCACTAAACCAATTTAATTTTCCTGAAATAGCAACCGCAATAATAATTACTAACGGAATAGCAGCATATTTTAAATACTTAAGATTTTGTTTAAAATTAACCGCCAATTTGAAGGGAATTGGTGATAATTCTTCAGATTTTTGATCAATACTAGCTAAAAGAAGCTCCGACTGTGAATGTTCAGAATGCAATTGTAAAACGTTCAATAGCTTATCGTTCACTTCTGGAAAGTGATCTCCGATAAGTTTAGAAGCTTCAATTGTGTTAATACCTTGTTTTAGATGAAAAAGTTTAGCTAAAGGCAGGGCGATAAACCGATAAAATAAAGCAACTTCTACGGCTATAAATAACCAAAATAAAATAGCACGAGACGTTGTATTTAACCACAAAAGTGATTCGATCGAAAGGGTAATTAAAAAATAAAGTAAGCCGATACTAAAAAATAATATCACGCCTTTAATCAATTCGTTGATATAGTATTTTTTAATAAACTCCTCCAGTTTATTCTGTATGGTTTTAAAAGTACTCAAATCGCCGTTGTTTACTGTGTTTAACTTATAAAACTACAATTTTATTTTTTAGCAAATAAATAATTGCGTGTTAATTGTATCTTTGCAGTCTTAAACACAAGAAAATGTCTAAAAACGTTCGTGTGCGCTTTGCACCAAGTCCAACAGGACCATTACATATTGGAGGCGTTCGTACTGCCTTATTTAACTATTTATTTGCGAAAAAACACAACGGAACTTTCGTTCTAAGAATTGAGGATACCGACCAAAATCGTTTTGTTGAAGGGGCCGAAAAATACATTATCGACTCTTTAAACTGGTGTAATATCCCTTATGATGAAGGTCCAGGAAAAGAAGGAAATTGCGGACCTTACAAACAAAGTGAACGCAAACATTTATATAAACAATATGCTGATGAATTAATAGCTAGCGGCAATGCCTACTACGCTTTTGATACTGCAGAGGAATTAGATTTTCATAGAAAAGATCATGAAGCTAAAGGGAAAACCTTTATTTACAACTGGCATAATAGAGAAAAATTAAATAATTCATTATCACTTTCTGCCGAGGATGTAAAAACCAAATTAGAAGCTGGAGAGGATTATGTGATTCGTTTTAAATCACCTCAAGATCAAATTTTACACCTAAACGATAGTATTCGTGGTGCAATAAAAATTGATACCAACATACTTGACGATAAGGTTTTATTTAAAAGTGATGGTATGCCTACTTACCACCTTGCTAATATTGTTGACGACCATTTAATGGAAATTTCGCACGTTATTAGAGGGGAAGAATGGTTACCAAGTTTAGCATTACACATGCAGTTATATACCGCATTTGGTTGGGAAGCACCAGAGTTTGCACACTTACCATTAATTCTAAAACCAACAGGAAAAGGAAAATTAAGTAAGCGTGATGGTGACAAGTTAGGTTTCCCAGTATTTCCTTTAGAATATACATCTCCAGAAGGAGAAGTCTCAAGAGGGTATAAAGAAGAGGGTTATTTCGCAGAAGCCGTTATTAACTTCTTAGCTTTTTTAGGTTGGAATCCAGGTACAGAACAAGAATTATTTAGTTTAGACGAATTGGTTGCCGCTTTCGAACTAGAACGTGTAAACAAGGCTGGAGCACGTTTTGATCCGGATAAAATAAAATGGTTTAACCACCATTATATGCAAGAGCAAAACGATGATGCTATTGCTGAAACCTTCCAAAAGCAACACAACGAATTAGCTAGTATAGATGTTAATTATATCGCTTTAGTGGTTGGATTAGTTAAAGAACGTGCCACTTTTATTTCAGATTTATGGGAGTTAAGTAGTTATTTCTTTGTTGCACCAGAATCTTATGATGAAAAAGCTTCTAAAAAAGCATTTAAGGACGATACTAAGGACTTAATGCTTCAGTTGGTGGATATTATATCAAAAAATACAGAATTTGAAGTAGAAACGCTTCAAACAGAAATAAAAGGATGGATCACTAGTAACGCTATTGGTTTTGGTAAAATTATGATGCCATTGCGACTAGCCTTAGTTGGTGCTCTACAAGGTCCTGATGTGTTCGATATTATGTATATGATAGGAAAACAAGAAACCGTTAAACGAATAGAAAAAGTGATCGCTATATTATAATAACTTAGCACTAACAATCAAAAAAAGCGAGTCCTTTAGGGAACTCGCTTTTTTTATGCTTTAGAAAAAAATTTAATATTCTATGGAAAGGATGTAACAAACATAGCGTAGGTACTACTAATAAGATAAACATGTGTTTTTCATTCTAAATTAAGATGTTAGTCATTAAATATACCTTAAATTAGAGCAAGTACATTAACCTTATAAAATAAACATTTATGAATCTATTTCTTCCTATTATTATTGTATTCGGAATTATTATATTAATATCTTCCTTCTTTACAGTAAAACAACAGAGTGCAGCTATTGTGCAACGTTTTGGTAAATTCCAAAGCATTCGTCACTCTGGATTACAATTAAAAATTCCTATTATCGATAAAATTGCTGGTCGTTTGAGTTTAAAAATTCAGCAATTAGATGTTATTATTGAAACCAAAACTTTGGATGATGTATTTGTCAAACTTAAAGTTTCAGTACAATACAAAGTGGTGACTGAAAAAGTCTATGATGCCTTTTACAAGTTAGATTATCCGCATGAACAAATAACGAGTTATGTATTTGATGTGGTTCGTGCCGAAGTTCCTAAAATGAAATTGGATGATGTCTTTGTTAAAAAAGATGACATTGCCTTGGCCGTAAAAGCAGAACTTAATGATGCTATGATGGACTACGGATTTGATATCATTAGAACATTAGTTACCGATATCGACCCAGATGCCCAGGTAAAAATAGCTATGAACCGAATTAACGCTGCCGATAGAGAAAAAACTGCCGCTCAATATGAAGGAGATGCACAACGTATTTTAATCGTTGAAAAAGCGAAAGCTGAAGCAGAAAGTAAGCGTTTACAAGGACAAGGTATTGCCGATCAACGTCGTGAGATTGCTCGTGGTCTAGAGGAGTCTGTAGATGTTTTAAACCGTGTTGGTATTAATTCTCAAGAAGCGTCTGCTCTTATTGTAGTAACACAACATTACGATACATTACAAGCTATTGGTAGTGAAACTAACAGTAATTTAATATTACTTCCTAACTCACCACAAGCAGGAAGCCAAATGTTAAATGACATGGTAGCTAGCTTTACAGCAAGTAACCAAATAGGAGAAGCTATGAAAGCGTCTAAAAAGGCTAAAGAATTAGAGGAATAGAAGGTATCTATTACCTACTGCTCCATCAAAAAAAGGCTGCTACTTACGTAACAGCCTTTTTTATATCTTTTAATTACCTTACATTCTAATGCTATTTTTTATACTTTAACATCATTTCTTTAAGACTGTTTCTATAATTTTCAAGAGCACTAACATCCATCTCAGAATTTTCAAAAGCTCCTTGTGGTAAGGTTGCTCGTGTTTCGTCTAAATACTTTTGCATCTCCGGATACTTCGATTCTATTTCATTAGTTAGACGTGTAATATCTGTAAGTATATCTTTAGCTTTACTATCCATAATTTTTAGTTTTTAATTAAAGGTTCCAGTTACAAGATTATATTATAACTAACTTATAATAAGGATTTTATATCGCCCTATCAAAAATAAACTATTAATTATTTGCTAAAACTTAATACTACGTCTTTAAACAGCACCCTAACCACTAGTTTAAAGACCACATTTAGTAACAAAAAAAATCCACAAGTTTAAAAGCTTGTGGATTGTTATTATAATGCGCTAGCCTCTTCTACTAGCAGTTTATTTTTATCTTCTAATGCTTTCTCAATAAAAGCATGTATAGCCTCATTTTTTTCTAAGCCATTATTTAGTAACACGCCTAAACTTATCATAGTAATAATTCGCGTTCCAGACTTCTTTACCGAGGTATTAAACAAAGGTTCTAAATCCTCATAACTAATTTGCTTAGCTAATTCTTGAATGTCTGCTTTGGCAGCTTCACGTTTATCATCAGGTAAACGATCGTACTTTTTACCATACTGTTTTATAAGTTCGATTGCAGGGCGTTTTTGCTGTGGTTTTGGCTGATTAGCTTCCGTTTTAGGTTTTTGCTTAGACCATGAATCTTTTAATCCTACCGTTTTGTTAAAGACCAACTGCCCTGTTTTAGAATCTTTATCAACATTAAAATATCCTAAACGTTGAAATTGGAATTGCTGTCCTATTTCAGCATCAGCTAAACTAGGCTCTACAAAGGCTTCTATAATTTTAAGAGAATTGGGATTAATAAATTCCATAAAATCTTTGTCATTATGGCTATCTGGCGCTTCGTCGTTAAACAAGCGATCATATTCTCTCACTTCTGCTTTAACGGCATGTTTTATAGATACCCAGTGTAATGTTCCTTTTACTTTTTTAGACGTATCTTCACTATAGGTACAATGCACTTCTGTAATCTCTCCATTAGCATCTTTAACTACAGATTCCGCTTTAATGATATAGGCATTTTTAAGTCGAACTTCACCGCCAAGTTTTAATCTAAAAAACTTATCCGATGCTTCTTCCTTAAAATCGTCTTTTTCAATATAAATTTCATTAGAAAATGGCACTTTTCTAAATCCTGCTTGCGAATCTTCTTGATTGTTCTCAGCTTCTAACCAGTCTTCCTTATCCGCATCGTAATTAGTAATAACCACTTTTAACGGATTTAAAACAGCCATAACACGCGGTGCACTTTTGTTTAAATCTTCGCGAATACAGAATTCTAAAAGCGATACATCGATTACGTTTTCACGTTTTGCAACACCAACCGTTTCTACAAACTTCCTAATTGAAGAAGGTGTATAACCACGACGGCGTAAACCAGAAATAGTTGGCATACGCGGGTCATCCCATCCAGAAACCACGCCCTCCTCTACTAACTTTAGAAGTTTACGCTTACTCATAATGGTGTAACTCAAGTTTAAACGTGCAAATTCGCGTTGTTTAGGGCGTATTTTATTAGCGTCGACCACTTGGTCTAAAAACCAATCGTAAAGCTCTCTGTGTGGCTTAAATTCAAGCGAACATAACGAGTGTGTTATTTGTTCTATATAATCACTTTCACCATGAGTCCAGTCGTACATAGGGTAAATGCACCAATCATTTGCTGTACGGTGGTGGTGTTTTTTAAGTATACGATAGATTAATGGATCACGCATTAACATGTTGGGATGTTGCATGTCTATTTTGGCACGTAAGATATGTTCACCTTCGTTAAATTCACCTTTTTTCATTCTTTCAAACAAATCCAAGTTCTCTTCAACGCTTCTATTGCGATAAGGACCATCGACACCTGGCTGTGTAGGCGTTCCTTTTTGTTCGGCCATAGCCTCACTAGATTGCGAATCGACATAGGCTTTACCTTGTTTAATTAGTAATACTGCCCAATCGTACAACTGTTGAAAGTAATCTGACGAGTAGCACTCCTCTGCCCATTCATAGCCTAACCAAGAGACATCTTCTTTTATCGCATCTACATATTCCTGCTCTTCTTTTGCTGGGTTCGTATCGTCAAAACGCAGATTTACCGGTGCCTTATATTTTTCACCTAAACCAAAACTGATTCCAATAGCTTTAGTATGCCCAATATGTAAATACCCATTAGGTTCTGGTGGAAAACGGAATTTTAAATCCTTAGGATCTAATCCGTTTTTTAAATCTTCTTCTATAATATGCTCAATAAAATTAAGCGGTTTTTTTTCTTCAGACATATATTTCGTTTGAAAATGAAAGGATCATTTGCGACTTTAAACTGATTTTTAAAGTAGAACAAAATTAAGGAAATTCAAGTTACTTTTATTCATTAACTATTTAATATATATCCCCGTGCTCTTAATTTATAGTTTACCCCCTGTGGGAAATGCTTTTTAAACAATTAAATAAGAGGTTAAACACACATTCGATTTGAGGCTTGGTCTTAATTTATTAATTATGGATTAAACTGATATGATTTTACTATTTTCGTAAAAAATATATATTTTGGGAATAATTAAAGTTGAAAATATTCGTGTGTTTGCAAACCACGGATGCCTTAAAGAGGAAACGAAAATTGGTAGTGATTACCGTGTGGATTTAAAAGTAAAAGCCGATTTACAAAAAAGTGCGCAAAGCGATGCGTTAAAAGATACTGTAGATTATGTTTTATTAAACAGAATTGTCGTTGAAGAAATGGCTAAACCAAGTGCCCTTTTAGAAAACGTAGCAAAACGTATTATAAATCGTATTTTTTCTGAAGAACAATTAGTTACCGTTGCAACAGTTGCCGTAAGTAAAGTTAATCCTCCAATTGGTGGTGATGTGGAAATGGTAACCATTGAAATGTCGGAAAAAAGAAAAGCATAAAGTAAGTAGTAAAGAATAAGATTTTTTTTTACATTTGCGGTCACAAAAGGTGTCGTGGCCGAGTGGCTAGGCAGTGGTCTGCAACACCATCTACAGCGGTTCGAATCCGCTCGACACCTCAAAAAGAGTTACTTATAATCTAAGTAGCTCTTTTTTTATACCCTTATTATATATCTATTTTTTATGAATTACTAGCTCTAATAACTAGACTGTTTATAGACTAATACTTCAATTTTGTAATAAAAATGAAAGACACTAAAAGAATCAGTACCTAATTATCCACCAATTAGCGGTTGTGTTCGATACCTTCGATAAGATCTTGTGGATCAAATTGATCCTTCGGAAGAAACCCTTTAGTTATTAAAATAATACCACAAACCACCAAAATCAGTCCCAGAAGCTTTTTAATTCTAATAATTAATTCGGGTGTTAATTTACTTTTTAATTGTTTCGCTAATAATATTTTAAAAATATCGGTAACAAAATAGGCACCAAGCATAGCACCAAAAAAAGTTATAAACCTATTAACATCGTTGTCTAAATTGGGACTCACGACAATAATAACTCCTAACCAAAAGACGAGAACACCAATGTTTATAAAGTTTAAGAAGAAACCTTTTAAAAACAATTTGTAGTAATTCGTGCGCTTAATAACAATTTCTGTATGCGTCTCAATTTCTTTCTTTGGTTTTTTAAAGAAGATAATTGAACCATAAATAGCTAAAATAGTACCCCCAAAAACGTATAGACCGGGTTGATTACTTAAATTTTCAAGTAACTGATAACTCGAAAAATAGGCTAAAGCAATAAACAAAACATCGGCGATAATCACTCCTAAATCGAAAGCAACAGCCGCTCTAAACCCTTTAATAACGCTAGTTTCAAGGAGTACAAAAAATACAGGGCCAATCATAAAACTTAAAAAAAAGCCTAATGGAATTGCTGCCTGGATATCTTCGATCATAGTATTTATAAGGGTTTAATACAAAGTAAAGAAATTATTTATAGAAAGTTTCTTATCACAAGAAAAAGCTTCAGTTTTAATTTAACTGAAGCTTTCACTGTACTAAAATACGATAATATATGATAAACCTAAAGAAGTATTAAGGCTTATTGTTGTTTTCGAATGGTAATATCACCACCAAACGTTGTTTTTTTATTGACTTGCAACGGATTACCGTAAATATAAATATCACCACCCGCCGTTATTTTTGCATCTACAAAATCAGAAGCATTTACATCGGCTTCTCCACCAGCACGAATACTAACCGTTGTTCGTAAAGTTGGAAAGGCTTCTCCTTCATAAACTCCTCCTGTATTTATAATAACCATTTGCTCATCCGCTTTTCCTTTTGTCTTAATTCTACCGCCAGAAACAGCTCGAATTGAGACCTCCTTTACATCTAGACCTATTTTTAATTTTGCGCCCTCCTGAGCCCTTAATTCAATCTTATCTTGAGTTATTAGTTCGTTTCCAACAATATAAGCTCCTTCGTTACCATCTATACTTTTTAAATGCGTATAATATACCGCAACAAACGTATTGGTTCCATTAAACACTTTATCGAAAGCCATTTTTATTTTTAATGTACCACCGGTATTAACAATGTTAACATCGTCGATATCATCACCAGAAATTATAACTTTATTTTCGGTAGACTTAACCAACTTGATATGTATTAAATCGTAGACTTTTACGGTTGAAAATGTACCAACCTGTAATTCTTTAGGTTCTTGTGCAAGACCGACTGCACTTATCAACAATACGACTAAACCAACTATAAATTTCATAAAAAATGTTGTTTAAATTAAAGAGTGCCACATTTTTAAAGTGTTACACTTTTTAAAAAATATTATACAATATTAACAGCTGTTCCGGTTACAGAAACTAAAATAAAAGTAGTGCTAGGATCTGTTTCTAAGTCTACAGAAACACCAACAATAGCATTACAATTTAAGGCTTTTGCTTTATCCTCTAACGCATTAAATGCATCTTGTTTTACGGCATCGATACTCTCCTCCATCGCCTGGATAAATTTTTCTGTATTAAAAGAAAAAGATAGTTTTCTAGTATTAACGCCTACAGCCGAAATAAGACCTTTGTAAGAAATTATTTTATATCCTTCCACCGATGGTGTTGTTGTAATAATCATAAGATGTGATATTTATATTTTATATAGCAATTTAAATAAAAGTAGCCGTAACCAAAAGCAATTGCTTACGATTACGACTTTATTTAAACTATTTTAGGATCTTAAAATAGCCTATTCTGGTGCTTTACCAATTAACTCAAAATCTAGGTGACGTTTCTCTAAATCAGCTTGTTTTACTTTTACTACCACTTCGTCACCCAATTGGTACATGATTTTAGACTCTCGGCCAATAAGTGCAAATTGATCTTGATCAAATTCATAGTAATCGCCTTTAATATCTCTGGTTCTTACCATACCTTCACATTTATTAGAAATAATTTCTACATAAATTCCCCAATCGGTAACCCCAGAAATAACACCTACAAATTCTTCATCTTTATGATCTTGCATAAAGCGGATTTGCATGTATTTAATAGAATCTCTTTCGGCTTTGGTCGCTAAGTATTCCATATTACTAGCGTGTTTACACTTCTCTTCGTACACTTCTGCACTAGCAGATTTCTCGCCATCTAAATACCGCTGTAGTAAACGGTGAGCCATCACATCTGGATAACGACGAATTGGCGATGTAAAGTGACTGTAATAATCGAAAGCCAAACCGTAATGACCAATATTATCGGTAGTATACTCGGCTTTACTCATAGTACGAATGGTTAAAGTATCGACTAAATTTTGTTCTTTTTTACCTTGTACATCAGACAATAAAGTGTTTAAAGACGAGGCGATACTCTTGCGATCTTTAAAATTTAATTTATGTCCGAATTTAGAAACGACCCCTTGAAGTGCCATTAATTTACTTTCGTCTGGCTCGTCATGCACACGATAAATAAAGGTTTTTTCTGGTTTTTGTTTCCCTATAAATTCTGAAACTTTACGATTTGCTAAAAGCATAAATTCTTCAATTAATTTATTGGCATCCTTACTTGTTTTAAAAAACACGCCAACAGGATTTGCCTCTTCATCTAAATCAAATTTTACTTCCAATTTATCAAAAGATAAGGCTCCAGAATCCATACGTTTTGCACGCATAATTTTCGCCAATTCATCCATTTTTAAAACCGCATCGGCAATGGATTGATCAGTATTATAAGCTTCTCCGGTTAACGAAACGTCAGCGGGAATTTGAGTGCTTTTACTTTCTATAATAGCTTGGGCTTCTTCATAAGCAAATCGAGCATCACTGTAAGTTACCGTTCGGCCAAACCATTCATTTTTAATTTCAGCTTTATTATTAAGTTCAAAAACAGCTGAAAAAGTGTATTTTTCTTCGTGCGGTCTCAGTGAACATGCACCATTTGAAAGAATTTCTGGTAACATGGGTACCACGCGATCTACTAAATAAACAGAGGTTGCACGTTCGTAAGCTTCATCGTCTAGAATGCTTCCTTCTTCTAAATAATGTGAAACGTCTGCAATGTGAATTCCTATTTCATAATTACCATTTTCTAAAACGGTAAAAGATAAGGCATCATCAAAATCTTTCGCATCTTTAGGATCAATGGTAAAAGTTAAATCTTTACGCATATCACGGCGCTTAGCTATTTCCTCAGGTAAAATATCTAAGTTGATATTGCTAGCATAATCTTCTATTTCTTTTGGAAAGTCGTAAGGCAATCCATAATCGGCCAAAATAGCATGAATTTCGGTATTATGTTCTCCTGCTTTACCCAGTACTTTTATCACTTTTCCATTTGGAGAATCGGCTTTCTCTGGCCATTCTTCCATAGTAACTAAAACTTTATCGCCATCGTTGGCATTCATCGTTTTGTTAATAGGCACAAAAATATCTGTTTTCATTTTGTTACCATCAACTACTACAAATGCAAAGTTTTTTCCTTTATGAATTTGTATAACTCCTACATAATCGGTTTTAGCACGTTTTATAATCTTGGTAATTTCGCCTTCGAGTTTACCTCGCTTTCTTCGTTTATAAACGTATAATTCTACTTCATCACCGTTTAATGCTTTGTTAACATTGTTTGAAGCGATGTAAATATCATCTTCAAAATCATCGCAAATAACGTAACCGTTACCACGTTGGGCAGCATCGAAAATTCCAGTATGGTATTCTGTATTATTTATTATTTGAAACTTGCCACGATCGACTTCTTTAATCTCTTCTTTCGCTTTTAATTTGGCAAGGGTTTTTATGATTTGGTTACGACTACTAGCGTCGTTAAGTTGTAATTTTGAAGCTATTTGTTTATAGTTGAATGATTTGGTTCTATCATCTTTTAAAATACTTATAATAGTATTTGTAAGGTCGGAAATCTTATTATTTGAAGGTTTCCTTTTTTTCTTTTTTGTCATGTAATTGATTCGTTAATTCTTCTTAAAGATATTGATTAATTGTATTCTAGCAAATACTAAATTCAGAAGAAGAGCTTTTCTACCTAATGTAGCAAAGATGAATTTATTTATACTATCAATCTATTAAGATTACTGCAAAGTTACGTTTTATAAATTAAATCAATTTTAAGAGAACGTTAATTAAAAAAATAGTTTGTAAACATTTATTATATATATCATTTATTTCTTTTAAAATTTTAAAAAAAAAATAATGCTTATTATAGTCTGTTAATAGCGGTATAACTTTTTAGTTATTTTTTTTGATTTGTAATCTCGAGTACATTATTAACATGTTATTACAGTGTTAATGTCTTAATTTTAAAGGGAATTAAAACTGTTGTTAACAACTGTTGATAACCTAAAACTCCCTGAGTGTTTTAATAAGTATTGTAATTTTTGATGTTGGTATCTGTAAATTTTCATTGAATAATTAAGCTAAAAAAAAGTGCTAACTTTTTTGGTATATTCATGTTGATTTTGGTTTGTAAAATTTTTGATAGAATCCTAATTAAAGTTTTAAAAAAGAATAAGAAGATATTAACAAGTAATGAAGATTAAAACCAAGAGAAGTTAACAATGGATTAATTTTGTTTATAAACGACCTATTTCCTCTTTTATAACAGATAATTTTGAAGTTAGCTCATTTTAACATCAGTTTTAGTATTCTATATATTAACTTTATAGCTTAAAAACACAACAACATTAAATACTATTAAATAATGACTATTTCAATTGGAAATGACCACGCGGGAACCGAGTATAAGTATGCTATTATCAAGCATTTAGAATCTAAGGGCTTCACGGTAAAAAACTATGGTACCGATGCTAGTGATAGTGTAGATTACCCAGATTACGTTCACCCCGTAGCTCAAGATGTAAATAATAAGACTGTGGATTTTGGTATTTTAATTTGTGGTAGCGCAAATGGTGTGGCTATTACAGCTAACAAATATCAACATGTACGTGCTGGGATTTGTTGGATTAACGAAATTACCGCCTTAACCCGTCAGCATAACAATGCTAACATAATGTGTATTCCTGCACGTTATACAGCTATTCAACAGGTGTTGACTATGGTTGATACCTTTTTAGAGACTGAATTTGAAGGTGGTAGACACCAAAGTAGAGTAGATAAAATACCTGCGTCTTCTTGTTAATATGAGTGAATCACCAAAACAAACGCTTCCAGTATTAACAGGAAACAATCTTTTAATTTCTATAATTTTAAATATAGGAATTACGGCTGCTCAAGTTGTTGGTGGGTTAGTTTCTGGAAGTTTAAGTTTGTTAAGTGATGCCTTGCATAATTTTAGTGATGTTTTATCGCTAATAGTGAGTTTTATAGCGACAAAATTAAGTAAACAAAAAGCCTCTGTTGATAAAACCTTCGGATACAAGAGAGCCGAAATATTAGCTGCTTTTATTAATGCCTTTACCTTAATTATAGTTGCTATTTTGTTAATAATAGAAGCTGTAAAACGTTTTAAAGTACCCGAAGTTATAGGATCGGATTTAGTTATCTGGTTATCCATTTTAGGAATTGTAGCTAATGGTTTGAGTGTCTTGCTTTTAAAAAAGGATGCCAAGCATAATATTAATATGCGTAGTGCCTATTTACACTTATTAACAGATATGTTAGCAAGTGTTGCCGTTTTAATTGGCGGACTGTTAATGAAGTATTTTGAGTGGTATTGGATAGATAGTGTGCTCACTTTTTTAATCGCCTTATATCTTATTTGGGTCGGATTCGATTTATTAAAAACGTCAACTAAAATGCTGATGCTTTTTACACCCGAAGCTATTAATTTAGAAGATGTCGTTACCACTGTTAATAGCTTAGCTAAAGTAAGAATGTTACACCATGTTCATATTTGGCATTTAAGTGATACTGAAGTGCATTTGGAAGCACATTTAGACTTAGAAGAAGATATTACGACTTCAGAATTTAATGTGTTACTAGGTCAAATAGAATCGCTTTTATATCAAGAATTTAGCATTAATCATATTACTATTCAACCCGAATACAAGAAAGAAGACCCGAAAGAAATTATTGTTCAAGATTAAAATTATGATAAAAATTCAAGTCAAACCTTTTGATGCATTAACTCTTAATGAGTTGTATTCTATTTTACAATTACGAAGTGAAGTGTTTGTTGTAGAACAGGATTGCGTGTATCAAGATATCGATGGTAAAGACCATAAAGCACTTCATATTATAGGGTATAAAAATAATAAAATTATAGGGTATACACGTGTTTTTGCTCCAGGAGATTATTTTGATTTAGCCAGTATAGGTCGTGTAGTTGTTGCTAAAAGCGAGCGTAATCACAACTATGGTTACGATATTATGACAGCATCTATTGAAGCTTTACGAATTCACTTTAAAACGTCTCACATTCATATTTCGGCACAATGCTACCTAAAAAAGTTCTATAATAATCTTGGGTTTAAAGCTACGGGAGACGAGTATTTAGAAGATGGAATACCGCATATGGCCATGGTGTATAAGCAGTAATTATTTGGTAGATTTCCCAATATAAGTAACTAAAATTTCAACACGACGATCAAATTTCGGATCACCACCTAAAGGAAATTTTCGTCTTAAACCAACGTATTTCATACGTCTTTTATCAACGCCTTTACGGGCTAAATAATCATAAATATACTGTGCTCGTGCAACCGATAAATTCCGCTTTTTTGTTCTTTTATCGATAGCATCTCTACTCATTTGAGTGCAACACACATGACCCTGAATGGTAAAATAAATGTTGTCGTGTTGTACTAAAACCTTAGCAAGATGCTCTAAAGTTTTACGTGATTCGGCAGTGATATAACTGTAATTGGTTTTAAAATAAATATTATCCAATCTAATTTTATCTCCTTTTTTAAGTTCTCCTTTTGACAAATCATCAATGGATTTTTCTAACTTATCTTTTGGTTTATCGTCCGCTTTACTATCAGATTTCGTTGGCGTTTTCTGGGGCTGTTTAGGTGTAACTATAATTTCTACTTTACGATTTAAGCCTCTAATTTTACTAATTTCTTTTTCATTTAAAACCTTTAAAAGTATAATCCCTTTTCCATCTACATTAGTTATTAAATCAGGATCTATTCCGTAGCCTGAAAACATGTCTTTTATAGCATCAGCACGGTTTTGGGAGAGTTCTAAATTATATGCGCTAGTGCCTCTATCGTCTGTAAATCCATATATAGAAACCTTAGCAATATCAATCGTGTCCAATTCCGAGATAAACAATAAGAGTCTGTTTTCTTCGGTTAAAGGCACATTGTATTTATCGGTATCAAAGTAAACATCGTGTGTGATTTCTTTTTGAGAATACACGATATTAGATAGTAATAGTAGTATAAAAAGTACTTTATTCATAAGGCTTTTTTAAACCGATAAACACTTTAATTAGTTTAAATACTTTTTGTATTTCGACGGACTTTTTAAAATATCTGTTGCTTTTTTTATTTCGCTATTATGTACTTTATAATACTCGTATAATCCTTCTCTGTATACATAACGCTTAACGATTTCGTCTGTTAATAAGTCCAATAATTGCGTTTTATTTTCGTCTAGAGCATCTTGCTTATATTGGTTTAAGTTTGCAATAAGTGTACTGTAATCCTTTTTTATATTATCGGTTAGGTTTTCAGTTTTAGAAATTTCGAACGCTTTAGCAAACGATTTTTCAGTTTCGGTTTCGAAAGAGAAATTGGTTTCTTTAAGGTAATTTTTAAAGCTTTTAAAATCGGCATCTGTTAACTTAAAATCCGATATATCTTTTATAGGATGGCTGTAATAGTAATTCGTTGCAAAATCAAAAATACTCTGTGTACTCAAAATAGCGTTTGTAATCGCTGAATTCTTAGAATGTTCTAAAATTTCATCTGGAAAAACCCCACCACCATCAAATACTTTTCTACCATTTTTAGTTTTAAAGACATTATAATCTTTTTGTTTTACACGAACAGCGTTTCCTTTTTCGTCTTTATTCCAATAGTCTAAAGCTTGAATACAACGTCCAGAAGGTGTGTAATAACGCGAAATAGTTAATTTGATTTGTGTTCCATAAGTTAATTTTTTTGGACGCTGAACGAGACCTTTTCCAAAACTACGTGAGCCTACAATCACTGCGCGATCTATATCTTGAAGAGTTCCTGCAACAATTTCACTTGCCGAGGCACTTTTACCATTAATGAGTACCACTAAAGGAATTTCGGTGTCTATAGGTTCATTTTTTGTGTAATAGGTACGGTTGTATTTTTTTACTTTAGATTTTGTACTCACCACTAATTGTTCTTTAGGAACAAATAAATTAACAACGTTAACCGCTTCGTTTAATAAGCCTCCTGGGTTACCACGGAGATCTAAAATTATAGATTTTGCACCTTGTGCTTTTAAATCTTTTAAAGCATATCCTGTTTGTGAAGATGCTTTAGAATTAAACTTTTTTAACACGATATACCCGGTATTTTCATCAATCATTGAAAAATGAGGAACGGCGTCAATCTCTATTTCCGAGCGTTTAATGGACGTTGTTTTAGTTTTACCTTGGCGGACATAAGTTATTTCTAAACTCGAGTTTGGAGAGCCTTTAAGCAGGTTTGAGGCATCATCGTCATAATCCTTAACAGCAACACCATCGACAATAGTTATTTCATCTCCAGCTTTTAAACCAGCAAGATCGGCTGGGTAACCTTTATAGGGTTCGATGACTAATAATTTATCTTTAAAAGTTTTTATACTTGCTCCTACACCAGTATAATCTCCGGTTTGCTTTATTCGGGCTGCTTCTACATCCTGTTCGTTGTAAAATATGGTATACGGATCCAATTCTGTAAGCATACTTTTAATGGCATTATCCATTAAGTCCCCAGGATTGGTTTTATCCACATAATTCATATTTAATTCTTTAAAAAGCGTGGTAAATATTTCTATTTGTTTCGCTATTTCAAAAAAATCACTTTGGTATGTTTTAAAACCTGTGGTCCCAATAAATAGTAAGATGGCTATAATGGGGATAAGAATTTTTCTTTTTAATAGTGCTTTCATTTTTACTTTTTTATAACTTCAGTATTTTAAAATAGATATGAATTTTTTCGCCTTCTATACACCATCGCGATATTAAAACAAACCTAATAAAAATAAAGATACGTGTTTATTAACAGATTTTAAGCGCATTCAATAATTAAAAGACCTCATAAATCTTAATGTAAACCACCTCATAGTTTTAGGTATTTACTCTAAATCGCTATTTAAATTGTGATGCTCTCACCTTTGAAATGCGATAAATAAAACTAAAATTTTGCCCTATCTGTTTTACTATTTTGTTCTAAATAATTTAGAGCAAGATACTAACTTATTGCGCTAAAAATTTAGTGAATAAGGCCTTCATTTTTGTATCCATAAAATTAAAATCGGGCATGTCTTTACTGTTATATAAAATCATAAACGAATAGTTAGACCTATTGTTATTGAGCAACATGTTTTTATTAAGGCGGTAGGCTTCACGCATTAAGCGTTTTATTCGAATACGATCTACAGCACGTTTAAAATTACGTTTACTTACAGAAACTCCTGCTTTTAGATTGCTATCCGTTTTTAAATACACTAAGCGTAAGGGATAAGCAGACACCGATCTACCTTCGGTAAATAGTTGTTCTATTGCTTTTTGGCTCTTTAATTTTTCGGCCTTATTGTAAGTGTATCTTTCGTTTTCCATAAGACTTCAAAGGTAATAATGCTAAGCCAATAAAAAAACCTCATCTGTACGATGAGGTTTTAAAATTTACAAGAAATGAATGCGTCTTATTTTTTATTGTTAGAACGATCTACATCGGCCATAAATCCTTTTGGATCGATAACCACAGATTGCACAGGTTTTGTCGTTGTAAACGAGTAGTTAGGGTGAGCCCAAGACCAGTCGTTAATAATAGTAGCTGTGGTTGGTTTTTCGCCGCGCATCATTTGTAGAGGAATGTAAAAGGCTTCAGTTGTACCATCAGTATAGGTTACTTCTAGATCTAATGGCATTGGCATAAGCCCAATACGTTCTAAATTAACCGTGTTATTATCAATCGATTTCACAGCGTAATCTATTGTATTTGTCGTTTGTGTCCAATCGGTTAAATACCATCCTAAATGCAATCCAGATACTTTTTCAGCCACGCGAATAAAATCGTTTGGTGTTGGGTGTTTAAAGGCCCAATCTTTATAATATTGTTTTAAAGTTTTCTTTAAGTTGTCTTCACCAATAACATAACCTAATTGTGCTAAAAATACAGCGCCTTTATTATAAGCAGCTATACCATAAGCGAAATTCGTTTCAAAACGATCAGAATGTGTTGTTTGTGGTTTTTCTTTACCAGATTTAGCTAAATATACGTACCCTTGATAAGCACGTTCTATTGGGTTTTCTCTTGGTGTATTATTTACTGCATCTACAGCATATTCACTAATATAACTCGTAAAGCCTTCGTCCATCCACTCGTGTTTACTTTCGTTAGTTGCCAATAAAAATTGGAACCATGTATGTGCTAATTCGTGAGCTGTTACACCAACTAAGCTACCAAAACTACGTTCTCCTGTAATTAAAGTAGACATAGCGTACTCCATACCACCATCGCCTCCTTGTATTACAGAATATTGCTCGTATGGATACTTCCCTAGGTTTTCGCTAAAATAAGTCATTAAACCCGCTGTTTTTGGCTGAAGGTTTTTCCAGTTTTCTTTAATTTCCGGATTGTTTTTGTATAAGAAATGCAATAACGGTCCGTTTTCTACTTGTAGGGTATCGTGAATATATTCCGGATCGGCTGCCCAAGTAAAGTCATGTACATTTGGTGCTACAAAGTGCCATGTTAATTTATCCGTATTTGGTCGGTTAACCGTACCTGTTTCATAGCCATAACCAATTTGATTTGGGTTTTGAAGGTATCCAGTACCACCAACGATATAGTTTCTATCAATTGTTAGTTTAACATCAAAATCACCCCAAACGCCGTGAAATTCTCTTCCTATGTAAGGATCTGCATGCCATCCTTCAAAATCATATTCGGCTAATTTAGGATACCATTGTGCCATAGATAAGACAACACCTTCAGCACTATTACGTCCCGAACGACGGATTTGTACCGGAACTTGAGCTTTAAATTCCATATCTAAAGTAGTACGCTCTCCTGGTTGAATAGGATGTGCTAAGGTGACTTCTAAAATTGTTCCTGCGGTATGATATTGTACAGCTTTACCATCTTGTTTTAAGCCGTTTACTTTGATAAAACCAATTTCATCAGGTTGTAATTTACTAATTCTACTTTCGTAAATAGGATTTTCTTTAGTCCCTAAATTATTGGTCATTCTACGGTCTGGATCTTCTATACTTTGTAAGCGTGCATCCATATCACTTCCTGGTTGGAAGGCATTAAAAAATAAATGGTAATATACTTTGTCTAATACATCTGGTGAGTTGTTGGTATAGACTAAGTTTTGTTTACCATCGTATTGATAGGTGTTAACATCCATATCAATTTCCATTTTATAATCAACATGTTGTTGCCAATACATTGATGAAGAGTGTTGAGATGGCATTGGTGAAACCGCAGATGTAGCGCTAAGTTCTTGTGTCGATTTACAAGAGGTTAAGACTAATGACAAGGCTAAACCAAATAAAAAATAGTTTTTCATGGTGTAAAATTTAGATATAAAAAAGCCTCAATATAAGGATATTGAGGCTTTTAATATAGGATTAATAATTATTTAGATAATTGTGATGCCATAATTAAAGCATTGTAAGCATTTACCATTTTTCCTGATTTTGAAACTTCAGAAAATGGTCTGATATCTTTTGCATCTCCTCCAACAATTACTTTAGAAGGAACAGCTAAACCAGAAGTCATAATAATTTGTTTTACTTGAGCAGCTGATAATTTCGGGTATTGAGACCAAACTAAAGCAGCAACACCAGCCACAGCAGGAGCAGCCATAGACGTACCTCCTTTAGTATCGTATTCATTTTCTGGAGTTGTAGAATATATTTTTGCACCTGGAGCAAAAACATCTACATTTTTCTTACCGTAGTTAGAGAATCCTGCAAGAAGTTTAGTTCCGTATTCTGGAGCTAATGCACCTACTCTAATGTATGTATTACTAATTTCTACGAAATCAACATTATCATCTGGGAAGTTAGGTTCTGTATCAACATCTTTACTATCGTTTCCGGCAGCGTGTACAAAAATCACATCATTATCACTTGCGTATTTTATGGCATCTCTAACCCAGTCAGCATGTGGAGAGAAACTCTTTCCAAAACTACCGTTAATTACTTTTGCACCGTTATCTACAGCGTAACGAATCGCTTTTGCGATATCTTTGTCGTACTCATCTCCATTAGGAACCGCACGGATACTCATAATTTCTACGTTGTTAGCAACACCATTAGCACCTAAACCATTGTTGCGTTCTGCAGCAATAATACCTGCTACGTGAGTACCGTGGCTTTCAGATTTTTTAACAGGTAAAACGTTTCCGTTACCATAACCTGGCTTGTCATTAAAATCATCAGGGTTATCACCTGTTAATCTTCCTCTAAAGTCTTTGTTAAGGTTGTAGTTTACCTGTGCAGTAAAATACTCTACACCTCCTTTTATTTGTTTTTTAGCATCGGCTAAAGAAGTCATACCGTTAGCATAGAAAAATTTTGCTGATTTAATAGCTTCTGTTAATTCTGCATTATCAGTTTCGATAGCATTAACTTGTGCTGGCGTATAGTCTTCAGTATTGAAGTGGTTTGTTAATGCCTCATGAGCTTCAGATAACTTTTGGTAAATTTGGTCGTAACGTTCTTTACCACTTAAAGCCGCTTTGTAATCTTCTTCGTATTTCGCTAAAGCTTCTTGATATCTTGGTGCGCTTGTATCACCACTTGCTACTAAACGAATGTATTCTAATTGCTCGTCGTAAGCATCACCTAAAAAGTTCCATCCGTGAATATCATCGACATAACCGTTGTTGTCATCGTCAATTCCGTTTCCAGGAATCTCTTTTTTGTTTGTCCACAGAACACCATTTAAATCTTCGTGGTTAATATCTATACCAGAATCGATAACTGCAACGATTATAGTTTTTCCTTTTTTATCTTTAATAATTTCAGAATACGCTTTATCAACACTCATTCCTGGGATGGTATCGGTAACTAAATCTAAGTGACCCCAGTTTTGTTTTTCAGCAAGTGTAAGCTCTGTTTCTTTAATAGGTGTATTATCTATGTTATCGATAGGTGTCGATAAAATCGCAGACCCACCACCACAACTTGATAATAAAACTGCAGCAACTGCAGAAAAAATTAGTGATTTGTTAATCATTTTCATAAGAGTATTCTTTTGGTTTTATGTTAATTTAATATGGATTCACACGAAAACGTTTCGTTTAATCGCACGCCTTTATCGGTGTGTTTTACTGTTATTATTTCGTTATGTGCATCGTGCTCCAAAAATAAGTAATAATTATTATCTGCTGCCAGATTCAAGAATTTTTCTTTCTCATCTAAGGTTAGCAAAGGCCTTGTATCATAGCCCATAACAAAAGGCAGAGGTAAATGTCCTGCTGTAGGTAATAAATCGGCCATAAAACAGATTTTTTTCCCTTTGTAATTAATAATGGGAATCATTTGCTTTTCGGTGTGACCGTTGGCAAAAAAGATATCAAAACCAAGATCAGAGTTTTCTAATAAGTCAGATTCTGGTAAACCAGTAAATTTAAGCTGACCGCTTTCTTGCATGGGTAAAATGTTTTCCTCTAAAAAAGAAGCAACTTCTCTCCTATTTGGTTTTGTAGCCCAGTCCCAATGCTTTTGATTACTCCAAAAGTGAGCATTTTTAAATGCGGGTTCTAGAAGTGTTCTATCGGCATTCCATTTTACACAACCACCGCAGTGGTCAAAATGTAAATGAGTCATAAACACATCGGTAATATCATCGCGATGAAAACCGTATTTTGCTAGAGATTTATCAATATTATCATCTCCCCATAGGTTGTAATAACCAAAGAATTTATCACTTTGTTTATCACCCATCCCCGTATCGATTAAAATAAGACGCTTGCCATCTTCAATTAATAAACAGCGTGCAGCAATATCTATCATATTGTTAGCATCTGCTGGGTTGGTTCGCGTCCATAATGATTTTGGTACCACGCCAAACATGGCGCCACCATCTAACTTAAAGTTTCCTGCTTGTATTGGATATAGTTTCATAGTAGCTTGCAAAATAGGAAATATGTGTTACATCATACCAAACGTTAAGTTTTTATTAAGAAACAAGTTTTACAGCTTTTTTATAGATTGTAATCAGTGTTTTGAGCTCTGAATGCTACCTATTTACTTAAAAAATAGTCCATCCTTAAAAATTAAATTATTAATTTCACGCCAAAATTTAAAGTATGGTAGAATTAGGAGGGATCATTATTTTAGGAATATTGGCACAATGGGTTGCATGGAAATTTAAAATACCTGCAATTTTACCCTTAATTCTTATTGGATTGTTAGTCGGCCCCATCGCTGCAGAGTTTTTATCTTCGGATGGCACAAAATGGATAGAACCTATTTGGACTGGCGATAAAGGTCTTTTTCCCGGAGAAAGTCTGTTTTATTTTGTCTCCTTAGCCATTAGTATTATTCTATTTGAAGGTGGATTAACCTTAAGAATGGGAGAAATAAAAAATGTAGGACCAGTGATAACCAAGTTAATTTCGGTCGGGTCCCTGATTACTTTTATTGGCTCTGCGGTAGCTGCTTATTTTATATTTGAGTTGTCTTGGGAGATTTCTTTTTTATTCGCAGGACTGATTATTGTAACAGGACCAACGGTGATTACGCCTATTCTTAGAAACATTCCTTTAAACAAAGATGTGTCTACGGTTTTAAAATGGGAAGGTATTTTAATCGATCCTATAGGGGCTTTAGTAGCGGTCTTAGTTTTCGAATTTATTACCCTAGAAACTGGTGGAGAATTTACAAAAACGGCATTTATAGAATTTGGTAAAATTGTGCTTTTTGGCTCTACCTTTGGGTATACTTTTGCTCACGCTTTAAACATTATTATTAACAAGCAATGGGTTCCTCATTATTTATTAAATGTATTTGCATTAGCCTCAGTTTTAGGCGTGTTTATTTTATCTGATGTGTTTGCTCATGAGTCTGGTTTATTAGCTGTTGTTATTATGGGTATGGTATTAGGAAACTCTAAATCACCCTATTTAAAAGAGTTATTATATTTTAAAGAATCGCTAAGTGTTTTATTAATTTCCATCTTGTTTATTTTATTGGCTGCCAATATTAACATGGAAGATTTGTATCTTATCTATCGATGGGAAACTTTAGCCTTATTTGCAATTATCGTATTTGTTATAAGACCTTTAGGTGTGTTTATAAGTACGTTTGGCTCTTCACTAAAACTTAACGAAAAACTGTTTATAAGTTGGGTTGGACCACGTGGTATTGTTGCTGCTGGTATCGCTTCTTTATTTGGTTTAAAATTAGCTAAAGATGGTGTAGAATATGCCGAATATATTACCCCATTAGTATTTGTAATTGTTTTAGGAACGGTATTATTAAATGCGACTACAGCCCGATTATTCGCTAAAGTCGTAGGTGTATTTTTAAATGATTCTCGTGGTATTTTAATCGTCGGTGCGTCTAAAGTGTCGCGTTTATTAGGTCATTATCTAGAAACGCACGGAAGACATGTTGTTTTAATTGATAGTAACCCCTCTAATATTGCCAAGGCAAAAGAATTAAGGTTAGAAGCTATTACTACTAATATTTACTCTGATAATTTAGGAGATAATATTGAGTTAAACGATATTGGTTATATCATGGCTTTAACCGGTAGTGCTGAAATTAATAAGTATGCAATTAACAAGTATTCAAAGCAGTTTGGAGAAAATGGTGCCTTTAGATTATTAACAATCGATGAAATGAAGGATGATGGCGTCTTCCCAAAAGAAGGCTTATTTTCTAATTTTGATGATTATAATTCTCTTACAACGGTAACACGTAAATACCCAAGTATTCAAGAGATTGAATTAAAAGATCAATCACACTACGAAAGCTTAATTGAGATTACGACTGCAGATAAAGATATTATACCTTTGTTTATTAAAGACAATAAAGGTGATTTACAAATTATCCCATCAGATAATAAGAAAATGAAAATTGAAGGCCCGGGATGGTATTTAGTTTACCTAGGGAAACCTTTTGATGTAGAAAATACAGAAACGGTTTAAAGTCTATTACCATATAAAAAAGCCCCTCTATTTAAAGTAATAGAGGGGCTTTTTAATGTGTATTAAGCGAAAATATGGGGTATTAATCATTTAATTTTAATACAGCCATAAATGCTTCTTGAGGAATTTCTACGTTACCTACTTGGCGCATACGTTTCTTTCCTTTTTTCTGCTTTTCTAATAACTTACGTTTACGAGAGATATCACCACCATAACATTTAGCAGTTACATCTTTACGTAAAGCTTTGGTTGTTTCACGAGAAATAATTTTAGCACCAATTGCCGCTTGAATAGGAATATCGAACTGTTGTCTTGGTATTAATTCTTTTAATTTCTCACACATTTTTTTACCAATATGCTGTGCATTATCGGCATGTATTAATGCAGAAAGAGCATCTACAGGCTGTGCATTTAATAAGATATCTACACGTACTAATTTAGATACTCGCATTCCTATTGGCGAATAATCGAAAGAAGCATATCCTTTAGAAACCGTTTTTAAACGATCGTAAAAGTCGAATACAATTTCGGCTAATGGCATATCGAAAACCAACTCAACACGCTCGGTAGTTAAATACGTTTGGTGTGTAATAATACCACGTTTTTCAATACATAAAGACATGACATTACCAACAAAATCTGCTTTGGTAATAATAGTGGCTTTAATATAAGGTTCTTCTACACGATCTAATCCAGAAGGATCTGGTAAATCTGTAGGGTTATTAACAATAATTGGAACGTCTGGGTCTTTTCTTGTAAAGGCATTATAACTTACGTTGGGAACGGTAGTAATTACCGTCATATTAAACTCACGTTCTAAACGTTCTTGAATAATCTCCATGTGTAACATACCTAAGAATCCACAACGGAAACCAAAACCTAAGGCTGCCGAACTTTCTGGAGAAAATACTAACGAGGCATCATTAAGTTGTAATTTTTCCATAGACGTTCTTAAGTCCTCATAATCTTCAGTGTCTACAGGGTAAATACCCGCAAATACCATAGGTTTTACGTCCTCGAATCCTGCAATAGGATTGGTAGTTGGTACTTTGGCATCGGTAATGGTGTCACCAACTTTTACTTCTTTAGCTTCTTTAATTCCGGTAATTACATACCCTACATCACCAGCATTAATTTCCTTTCTAGGAAATTGAGTAAGTCTTAAAGTCCCTACTTCGTCGGCAAAATAGTTTTTACCAGTAGCAATAAACTTAATATTTTGACCTTTTTTAATCGATCCGTTTATGACTCTAAAATAGGTTTCAACTCCTCTAAACGGGTTGTATACAGAATCGAAGATTAAGGCTTGTAAAGGCTCATCAATAGTTCCTTTTGGTGCAGGAATACGCTCGATAATTGCTTTTAAAATGGCTTCAATACCTAAGCCTGTTTTCGCACTTGCTGGAATTACTTCAGATGGGTCACAGCCTAATAAATCTACAATATCATCGGTAACTTCTTCTGGATTAGCACTTGGTAAATCGACTTTATTCAATACAGGAATAATCTCTAGGTCATTCTCTAAGGCTAAATATAAATTCGATATGGTTTGCGCTTGTATACTTTGTGCAGCATCTACGATAAGTAAAGCCCCTTCACAGGCTGCGATAGATCGCGATACTTCGTAGGAGAAATCCACGTGGCCGGGAGTATCAATTAAATTTAAAATATAATCTTCACCTTCGTACGTGTAATTCATTTGTATAGCGTGCGATTTAATAGTAATACCACGTTCGCGCTCTAAATCCATACTATCTAATAGCTGATCTTGTTTTTCACGATCGGTAACACTACCTGTAAAATCTAATAATCGATCGGCAAGTGTACTTTTACCGTGATCAATATGAGCTATAATACAAAAATTTCTAATGTTCTTCATAATCTAAAATATTCACCTTATCGGCGATGGTTGCAAATATAAAGTATTTATTATGATTTCTTTATTTTCTTTATTCTATTGTATTCTCTTAAAATTACGGCTTTTGACGTAATTATTTTTATAAAACATTGGTATATTGCACATAAATAAAATTTTAATTTTTGAAGCAATTAATCAGTATAGCTATTTTATTTGCATCCATTAGTGCTTTAGCACAAGCAAATTATAGTATTTCAGGAAAAATCGTAGATGAGCTTAACCAGCCAATAGCCTTTGCAAATGTTATTTTAATGACGTCCGATTCAGAATTGATAACGGGAGTGAGTTCATTAGAAAATGGTAGTTTTACCATAGATAACTTAATGGCAGATCGTTATTATTTGAAAGTATCATTTTTAGGTTATAAATCGTATGAACAAGAATTGCATATATCGCAGGAGCAAACTTTACCTATCATCGTTTTAAAAGAAGACTCTGAAACCCTTTCAGAAGTCATTATTACCAATCGTAAACCGACATTAAAAAAAGAGGTAGACAGATTGGTTTTTAATATAGAAAATTCGTCGTTGAGTGAAGGTTCTGTATTAAGTGCGCTGAAAAATACACCTGGGGTTTTGATTATAGATGATGCCATTTCGGTAAAAAATAGTACACCAACGGTGTATATTAATGGAAAGAAAATTCATTTATCGGCCAGCGAAATTACACAGTTATTAGAAAGTTCGACAGCCAATAATATTCAAAAAATTGAAGTCATTACCAATCCACCAGCAAAATACGATGCAGAGAGCGGGGCGGTTATTAACATTATAATGACTAAAAATTTAGCCACAGGTTACCGAGGTAAATACTTTACCAATTACACGCAAGGGGTTTACCCGAAATTTACGGGCGGATTAAATCAGTTTTATAAAAAAGATAAGCTTGATTTTAATGTGAATTATAGCTATACCGATTCTAAAAAAGATCGCTATAACTTCGAAACCATAAATTACTACGACGGTAATACGATCGATGAGGTTTGGAATACTGAATTAGACCGTGACGAATGGTCTAAAATTCATAATATTAACTTTAATATGGATTATGCTATTGATGATAATAACGAACTCAGCTTATCATCAATTGTTTTATTAAATCCCGTATACGATAATAGGGTGTTTAGTGACGCAAGAATTACCGATGTTAATAACTCGCCTTTGTATAATTATGGTTCTCTTATTATTTCTGACGGAAAAAAAGAACATATTTCTTTAGATATAGATTATTTACACAGCTTTAATAATTCGGCGACATTAAAGTTGAATTCGCATTATACCAATTACGATTATAACCGTACGCAAAATGTACGTAGTGATTATTTTGATACTGCCGATGTTTTTGGTTCTGAGTTTCCTTATAATTTTCAAACGGCTTTTAATACAGCTAACAGTCAAAACACAAGTATTTTTATTTCTAAATTAGATTTTAACTTACCTATTTCAGAGCAAACAGCCGTTTCTTCAGGAATGAAAGTATCGCGCACGAAAACTGAAAGTGATGTATTGCAAACCAACTTAAATCCAAATACGAACGCCACTATACCGTCAGGTGGTTACTCTGATTTTTATAAATATGATGAGTCTATTGCTTCAGGTTATTTAAATGTTGAAACCAGTTGGGATAAGTGGAGTTTTTCTGGTGGTTTACGTGCAGAACATACGGTTATCGACGGACATTCACTTTCGGCAAACACCCAAGTAACTCAAGATTATTTTAAAATTTTTCCAACGCTTAGTTTAAATGTTAACCCCTTAGAGAATCTGAGTTTGTATTATAATTTTAAACGTAGTGTAGAGCGACCAAGTTACCAAATCTTAAATCCGTTTAATTTCTTTTTAAATGACAATACTATTGTTACAGGGAATCCAACACTACAACCGGCATTTACAAATCATTATGTATTAGGAACAACTGTAAATGGAAATTATACCTTTGAAGCCTATTATAAAAAAACAAAAGATAGTTTCTACGAACTTCCAATTCAAAATAATACCGAAAATATTATTGTGTATACCCCAGTAAATGTAGAAGCTACTAGTGAAATTGGTTTTGATTTTGTGACTCATTTCAATGTCACTGACCGTTGGTTTCTATATTTTGTTGGTTCAGTATACAATATAAAAGACGAATCATTTATAGAAAACAATCAAGTCACACAAAGTCATTGGTCTACTTATGCAGCGATTAGTAACGATATTACCTTTTTAAAAGATCGCAGTTTAAACGCGAATTTGTCTTTTGTTTATGTGGGACGTAACCTACAAGGGTTTAGACTATCGGAGACTATTTTAACTTCAGATTTATCGATTAAAAAAAGTATACTTAAAAAAAAAGGAACTGTATCGTTAGCGGTTTCTGATATCTTTAATTTAAACGATTATGAAACAACGTTTAAGTTTAATAATCAGAATAACCGAAGTATTATAAAAGTAGATAATCGCTATATAAAATTAGGGTTTAGTTATGCTTTTGGAAATACAACCTTGAACACGAATGCACGGACTAAAGTACACAAAGAAAAGGATAGGCTAGAAAAAGAGTAATTAAGGATTAAAGAGCAGCTACTTGCCGTAGTTTAGAGCGTTGCTAGTTACTATAATCTTAAAAAATAATCACCGTTAGACAGCAGGTCGTCTAGCGGTTTTTTTATGTTGAATACGGTGGTCTTTAAGGAAATAACAGCCATAACAGACAATAATTTCATTGGAAATGAAACGTTTGTTTAAAAAACTGTAATTTTGCACAAAAACAAAGAACTTGGTAAAAATAGGTAACATAGAACTTCCTGACTTTCCATTGCTTTTAGCACCGATGGAAGATGTTAGTGATCCGCCGTTTAGAGCATTATGTAAAGAACAGGGCGCCGATGTGGTGTATACCGAATTTATTTCGAGTGAAGGACTAATTCGGGACGCTGCAAAAAGCGTAATGAAATTAGACATCTATGAAAAGGAACGCCCTGTTGGGATTCAAATTTTTGGAGCGAACTTAGAAAGCATGCTTCAAACCATAGATATTGTCGAAAAATCACAACCGGATATTATAGATATCAATTTTGGTTGTCCTGTGAAAAAAGTGGTGTCTAAAGGCGCAGGAGCAGGAATCTTAAAAGATATTTGTTTAATGGAGCAACTGACTGCCGAAATGGTAAAACGCACCAATATTCCTATTACTGTTAAAACCCGTCTAGGATGGGATCACGATTCTATTCGTATCCTTGAAGTTGCCGAACGTTTGCAAGATGTAGGCTGTAAGGCTATAGCAATTCACGGTAGAACTCGTGCACAAATGTATAAAGGTGATGCCAATTGGGCACCTATTGCTGAAGTAAAAAACAATCCGAGAATGCACATTCCTGTTTTTGGAAATGGTGATGTAACCACTCCAGAGCTCGCCATGAAAATGCGAGATGAATACGGATTAGATGGTTGTATGATCGGACGTGCTAGTATAGGTAATCCTTGGTTTTTTAAGCAGGTAAAGCATTTTTTTAATACCGGTGAACACTTAGCTCCAATTTCTATTCCGGAGCGTGTAGAAGCGGCGAAACGTCATTTACAAATGGCGATTGATTGGAAAGGAGAAACTTTAGGTGTGCTTGAAACACGCAGACATTATACTAATTATTTTAAAGGTATTCCGCATTTTAAAGAATACCGTACACGAATGGTAACTAGTGATGATTCTAAAGACGTTTTTAATGCTCTAGATGATGTGTTAAAGGAATTTTCAGATTATCAGTTTACAGTGTAATACAGTATTTATGGTAGATAAATTAAAATGAATTTTAGGGCTAATAGGTCCTGTATTTTTTATTGCCTTAGGTGTTTATATTCTTCAAAGCACCGAAACAACTTTAGGTAGAATAATAGGATGGGCTTGTATTATTTTCTGGTCTCTTCTTATCAGTTATGTGGTTTTTAAATACCTTAAACGACCTAAAAAGTAATTTTTTATTTCCGAAACTTTAGAGGACTGACTAAAATAATTAGCTTGTTTTTACTAAGTTTTTTGAAATTCGTACCGACGCTATTTTAGATGCCAATATGCCCAATACCGTAATGGTTAGAAAAACGATGATGAGGTTGTCTAACCTAATATCGACAGGGTAAGGTAAGCTTGGGGTAAGCATAACCAAAGAAAACTGACTTTGTAATACAATAACTATAAGGCCAATACCTAAACCAATAGTCCCCCCAACCAAGGTCATAAGCGTCCCTTGTAAAAAGAAAATACGACGGATATCTTTTACAGTCGCTCCCAAATTAAATAAGGTGTTTAATGTGGCTTTTTTGTCTAAAATCATCATAATTATAGAACCTATCACATTAAATAAGGCGATAATTAAAACCAAAGTAAAAATTAAATATACGACTAGGTTTTCCGTATTTAGCATTTTATATAGCGCATCGTTAAGTTGAGCTCTGTTTTTTACGCTAATTTTATCTCCTAAAACCGATTGGATTTCGGCTTTAACTTGAGCTTCATCGGCATCAGGATGCAGTTTAAACTCTACACTTGAAATTTGATTTTTAGAATAGTCTAATAATTCCCGAGCCAAATCAATTGAAGAAAAAATATAACTATCATTTAGCTTTTCGTTGATAAAGAAAATACCCACGTTAACCGATTGCACCTGTTTAAAAGCATCTTTGGTAGAAGTGATTTGTCCTTTCCCTGGTTTAGGAACAAATAGCGACACGCGTTTTCCATAGTCTAAAACTCCTAAGGATAGGCTATTTGCAATACCTCGGCCAACAACAATCTGGCTTGTTTTTTGAGTCACCCAACTGCCTTGAATTAAAATCGAATCGACGGTGTTAACACGTTCATAATTCTCATCGACACCCTTAATATAAGCCGGGTAAGGCTTGCCGTCAAAAGATGAGAACACACGTTCTTCAATGACTTTAGAATACATGGCTATACCAGGAATAGCTTGCAGTTTGGCTTCTATATTTTCATTTAAAATAAACGACTTACCAATGGTGGTTTCTGCTTTTAAATCGGGATCTATAATAGTGGTATACTCTAAAGTAAAATTCTTTAATCCCGCAAAACCAGACAATACAATAAACAAAGAAGCTGCTCCTAAAACAATACCTATAACGGCTAGTATTGTAATAAAGTTTATTGCATTATTGCTGCTTTTAGAGCGTAAATAACGTTTTGCTATGTATAAAGAAAAGTTCATAAATTATACTAGCAGATTAAAACATTAAAGGGTGAAACCATTAGCAAAGAGCCTTAAATTACCTCTTAAGATTTTTTGTGAGAACCTAAAAGATCCGGGTCGTTTAATGGGTTGTCCGTTCTTTTTAGTGACTGTTCGATTTTATCTATATGCTCTAAAGAGTCGTCTATATAAAACTCTAAACTTGGTACACGGCGCAATTGGTTTTTAGTTCGTTTTGCTAATTCGTGCTTTATAAACGGTTGATTCGAGCGTATACCCGTTACTAATTCTTTTGCTTTTTCGTTAGGGAAAATGCTTAAATACACTTTCGCCGATAATAAATCGACAGTTACTTTTACTTTAGATACAGATATAATAACGCCACGCATACCACCCTGGGTCGCAGCGCCTTGAAGGATTTCTACTAAATCCTTTTGTAAAACAGATCCTATTTTTTTTTGTCTTTGACTTTCTTCCATAGTGCAAAAATAGTTGATATTTAAAGATTATCTTACTTTTGAAAGCAAAATTCGTACCTTAATATAAATATAGTAAATAATGAATAAGATAGAACATATTGGTATTGCCGTTAAAAACCTTGAAGAATCAAACATATTATTCGGAAAATTATTTGGAAAACCACATTATAAAGTTGAAACTGTTGAAAGCGAAGGTGTTAATACGTCTTTTTTTCAAGTGGGTGAAAATAAAATAGAACTACTAGAAGCTACTAAAGACGATAGCCCTATAGCAAAATTTATTGACCGTAAAGGCGAAGGAATTCATCATATTGCTTTTGATGTCGATGATATTGATTCTGAAATAACGCGCCTTAAAGCAGAAGGCTTTATAGTTTTGAATGATACTCCTAAGCGAGGTGCTGATAATAAATTGGTGGCTTTTTTACATCCAAAATCGTCTAACGGCGTGTTAATTGAGTTGTGCCAAGAGATAAAAGAATAAATAAAGGCGAAATATTTCTTGCTAGAAAAGAAAAGATGTAGTAATATTGCACCCGATTTCGGTCCCATAACTCAGCTGGTTAGAGTATCTGACTCATAATCAGAAAGTCCTTGGTTCGAGCCCAAGTGGGACCACTTAGAAATTGCAAAGCCTTACAGAAATGTAAGGCTTTTTTGTTTTTATCCCTATAAATCCCAAAAACCATTAGATATCTATTCTAATAGATTTGGCTTTTAGTTAATTACAACTTTTAACAGGGTTAGTAGGTTTCAAAATATTTAGCTAAATTGAAACAGAATTGTAATTAGGAGCGCGAAACCATCACGTGGTACATAATGCTTTTAGTGCAGTAAAAGCTCCAAATGACCTAAAGATGGCAAAAAACACATTTACATTAACATTCGAAGACGGTGAGACCAAAAGCACCTCGGTAAAAATTATAGGACCAAAAGACGTCGTGATGTTTGTTGCAGGAACAAAAGATCCTTTAAATGTGACGGGAGAAAAACACCAAGCCAATAAAAACTATTGGCGCAATGAAGAAAAAGAGTTTAAAAATCTTAGAGCAGGAGTCAAGGCATTAAAACCACAGTTTCACGATCTTCATATCGAAGACGAGTTTTTTAGCTGGTCTGGAGATAATAATAATGCCGATAGAACTACGGGTGCCAAGCGACTTTTAGATTTAATTTACCGACAGTATCCAAATTGGAAAAACGTCGATGTTTATTTTCACTTTATAGGTCATTCTCACGGAGGTAATGTTATAAATGAATTTACAAATGTCATTGTTAAGGACGATGGGTTTCCTGAAAAATGGAAAATTAAATCGATTACCTATTTGTCTACACCTTTTTTCCAAGAACAGCATCAACTCAATCATACACATCTGCATGCTGATTGTAAAATTATTAATGTTCATAACGATTATGACATAACACAACGTTTTGTTGCCGATTTTTCATTAAAAAACCTTGAAATTCTTATTGCGAACTATAATGCAGGTGATTTTGATACGGCTTTAAATAGAATAAAGGAAACCGATTTTTCAACTTATGAACAGCTCGGGTTATCCATTATTAATAATCATACCGAGGGGCCCTATATGTGGGAGCAAACCATTATATTATTAGGTGGTATTGAACGCTTAGCACAAGTTATTATCGATAACTTAAATGCTTTTAAAACCACTGATTTATTAGTCTCTCAGAAAACAGAGCTATTAGGTCATTTTAATACGATATCTCGTTGGGCACGCTCTCAACGTGGCGTTTTTGAAAATAATCGAACAGGAAGAAGTGGAGGTTATGGTAGATCTGAGTTTTTTGAGGATTTAGATTTACTACAAGTTTTAACTATTGTAAATACGATATTTGACATCGATCAAGGTATCGAAGATAGTTATTTGTTAGGCCTTTTGGATTCGGTTTTTAAGACGAACGCGTCTGGAATTGTTGATAAGATTGATGATACCTCATGGACTCCTGAAAAGCAAGTCAATTCTAAATTTGAAATTGTAGACCTTGATATTACCAATAAAGATGTTTATGATACAAGACATAAAAAATCAAATTATGATGGGTTTATTTCAGGTATAGAAAACGCTTTGAAAACGCATGGAGATGATAAACGAGAAGTCTTAATGCGCTTATTAAGTCAGTTAATTCCGGCAAATGCTTTTACTAGTAGTGCTGAAAAATTAGATGTCTTAATGTATCTTTATACTAATGATGCTATGGATAATGCATTGGCGGCAGCAAGGGATAATCTAAATACTTATGGTGCATTAGTGAATCGATTTTATGCCAACTTAATTACAGACGCTGATTTAGAAAACAATAGCCTAACAAATAAACCTGGAAGTTTAGGCTATTTAGCTATGACCTCTCATGGTTTAAGTCATACCCAGTTATTTCCAGAAATAGAAGAGGCTTTAAAAACGAGCTTTGGCTCAGGGAAAAATCCGGGGTTTAAAGGGTAATTCAAGCTATGAAAAAAAAATATACAAAGCGCGCATTGCTATGGTTGGTGGTTAGTATTTTAGGGTCTATATTTTATCAATATGTTAAAGCAAAAACTACTGGAAGCGGTGAGACTCATTGGGGGACAAGTATTGGGGTTTTTATTGGTGGATCACTTATAGGAATTCTAAGTGCACTAATTTTTCTTGTTCTTGATTATTTCATTTTATGGAAAAAAGAGATACAGATACCCTTACTTACTGTCTTAAAGATTCTGGTTTTAAGTGTCATTATTCTATTGATGTCTTCACGTACCATGCACGATTTACTATTTGGCTAAGTGTTAATAACCCCTATTTTTTTTCTTGGTTATATAGCTTAACTGTTTTTTAAACCTTAAACAAACACCATGAGACCGATATTAACCTTAATATTACTCGTAATTGTTAATAGTCTGCAAGGGCAATCTACACGAGAGATCGTAAAAGATTTTGACGGGGATGCTATTATGGATTTGGTGTATATTGATAGTGACTCTAATACCTTAAACTACAAGCTATCTTCAAATGCATTCCAAGTCGTATCCAGTTTGGAAATAAGAAGCTTAAATTTTGGAAATACTTTGGTTGAAACCCCTAACGGATTTGAATTTTGGAATGATTACGGACGGTCAGGCTGGATCAACGAATTTCAATACAATCCTATAGAGAAAAAAATGCAGCTTATTAAAATCCGCCGTACAGATTATGATATCGACCGCTTTAAATTCGGAGAAGAGGTGCGCTATGGTAGTGGGAAGTCTAGTGTAGATTTAATAAAGCATATCTATATAGGTGATTTTTACCAGGTGTTTAATGGGCAATTAATAAAACTACCCACAATTAAATCTTATATGGAATTTACAGAAACGTATTTGTATTGCTTTAGCGATGCTATCAATTTTAAGTTTGAAGAACGCTGTGTTGAGCTCTACGAGAACGCTAAACAGCAAATGCCATGACTTTATTTTACCGATTTAATACAGGTTTACGTATGTGTAATACGATGTATATAGTTGATTTAACTTGAAAAATGCCTACCAATCACCTGTTATGGTGACGAATTCTAATTGAAAGTCTACGGATACTAAAACCACTCCTATTACCCAGTGGTATCGTCTTACATTTAGAGTGTAAATTAATAATAACACTTTAAAATTTAAACGATATGAACATTCTAAAAAGTAGTATTCTAGCCGTAGTCCTTTTAGTAACTACAAACACTTTTTCTCAAACAAGAGAAATTACATTCGACACCTATGCTAATGTTTCAGCATCTAAAGCATCGAAATATTTATTAGCAGATAATGTGGCCTTACGCGATTGCCCTGCAACACAATGTCAAAAACTAACCACTTTACCTATAGGTTTAAAAGTCCGGTTATTAGAAAAGAGCGATAATATAATTACTGTAAATGGCGTGTCGAGTCGCTTTTATCGCGTAAAAGTGGGACCGGATTCGGGATGGATTTGGGGCGGACTTATAGCACAGAAAACCTTGGTAAGTAAGTCAGATCCGACCGTTTTATTTGTTTTTGGTGAAAAAGGAGTGAAACATAGCGCAGACAGCGATACGTTAAAACACTATCAAATACGCGCTGTAAAACACGGAAAGGAAATCGACAGATTAACACTATCAAATCGCGAATTAAATTTCGAAAACGTAATAAACTTGGGTAATAAAGGTCTTGAAAATATCGACGATATTATTGGGTTAACCGAGAGATCGGGAGATAGTTGCGATGTCACCTTAGATACATTATATGTTGTGTGGAAAAATAATACGTTTAAAAAAACTAATGTATTAGCAGAGGTTTCAGATCGGTTTATAGATGTAGTTCATACGTATATGGCCGAGAATTAGAAAATATAAACCGTATTAAAAGCGTTATACCTATTTACGGTATAGCGCTTTAGTTATGAAATAAAACTAAAAAAAGTAGCGTTTAACTATATTTGTTAACCATATATACAATCTCTTCGTTTATTTGAAATCTATAACACTTTATATTCTACTTACTCTGTGCACTTTTCTTATTAATACTGTAGAGGCGCAGCATGATCAATTGCGTGGCTATACCTTAGAGCACGGTTTACCACAATCTCAGGTTTATGATATGGTGCAAGATTCTATCGGCTATTTGTGGCTAGGTACACAGGGTGGTGGTTTATCGCGTTTTGATGGGGCGTCCTTTAAGTCATGGAATGAAAAGGACGGTCTGCTATCAAATTATATACACGCTTTGCATATCGCAAATGGTGTGTTATATATTGGAACGCGCAACGGACTTTCAATGCGTATAAACAACCAGTTTTTAAATAGTGAAAGCCCACAAGTACTTCAAATTTTAAATCGTGATGATACGGTGTATTTGGCTACTGTAAAAGGGGTTTATAAAGTTATAGATAACAAGACAGTTAAAGCGGTTTCGTTACACCCAACCTTAGATTCTAGTTCTATAAATCACATTGTTTTTAGCGACAAGGCAATCTGGCTAGCAACATCGTCCGGCCTCTGGAAAACATCCAGCTTTAAAAATAAAAATATATCGCAAATAGAAAAAGGTAATTTTTCGGCTTTAGCGCAGTATAAACATAACGTGTACGCCTCTACGTTTAATGACGGTACCTTTGTAATCGATACGCGCGGTTTAGAAGATTCTTTTTTAATTAAGGAACCTTTGCGAATAAATGCACTGTCTATTCAAAATGAAAACGAGCTTTGGGTGGCTACCGATAATAGTGGAATCACTGTTATCGATATAGAAACACATTTGGAGAAGTTTAGACTAAATACCACTAACGGGTTGGCAGTGCCTCACGTTAGAAAGGTGATACGCGACAAACAATCAGCCCTATGGATAGCAACATCAGGTGGTGGTTTTTATAAATATTTTCAGAATAACTTTAAGCATTTCGATAAAAATTCAGGGTTAAAAGACAATCGGGTATATGCAGTACATGCTACTAAAAATGCCATATGGAATTCTAATGCCGAAGCAGGTTTGGTAGCTATCGATTCTTTAGGAATTCACCATATTAATGTTCCTAAACTGTTTTCCGGAGTTAAAATCAAAACCATAACTAGCGATTCTAATGGAGATATATGGGCGGGGTCTGATGGAAGAGGTCTGCTCTATCGAGAAACCGTAAGCAAAGATAGTTTGGTTTTTACAATGTCGACAAACTATGCCGTGAAAATCGATACCCTTAAAATTACTAGGACTAAAAATCACGTGTTTAATTCCGATACTGGTTTTCCTTACGATTGGATAAAAGATATTGAAATAATTAATAAAACGCTATGGATAGCGACCTATTCTAGTGGGATTTTAAAAGCAGAATACAATCCCGAAACAAAAGGCATAGCTATTTTAAAACGTTTTGGAATCCAAGAAAATATTAACGACCTACTTTTAAAAGACATCGCTGTCGATGAGCATAACAGGTTGTGGTTTGCATCAAAAAATGGATATTTAGGTTATATAGAAAACGATACGGTAACGAGTCTAGGTAAGGTTTTAAACACTACTGCGGAGATTGTAAGTCTGTTGTTTAGTGGCAACACGCTGTATCTAGGAACCTCGGGAAAAGGTGTTTGGTGGACAGAAATTGATGACAACCTGGTGTTAAAAAAACTTCAAGGAGAAAAAGCGCTTTATTCCCAAAATATATATCAACTTATTTTTGACAATCAAGGGTATTTATGGGTTGGTAGTGAACGCGGCATTGATAAAGTTAAATTAAGTACTAGTCATACTATCGAAGATGTTTTTCACTTTGGTCGAGACGATGGCTTTTTAGGAAT
This sequence comes from Bizionia paragorgiae, assembly GCF_900107625.1. Classification (GTDB taxonomy): domain Bacteria; phylum Bacteroidota; class Bacteroidia; order Flavobacteriales; family Flavobacteriaceae; genus Bizionia; species Bizionia paragorgiae. The sequence goes on from NZ_FNQK01000002.1 coordinate 264,104, forward strand.
AGAAACCTGTTTAAATGCTATAGATATAGATGCTAGTGGTAATTTATGGATTGGTGCGATTTACGGACTGACGCAATATCAGCCTTCGACTACAGCATCAGCACAGCGTGTTCCACAATTGTTTATTACCGATATCGAAGTCAATTATAAACCTTTAGATTCTTTGTGGGGATTACCGTTTACGAATGAGCATAAAACCCTTCAGTTAACACCAGATCAAACGCAAATTAGTTTTTACTATAAAACGGTAGATTTAAATCATCCTAAAGAGGTGTATTACCGGTTTAAGTTAAATGATAGTCCGTACAGTTCGTGGACTCAAGAACATACTCAACATTTCTCTGGTTTAGCTTATGGAGATTATGAGTTTACTGTACAATCCCGAAATGCACGTGGAATAACGAGTCAACCCAAGTCATTTCGCTTTTTTATAGAGAGTCCGTTGTATAAAAAAAATTGGTTTATTGTGTTGGTGGTTTCTATTTTAATACTCATAGTCGTGCTGATTGCTTATCAATACGTAAAAAGACTCCAGCAGCAAAATAAAGAGGAGTGGGAGCGTTTAGAGTTAAAAAACAACCTGTTAGAACTAGAGCAAAAAGCATTGCGATTGCAAATGAATCCGCATTTTATTTTTAATGTCCTTAACGGTATAAAAGCAATGGCTATAGCTCAACCCGATAAAATGAATACGACTATAAATAGTTTTGCCACTTTATTACGGGAAACATTATTAAACAGCCGTAAGGACACAATAAGTTTAGAGCAAGAGCTGAATACGCTAAACCATTATATTCAAGTTGAGCAACTTATGGCTTCAAAACCGTTTATATATAGTATTAAGGTTGATAAAGATATAGCTGTTGAAGAGGTTTTGATTCCGCCTATGCTGGTGCAGCCATTTGTTGAAAACGCCATTCGCCATGGTATATTAAAAGGAAAAAAACCAGGAGAGTTGAGTATTTCATTTTATAGTACAGCGGACTTTCTTTACTGTAAGATTGAAGATAATGGTATTGGTATTTTTACATCGCAACAGCAAAAAACAAAAACCGATCATCAATCGGTGGCTCTCGAGGTGACTAAAGAACGCATTGAATCACTTTCGGGTGAAGGTGCCGTTTTAATTGAAGAGGTAAAAAATGATGATGGTACCGTAAAAGGGACGACAATAACATTTAAAATTCCATTAGAAACTGATTACTAATATGGCAAAACTAACAGCAATTATCGTAGAAGATTTAACCGATGCATTACAACTCTTAAAGCATGATATCACCTCTCGATTCCCCGATATTGAGATTATCGATACGGCACAAAGTGTTGTGGAAGCTGCGAAGGTATTGCGAAAAAAACAACCCGACGTGTTGTTTTTAGATATTATGTTGGGCGATGGTACGGGGTTCGATATTTTAGAGATCTTTCCAGACTTAAAATCTAAAATTATATTTGTCACTGCTAGTGATGAGTATGCTATTAAAGCGTTTAAGTTTGCTGCTATTGATTACGTTTTAAAACCGTATTCTCACGAGGATTTAGATCAAGCCATTACCCGCGCGGTTTCGCAAATTCAACCCAATAGAGAACGGCTTTCTATTTTAAAAGATACTTTGATAGCGCCAAATAAAAAGCCAGACAAGATATCGCTACATACATTAGATAAAATAATAATTGTAAACCTCGACACTATTGTACGTTGCGAGTCCGATAGTAATAATACTCTATTTTATCTTGATAATGGTAAGAAAATATTTGTGACGAAGACCTTAAAATATTTTGCCGATTTACTAAAACCTTACGAGTTTTTAAGAATTCATCAAAGTCATTTAATCAATTTGCAATGTATCGCCGAGTTTATAAAATCGGATGGCGGTTACCTATTGCTAAAAAATGGCGAGAATGTACCGGTATCGGTAAGAAAACGTGCTGAGGTATTAGATATTCTAGATAAAATGCACCGCTAAAGGCAGGTAGGTGTCCTATGCTGTAATAAAATTTTATATAGTAATTTCTTTTTTTAAAGCAAAAAAGCTTAATGGTTTAAGCTGTGTAGTCGTGACACGTATTTACCAATCACATCGAATTCTAAATTTACTACCGTTCCCTCTTTAAACGTTTTAAAATTAGTATGCTCGTAGGTATAAGGAATTATAGCGACACTAAAGGCGTCCTTTTTGGAGTTTACAACCGTTAAACTAACCCCATTAACAGTAATAGAACCTTTTTCGATAGTGATATTATTTAAGCTACTATCATATTTAAAAGTAAACAACCAGCTGCCTGCAGTTTCTTCAATACTTACACAAGTAGCTGTTTGATCGACATGCCCCTGCACGATATGTCCATCCAATCGGTCGCCCAATTTCATGGCGCGCTCCAAATTTACCGAGTCATTAACTTTAAGACTGCTAATATTGGTTTTATCTAAGGTTTCTTTAATAGCGGTAACCGTATAGGTTGAATCTAAAATGCTTACCACCGTTAAACACACCCCGTTATGGGCCACGCTTTGATCTATTTTTAATTCCGAAGTTATACCACTATCCACAGTGATATGTAAATTCTGTTGGTCGGTTTTTAAATCTGTAATCGTCCCTAAGGTTTCAATAATTCCGGTAAACATAGTAATGAAAGTATTATTTCGTTAAATTTGCGACTGTAAAATTACAAACAAAACTTATCAAATCTAATGAGGGAAGAAGAAAATATTATAGTGGGGATATCTATAGGTGACTTAAATGGTATAGGCTCTGAGGTTGTTTTAAAAATGTTCGAAGATTCTAGAATGCTAGATTTTTGTACACCTGTCATATTTGCATCTATAAAAACAATGAGTTTTGTGAAAAATCATTTTAAATTAGAAACACATCTGCATAGCATAAATTCTCTAGATCAAATAGTCCCAAATAAGCTAAATGTTTTAAATTGTTGGAAAGAGAATGTTACCATTCAATTCGGTAAGGAGGATTTAAAAATAGGGGAGTATGCTATAAAATCTTTAGCAGAAGCCACTGCCGCTTTAAAAAACGAATCGATTGATGTATTGGTAACCGCACCAATAAACAAACACAACATCCAATCGGATACATTTAATTTTCCTGGACATACCGATTATTTAAATCAAGAATTAGAAGGTAATAGCCTTATGTTTATGGTCACCGATACTTTGCGTGTAGGTTTGTTAACCGACCATGTGCCGGTTAAAGATGTGGCCTCACATATTACTGAAGAACTAATTACTAGCAAAATTGAAACAGTATACCAATCGTTAAAGCAAGATTTTAGAATCAGTAAGCCAAAAATTGCGGTCTTAGGTATTAATCCGCATACAGGAGATAATGGTGTTATTGGAAGTGAAGATGACACGGTAATGCGACCAACACTTCAAAAGATTAAAGAAAGTGGAAAATTGGTATTCGGACCGTACGCTGCCGATAGTTTTTTCGGATCTTCTAACTATAAGAGTTTTGATGCCGTTATTGCATCGTACCACGATCAAGGATTAATTCCTTTTAAAACCTTATCTTTCGGACAAGGTGTAAATTATACCGCCGGATTAAATAGGGTGAGAACCTCACCAGATCACGGTACGGCTTATGAGATTGCAGGGAAGGGCGTGGCCGATGGAGGGTCTTTTGAAGAGGCTGTGTTTAAAGCTATCGATATATTTAAAAACAGACGTGAGTATGCGACCTTAACTAAAAATCCGTTAGCGGTTTCTAAACGTAAACGATTTAACCCTAAACACTAAGTGTAAAGAACGGTACTAATTACCTTAGCAAAACGAAAAAAGAAAGATATAAACAAAAAAATGTTTATAAGTCTGCTAGATTAATAAAAAATTGTATATTTGCAGGCTCAAAATAGATGTGAAAATGAAGCCATTGAAAGAGTTTACAATTCCATTTGTAGGTTTAAAAGAAGGAAAACATCATTTTGATTATGAAATTAAAAACGAGTTCTTTGAATATTTTGAGTACGAAGACTTTAATAGTAGTGATCTAAAAATAGATGTAGATTTTGTAAAAAAATCGACGCTTTTAGAATTGCACTTTGAAGTAACAGGAACAGTAAATATTAATTGTGATGTTACCAACGAGCCTTACGACCAAGAAATCGAAAACAGTTTTGATTTAGTAGTTAAGTTTGGTGAAGCGTTTAACGACGACTATATTGATATTCTTATTCTTCCGCATGGAGAATACGAGGTTAATATTCAGCAATATATTTACGAATTAATTGTGTTATCTTTGCCGCTAAAACGCATTCATCCAGGGGTTGAAGACGGGACATTAGATTCAGACATACTTAATAAATTAGAAGAATTAAGTCCAAAAGTGAAGGACATAAAAAAAGACCAAGAGGAATCAGATCCTCGATGGAATACATTAAAGAAACTATTAACGGATAAATAAAATAGAAAATGGCACATCCTAAAAGAAAAATCTCGAAAACAAGAAGAGATAAAAGAAGAACACATTACAAAGCAACTGCGCCACAGGTTGCGACTTGCCCAACTACAGGTGAGGCTCACTTATATCATAGAGCACACTGGTTTGAAGGTAAATTATACCACAGAGGTCAAGTTTTAATTGACAACTCAGTGTCTGAAGAGAATATGGCATAATTTATTATGCATGCATACATAAAAACGCTCACTTGTGAGCGTTTTTTTTGTTATTAGCTTTCTTTTTGCGTTAAAAACAACTTTATTTGTGTAATATTGGCCCGAATAGCTTAATTTTATTAAGATTTCGCCTTTTTTAGACGATTTTGAACGCATTAGGTCAAATTAACTTAAAAAGTATGAGTAAAATATCGGCAGCAATTACAGCTGTAGGCGCCTATGTGCCAGACTATGTATTGACCAATCAAATCCTTGAAACAATGGTCGACACAAACGATGAATGGATTACTACGAGAACCGGAATAAAGGAACGTAGAATTCTTAAAGGCGAAGGACTTGGAACCTCTTATCTTGCTATAAAAGCAGCGCAAAACCTTATTGATAAAAAGGGAATAAATCCTGAAGATATCGAATTGGTTATAGTTGCAACAGCTACACCAGACATGAAAGCCGCTTCTACAGCCGCTTATACTGCTTCTCAAATTGGAGCGGTTAATGCGTTTTCATACGATTTAGAAGCCGCATGTTCAAGCTTCTTATTCGGTATGTCTACAGCCTCAGCATATATTGAATCAGGACGCTATAAAAATGTCTTATTAATAGGAGCCGATAAAATGTCTTCTATGATTAATTATGAAGATCGTGCAACTTGTATCATTTTCGGAGACGGAGCGGGAGCTGTATTATTCGAACCTAATGAAGAAGGGTTAGGTTTTCAGGATGAATATTTACGAAGCGATGGTTCTGGAAGAAATTTCCTACAAGCCACATATGGTGGTTCGTCTTATCCAATAACTCCAGAAGCTTTAGAAAAAGGACAACACTTTGTTTTTCAAGAAGGACGAACAGTATTTAAAAACGCTGTTTTTAATATGGCCGATGCAGCCGAGAAACTGCTTGCTAAAACAAAATTAGATAAAAAGGACATCGATTGGTTGGTGGCTCACCAAGCTAATAAACGTATTATTGATGCTACTGCCAATAGAATGGAAATCAGCCCAGAACGGGTTATGATGAATATACATAAGTATGGTAATACCACTTCGGCGACTTTACCATTACTCTTAAACGATTACGAACTACAACTTAAAAAAGGCGATAATTTAATGTTTGCCGCTTTTGGAGGAGGATTTACTTGGGGCTCTATTTATTTAAAATGGGCTTACAATTCTTAACATAAACAACTAAAGAAATTTAATAGCTAAATATTATGGATTTAAAAGATATTCAAAACTTAATCAAATTTGTTGCTAAATCTGGTGCGAGTGAAGTTAAATTAGAAACCGATGATGTTAAAATCACTATAAAAACGGGTTCTGATTCTGAAACAACAATAGTACAACAAGTGCCTATGGCAGCGCAGATGCCGCATATGCAAATGCCAAACATGGGACAGCAGCCACAACAGGCAGCAGCTCCTGTAGAGGCAGCGCCGGCAGCTCCAGCTGAGGATTCTAAATACATCACTATAAAATCACCAATCATCGGTACGTTTTATAGAAAACCATCACCAGATAAGCCATTATTTGTTGAGGTAGGTCAAACTATTGCTGAAGGTGATGTTTTATGTATTATTGAAGCGATGAAATTATTTAACGAAATCGAATCTGAAGTTTCAGGTAAAATCGTTAAAGTATTAGTAGACGATTCTTCTCCAGTAGAATTTGATCAACCATTATTTTTAGTAGATCCGTCATAACCATTTAAAAATTCCAATACAACATCCATAAGTCCAAATTAGTTTTTGGAATGAGATCTTGTTGTTAACAAGATTGGAATTTGAAATTTTTAAAACAAAACGTTATGTTTAAAAAAATACTAATTGCAAACAGAGGGGAAATTGCCCTTCGTGTTATTAGAACGTGTAAAGAAATGGGGATTAAAACTGTAGCCGTTTATTCGACTGCAGACGCCGAAAGTTTACATGTTAAATTTGCAGATGAAGCTGTATGTATTGGTCCTCCACCAAGTGCAGATTCATATTTAAAAATGTCTAATATTATAGCAGCTGCCGAAATTACAAATGCAGATGCTATACATCCTGGTTACGGGTTTTTATCTGAAAATGCTAAATTTTCTAAAATCTGTGAAGAAAACAATATTAAATTTATTGGTGCTTCTGCAGATATGATCGAACGTATGGGAGATAAGTCTTCGGCAAAAGCAACAATGAAAGCTGCTGGCGTGCCTTGTGTACCAGGAAGTGAAGGGATTATTAAAGACTTTAAAGACTGCCAAAAAATCGCTAAAGAAACAGGTTATCCTGTAATGCTAAAAGCTACTGCTGGTGGTGGAGGTAAAGGTATGCGTGCCGTTTGGAAACCTGAGGATTTAGAAGATGCATGGAATTCTGCTCGTCACGAATCTAAAGCAGCCTTTGGAAATGACGATATGTATATGGAAAAGCTTATAGAAGAGCCAAGACATATCGAAATACAAATCGTTGGAGATTCTAAAGGTAAAGCATGTCACTTATCCGAAAGAGATTGTTCTATTCAAAGACGTCATCAAAAGTTAACTGAAGAAGTGCCTTCTCCTTTTATGACCGATAAATTACGTAAAAAAATGGGTGAGGCTGCTGTTAAAGCTGCCGAGTTTATTAAATATGAAGGTGCCGGAACTGTAGAGTTTCTTGTCGATAAGCATAGAAACTTCTATTTTATGGAAATGAATACGCGTATTCAAGTGGAGCACCCTATTACAGAGCAGGTTATTGATTTTGATTTAATTAGAGAGCAAATATTGGTAGCGGCAGGAGTGCCAATTTCTGGTAAAAACTATTTACCACAATTACACTCTATAGAATGTCGTATCAATGCTGAAGATCCATATAACGACTTCAGACCATCTCCAGGAAGAATAACAACCTTACATGCTCCTGGTGGTCACGGTGTACGTTTAGATACACACGTTTATGCTGGCTATTCAATTCCGCCAAATTACGACTCTATGATCGCGAAATTGATTACAACAGCGCAAACTCGTGAAGAGGCTATAAATAAAATGAAACGAGCTTTGGATGAGTTCGTTATTGAAGGGATTAAAACAACAATTCCTTTCCATAGACAATTAATGGATCATCCAGATTATTTAGCGGGTAACTATACCACTAAATTTATGGAAGATTTTGTAATGGAAAAACCAAAATTAGACTAGTAAAACCAAAAAGCGACTTAATTATAAGTCGCTTTTTTTTTGGATATAACTGTACCGCAGTGTTAATAAGGCTATAGCTTTAATTTTATATGATAATGTTTTGATTTCGTGTGTTTTAGTTTTTTTATTAATGCTTATTAGAATTAGGCTTGTTAAGCAGTTTTCTTTAATTACTAGGATTTGTTTTATCTATGAAATTGGTACTTTAACTATTTATACTTTGTAATCGTCGATTTACAAAGTATATTTAGACCGTATTAATTTAATTGAAAATAAAACCATGAAAAAAAAATTACATTATGTTTTATCGTGTGCAATGCTTATGCTTTGCTTTTCGGTAGTTGCTCAAACTAATCACTTTAAAAAAGTGACTAATAAAGGGCAGCAAAACGCACTACAATCCCATCAAACATATTCATTTGATGTTAACGAATTAATGGGCGAATTGTCTAAAGCGGAGCAAAGAGGAAACTCAAAAGCGTTATCTAACAATTTAGTATTAGAATTACCAAACCTTGATGGACAATTAGAAAGCTATTTTATTCAGGAGGCTTCGGTTATGGCTCCTGAGTTACAAGCTCAGTATCCACAAATTAGATCATATGTTGGATACGGAATTGATACACCTAGTGCGTATTTAAGATTTAGTATTTCTCCTTACAAAGGCCTGTCGGGTATTGTGCTTTCTGGTGCAGAAGGTAAAACTTTAGTTATTGAACCAAGTGTGGAAGATGTATCTAAAATTACTATTAGTAAGAAAAATGATGCCAACCACAAAGGTCAACCTTTTGAATGTACTACTCCAGAGGATTTAGAGAGTAGTATCGAAGAGTTAGCTGATAAAGTTAGTACCTCGGCAGATGGTACTTTACATACTTTCGACTTAGCTATGTCTGTAAGTGCAGAGTATTCAGCTTTTCATGGTGGTACGTTACCATTAGTAAATGCAGCTATTGTAAATACAATGACTACTGTTAATGCTGTTTTTGAAAATGATTTTAACGTTACAATGGTGTTAGTGGCAAATAATGATAACGTGGTGTACCTAGACCCGAATACAGATCCATATAATGGTAATTCTGATATGAATTATAATGGTGATTTACAGGCTGCTTTGGATGCACAAATTGGAGATGCTAACTATGATGTGGGACACTTAATGGCAGGTATTGGAAACAACGGTAATGCAGGATGTATTGGTTGTGTGTGTGTTTCTGGTCAAAAAGGTAGTGGTTATACAACAAGTACAAACCCTACAGGTGTAAGTTTCGACATCGATTATGTTGCGCATGAACTAGGTCACCAATTTGGTGGACGTCATACATTTACTTTTCAATCAGAAGGAAATGGAATTGCTCAAATGGAACCAGGTAGTGGATCTACAATAATGGGATATGCAGGAATCACTGGGGCTACGGATGTTCAAGCACATTCAGACCCTTATTTTCACGCTATCTCTATTCAGCAAGTTACAGCTCATGTATCAACAAGATCTTGTGACATTGAAACACCAACCGGAAATAATATTCCAGTAGCTAATGCTGGTGGCGATTTATTACTTCCTAAAGGAACACCATTCAGATTAACAGGTTCTGCTACAGACGCAGATGCCGGTGATTCTCTTACCTACTGTTGGGAACAATACGACGAAAATGATGCAGCTAATGCTTATCCAAACCCTGCAACTATGAACAGCAATGAGCCGTTATTTAGGTCTTATCTTCCAACATCTAGTCCAACAAGAACGTTCCCTAAGTTATCAGACTTAGTGGCTTTAGGTTTTAATGGGGGAACTTGGGAAAAAGTCCCAACAGTTGCGAGAACAGCTGACTTTAGATTAACAGTTAGAGATAATAAACTAGGCGGTGCTGCTAACGACTTTGATGATATGGTTGTAAGTTGGACAAACAATGCAGGGCCATTTGTTGTAACTTCGCAAGATTCAGCTGGAATTAGTTGGACCGACGGAACTACTGAAACAATTACTTGGGATGTTGCAAACACAACAGGAGCAGGAATTAATGTTTCGCATGTAAATATTTTATTATCTACAGATGGCGGAGTTACTTTTGATACAGTATTAGCTTCTAATGTTCCAAATAATGGTTCTTATGATGTTACAGTTCCTGGTGATGTAGCACCATTTTGCCGAGTTATGGTTGAGGCTGTAGGTCATTCATTCTTTAATATTAATACTAAAGATTTTGCTTTAAATGCAACAGTTAGCGAAACCTGTAATCTTTACGAATCAGGCGCAATAGCCTTAGCTATTCCAGATGGTGTTCAAGGAGGAGGACAAGGTCAACCGGTTTTTCATTCTATAAATGTTAGTGAAGATGTTACTATTGGTGGTGAAACTGTTATTAAATTTAATGTTGATGTTACTCACCCAGAACTTGGAGAAGTCTTAGTACAAATTCAACACCCAGATGTACAAACAAATAATGCCTTTGTTAATGTTTGGGTTGGAGAGTGTACAGGAAATTCTAATTTCGATATAACATTCGTCGATGGTGCAGCTCCTATTGTTTGTGGTGATAATATAATTGGTGTTTATACCCCAGCTGCCACTTTAGGTGTCTTTAACAACTTAACAACAGCTGGAGATTGGAATATAGCTGCTGTTGATTTTGCAGGAGGCAATACAGGAACAATAAACGACTGGTCTATCGAATTATGTACAACTACTTTAGGTACTGACGATTTCGCTTTAGAAAACAGTTTCTCTATCTATCCAAACCCTAACAATGGTGAGTTTAATGTGAAATTTAAGTCGGAATCTAATAACGTAACTTTAGAGTTATTTGATATTCGAGGACGTTCAATTTACACTAAAGGATATAACAACTCAGGAGCATTCAATGAAACTATTAATTTAGGAAATGTTGAATCTGGAATGTATTTATTAAATGTAAATGACGGTTCTAGAACCTTTACTAAAAAGATTATCGTTGAATAATTTCAACTTCTTTTAATA
>NZ_FNQK01000014.1:0-20239 GCF_900107625.1 Bizionia paragorgiae
TTTTCATTCTGATAGAGGTATACAATATGCTAGTCAAAAATTCACCTCTATCATTAAAAACTATGATGGGCTAGTTAAGCAATCTATGAGTCGTAAAGGAAACTGTTGGGATAACGCGGTGGCAGAATCCTTTTTTAAATCCTTAAAAGTAGAATGGGTATATAGGCACAATTATAAACGAAAATCTGAAGCTGAATTATCTATCTTTCAGTGGATAGAAACATGGTACAATAATAAACGAAGACATTCCTTTTTAGGGAACAAAACTATCAAAGAATTTGAATTAGATATGTATAATCATGAACTAGCAGCTTAGTCATTCAACTAATTGTCCAGTTTTTTGTTGCAAGTCCAATGTGAATCTTTAGAAGGAATAATTACTCCATTCTCTCCTTCAATTATTATTTCGTTGCAGCCATTTATGTCGCTAACAATTGAAGGCAATCCCATTGCACCAGCTTGCAGCACGACATTAGGAAATCCTTCTCTGTAACTAGGGAAAACCAATGCATCACTAATAGAAAAGTAGGGGCGGACATCATTTTGATACCCTACAGAAATGATTGCATCATTTGTTTCTATTTCTTGAAGGGTTTCTGGATTTAATGGATCTAATGCTGTTTCTAATGGGCCGACCAATAGAAGCTTAGCATTTGTTTCTTTGCTTTTCAATTCTTTAAAGGCTTGAACTAATTCATTGATTCCTTTGTCTGAAACTAAACGACCTACGAAAATAAATAGGAAATCGTTTTCTTGTATGTTAAGTTCTTTTTTTAAGGATTGTTTTTGTTCTGTGTTATAATGTGTAGAATTATAATAATCTACATCTATTCCGTTCACATTTCCGTTGGCAAGTATATTTAAAGGTTTCTTTGTAATATTGTATCCTATTAAATCTTGTTTTACTCCATAGCCTTCAGGTATAATATCGGTAGCTGCCCAACATAGTAATTTATCCATCTGTATTAGTAGCTTTTTCATTAAGCCTTTTTTGGTTGGAAATATTAAACCTGTGAACATGTGAATTCTAATAGGAACACCTGCGTACTTAGCAGCTAACATAGAAAGTAAACCTGCTTTAGGAGTTATGGAGTGAACTATTTCTGGTTTTTCTTTCTTGAATAATCTGTAAAGTTGAATTAATGACTTTATATCTTTGAGTGGAGAAATGTTGCGTTGCATTTCAATAGCAATTGTTTTAACCTTTTCTCTTTTCTTTACGTTTTCAAGATGTTTGTCCTGCCCTGAGACAGCAATAACTTCAAAATGATTGTTTAAGAATTCTAATTGACCTTTAAGCAAAACATCTAAAGATATTGCAACGGTAGAGGTTCTAATTATTTTCACTGATTTCATAAAAAATTAAGAATACAATCCTTTGATATCAGAAATCATTCTATTCCTACTTTCATCTACTAAACGCATTGCGTTAGATAAAGAACTTTTAATACCATCATAGTTTTCAATAGCATCATCGAATAGTTCGATTAACTGTTTTGAGTTAACATCTTGAATTTGGATTACGTATTTATCTAAATTGAAGTCATCCATTATCCCTTTTGCCTTATTTCCACCATACCCTATTGCTATAGATGGAACTAACGATGTTAAAGAAAAGATTATGGAGTGAAAGCGTGTGCCTACATAAAAATAGAAATTTGAATAAACTGCTTTTAATACATCACATGCAAGATTCTCATTAATCCAAATGACGTTTGCATTATTAACTATTTTGAGCAAATCCTGAATGGCATTACGATCGTCTTCATGAGTATTAGGACCTAGAGACTGATTACATAAGGCAACCTTAAAACCATTATCAGTGATGTGCTTAACTAATGCAGCTACCGAAGTGATATACTTTTGATAAAGTTCTTCTGGATTACTTAGGCCAGGAAATCGCCATGGTCGGATGGTTATACCCACAATCTTATCATCTTTTGATAGATTATATTTTATTAGTATTTTATCAGCTTCTTTCTGACTTCCTTTTTGCAAGAAAAAACCAAGATCCATTTCTACAGGTATTTTCTTATCTAAAAGCGCACCTAAACTTTCAGCAGACACATTCTCTCTGGCATAAGTTAAATCTAGCTTATTAAACACAGACCGTACTTGACTCTTCACCGTCACGCCTTCAAAAGGTCCAAATGAATTCGGAAAAAACACGACTTTTTTGTTTAATTTTTGAGCAAGGCGCACATAAAACAAAAAATACCACATGAGATATGGCGCTGTTTTTTCCCCATAAGCATGGATAAATCCTCCTCCTTTGACAAATATAACATCGGCTTCCGAAAACTCCTTTACTGTTTGATATACTTTTGCTGAGAACAATTTCTTGACGGAAGGCAAATTATTACAAATAGATAATAAAAATTTAGTACTTAAAAAGTCTAACCCTGCGTTTTTAACTTGTTTAGCCAGTTCAAATTTTGATTCTTGTATATGTTCATCGGTCTTATGTTGACCCCGTCTTGGATGTTCTAGGATATTCTCTATCATCTGATACCCATGATCAATCGATTGTTGACATAACAAACGTTTTTCCTCTTCAGTATCTCCTGAATTAAGAATGTAAATATCCTTAAAGAGCTTGGTATCTTTAACTAGTCTATGGCTTTCCCATACAAGCGCTTGGTCGCCTTTATTCAAATCCGTTACTCCAGGTACTATAATTGCTTTCATTAATTTTTAATTTTATTCAAATCTTTATTCAAAGATGTCCTTTTTGTGTTTTTTAAATACAAATACATTCCTATACCAAACGGAAATAAAACCAGTGTAAGTAACTTGGCAGGTGATTCAGAAACAATTCGGTATCGCTTAGCCATAAGCATGGAAGAAATGTAGTGAATCGTATTCTTAATTTTTAATTTATAATTAATTGCAAATCTAATTCTCGCTTTTCTATAATGAGCAAAAGAATTCGGGCTTTCTTTATATTGATTTATTATGTTATTAGATAAGCCATCTTCTTGATATTCTACTATACAAAAAACCTCATTAAATCCAAGATATTTATGTTCCTGTTCTATAAAAAAATATAAATAGCTTGTAATGGGAAATTTTTCATTTTCAAATTTTGGATATGGTAAAAATTTATTAAATATCTTCCGATTATGAACAAACTTTTTGTCTCCCGTAATATTATTAGATTCTAATTCGGAAAATTTACATTCCCAATTGGTTTTTGGAAACTTATCGCCAACTATAGCTCCAGATGAATAAGCATCCAAACCAATAATACCAGCACATTCATCGCTCGCGTATTTTTTCCACAAATCCAACATTCTTTCTATACCGTTAATTGGCATATAATCGTCGGAATCAATGCAGACACAAAGATCCGTGGTCATATTGTAATGCGCGGTATTATGAGCGGCGACCATCCCTTGATTCTCTTGGAAGATATACCGTATGTTTAACACTCCTTCCGCAATCCAACTATCTATAACTTCCTTTGAATTGTCAACAGAACCATCGTCAACAATAAGCCATTGAAAATCCTTTAAGGTTTGATCACAGAGACTTTCATAAAGCTGTGATAAAAGGTGTGCTCTATTAAAAGTAGGAGTGAAAACAGTTATTGAAACCATAATATCTTGTATTGTGTTAAAAAAGTTAAGCTTTGATGAGAAAAACTCATCAGAATTAATAAAACAGAAATAATTATTACTAATTGATTTTATTTAGTCCTTGTTAATAAATGATAATTGAATTAAGTATTATCAAATAAAAAATATAACTTTTCCAATTTTCGAAATATAAACCCAAATAATAAGAAGGAAAAGTTTACTAAATCTATAAATTGTTCCTTAAGCAAACGTCCTAATTTTCAACCTGTGATTAAGTCATAAAACCTTTTAGTAATAATAGATTGAGAATATTTTTCTCTAACTTTTATAGCATTTTTCATTATTCTTAATCTTTCTTCATGGTTATTCATTAAAAATTTTAATTCCTTTTTATAAAGACCAAAATCATTTAAGGGTATTAAATATCCATTTACTCTATTTTCTATTAAATCAGAAACACCAGCTGGGCAATCATAAGCTATAGTTGCTAAGGGAAAAGCCATAGCTTCCAAAACTACATTTGGAAATCCCTCAGATAAAGAAGTAAATGCAAATATGGAGGCTTTAGAGAGCTGCTTCTCTATATTATCTTTTTTACCAACCATTTTGACGGAATAACCTAATTTATTATCACTTATAAATCTCTCAAGCTCTACTCTGTTTTTACCTTCGCCAACTATTAAAAGCTCCCATTCAGGATTGTTGATTTCCTTGAAAATCTTAATAAGCTCTAATTGATTTTTAGTTTTTGTTAATCTTCCCACTGATATAATTCTTTTAATTTCAAAATTAAAATCAGTGTTATTAAAAGCACTGACAGGATTAGGAAGAATAGATATATTTGAATTTAATTTCTTTATTTGCAGTGTTCTTTTTGCTAAGTCTGTTTGTGCTATAATACCTTTAGATAATGGATAAGTTAATTTTTTTAAAATATAATCTCTAAATGAATACTTTATTACTGGACTACTTCTATCAGATACAAAGACAGAAATCCCGTTAAGTTTTCCTGCAACTATGGTAAAAGGATTAAAAACTTCGCTAAACCCGACTATAACTTTGGGCCTTATGTCTCTCAGTGCTTTAAAAAGTTGATAAGATAATAAAACGCGATTTTTTAAACTCCTATTAAGATGTATTATATTAACTCTGGTGTCAATTTCATATTCTACTTTATCACTAGTTAATGTTATTATATAAACGTTTTTTAAGTATACAAGAAGGTTGTTACCTAAAAGTGATACAACCCTTTCCATACCTCCCTTTTGAAGACTGGGCACTACAATACAAATAGAATCAATATTATTGTTTTTCAAAACTGACGAATTTTGGCATTAAAATTAAAAGAACTAGTAACAAACGACATACAAAATAATTAACACTTTAATAACAAACAACTGGTTATGATTTTATCAAGGTATTTACACAATCAAGGTATGGTTTTATTCACATTATATTTTCTACGACTACTCATTTTATTACGAGTTTGAGCTTAGTCAAATTTAATTTCACTAAAGAGTTGAAACATTAACTACCATAAAAGACTTGTTCCGAAAGAATATTTCATCGAAATAAGTAAGCTTTATTAACGTTGTAGACATTAGGTCAAGAAAATTAAAGATTAATCTGTGGGAAATTATAACACATGGATTAAATGGAGAAATAGCAAGTACATCTTATACGCTATATAACATTTTGATTAAATATTAAGGTATTATCACATTATCTTTACAAATAATACTATCCAAAAATTGAAATTAAAGAATAGACTCTTTACATTTCATTAATTGTGTCTATCATATGATTCATCCATTCTTTCAAAAAATATTATTTCACGATAGTAATATTCCTCTTTAGTAAATATGGAGCTGTAGGGAAACCATATATTATACCTATGTGTTCCATTCACAATTCTAGATGTGTCCTCGAAGTAGTAAATAGTTTTTGGAATGAATGTTATAACTATTAGTAATATTACAACTTCTCTTTTCATATGTTTAAACCTATACGACTTATATATTGAATTAAGCAAATCGGCAAAGTAAACAATCATGAATGGCGCTAGGTAGTTTAAAAAACGTAGAAATCCATTGATAATCAAAAAAAGTAAAACTAGTAAAGTATAAAGCATGTAAAGCTCTTTAAACTTATGGTCTAATTTGTTTATTCGCCAGTTTAGTTTAATAAATAATAAGGGGATAATTAAATATGTTATAGAGTAAACAATCGTTGCGTTTAAATTAGCGGTTACATTAGAATAGGTTTCAAATTTGCTTAACAGCCTATCAGTGAACAACACATAATTTAAAATCGACGGCATATAAATGGATACTACGAGAATTGAGACAAATGCTACCAATACTATAACAAGATTAGTGCGATTGAATTTAACCCTTTGTAAAAGAGGAAATATCAGTAAAATTATGGCCGATGAATGGAATAAAAAGGCAATAATAGCTAAAAGATAATACCTTAAGAGATTCCTTTTCTCAAGACTAGGATAAGCTAATAGAAAAATACAAATTGCTAAAGATTCCCTCAGTATCTCCATATTAAAATAGATATAGAAAAAAAGAAAATAAATTAATAGTGCGGTGAACTTATAAACGGTATACTTTCTAATAAACCAAAAAATCACACTATTGATTATTAGAACATGAAAGAATTGGAAAAAAAAGAAATCATCATTTATAGTTTTGAAAATAGAAGAAAATATAATCCAAAGAGGATCTAGCCCACTTAACAAGAAATCATAATTTGGAATCTCATCCAAAAAAGGAATTTCGTCGAACCTCATCATATAAATTATTGTATCTCCACCCACCTTATATCTTAAACCTGCGGTACACACCAATAACACAAAAACAAACTTATACCAATTATTTCCAACTCTAGAAGAATGACGATTCGTACTAAAGTCAAATTTTATACAAGCAAAAATTAATACTATAAGAATAAATAAGTATATCATGACATTTTTTACTACTATTCTACAGTTTTGAATTTCTTGTATGAGAAAAAGAATGCCAACAAATAAACTGAGGCAACTAACAAGAATAAACATATCCTAAACAAAAATCCAGGATAATAGAACATCGAACCCACACCTAAAATATAAACAGGAATAGCCAATAAAATAAATCTAAATAAATCAAACGGAATGTAATGCAGTCGATTAGAAATATACCAACTACAAAACACAAGAAAAGTATTTGTTATTAACATCGAGTAAACTACTCCATATAAACCAAATGGTTTTATAAAAACAAATAAACATATTAGATTAATACAAACAGATAAAAAAAACGTTAATGACAGATATTTGGTCTTTTCCTTATATTTAGGACCAATATCAACAATTTCTTTAAAGATAAATAGTGAAAAATATAAAGAAAGCCCTCCAACATATTGATAGGACTCTTGAAACTCATTAGATGCAATTAAGTTTACTATTTCTTTAGAGAAAATACAGACAAAAGACACTAAAAGAAATACTGGGCTTTCAACTAGAAGAAGTACTTTCGGAAAGATTTTTTTATGATTTGGATTCTTTATTTTTTCAAACATAAAAGGGGCCCAAGCCATGACAAAAGCAGAATACACCAATTGAACTGATGACGCTAATTTCAATGATAAAGAGTATATACCAATAGCACCCAGAGTAAGATATCCAATCATAAAAAACCTGTTGCCATATGTCAATAAAACACTTCCTATACGCGCTGGAAACTGAGGAAGAGCATATTTAACGCACTTCCTAAATAGTTTTCTAGAAAAACTAAAACTCAAGAACCTTCTAACAGCCATAAAGAGAAAAATTGAGCTAATCGCATGACTGATCAATTGCGCGTAAAACACTCCTATAATTCCAAGTTTTAAAATAACAACAAATAAAAATATAAAAAGAAGATTGACAACGACTTTTAATAAAATTAAACTAACAAACTGAATATTTCTCTTTTCGTATCGTAAGATAACGAATGAAAGCATGGCAAAATTGATGAAAGGCAATTGCCATATTGCAAGTTTAACAACATCGACGTATTCCGCACTTTTAAACACCAAAATTGTCAACAACTCAGCGTTTAGAAAAAGTAATAATGTCACCACTAAAGAAAGAGTAACAATAACAATAAATATAGTACTTATATATACTTCTTTAATCTTACCCTTATATTCGTAATAATAGCGCTGTAAAGCAGTTTCTAATTGAAACACAGCAAATATTGAAGCTAATCCCAAAATTACTTGAACCAAGTCTATAACACCAAATTCTTCTTTAGTAAAATAACGAGTATATATTGGCAATAATAAAAATGCAATCAATTTTTCAATCGTTGCAGCTAATCCAAATGAGAAAAATGACTTTAAGAATTCTTTCATAATTAGTCTATATCAGATTATCAAACCGACTAATCCAATTGGAGACATCATACTTATGAAGAATATTAGATGGCACTTTTTCATAAGGTGAATTTATAAAGTTTTTAAGATTATCAAAATCATCAATCCCAATAACAAAAATGTTTGCTGGATCGTAAAAATCCTCTTTCACTATTTGCTTATCATTTGTTATTAACTTTTTCTCAAAAAACAACGACTCCATTGGCCTTAAAGTAAGTCCATTCTGTTCTTTCTGGACAAAATCTAAAATTGAATTACTCTGTGCTATTAAATCAAGATATTGACTATAACTTAATTTTGGGAATTTCTCATCATACTCTTCTTTATTAGTTTTCTTATCTACAATATGAAAGTAAGTGGATAGACCACAATCATTAATTACATTTTGTAATTTTAATAACTCTGCTTTTCTCCCTTTATTTGCGCCTAAAAACACAACATCATGTATTATATCTTTTTTAGAAAGCTTGATGTTGTCAAAATAAAAAGTAGTATTATATCTCATTCCATATTTTGAACAATCTTTTTTATCAAATGACCACTTCTGAAAAAATTCCTCAGATAAAAGCTCAGGATTTGCATTTTTATGTATAAAAGTCGGATTCCAGTACCATATAATAATCTTTATATGTGGAAATTTAATTCGTATATATTCAAGTATATCAATAAATTCATTCGAAAAAACAATAATAGTATCGATGGTCTCTAGTCGATCTTTCCATCCACCATACCATACTGTACGTTTAAGACCCAAAAATTCATATAGTCCTCTCAAAGGTCTTAGAAAGGATGGTATTTCTTTAAATAATGGATAAGCATCAATTCCTTTTTCCTTCATAAAAGGGATAAAATATGGAATAGAGTTATAGATTAGTACTTTATTTTTCATTCTTAGGGGTATCGCACATCATAGCTTGATAGTACCGATAATGTTTTTTATTACTTTAATAGTTTCAATAAGTATTTGCCATAACCACTTTTAATTAACGGAGTAGCGACTTCTTTCAATTGATCTTTCGTTATAAATCCCATTCTATAAGCGACTTCTTCAATAGCACCAATCTTCATTCCCTGACGGTCCTCAATCACTTCTACAAACTGTCCTGCCTGCATTAGTGACTTAAAAGTACCAGTATCTAACCACGCCGTACCTCTATCAAAAACACCTACACGTAATTTTCCTTGTCTTAGATATTCTTTATTAACGTCTGTTATCTCATATTCTCCTCTGGCTGAAGGCTGGATGTTTTTAGCAATCTCGACAACACTGTTATCGTAAAAATACAAGCCTGGCACCGCATAATTAGACTTAGGCGCAGTTGGTTTTTCCTCAATGGATAATACATTATTATCTTTATCAAACTCAACAACGCCGTATCTTTCTGGATCATTGACTTGGTAAGCAAATACAACACCGCCTTCTTCTTGAGTACAATCTTGAAGAAGTTTGGACATCCCACTGCCATAAAAAATATTATCTCCTAATACTAAGGCCACTTTATCATTTCCTATAAACTCCTCTCCAATAACGAAAGCTTGGGCTAAACCGTTAGGTTCACTTTGAACTGCGTATGAGAATTGACATCCTAATTGATTACCATCTCCCAAAAGTCTTTCGAAATGTGGCAGATCATGAGGGGTAGAAATGATTAAGATTTCCTTTATCCCTGCTAACATAAGCGTTGATAAGGGATAATAAATCATAGGCTTGTCATATACAGGCATTAACTGCTTGCTTACTGCTAGTGTTAACGGATGTAACCGTGTTCCTGAGCCACCGGCTAATATAATTCCTTTCATAATTATGCGTTTAAAATTTGAAGACATTGATCCAAGCTGTTCTTCCAGTCTGGAACACTAAGTTTGTAAGTTGTCTTTATTTTTGTTTTATCAAGTAAGGAGTACTTAGGTCTTTTTGCAAGCGTCGGAAATTCGTCTGACGTAACGCCTTTAACCTCGCATTTTATCTGACTTAGTTCCTTTATAGCCACTGCAAATTCAAACCAAGAGATTTGTCCTTCATTAGAGTAGTGATAAACGCCAGGCTCCCAAGTATCACCCGTTATGATTGTGATGATGGCTTCTGCCAAGTCATAAGCATAGGTTGGTGTACCTACTTGATCATTGACTACACCAATACTTTCACGATCCTTCATTAAGCGTAACATAGTTTTCACAAAATTGTTACCATATTCTGAATATACCCATGAAGTTCTGATAATCACAGCCTCCTTCATTATGCGTTCTATTGCTTGCTCTCCCCTTAACTTAGTTTCACCATACCAATTAATAGGTGCGGTAAAATCACTTTCTTTATACGGTATATCACTTTTACCGTCAAAAACATAATCTGTAGAAATATGTATTAATTTTGCATGGTTATCAGCACACCACTTCGCCATTGTTGCTACAGCAAGATGGTTTATTTGATCTACCAATTCCTTTTCATTTTCTGCCTGGTCAACTGCTGTATATGCTCCTGCACTAACAATTAAATTAGGCTGTAATTGATTCAAAAATCTAATGATTGAATCATTATCATCTAAAGGCATTTCTTCCCTATCAACAAAAGTGAATTTTATCGTAGGGTAATCTTTAGATATTTTTTTAATTTCTGATCCTAATTGTCCTTTGGAACCAGTAACTAATATATGGAGCATACTTTTATTTTTTTAAATCTTTATAAAATGGCAATTCTAAATCTTTCTCAGAAACTAATGCTTGTTCACTTGAAACTTGCCAATCAATATCAAAATCAGGGTCGTCATATCGAATACCTACCTCTGATTCTTTATTGTAATAGTTATCGCATTTATAGAAAAATGTAGCCTTTTCACTTAGTACTGAAAACCCATGTAAACATCCCCTGGGCACAAATAATTGTTGTTTATTCTCTGCACTTAACTTTACAGTAATATGTTCTAAATATGTTTCTGAATCAGGACGGATATCCACTACAACATCTAGCACCTCCCCTTTAAGAACACGCACTAATTTGGCTTGTGCAGACTCTCCTTGTTGAGCATGTAGACCACGAATAACGCCATATGTGGATTCTGACTCATTA
This sequence comes from Bizionia paragorgiae, assembly GCF_900107625.1. Classification (GTDB taxonomy): domain Bacteria; phylum Bacteroidota; class Bacteroidia; order Flavobacteriales; family Flavobacteriaceae; genus Bizionia; species Bizionia paragorgiae. Next base: position 11,050 of record NZ_FNQK01000014.1, read on the forward strand.
TCTTGTACAAAGTCTACAGGTAAGCCTGTTATAGTATTAAAAGTCTTAGAATTAAAACTCTCCATGAAATATCCTCGAGAATCTTTAAAAACTTTTGGTTCTAGAATAAAGCAATCTTTAATTTTAGTCGTCTTTACTTCCATTATATTTATTGATACTGTTTATTATAATACTCCTGATAAGCCCCACTAGTTACATTATCCATCCATTCTTTATTTTCTAAGAACCAATCGATAGTTTGAGATAAGCCTTCTTCGAAAGTAACTGAAGGTGACCATCCTAATTCTTTATTGATTTTGGATGAATCTATGGCATATCTTAAGTCATGCCCTGGACGGTCTTTTACATAGGTGATAAGCTTTTCACTTTCTCCAACAGGCCTATCTAACTTTTCATCCATTTGCTGACATAGTAATTTTACTAAATCGATATTCTTCCATTCATTAAAACCACCAATATTATAGGTTTCATGGTTTCCTCCTTTATGATAAACCAAATCGATAGCAATAGCGTGATCTATAACATAGAGCCAATCTCTAGTATAATTGCCATCACCATAAACAGGTAAGGCTTTTTTAGTGATGATATTATTAATAAATAATGGGATCAATTTCTCTGGAAAGTGATTAGGTCCATAATTATTAGAACAATTAGATATTACGTACGGCATACCGTAAGTTTCACCATACGCTCTAACGAAATGATCTGAACTTGCTTTGGATGCAGAATACGGAGAATTTGGGTCATAAGATGTAGTCTCTGTAAACAAACCTGTTTCTCCTAATGAACCATAGACCTCATCAGTACTCACGTGATAAAAACGCTTTCCTTCCCAGTTGCCTTTCCACAATTCTTTAAAAGCATTCAGCAAAATCATGGTCCCTAAAATATTGGTCTTAGCAAAGGCTAAAGGATCGGTAATCGATCTATCTACATGCGATTCTGCTGCTAAATGCACCACGCCATCAAATTGATATTCTGAAAATATACTATTGATATAAGTTTCATCCGTTATATCGCCGTGAAGAAAGGTGTAATTCGAAGCATCTTCAATATCTCTTAAATTCTCTAAATTACCAGCATACGTTAGAGCGTCTAAATTATAAATATGATAGTCTGGGTATTGGTTTACAAATTGTCTAACCACGTGGCTACCAATAAACCCAGCGCCTCCTGTTATTAATATTTTCTTATTTTCACTCATAATCAATCTGTAATTATTTCAAATTCTCCCAATACCACTCTACAGATTCTTCAATACCGTTATCAATAGTATGTGTTGGGTTATAATTTAATAGTTTTTTTGCTTTTTCCACTGAAGCTAGTGAATGTGGTATATCGCCTTTCCGGTTTGGACCGTGAACGATTTCTACATCCGCAATTTTGGCATCGTATTTAGAGAGGTTCTTCTTCAATAAATTAACTAATTGCACTAAAGTGGTACGATCTCCAACCGCCGTGTTATACACCTGGTTTAGAGCCTCTTTATTTTCGGTGGTAATAGCGCGTAAGTTCATTTGCACCACATTATCGATATAGGTAAAATCACGAGAGTAGGTTCCATCCCCATTAATCACTGGACTGTCGTGATTCATGAACTGTTTTACGAATAAAGGAATCACCGCTGCGTAAGCTCCGTTAGGATCCTGGCGTCTTCCAAAGACATTGAAATAACGCAAACCTATGGTGTTTAATCCGTAAGTCGCAAAAAAGTTGTCTGCGTACAGTTCGTTTACATACTTGGTAATCGCGTATGGTGATAAAGGCTTACCAATGGTTTCTTCTACTTTTGGTAAGGCTTCGTGGTCGCCGTAAGTCGACGAACTTGCTGCATACACAAATCGTGTCACCTCAGCATCACGAGCTGCTACCAACATGTTTAAAAATCCACCTACATTCACATCGTTAGAAGTAATAGGATCTGCAATAGATCGTGGAACTGAACCTAATGCTGCCTGGTGTAAGATAAAATCTTGATTAGCACAGGCTTTATGGCAAGTGTCTAAATCACGGATATCGCCTTCTATAAGTGTAAAGTTATCATTACTTAGAAAAGGTTCTATGTTGTGTCTGTGACCTGTAGCGAAATTGTCTAAGCAGGTTACTTTAGCGTTTAGTTTTAGTAGGGTTTCGCAGAGGTTACTTCCTATGAAACCCGCGCCTCCTGTTACGAGGATGTTTTTATTTTCTAACTTTTTAAAGTGGTCTATATTAATCATCATATTTTTATTTAGCATTGGCTCGTGTTTGATTGCACGGATTTCTCGCGGATTACGCGGAGGTATTAATGAAACGTTTCCATTTAAGACTACCCTCTCCGAAATTAATGAGCAATCCCACTTCTTTCTTAGTTGCTTTTAAGTAGTTTATCACTTGAGCTTCCATGCTTTTATGTAAACATGTCGTTGCTTTTATTTCTACGATAATAGTGTTGTAACATAGAAAATCGGCAATAAAATATTTATCTAATAACTCTCCGTCATAGGAGATGCGTAATTTTTGTTGTCTTTTATAAGGAATTTCTGCTTTTACAAGTTCTTTTTCCAAGGCCTCACCATAAACCGACTCTAAAAATCCTTTACCCAAAGCTTTATGTACAGTCATACATGCGCCGATGAGCTTATAAGATTCTTCCTCGTGTAATAATGGTGACAAAATCCGTGTAATCGTTTTTAATCCGTGAAATTAATTTTAAAACCTGTGTTTACTACAGTCGACCGTTAGCATCTTTTAACACCCCTTTTACATCGTAAACGATGGCTTTATCTGCTTTAAGACTGTTGTAGTCGGTGCTAAGGAATTCTTTATGTGCTACTGCTAAGACTACAGCTTCAAAACGGTCTTTTGGTAGGTCTTGTGTGGTTTGTAATTTATATTCGTGTTGCACTTCTTCTGGTGATGCTAAAGGATCGTAGATAGTAACTTCTATGCCATAGCTTTCCAATTCTCGAACCACATCGACCACCTTGGTATTACGAACGTCAGGGCAATTTTCTTTAAAGGTAATCCCTAGCATTAATACTTTAGCGCCTTTTACTTTAACATCGTTAGCAAGCATAAGCTTTACGATTTCTGATGCAACATAACCGCCCATAGAATCGTTCATACGGCGACCTGCCAATATAATTTCTGGGTGGTATCCTACTTCTTGTGCTTTTTGTGCCAAGTAGTATGGGTCTACCCCTATACAATGTCCGCCAACCAATCCCGGTTTAAAGGGAAGGAAGTTCCATTTTGTTCCTGCTGCTTCTAATACATCGGAGGTATTAATTTCTAAACGGTTAAATATTTTTGCTAACTCATTAACAAAGGCAATATTAATATCACGTTGGGCATTTTCGATCACTTTCGCTGCTTCCGCTACTTTTATGCTCGGTGCTAAATGCGTTCCTGCGGTAATCACACTCTTATATATGGCATCGATTTGCTCACCGATTTCTGGTGTTGAACCAGAAGTCACTTTAAGTATTTTGTCTACGGTATGCTCCTTATCTCCTGGATTGATACGCTCCGGTGAATAACCAGCATAAAAATCGCTGTTGAAGGTGAGTCCACTAACGTTTTCTAATATGGGAATACATTCCTCTTCGGTTGCTCCTGGATACACCGTAGATTCATATATTACAATGTCACCTTTCTTTAACACGTGCCCTACAGTTTCACTAGCTTTATGTAGTGGCGTAAGGTCAGGTCTATTATTCTTATCTACAGGTGTTGGTACCGTAATTATATAGTGTGTACACTCTTCTATTAGTGCTAAGTCGGTCGTGCAATACAGTCCTTTTTCATTTAACAACTTCGGATCAGACACGGATACCGCTTGAAGGGTTTCATCGTCAACTTCAAGGGTACTATCGGTTCCCGCTTGTAGTTCCTTTACGCGTGCGGTGTTGATATCAAATCCAATAACAGGATATTTCGTTGCAAATAATCGTGCTAGAGGTAAGCCTACATAACCCAAACCTATAATAGCTATTTTCATAGTATGTATTTAATTAATCTAAAGTAAAGTCTATTTTTTATCGCTAAGGTAATCGCCCTAACTCACTTGATTTCTAATTCTATTTGGCAAACCCATGCTCCATTTTGTTCCTTTACGTTGCACACAAAATGGCAACATAAGCATCCCTATGGCTACTGGCAACATGATGCAAAACGCGGTGTTTATTGGCAAGTCGTTAAGCACAAATGCTAAACAGGTAATCATTATGGTATAGATTGCCACCAATACCGTTGCCCAAATATGGCGTAGTCCGAGATCTAATAGTCGGTGGTGAATGTGTCTTCTATCCGCCGAAAAGGGACTGCGTTTATTAAGTATGCGTACCGTAAATACCCTTAAGGTATCAATTAGCGGGTAAGACAATAATGCCAATACAAATATTGGGGCATTGGCAAATACCACCATATCGTTTGTGGTAATACTAAGCTGAAGGTATAGAATCACCTGAAATGCTAGGACAAACCCTACTACCATAGATCCGGTATCGCCTAAAAATATTTTTCGTCGGTGAGAGAAGTTATAGACTAAAAAGCCTACTAGTCCTCCTATTAGAGAGATAGACATCAAACTGTAAAAGAAGTGGCCGCTATTAAAAAAGACCACCGCCATAAACATCGAGATTAATGTCCCTAGTGCTCCTGCCAGTCCATCGATACCATCAATTAAATTATAGGCATTAATAATAAGAACAATCACAAAGACTGAAAAAACTACAGAAAGGATATAGGGCATACTACCAATACCAAAAAGGCCTCCAAAAGACTGGATGCGTATGTTGGTACTTATTACAAAGATAAGGGCGATAATAATCTGATATAAAAACTTGCGTCGTGCTGCCAGGTTAATAATATCATCAAAAATACCTACTAATAATAACATCAAAACAAGGATGTTAAAAATAAGGAGGTCGACGACTTGGGTATAGGAGGCAAATAATACGGCCACAATATTTACGGTTAGCAGCAAACCTGTAAACACACCAATTCCTCCCAAAGTAGGTACAATACCACTATGTGAGGTCCGGTTATTGGGTAGGGCGGTAAGGTTTTTCTTTTTACTTATTAGTATCACCTTTGGCATCACGACTAGCGTAACGACTAAAGAGAATAATAAAGTACAACAGGCAGATAAAAACTTGAAATTACTTAAAAAGGCGGTAATCTCTTCGTGGCTATTAGGCAGGTTTGGTGAAATCATTGATGTAGCGAATACTATTACACGGTAAGCGTGTAATATGGTATTAATATTAGTATTAAGGGTATAACAAGCATAGCGAACCTATTATCTCTTTGGTTAATTTAAGGTTTAAAATACGTATTTATTATTTTAATTAAGGACTATAAAGCCTTTTTTTTATGGTGTTCTATCATATAAAACCATCACGTTATGTCACGGCTTCGCCGGCACTTGTTACACAACAAGCGATACAAATAATAAAAAAAAGCCATTACTTTGGCCTCAAAAATAGAAAACTCAGTAACAACTTATAATAAACCGTCAGCATTAGAGACGTTTTAAGCAGCACCCGTATAACGCAACACGAATCGTGCCACTTTTTATAGGTTTCGCCACTCATAAAAAAGGCGTTTAACTTACTTAATTCACCCCAATTCCTTTTGGTGATTTTAATGGGATCACGCGCTGTGATTTTCATTAAAAAGGAACTCTTGAATTAACTTTTGGTTATTTTATTTTAGCTGCTATCAATTAATTTGCAATTTTACAACAAATCCCACAGACGACAAAGCGATCCATACATTATTTTTTGTGGACTTCACAACAACACCTTCCTGATTATCAAGACCATAGCCGTCCAATTGCAGGGCTGTGCCGGGTTTAAATTCTTCGGTAGTATGAGATAGTATATCTGTGCTTTCTAAAACCGATCGCAGTTGTTCGATTTCTACATCCCTAACAATACCGGGTTGCCCTTGGTCGTATAAGTAGCGAACGGTACCGGGAATACCAAAAACGTGAGCCCGCTCGGTTTCTGTAGAGTGAATAAAAACCACGCGACTAAGCAGTGGTACTTGGATTTTTTTCTTGCGGTCACTCCACACCCGAACCTCGGTCCGCGACGGACAAAAAGCCGTAAGATTTTCCAGGCCTAAGTCGTTAATGCGTTTTTCAACCTTCTTCTCATGGTTCCCCTTAACATATAGCACGTACCATTTTTTCTCCTGCATTTGAAAATGTTGTTTGCGTATTTTTTCGTTTTGTTTCCCAAAATGTAAAAGTAGAAGAAAGGAAAGAAAGAATCAAGAGAAGATAGTAAAAGTTTATAAATAGTTAAAGGAGGGATTGGGGATTAGGTAGTAGGTATTGGGGATTAGGTTTGATTTTGGTTCAGTGGGTGGTTTGAATCTCCATGGGTGGTTTTAGAGGCCGGAAGCTGGAGGCTACACCTCAAGTGAAAAGATAAATAGGTAGTAGGTATTAGGGATTGGGGATTAGGTTTGATTTTGGTAGACTTGATGGTTATGCTCTTTTACAGCATTCGCCAATGCTTATGTAGTTAGCTTGAGGTCATAGTTACGCGATGAGCAATTATTTGTCATTGACTTCGTCGAATCTTCGATTTCTGAACGCAGTGAAGAATCTCGCGTCTCATATAACCTCGAACAAAAAGCACATCATAACTATAATTCATGTACAGATTCTTCAGTCGTACCTCCCTCAGAATGACAACTATGTGGCTTTATCTTTAAATATGAAAATAACTAGAAGTCTTAATACCGAAATGATTAATCAATTGTCATTCTGAACGTAGTGAAGAATCTTGTGCTACATGTGACCTTAATTACAACGGACATCATAACTTCAATTCTTGTACAGATTCTTCAGTCGTACCTCCCTCAGAATGACAAAAGTGATATGATTTCGTACAAAAGGTTCTCGATACAACGCTCCTACGTCGCGCCACTCGAACTGACAGGAGAAGTAGGCATTAGGGATTGGGGATTAGGTTTGTTTTTGGTATACTTGATGGCTATACCTTTTTACAACTTTGCTCAATGCTAGTGTAATTAGCTTGAGGTCATAGTTACGCGATGAGCAATTATTTGTCATTGACTGCGTCGAATCTTTGATTTCTGAACAAAGTGAAGAATCTTATGTTTCTCAGGAAGAAGAAGAAAACAACTGAAAACAATACACTATAAAATAGAGGTTATTTAGAATTAATCATCTCGAATATTTCATCATACTCAAAGCCCATATAATCAGCGAATTCTTTAATCGTAACCAATTGATGTCTTTTTTTATTTGATTCAAGTTTAATTTTCTGAATAATACCCCTTGAGTAGCTCAAGCTTCTTGAGGTTAATTCCGAAATCTGTTCCGGTGTAATTACAATTACTTTTATCATACCATATTTTTTTGCAAAGGGCCAACACCTTGTGTTTGGACAACCTCCTAAGGGTCCGTGTTTTCATATTCTTCATAATGTTTTGTTTTAGTATTCGTTCGGTTTTATAAAATTATAAAAACATACCGAAAACACACAACTAACTTATCAACAATTTCGACAAATAAACACACATCAAAACACTCGTAAACAGTCGATTAAAACATAATTAATCCGTCAAACAACAAATAATAACTATAAAATACATCTGAGTTCCATCAAAAAAAAAATTGAATGTTGATAACTCAATACAGCTTTTACGCAAAAAAAACATCTCAAAAAGCTAAAAAAAGAACTTTCTTTTAGAATTACCCCTATCTAACGCTCTATAAACTAGCCACAAGAGAAGAAATTAAACGCTTACCCATCAAGTAGCAATCACATTCATTCACAATTACATCTTCACGAAAACGCAACCCTATAGATACTCTATAGATACTGTATAGATACCCTATGGATAGTGTATGCCAAACCTATAGCCAATAGTAGTATTTAAAAACACAAAAATTAACAAAAACAACAAATACACCAGAAACAACAAAATAGCAATAAACACCCCAACGATGAAGTAACCATCATGAAGTAACAAATTAACGTAATACCTCACATCTTAATAAAATCTTAGCACCGTAACAAGGACAACTAAGATCTCCTTAAACACCAGAAAGCGAAAACACATCATAATCACCCACTTAACTTTGTAAATGAAGGATGTAATAAGTATCACCGGTATATAATTTTAAGCCTGCGCAGCTTAATCCGTTACGCCTTCAAAACATTTAATTATTAACGAGTCACATATAGACTCATAAATTTCAAAGAAATGGCAAAATTAAAAAGCCTTTTAAAAATTGAAGGTACCTTAGACGGTATGACCTTCTACAAAGGAAAAGATGGATATTTAGTGCGTACAAAAGGCGGCATTAGTAAATCCAGAATCGAAAACGACCCAGCGTTCATTAGAACACGGGAAAATGGCAAAGAATTTGGACATTCTGCCACAAGTGGAAAACAACTCCGACAAGCTTTAACAGGACTTCTAGTCGACGTTAAAGACGGAAGAATGACCCCCAGGCTAACTCAAACAATGAGTAAAGTTAAAAATCAAGATTTAATTTCTGCAAGAGGAAGTCGTAATGTAAGCGAAGGTTTAAATTCGGCATTAGGCAAAGCAGCACTTAAAGCATTTGATTTTAATAGCAATGCACAGCTTAGCGCTGTACTATTATCAGACTTTAGTTTTGACACAGCTACAGGGGAGTTTTCAATCACTAATTTAATTCCAAATCAGCAAATTAATTACCCTGGAGGAGCAACTCACCTGAGTATCTCATCAGCGGTTCTAAATTTGGATTTCAATACTAACGTTAAAGAAATCGCAATTGGAAACATAGTGAACATTCCTATAAACGGATCTCCCACAAATGTAAGTTCCATACCAACTGCTCTACCGACAGCTGGAGGATCGGTATTTTTTCTAGTGAAAATTTCATTTTTCCAAGAAGTGAATAACGTTCAGTACCCATTAAATAATGGAGCTTATAATGTTCTAAAGATTATCGAAATTTTATAATTCCATAATTTAAGAACACTTGAAAAGGGAAGATGTAATGTCTTCCCTTTTTTTTTATATAAGAATGTCTTTACCCCAACCACAAAGGGTGAGCATTCTCAATTTACCTAAAACAAAAAGTCCCCTTTAGGGGATTTAGGGGTCCGGATTAGTTAACAGAAACATAGATTCAAAAGCATAAATTCAATAACTCAGTTCCAAAAGGAAG
>NZ_FNQK01000014.1:22229-81158 GCF_900107625.1 Bizionia paragorgiae
TGGCAACCGCTGCGCTAGGCCATCCTCCGCTGCCAGCCGCTGCGGCTTTTACTTGTTTTACTACGATTACTAAAAATAGGCCGCTGTGGTTTTTAAGTATATTTTTATTTAGACGTGAAAAAGGTATTAGGTATTAGGGATTGGGGATTAGGGATTAGGTTTGTTTTTGGTAAACTTGATGGTTATACCTTTTTACAGCATTCGCCAATGCTTGTGTAATTAGCTCGAGGTCATAGTTACGCGATGAGCAATTATTTGTCATTGACTGCGTCGAATCTTCGATTTCTGAGCAGTGAAGAATCTCGCGTCTCATATAACCTCGAACATAAAGCACATCATAACTATAATTCATGTACAGATTCTTCAGTCGTACCTCCCTTAGAATGACAAAAGTGAAATGATTTCGTACAAAAGGTTCTCGATACAACGCTCCTACGTCGCGCCACTCGAACTGACAGCAGAAGTAGGCATTAGGAATTAGGGAATAGGTTTTATTTTGGTGAATTTGGTGGTTATACTCTTTTACAGCTTTGCTCAATGCTTGTGTAATTAGCTCGAGGTCATAGTTACGCAATGCTCAATTATATGTCATTGACTACATCGAATCTTCGATTTCTGAGCAGTGAAGAATCTTGTGTCTCATGTAACCTCGAACAAAAAGGACCTCAAACTTCAATTCAAGTTCAGATTCTTCGGTCGTTACTCCCTCAGAATGACAAAAGTAAAACTTTTTGGTAGTCAAGAAAAAAATAAAAAGATTAAAAAACCTTAACTCTCTGGGGCGAGTTCTACTTTAAGACCTTCCATTTCCGGTGTCATTTGAATCTGACAGCCCAAGCGGCTATTATCCTTTACATAAAAAGCCTCTGCGAGCATCGCATCTTCATCATCTTGCATCTCCGGCAATTCGGTATCACTTAATACGTAGCACTGACAAGAAGCACACATCGCCATACCCCCACAGACACCAATCGTGCCCTCGGGAGCCAGCTCGTAAGAACGTACCACCTCCATCAGGTTCATAGCCATATCTGTAGGTGCTGCAACCGTATGCGATACACCCTCTCTATCAATAATTGTAATATTTACGTCTTGTTCCATAATAAAAATAGGGATTAGGGATGAGGTATTAGGGATGAGGTATTAGAAATTAGTAGTAAACTTCTATCTTCCAACATCCAACATCCAACTTCGAGCCTCTAAATTCGAGCTTCCAATATCCAACTTCCATTAAACTTTTCCTTATTCAATCTTCTTCACCACTGCTTTTGGTGCTTCTTTACGTGTGCCATCGAAACCATCAATACCACTTACTGTTGTGTATTTAAGCACGTAGCGTTTCCCTGGGTTTATAATCTGATAAGCGGCTTGACACATTAGCGTTGCTTCATGGAATCCGCATAAAATTAGTTTTAATTTCCCTGGGTAGGTATTGATATCACCGATAGCAAAAACCCCTGGGATATTGGTTTGATAATCTAAGGCGTTATTAACTTTTATCGCATTCTTTTCGATCTCCAGTCCCCATTTTGCTAGAGGGCCCAATTTTGGCGAGAGTCCGAAAAGGGGGATAAAGTGATCACATTCAATCTCAAATTCTTTTTCGATATGTTCCGATTGCTTTACAACGACGCCTGTAACCTCATCCGGACCTAGGATACCGACCACTTCGGCAGGTGTTACCAGGTTAATTTTACCGCGGTCTTTTAGCTCCTGAACTTTGTCTACAGAATCTAAAGCCCCACGGAACTCATTTCTACGGTGAATAAGTGTCACCTCCTTGGCAATATCACTTAAATAGATACTCCAATCTAAAGCAGAGTCCCCACCACCGGCAATCACCACTTTTTTATCGCGGTACACTTCCGGGTCTTTAATCATATACTCCACGCCTTTATCTTCGTAGTGGGAGATATTATGAATTATCGGTTTTCTAGGCTCGAAACTCCCCAATCCGCCGGCAATAGCCACAATTGGCGCGTGGTGTTTTGTACCTTTATTGGTGGTGACTATAAAGGTACCATCTTCTAATTTCTCTAGGGTATCGGCACGCTCGCCAAGGGTAAACCCCGGTTCGAACTGCTTACACTGCTCCATAAGATTTTTCGTCAAATCGTCGGCCAATATCTCCGGGAAGCCCGGAATATCATAAATCGGTTTTTTAGGATACAGCTCCGAACATTGTCCGCCAGGTTGCGGCAAGGCATCGATAAGATGGCATTTCATTTTTAATAATCCCGCTTCAAAAACGGCAAACAATCCTGTTGGTCCTGCACCAATTATTAGTATGTCTGTTTTTATCATAGTGTCTTTTAATAAATAGCACACGGCTATTTTTACTTTGCTATCACCACAAAGTTCTTAATTTAATTTCCAAAAGGTGATGACAATTATCATCTGCGTGAAGGATTGCAGCGGCATCCTTTTTTATAGGCTTGTAAAAAAGATATAGTGGAAAGCCTGACCCTTGTGGTCACGCCCTAATCTTCTATATTAATGACCTGCTCGATTTGCGGGGCCCATTTTTTAATTGTCAGTTCTACACCAGACTTTAAAGTCATTTGGTTTACGCTGCATCCTACGCAAGCGCCTTGTAGCTGTACCTTTACTATCTTATCGTCTTCGATAGAGAGTAGTGAGATATCGCCGCCGTCACTCTGTAAAAACGGACGAATTTCTTCGAGGGCCTTTTCTACATTAAGTCTGATTTCTTCTGTGGTCATTGTTTATTTTTTAACTGCTGAACAACCAGCCATTGTTGTAATTTTTATTGCTTCGGTAGGCGGCAAATCGGTGTTTCTATTTACCACTTCCTGAACCACATTTTGAGTAATGTTCTCAAAAGCGGTTTCTAGAGGGGTCCCCGACTGCATGGCTGCTGGTCTACCCACATCTCCGGCCTCACGAATACTTTGTACCAACGGTATTTCTCCTAATAGTGGCACGTTAAGATCTTCGGCAAGGTGTTTTGCGCCTTCCTGACCAAATATATAGTATTTATTCTCTGGCAACTCTGCTGGTGTAAAGTAAGCCATGTTTTCTATAATTCCTAAAACCGGCACGTTTATACTTTCTTGTTGAAACATTGCCACTCCCTTTTTTGCATCGGCTAGTGCCACGTTTTGGGGTGTACTTACCACCACAGCGCCTGTAATTGGTAGGGACTGCATGATACTTAGGTGAATATCTCCGGTTCCTGGTGGTAGATCGATTAATAAGAAATCGAGCTCACCCCAAGCGGCATCAAAAATCATCTGGTTCAACGCTTTCGCTGCCATCGGTCCGCGCCATACCACTGCCTGATCGGGCTTGGTAAAGAAACCTATAGACAACATTTTTACGCCATAGTTTTCTACGGGTTGCATTTTTGACTTTCCGTCTACGGTTACTGATAGCGGACGTTTTAATTCCACATCGAACATAATAGGCATCGAGGGTCCGTAAATATCGGCATCTAAAACCCCTACTTTAAAGCCCATTTTTGCTAAGGTTACCGCTAGGTTTGCCGTCACTGTAGATTTCCCTACACCTCCTTTTCCTGAGGCGATTGCAACTATATTCTGAATTCCTGGAATCGACTTCCCTTTAATCTCATTCGTTGGTTTCGCTGGCGCTTCGACCGTGATATTCACTTTCACTTTCGCCTTTTCGTAAACCAATTCGTGAATGGCTTTAAGGATTTCTACTTCGGTTTTTTTACGCGCTTGTAGTGCTGGGTTTTTAATTGTGATATCTACCACCACCTCATCGGCAAAAGTCACCACATTTTTTACAGCGCCACTATCTACCATATTCTGCCCCTCTCCAGGTACTGTTATGGTTTCTAGTGCTTTTAGTATGTCTTGTTTCTTTAAATTCATAGTGCAATTTAGATTTATTCTAAAGTGCAAATATAATTAATACAAACGGAAGTAGGAAGCCCTAAGCGTGACTATTTTTTATAGGCTGATAAGTGAAAACTATAATTAAAAACCGCGTTTTATAACGTGTTTTTTTTTCGCTTCCGCGGAAGAGCTAATGGCCAAATTAAAAGCGTTAAACTCCAACCTGAAACCCTTTAGTCTAGAGCTACTGAAGGGTCCCAAAACACGGTATCAAAATCCTGAATCTGATTATCGATAACGGTAAGCCCCTCACTCTCTAGCAGCTGCTGCATGAGGTTAGTGCCCTGAAAATGATGCTTCCCAGTAAGCAGCCCTTTGCGATTAACCACGCGATGTGCTGGCACGTCCTTGCCATGAGAATTGGTCATAGCATAACCCACCATACGCGCAGATCTAGCAGCTCCCAAATACCTGGCAATAGCACCATAGCTAGTCACTCTGCCGTAAGGAATTTGCCTGGCAACGGCATACACATTATCGTAAAAATGTTGTGTTTTCTTAGCCATTACGAGTCTTTAATGATATTGATAAGGGTAAAAATAGAAATAAGCCCTGTGATACTCCCAATAATCAAATTAATATTTTTCTGGGATTTTATTTTGCGACTATTAATTTTTTCGAATAGAAACACATACACATACAGCATGATAAAAGTCCCTGAAGCGGCTCCAGACACATAAGACCAGATGTTGGTCGTATCTAATTTTATAAGGGAAGCTGCCGCCAAAGTGGTTCCCATATACGCCTGATAGGGAATAGGAAATATATTTAAAGCCGATAAAAAGACCCCTTGAAAAAAGCGGCTCTTTTTACTTTTTATATTGGGTTCTTTATGGGGTTTGACTTCTTTTTTGGCGAGTAGGAGAAAGTAAATGGTAATGAGCACAAAAATCACTAAAGCCACCCGCTGAAGGATGTTTACCACATCGGGGTGTTTACTTAAATACTTCGCAAAGGTTAAGGCAATATAGGTTTGGAAAATCACTACCACACACACGCCACTAGAGAAAACAAGGCCACGAGTATGGCCATCTTTAATACTAATTTTTGCGGCCGTCATATTTAGCAATCCTGGTGGAATAACACCTATTAAAGCAAATATTAAACCTAAGCAAAACGTAATTGTAATCTCCAATATTACTTGATTTTAAACCTAATATACGTAATTGGTTTGTTTTTAGCTAAATACTGACTTTCATAATAGGTTTGAATGCTAGTAACTTCTTCCGGACTCCCCTCTTGTTTGTACACATTATGGTTGGCGTATAACACCTCGTGACCTGCTCCGTGTAATAAGCCTAAGGTATAGCCGTGCATAAACTCGCTATCCGTTTTTAGGTTCACTACGCCATCTGCTTTTAGTATCTTTTTGTACCGCGCTAGGAAATCGGCATTCGTCATTCTGTGCTTGGTACGCTTATATTTTATTTGTGGGTCTGGGAAGGTAATCCATATTTCGTCGACTTCCTGCTCTGCAAAAGCATGATCGATAAGTTCTATTTGGGTACGTAAAAAAGCCACGTTAGGAATTTGCTCTTCGATGCCTGTTTTAGCACCTCTCCAGAAACGCGCCCCTTTAATATCGATACCGATAAAATTTTTATTCGGGTATTTTTTTGCTAAGGCTACCGAGTACTCCCCTTTTCCGCAACCCAGTTCTAAAACTAGCGGGTTATCATTATTAAAAAAGGTCTCGCGCCATTTTCCTTTTGGTGCAAATTGACCTTCTACCAATTCCTCGCGAGAGGGCTGAAAGACATTTTTAAAGGTTTCGTTTTCTCTAAAGCGCTTTAGTTTATTTTTACTTCCCACAATTGCGTATTTCTATTATTCTTAAAATTATCGCGACAAAATTAAGGAAATATCTGCGACCTTTACTATGTTTAGTGTCGATATTAGCAAATTCGCATCCTTGCTTGCTGAGTATTCTCTTTTTTTGAAGATCAGAAAACACCCTACTAAATGCACTGTATTTTTTTTAAAGAACAGGAATTGCTTAGCAAGTGCTCATACCAAGATAAGATTTGAACACCGCTTTTATTCTAAAGCTTTACATACAGCCTTGAAATAAAAGATTACTTTGCCTTTTCTAAGGTAAACGAGAATTCACTACCCACCCCATACTCACTATCGATAAAGATGTTTTCGTCGTGGGCTTCGACAATATGTTTTACGATGGCTAGCCCTAAACCAGAACCGCCTTCTTTTCTTGATCCGCTCTTATCGACACGGTAGAAACGTTCAAAAAGTCGCGGGATATTTGCTTTTATAATCCCCTCACCATTATCGGTAACTCGGATAATAACCTTGTTTTTTACCAGGTTTTCTATACTTACCTCGGTAGTTCCTTTTTCTCTTCCGTACTTAATAGAATTCACAATAAGATTAGACAGCACTTGCTGTATCCGTTCCTTATCCGCAGAAACTAGAATAGGATTTTTGTACACCCGATCGAAAGTCAGCGTAATTTTCTTTTTTGCAGATTTCATTTCGAACATTTCAAACACGCTAGCAATGAGCTCTACAATATCAAAGGTTTCGATGTCTAGTCGCAAGTCGCCAACCTCGAGTTTGGTAATCATATCTAAATCTTTAACGATATAAATAAGACGTTCCACCCCCTTACTCGCGCGATCCAAATACTTATCTCGAATCGACTCATCTTCAATAGCACCGTCCAATAAGGTTAGAATATACCCTTGCACTGTAAACAACGGCGTTTTTAACTCGTGAGACACATTACCTAAAAACTCCTTTCGGTATTCTTCGCGGACTTTTAAGGTTTCAATCTCCAGTTTTTTATCTCGGGCATACTTATCAATCTCCTGAGTTAAGGTCGCCATATCGGTAGTAACGCGTTTCTGACGGAAATTAGTCGATTCTAAAAGCGTTAAATCGTCATAGATTTTTTTTACTCGGCGGTAGATAAACTTCTGAACCCGGTATTGAATTATAGAATACGCCACCAAATAAGCAAATACCGAAAAAATTATTAGCGGTAGCACTTGGAACGTATAAAACACCGATAAGATCACCGCTAGAGCTACGGCAAGCACTCCGGCAATAAACAGCGCTGATTTAATAGCGAACTTATGTGTTTTTTTGAATTGTACAGACATCCTAGTATTACTCTACAAATTTGTAACCCACCCCTTTTACGGTTTTAAAGCAATCGTCACCAATTTTCTCACGGAGCTTACGAATATGCACATCGATGGTTCTACCACCAACAACCACTTCGTTACCCCATACTTTATCTAAAATATCTTCGCGTTTAAAGACTTTTCCTGGTTTAGAAGCTAAAAGTGATAGCAGTTCGAACTCTTTCCGCGGAAGCGTTAATTCTTCCCCCTCTTTAATTACCTTATACTCCTCTCTATTAATAACGAGGTCACCCACCGTGACATTGGTGATGCCCTCTTCTGTTTTTAGGCGTCTTAAAAGGGCTTTTACTTTACTTACTAATAGCTTGGGCTTGATTGGTTTTGTAATATAATCATCGGCACCAGCATCAAAACCTGCCACTTGAGAATAGTCTTCACCACGAGCGGTTAAAAAGGTAATTATAGTTGGCTTAAGCTCTGGGATTTTACGAATAGCCTCACAAGCTTCTACGCCATCCATTTCTGGCATCATCACATCCAAGACAATAAGGTGCGGTTTTTCTCTTTTGGCTTTTTTAATACCTTCCACCCCATTTTTAGCAGTAAATACGGTGTACCCTTCTTTGCTTAAATTATAACTGATAATTTCCAAAATATCCGGCTCATCGTCTACTAATAGAATTCTGATGTCTTTTTTATTCATTACGACTACTACTTTTTTGTTTAATTTAACGTAAAGATAAAATTAATACGGCACCTACAATTTATATAAATAATAATAACCTTAAAATAACACTAGGCTAACACATTACTAACTGACTCTTAATATATTATAAAATTTATTCTTGCATCGCGCACCGTTACTAGCCTCAATATTAATTTAAGGTTAAAACACGCGTGTTGTTTCGTTAACAAGCTATAAAAACGCAAAATAATCCGTATATTTGACCTTGATAAATTTAAAAAACTTATACGATGAAAAAACTTTACTTTTTATTATTAACGTTCATGGCGACACTATCTTATGGTCAAGACATGATTATAACTGGAGCTTTCGACGGTCCTTTACCCGGAGGTGCGCCGAAGTTAATTGAAATATATGTCGCTAACGACATTGCAGACTTATCGGCCTATGGTTTTGGATCTGCAAACAACGGTGATGGAACTGACGGCGAAGAACTAACCTTTTCAGGTTCAGCTACAGCTGGTGATTTTATTTACATTTTTACTGAAGGAAGCAGCCCAGGTTCTTTAATGACTTATTTTGGAATTAATGGTGATTATGACCACTCTTCTGCAGGCATAAATGGAGATGACGCTTTAGAGTTATTTCACAATGGCTCTGTAATTGACACTTTTGGAGATATTAATGTTGACGGTAGTGGAGAGCCATGGGATTACTTAGATGGATGGGCTTACCGCGTGGACGGAACAGGTCCTGACGGCTCAACATTTGTGGTGGGAAACTGGACATATAGTGGAATTAACGCAACAGACAACTGTACAGATAATACGACTTGTAGTTCTGTATTTCCAATTGGAACATACACACCAACAGCTAGCTCAACTCCAAGCTTAGCAATTTTAACACCTGGTGACGGAACGGAATTAGCTCCTGGAACGACAAGTGCTAACCTATCTATAGCCGTACAAAACTTTACTGTAGGAGCAACTACGGGTGGATTTGACGGACATATTCATTGGACGATCAATGGAACAGATCAAGCAATGAAATACGATACAAATGATGAAGTTATTACTGTAGCTAATGGTCAATCGTATACTGTATTTATGGAATTAGTAGACAATAACCATACACCACTTGTACCTGCTGTACAATCAACTGTAACCTTTTCTGTAGCATCTGTAACTCAAGTTTCTGATATCGCAGCTTTACGTGTTGGAACTGTAGGTGACTTTTACGAATTAACTGGTGAGGCGCTTATCTCTTATATCGTTACTGATAATACTAGAAACCAAAAATACATCCAAGATGGAACGGCAGGTATTCTAATTGATGACACGGCAGGGACTTTAACTGGAACTTTTAATATTGGTGATGGTATTACTAGCTTAACAGGTGAATTAGCGGAATATGCTGGAACTTTACAATTAATTCCAAGTGTAGATGTTGCGTCTTCAAGTACAGGAAATACAGTGACGCCTCAAGTAATGGATTTAGCTACTTTCTTAGCTTCTCCTGAAGATCATGAGAGTGAGTTAATTTCTATTACAGACGTTACTTTCCCTGATGCTGATGGTACAGCTGTTTTTGCCGATAATACAAACTACGATATCGTAAAAGATGCTAACACAGGAATTATGAGAGTTTCTTTTGGAGATGAAGATTTAATAGGAACACTTATTGAAGCTACTCCAGCAATCGTTACAGGTTTAGGTGGTGATTTTAATGGTACATACCAAATCTTATCGCGTTACGCTTCTGATGTTGACTTTACAACATTATCTGTAAATAACGTGACTGCTAATGCTACAGCGTTTTCTTTATACCCGAACCCAACAACTTCTGGATTCGTTACTATTAAAACAGCAAGTACAGAAGCTATTAACGTATCTGTTTACAACGTGTTAGGAAAACAAGTTATCAACACAACATTAAACAACACGTCATTAAACGTATCTAGCTTAAATGCTGGTGTTTACATTGTAAACATTAACCAAAATGGAAACACAACAACTAAGAAATTAGTGATTAAATAAAATTAGTATTTTCTAATCATTAAAAGGCTTGTTAATTCTAACAAGCCTTTTTTTTTATGTCTATATTCGCCGCCAATTAATTAATAATCTAGCACTTGAAAACACTTTACTTTATAGTATGTGCAGTAGCCACTTTGTTTACGGCGGCTGCTCAAAACGAACTTACCAATGGTGGTTTCGAAACGTGGACTTCCGGCGTTCCTAACGGCTGGAACGGCAGCAAAACGAGCCTTGCGGCATCAGGAATTTCTGAATACACTAGTACTGCCTATGAGGGCAGCTCTGCACTCGCCTTATTTAATGCGAGCACCAATCACAAGCGATTTACAAACCTTGCGATTACCGCGACTAACGAAGAATACACACTAAGGTATTATGCAAAAGGACAAGGTGATATCAGAACCGCGTTTCATGATGGTACTTATTCCCCTTACAGCGCGTACACCACATTTACTGGCACGGAAGCATGGACATTAATCGAGTCGGTATTTACCCCTGCCGCTGGACCCTTAGAAATTATATTTTCGGTAAGAAATGGGGCTGGTAACGGCATCCTAATCGATAAGGTAGTATTGGTGAAAACCGCAAGCTTATCGGCAGACGACTTTAATCAGTCGGAAGGCTTTGCCCTATACCCCAATCCGACAAGCACAGGATTTGTAAATATTAAATCCGCTACTCAAGGTCCGATATCCGTTTCTTTATACGACGTGTTAGGGAAGCAAGTCATTGCCACCACAGTAAACAATAACCGTTTAAATATTTCTAGCTTAGCTTCTGGCGTTTACGTTATGCAACTCAACCAAAATGGCGCGCTAACCACAAAGAAATTAGTCATTAAATAAACACTTGGTTTAGATATTTTAAAAGAGCGTTATCTTATGGTAACGCTCTTTTATATTTTATTTACTTTTGCATGTTGAAAAACATCAGCTTTAAACGTTTACACTTTCTGTATCATGCGAACACCCGATTCTATTTTTGATATTAAAACTCCTGAAGATTTTGAAGCTTTAGCACTTCAGGTTTTCAATTTTCAGTTTCACAATAATGGGGTGTACCGATCGTTTTGCGATTTACTAAACGCGCACCCTAGCGATGTCAAGCAGAGTTCCCAGATACCGTTTTTACCGATTCAGTTTTTTAAATCTCACGAGGTGCTAAGCACAACAGCACCCATAACGAAACTATTTACGAGTAGCGGCACTACGGGCTCTACAACGAGTACCCATTATGTTAGCGACTTAAGCCTCTACGAAAAGAGCTTTACCAAAGGATTCCAAGCCTTTTACGGCCCTGTTGAAGACTATGTGGTACTCGCACTACTACCGAGTTATTTGGAACGCGACGGCTCCTCTTTAATTTATATGGCCGATGCGATGATTAAAGCTTCCAACCATACTGAAAGCGGCTTTTATCTGAATAATCTATCGGCATTAAAAGACACTTTAATCTCCTTAGATAAGCAAGGTAAAAAGGTGCTTTTACTCGGCGTGTCTTTCGCCTTATTAGATTTGATAGAAATGCATCAATTCGATTTAAAAAACACGATTATTATGGAGACTGGCGGTATGAAAGGGCGTCGCAAGGAATTAATCCGCGAAGAACTTCACGCGCTCTTAAAAACCGGGTTTGGCGTAGATGCCATTCACAGCGAATACGGTATGACCGAACTCCTTAGTCAGGCGTACTCCAAAGGTCACGGCCTTTTTGAGTGTCCCTCATGGATGCGCATCATTACCCGCGAACCTGAAGATGCACTACACATCCAAGCTACAGGAAAAACCGGAGGTCTTAATGTTATAGATTTAGCAAATATAAACTCCTGTGCTTTTATCGCTACCCAAGATCTTGGTCGCGTGCGTCCCGATGGTAGTTTTGAAGTTATAGGTCGCTTTGATAGCAGTGATATTAGAGGATGCAACCTTATGGTGTTGTAACAAGCCATACTGTTTTGAGCTTAAACAGTAGCTTCCAATCACTTACCCTAATTATTTTTAATGTTTTCTACCTTAATCTGTAAGGTACGACTAGAACATCCGACCAATGGACTATGGTTATTATAACCCGAATTAGTTTTTAGTTGGTTAACTAATTTAAAAAAGCCTGATTGTTGAATTACAATCAGGCTTTTGTATGTACTATCCTAAACTTAAGACGGTCTTGGTCTTAAACGAATTTAATAATATAGGTATTCTTTTTCCCTTTGTTAAGCACCACGTACTTATCATTTATTAAATCGGCAGTCGTAAGTTTATAATCAGCGGTCACCTTATTTTTATTTACAGCCACTGCATTTTCTTTTAAAGCGCGTCGCGCTTCACTATTACTAGCTAAAAAGTTGGTCTTATCGGCTAGCGCGGCGATCATATCTAAACCGTCTTCTAATTCCGAAGCCTTTAGTTCTGCTTGTGGCACACCTTCAAACACATCTAAAAACAAGCTTTCCTTTAACGTTCTGATATCCTCATTAAAGGTTTTACTAAATAAAATTTCTGAAGCTTTTACAGCATTTTCATAATCCTCTTTAGAGTGAACAAAGGTCGTCACCTCTTCAGCCAAACGTTTTTGTAGCAGACGTAAATGTGGCGCTTCTTGATGCTCTTTAACTAAGGCTTCAATAACTTCTTTACTTAAGAAGGTAAATATTTTAATGTATTTCTCGGCATCCTCATCTGAGGTATTCAACCAAAACTGGTAGAATTTATACACCGATGTTTTATCGGCATCCAACCACACGTTTCCACCTTCACTTTTTCCAAATTTAGATCCGTCGGCTTTTGTAATTAAAGGACAGGTCATAGCATAGGCTTTCGCATCGTCTTGTCCGACATTCATACGACGCACCAATTCGGTTCCCGTAGTAATATTACCCCACTGGTCACTACCCCCCATTTGTAATTTACAATTTAGCGCTTTGTGTAAGTGGTAGAAATCGTAACCTTGAATTAATTGATAAGTAAACTCGGTAAACGACATTCCGATACTCCCTTCCTCACCAGAAAAACGTTTTTTCACTGAATCTTTTGCCATCATATAGTTCACGGTAATACGTTTCCCTACATCACGGGCGAAATCGATAAAAGAAAAGTCTTTCATCCAATCGTAGTTATTTACTAATAGCGGCGCGTTTTTCTCTGTTGAGTTGAAATCTAAAAACCGCGATAAGACGCTTTTTATTCCTGCTACGTTACGCTCAAGGGTTTCTTCATCTAACAGATTACGCTCGTCACTTTTTCCTGACGGGTCACCAATCATTCCAGTGGCACCACCTACTAAAGCGACAGGCTTATGACCTGCTTTCTCCAAATGAACTAATAAAATAATAGGCACTAGGCTACCAATATGTAAAGAATCGGACGTGGGATCGAAACCAATATAGGCGGTTGTCATTTCTTTATCCAGTTGCTCTTCGGTACCCGGCATGATATCATGCACCATTCCTCTCCATCGTAATTCGTCTACAAATGTATTAGCCATTTTTTATAACTTTAGTATTAAGTGGGACAAAGATAAAAATCAATGTATAAATAGTTAGCAATATTGAATAATTCTTTACTTTAGTCCTATGATTTTAGTAACCGGAGGAACAGGCTTAGTGGGTGCGCATTTACTATATACATTGGTAAATAGCAATATTAAAGTACGTGCCATTTACAGAAATAAAAAGAAGTTTGAGCAGGTAAAACGGATTTTCTCTTACTATAGTGATACCCCAGAGGTGCTTTTTAGTGCTATTGAGTGGGTGGAAGCCGATTTAAATGATATTCCTAGCCTAACAGAAGCTTTTGAAGGGATTAACTACGTGTACCATTGTGCGGCTTTTGTTTCCTTTGAGCCTGATAAGTTTGAGCAGTTAAAAAAGACCAATATTGAAGGCACCGCAAATATTGTTAATTTCTGTATCTCTCATGACATAAAAAAATTGTGTTATGTGAGTTCGGTAGCGACAATAGGAAAGCCAAAGTCAGGGCAGGCTGCTAGCGAAAAAACGGAATGGAATCCCGAACTAGATAATAGCGTCTATGCCATAACAAAAAACGAAGCGGAGTTAGAAGTTTGGCGCGGCACCCAAGAAGGGATCGATGCGGTAATTATTAATCCAGGGGTGATTATAGGTCCTGGGATTTGGAAGTATGGCAGTGGATCACTTATAAAAACAGTTGCAAATGGAGTCCCTTACTACACTTCGGGAAGTATGGGGTATGTAGATGTTAACGATGTGGTACATTGTATGATAACAGCTATGAGTAGCGCATGTACTAACGAGCGCTTTATTTGCGTCTCGGAAACTTGGTCTTACAAGAAGTTTTTAACCACGAGCGCCGGATTATTAGGAGCTACCCCTCCGAAAAAAGAAGCGCAACCTTGGCTTTTACAAGTCGCTTGGCGGTTAGACTGGTTAAAAAGCAAACTCACAGGCAAACGCCGTAAATTAACACGTCATCTGGTAGCCTCACTACAATCGCAATCAGATTATGACACGACTAAAATTAAAGACACCTTAGGAGTCTCTTTCACCCCTCTTCAGGACAGCTTAAAAACCACTTGCTCCCTATATTTAAATGATCGCGATTAAGATTTAGGTTGTAAATCGGTCGCTATGATAATCGAATCGTTGATACTTCCTCGGAATTTATTGACTTTATTACGTTTTATAGTATCCAATCTGGGCTTTTCAACTTTTTCGGTATCCTCAATGTTTTTATAAAACTCCCGTTTTTTATTTAAAGTGTCTTTTACACGGGTATAAATCCGTTTATAGGTCTCTACATCGAAAGCATAATACACATTGCTCTCAGCAAAACTTAAGCTATCAATAGTATTTCTATCATAGATATATTGAGCAGGGACAATACCGCTAACTTCAATTTTTTTCT
The DNA here is from genome assembly GCF_900107625.1 of Bizionia paragorgiae. Lineage (GTDB taxonomy): Bacteria > Bacteroidota > Bacteroidia > Flavobacteriales > Flavobacteriaceae > Bizionia > Bizionia paragorgiae. The sequence continues at coordinate 36,819 of NZ_FNQK01000014.1, forward strand.
TGTTGACTCCTTTTGCTGCCGACATGATAGCCATATCCACAATAACATTGACCATCTGATCTTCAGACAGCAAGTTATCCGGCTTTTTAGGCGGCTCTACATTATAGCACCCGCAAACTAAAAACAGTGCCATTACAGCCAAATAAAGTGCATTTTTCATGGATTTGCTATTTTCTGTCGAACGTAAGTTGCTTCGCGTATTTGGTCTCATAAAACTTAAAGTTTTTATAAGCCAATCCGCCGTTTACAAAGGTATGGGTGATTCGCGACTTAAAAGTCGTTCCTTCAAACGGTGACCATCCACATTTATACAATATATTGTCCTTTTTAACTGTCCACGGACTGTTTAAATCCACAAACACTAAATCGGCATAATACCCTTCTTTAATATAACCGCGTTTTTCCACTTGGAATAAAATCGCTGGGTTATGACAGGCTTTCTCTACAATCTTTTCAATCGAAATTTTATCGCGATGGTGTAGTTCTAACAATGCCGGTAGCGCATGCTGCACTAACGGTCCACCAGAAGGTGCTTTGGTATATACATTCTCCTTTTCTTCTAAGGTATGTGGCGCGTGATCGGTAGCAATCACATCGATACGATCATCTAATAAAGCCGCTAGTAATTGTGCGCGATCACTTTCGGTTTTAACGGCAGGGTTCCATTTTATAAAAGCCCCTTTGTTTTCATAATCTTTATCGCTAAACCACAGGTGATGAATACACACCTCAGCAGTAATCTTTTTATCTTTTAAAGGTATTTTATTAGAAAATAAAGCGGTTTCTTTACCTGTAGACAGGTGAAACACATGTAATCGTGCCCCTGTTTTTTTCGCTAATTCGATAGCTTTTGAAGACGACAAATAGCAGGCCTCCTCACTTCTAATAATCGGGTGAAAATGCATCGGAATATCATCTCCATAACGCTCTGTATAGGTATCCATATTCTTTTTAATGGTCGCTTCATCCTCACAATGTACAGAAATCAACAAATCGGTACTAGAAAAAATCGCTTCTATAACCTCGGGGTTATCGACCAACATATTGCCTGTAGACGAGCCTAAAAACAATTTTAATCCGGCCACTTGCTTCGGATCGAGTTTTTTAATCTCTTCTAAATTATCATTAGTCCCACCAAACATAAACGAATAGTTCGCCGATGAAGTCGCTTTCGCAATAGCAAACTTCTCATTTAATTTCTCTATCGTCGTTGTCTGCGGCACGGTATTAGGCATCTCGATAAACGAGGTAATCCCTCCGGCAATAGCGGCACGCGATTCGGTTTCTATATTGGCTTTATGCGTTAAACCAGGCTCTCTAAAATGCACTTGGTCGTCGATCATACCCGGTAATACATATTGTCCTTCGGCGTCAAAAATAAGAACGTCTCCATTTTTCGGACTTATAGATTCAGCAATTTTGGTAATAAACTCACCTTCGATTAAGATATCTCTTGTTTCGATAGTGCCTTCATTTACCACTTTAGCATTTTTAATAAGTGTCACTCTTTCGTTCATGGTTTTTATTTTTTAAAAAAACTTTTGATTTTCATTGTCAGTACTCCGAAGATCGCTTCAGAAATAATATTTGGACTAAGCTTAGACTCCCCTTTGGCACGATCGGTAAATATAACGGGAACTTCAACGATATTAAACCCTTCTAAATAGGCTTTAAATTTCATTTCAATTTGAAAGGCATAACCTACAAACTTAATCGCGTTTAAATCTAAGGTCTCTAACACGCTCCGCTTATAGCATATAAAGCCGGCTGTGGTATCTTTAATCTTCATACCTGTAATGAGGCGGACATACATTGATGCTCCATAAGATAAAAGCACACGCCCTAATGGCCAATTTACAACATTTACACCTTTTACATAGCGCGAACCGATACTTAAATCGGCATGATTCTCATGGCAGGCCTCATATAATTTTACTAAATCTTTTGGATCGTGGGAAAAATCGGCGTCCATTTCAAAAATATACTCGTAATCGCGTTCTAAACACCACTTAAAACCGTGAATGTAAGCGGTGCCTAATCCTGATTTCTCTTGTCTGGTTTCTAAAAACAGGCGATCGCCGTATTGCTTTTGAAGTTCTTTAACTTTAACACCTGTTAAGTCAGGCGAATTATCGTCCACTATTAAAATATCGAACGCCTTGTCTTGCGAAAATATAGCCGCTATTATAGCCTCTATATTTTCAATCTCATTATAAGTGGGAATAATGACAATAGCATCTTTCATTAATAGCGTTCTTTTTGGCAAATGTAGTATTTTGAAATTTATTTATTTTTAAATATTTACTAATATTAGTCATTAAGCAATAAAAATTGTAATAATTTTATGGCATGTTAAGAGAACTGGTATCAAACGAAATTTTTACGATTTTATTAGTCTTTAGTTTACTACTAATTGCTATAGCACGCATGGCCTACCCCAAACGGTTTCACGATTTTAGCTATATCCTTGTCAATTACAAGTATTCGAATGCCTATAATAAGCATTCGGAGTTTATAAATGGTTTTGAATCTATTTTATTTGGTAATCTTATTGTGCAATTAACCCTAAGCGTTGTGGTGTTCTACAATCTGTGGGCGGATTTAGACCTCACAGCCAGCGATCTCTATTTAAAAATCGGCTTGGGGCTAGGTGCATTTATGCTAGTCAAAACAATTTTAGAACGTGTGGTAAGCAAGATTCTAAACATTACTTCCATCGTTTACGACTATTTATTTTTAAAATTAAACTTCAAAAATTTCATTGGTTTACTTTTGGTACCTATTAACGCTATTTTAATTTTTAGCGTTCATCCGCAACCTAATTACCTGTATATAATCGCTATACTTCTGTTTATTGTGCACATCATAGGCCTGTCCTATTTTTTTAAAACACATCTAAATACAATTAAAAATAACTTGTTTTATTTTATTTTGTACCTTTGCGCACTCGAAATTTCACCATATGTGGTTTTGTATAAATTAATTACAACTACATAGAAACTAAAAAAAGCTAGTATATTATGAAAGTGAAAACGATTTTAATCTCACAACCAGAACCTAAAATTGAAAACTCTCCTTATTTTGAACTCTCTGAGAGGCAAAAGGTAAAGATTGATTTCAGATCTTTCATTCACGTAGAAGGCGTGCCATCTAAAGAAATAAGACAACAAAAAATAGATTTATCTAAGTTCTCTGCCGTTATTTTAACGAGTAGAAATGCTATAGACCACTTTTTTAGAATAGCCGAAGAAATGCGCTTCAAAGTGCCTGACACGATGAAATACTTCTGTCAATCGGAAGCTGTTGCCTATTACCTACAAAAATATGTTGTGTATAGAAAGCGTAAAATTTATGTTGGTAAACGTACGTTTTCAGAATTATCGCCTTTAATTAAAAAATACAAAGACGAAACCTTCTTATTACCAACTACCGATAAGTTAAAACCGGAGGTTCCTGAAACTTTAAATGAGTTAGGAGTAAGCTGGAAAGAGGCTGTTTTTTACAGAACGGTAATCAGTGATTTATCCGATTTAGCGAATGTATCTTACGACATCCTCGTTTTCTTTAGTCCGTCGGGAATCGAGTCGTTATTCCATAACTTCCCAGATTTCAAACAAAATGACACGCGCATTGCTGTTTTTGGTAATACGACAATCAAGGCTGTAGAAGAGCGCGGATTACGTGTTGATATCGCTGCACCGACACCAGAAACACCATCGATGACTATGGCTTTAAAGAAGTACATAGAAAAGGTAAATAAAAAATAAACGCCATTGTTTATCAATTGCAAAGCATAAAAAAAAGCGACCAAATGGTCGCTTTTTTTATGAGATATCGTTGTAATTATACCACTTTTGGCGCTCCTGCAAGAATTTCATCATTTGCATTATCTGCAAATTTCTTAAAGTTCTCATTAAATGAGTTTGCCAATTGGTTTGCTGTTTTGTAGTAACCTTCGTCGTTATTCCAAGTTTGTCTAGGACTTAACACTTCAGAAGGAACATTCGGACATACTTTAGGTTGTTGTACTCCAAATACAGAATGTGTATGGTATCCGTCTTTGTTTGCTTCTTCTAAAGAACCATCCATAGCAGCGGTAATCATAGCACGTGTGTATTTTAATTTCATACGTGAACCTACACCGTAAGGACCACCGGTCCACCCTGTGTTAATTAACCATACTTGAACGCCTGTTTCCTTCATTTTAGCACTTAGCATCTCTGCGTACTCTGTAGGGTGTAATGGCATAAAAGGGGCTCCGAAACACGCTGAGAAACTTGGTAGCGGCTCATCGATTCCCGCTTCTGTTCCAGCAACCTTTGCAGTATAACCAGAAATAAAGTGGTATGCCGCTTGACCAGGAGTTAGCTTTGAAATTGGAGGCAGTACACCAAAAGCATCTGCTGTTAAAAAGAAGATGTTTTTTGGGTTGGTACCCATAGAAGGTACTTTAATATTATCGATATGGTGAATTGGGTAACTTACTCGTGTATTTTGAGTAATCGAGGTATCGGCAAAGTCAACCTCCCCTTTATCATTCATAATTACATTCTCTAGAATAGCGCCTTTTTTGATTGCTCCAAAAATTTCTGGCTCTTGTTCTTGAGATAAGTTAATCACTTTAGCGTAACAACCACCTTCAAAGTTAAATACTGTATTTTCACTTGTCCATCCGTGCTCATCATCACCAATTAAACTTCTGTCTGGATCTGTAGACAAGGTTGTTTTTCCTGTTCCTGATAAACCAAAGAAAATAGCTGTATCACCCTCTTTACCAACATTAGCACTACAGTGCATTGGCAATGTGTTTTTGTAAACTGGTAGGATAAAGTTTAATGCAGAGAAAATACCTTTTTTGATTTCCCCAGTATATCCAGTTCCACCAATTAAAGCGATTTTTTTCGTGAAGTTTAATATTGCAAAGTTATGCTGACGCGTTCCATCTTCATCAGGAACAGCCATAAAACTCGGCGCATTAACGATAGTCCATTCTGGAGTAAAGTCTTTTAACTCTTCTGCCGTTGGGCGTAAAAACATATTATTTGCAAACATGTTACTCCAAGGAAACTCGGTAATAACACGAATATTTAAGCGGTATGCCTCTTCAGCACATGCATAACTATCTCTTACAAAAACTTCTTTTTCAGAAAGGTAGTTTGTTACTTTATCGTATAATTTATCAAACTTATCAGCATCGAAAGGGATGTTAATATTTCCCCACCAAACGCGATCTTTAGTTACCTCGTCTTTAACAATAAACCTGTCAAGAGGAGAGCGTCCAGTAAATTCGCCTGTGTTAACAGCCAATGCACCTGTAGACGATTCTACACCCTGACCTTTTTCAATGGTAATAGCGTGTAACTCGTCAGATGACAATTGGTATCTTACTTTAGCGTTCTTAATTCCGTATGATTCCAACGAAACCGTATTTGTAGATTGTGTATGGTTTACCATAATTTGTGTATGTTGTTTTAAGGTACAAAATTAATCATAATTATAAAGATAGGCGTAAAAATAAATAATTAATTCTATTTAATTCTTACAAAGCTTATTAGCATCACTACCCAAGCCGATATTAACAATAATCCTCCTACAGGAGTCACTAGTGCAATAGATTTAAAGTTAAATGATGTTAGCGTATCGGTAGCCAATCCGTAAATGGATCCAGAAAACAATACCACTCCTAATAACACCAAATAAAGGATGCCTTTTTTCACCGTTTCCGGAAGGGATGCAGACAGCCCTACGAAAAGTAAAAGAAAGGCGTGATACATTTGATAACGCACACCAGTCTCAAAAGATTGCATGGCTTCAAAAGAAATTAAAGGTTTTAATCCGTGGGCAGCAAATGCCCCTACAATTACGGCAATAACACCCAGTACTGAAGCGCTAATAAATAGTTTTCTGTTCATAGAAATATATTGTTTGAGTTTTTATAACACTAACATTTTGTTACATTCGTCTTTTAAAACAATACAAAACTACTCAAAAATTCCACTATGCGAAATATATTAGTTATTGGTTCTGGAAAATCTACTTCCTATTTAATAAAATACCTTTTAGATCACTCTGAAAAAGAAAACTTACACATCACTATTGGTGATCTAGACATAAATAACGCTCGAAAATTAATTGGAGATCATAAAAATGGAACGGCTATTACCTTAGACGTTTTTAATAAAGCCTCTCGTGAAGAAGCCATTCAGAAAGCCGATATTGTCATTTCTATGCTTCCTGCGCGTTTTCATATTGAAGTGGCAAAAGACTGTATTACCTTTGGTAAAAATATGGTTACTGCGTCTTATGTTAGCGACGAAATGCAAGCCTTAAACACTCAAGCGGTAAATAAAGGTTTGGTATTTATGAACGAGATTGGGGTTGACCCTGGTTTAGACCATATGAGTGCGATGCAAATTATTGATCGCATTAGAGATAACGGTGGTAAAATGCTACTTTTCGAATCGTTTACTGGCGGATTAGTCGCTCCGGAGAGTGATACCAACCTATGGAACTATAAGTTTACTTGGAACCCGAGAAACGTGGTTGTTGCCGGACAAGGTGGAGCCGCAAAATTCTTACAAGAAAACACTTTTAAATACATCCCTTACAACCGTTTATTTAGACGTACAGAATTCTTAGACGTTGAAGGTTTCGGACGCTTTGAAGGCTATGCCAATCGCGATTCGTTAAAATACCAAGAGATTTACGGCTTGCAAGATGTAAAAACATTGTTTAGAGGAACCATAAGACGCGTTGGTTTTAGCCGTGCTTGGAACTGCTTTGTGACTCTAGGTTTAACCGATGATAGCTACACTATCGATGATAGCGAAAACATGAGCTACCGCGATTTTATCAACTCCTTTTTAGCTTACAGCCCAACGGACTCTGTAGAGCTTAAATTCAGACATGCTTTACGCATTGATCAAGATGATATGATATGGGATAAGTTCTTAGAATTGGATTTATTTTCAGCTACAAAAATGGTGGGCCTTAAAAAAGCAACGCCAGCACAAATCCTTCAAAAAATACTGGTAGAACATTGGACATTAGATGAAAAGGATAAGGATATGATTGTGATGTATCATAAGTTTGGCTATGAAAAAGACGGTAAAAAATACCAAATAGACTCTACTATGGTTACGCTTGGTGAAGACCAAACCTATACTGCCATGTCAAAAACAGTTGGTTTACCGGTCGCTATTGCCACCCTAGCCATATTAAACGGAAAAATAAAAACTCCAGGGGTTCAAATTCCGATTACCAAAGAGGTGTACACACCGATTTTAAAAGAATTAGAAAATTACGATATTCGTTTTAAAGAAACTGAAGTCCCTTATTTAGGATATAATCCGTTAACTTTATAACGACAACCACAAAAATCAAGTCTTTGAAAACAAACTCAGGAAACATAACCATTGATGGTATAGACAAAACCATCCTCCGTGCTTTAATGGAAGATGCGCGGACACCCATTTTAGAAATCGCTCGTCAGGTAGGGATTTCTGGAGCGGCTATTCACCAGCGGTTACGAAAACTTGAAAAATCAGGACTGATTGCAGGTTCGAAATTTGTTATCAATCCCAAAATATTAGGGTATACAACCATGGCTTTTATTGGTATTTATTTGGATAAAGCCATGAGTAATCCTGAAGCCGTAAAGCAATTAAAGAAAATTCCGGAAGTCATAGAATGCCACTACACCACTGGGAATTGGAGTATTTTAATTAAGATTCTCTGTAAGGACAATGAGCATTTAATGCATTTACTAAATAAAGATATCCAAACCATTAATGGGGTATCGCGGACGGAAACGTTTATTTCTTTAGACCAGCAAATACAGCGTCAGATTAACATATAAAAAAAAGGGCTTAATTTAAAATTAAGCCCTTTTTTTTGATTTATTATGAAAACGCCTAGTCCCTAGACATAAATATTTACAGTACATACCAGAACAGCAACATTAAGGAAGCGAACAATCCTAAAGACGCAGGAATATACTCATCGGTAGCGTATTTGTTCATCAGATTCGATGTTTGGTATAAAATAGACCCTCCGGCTAGTAAACACATCCCTACAGAAAACCATAGTCCTAAATTAAAGCCGAATAAAGTTCCAGCTACTATTAAACCAATCGCTATAAAAAAGCCAATGGTTAGTCCTGTTTTTAAGAACGAAAAATCTTTTTTAGTCACAAACACCACAGCTGTTAATCCGCTAAACAAGGCGAGTGTCACAATTGCTGCTTGTTGCAGTATTTCTGGACCTGAATCCAAATGAAAGGCCGCAATATAAATTAGTGGAATAAAAATAAACGCTTCGGCTAAAATGTACAATCCAAAAGCTAGATATTGTTTTGATTTATCTGCCGATCTCAAGGCTACACCTTCTGCGTAGTTCGTTATAAACATAAACCCGCCTAACATAATCAGCCATTTAAACCCTTCGGTCATAGACAAAGCGAAATCGACAATCGCATCACTTTGAAGCAAGAGGTATTCAAACAACACAAATACTGCGACACCACCTCCACGTGGGCATAGGTTTTTCTGTAAAAAGCAACGCGCTCCTCTTGAGCTAAAGCGCCAACGACTATTTTAGAAGGCATCTGCGTATCAAATTGGTTTTCCATATTTCTTTTAAGTTTCTAATTCGGGTTTGAAGGTAATAAAAAAGAGAGTATCCTATTTGTAATTTTACAAATAATCTACTCTCTATAAAATCATTTAAACGGTATTAATCGCGACTTCCAAAGACACGTAAGGCCCAATATAATAATGAGGCTAACGCACCAATAGCAGCTACCAAATAGGTTCTTGCCGCCCATTTAAGAGCATCTTCAGAACCTTTATATTCTTCTGGAGTCACAATATTCTTAGCTTTTAGCCAAGCCAAAGCTCTGTTACTCGCATCGTATTCTACCGGTAGGGTTACAAAGGCAAAAAGGGTTGCAAAGCCCATCATAGCCAATCCTGCAACCGACACATAGAACCCTAGTCCTAAACCATCGGCAGCACCAAGCATTAAACCACCAATAATCACCCATTGTGAGATGTTTGATGTAACGCTAACAATAGGCACTAATTTAGAGCGCATGGTTAGCCATTGGTAAGCGGTAGCATGTTGCACTGCGTGACCACATTCGTGAGCTGCCACTGCGGCTGCCGCTGCATTACGTTGGTTATAAACCGCCTCACTTAAATTAACGGTTTTATTTACTGGGTTGTAATGATCGGTAAGACGTCCTGGTGTAGAAATCACCTCAACATCTCTAATTCCGTTATCGGCTAACATTTTCATTGCGATTTCGGCACCACTCATTCCATTACGTAATTGTATTTTTGAGTATTTTTCGAATTTTCGTTTTAGCTGGCTACTTACCAACCAACTGATTAAGGCTATGACTCCAATAAGCACATAGTATCCCATAAATCCTTGCATAGTATTGTGTTTTTAATTACGTGTTAAATATAGCAAAAAGTACGCCAATATAAACGAAAGAAATTATGTCAGTTTACTGGGGCTTTTATCATTTAATAACTGACAGCCGCATACACCTAAAATAGAAAAGCCATAAAAACAGAAAACCATCCGAAGGGGATGGTTTTCTTATAAATCTATAGTTTGCGACCTTCGGTCGTCATTTTATACTTCAAGGGGATTACCCAACGATATTCACAATTTTCCCTGGAACGACAATCACCTTTTTAGGCGTACGTCCGTCCAATTGTGCAATAGTCTTTTCGTGAGCCATCACCGCTTTTTCGATATCCTCTTTACTCATATCCATAGGTAATTCTAAAGTAAAACGCATTTTACCATTAAAAGAAATCGGATAGTTTTTACTGCTTTCCACCAAGTGTTTGGCTTCAAACTTAGGGAAAGCAACTGTGGCTATCGAACCGTCGTTACCCATCATACTGTATAACTCTTCAGTAATATGTGGTGCATAAGGTGATAATAATACCAATAGCGGCTCTAAAACGGCCTTGCTATTACATTTTTGTTGTGATAACTCGTTAACCGCAATCATAAAGGTCGATACTGACGTATTAAAAGAGAAGTTTTCAATATCCTCTTCAACTTTCTTAATCGTTTTATGTAAGGTTTTTAAATTCTCTTTTGTCGGCTCACTATCGGTTACCAACAATCCGTTTTCACCGACATATAGCTTCCATAATTTTTTAAGGAAGTTATGCACCCCAGTAATTCCTGCGGTATTCCAAGGCTTAGATTGCTCTAAAGGCCCTAAGAACATTTCGTATAAACGCAAGCTATCAGCACCGTACTGCTCACTAATTTGATCGGGGTTTACCACATTGTATTTAGACTTAGACATCTTTTCAACCTCGCGGCCTACTTTATAAACGCCGTCTTCTAGGATAAAGTTTGCCTTTTGATAATCAGAATATATAGGATGGTTTTTAAAGGCTTCCACATCTAATTCATCGGAAGCATTTACCAAGTTGACATCAACATGAAGTTTTTGAAAACCGTATTTTAAAGTATCTATCACATCGTGATATTCCGGGAATTTACCCTTAAGAAAATCAGGGATAGCATTTTTAAAACCAGCTATTTCCTTAGACAACTCGTCATTAGTAAGTGTATCTATTTTCTCATCGACAGGGAAAGCTTTGGTAAAGGCTTCAGAAACAAAAAAGTTGTTTTTATTGTCATCAATAATTTTCAGCACTCTTTCACTATTATCTGCACCATGAGTCATGCTTAATTTATAAACAAAAGCACTAGTCCCCAAAATCATTCCTTGATTAATCAGCTTTTTAAACGGCTCATCTACAGCTACAAATCCGCGATCTTTTAAAAACTTCACCCAGAAACGCGAGTATAGTAAGTGCCCTGTAGCATGCTCACTACCTCCAATATATAAATCGACATTCTCCCAGTAGTTAAGTGCCTCTTCACTAGCAAAAACCGAATCGCGCATCGTATCTTCCATATAACGGAAGAAATACCACGAGCTTCCCGCCCACCCTGGCATTGTATTTAATTCCAAAGGAAAAACGGTCGTTTGGTTTATCTTATCGTTAGACACAACGGTATGGCTTTCGGTACACCATGCCCAAACATCGGCACGACCTAATGGCGGCTCCCCAGTTTCGGTAGGCAAATATTTTTCAACCTCCGGCAAACGGATTGGCAAATGTTCTTTAGCGATCATTTGCGGCATGCCGTTTTTATAATACACAGGAAAAGGCTCTCCCCAATAACGCTGTCTGCTAAACACAGCATCACGCAATCTGTAATTGGTTCTCCCTTCTCCTTGTCCTAATTTCTCTAATTCGAAAATCGCACGTTTCGTGGCTTTCTTATAATTCATTCCGTTAAGGAAATCGCTATTTGCAATCACGGTCTGCTCCTTTTCAGCATGAGCACCCTCGGAAATATCCACCCCTTCAAAAATATTAGGAATGGCGATATTAAAGTGTTTCGCAAAATCATAATCTCTTTGGTCACCACAAGGCACGGCCATTACCGCTCCTGTTCCGTAACCTGCCAGCACATAATCTCCAATCCAAATCGGAATCGGTTCTTTACTAAACGGATGCTCGGCATACGCCCCAGTAAACACCCCTGAAATGGTTTTTACATCGGCCATACGCTCGCGCTCACTACGTTTTGCCGTCGCTTCAATATAGGCGTCTACAGCTTCTTTTTGCTCTGGCGTGGTAATGGTTTGTACCAAGTCGTGCTCTGGCGCTAGGGTCATAAAACTCACACCAAAAATAGTATCTGGTCGCGTGGTAAACACCGCTATGGTTTCGTCGTGGTTATTCACCTTAAAGGTCACTGAGGCACCAACAGATTTCCCTATCCAGTTTCTCTGACTTTCCTTAAGTGACTCCGTCCAATCGATAGTGTCCAAACCTTGTAATAAACGCTCTGCATAGGCAGAAATACGCATACTCCATTGTGTCATTTTTTTACGTGTCACCGGGTGACCACCACGTTCTGACACTCCATTTACGATCTCGTCATTTGCTAAAACCGTCCCTAAGGCAGCACACCAGTTCACTTCGGTTTCTGCTAAATAGGTTAAACGGTATTGTAAAAGCAGCTCTTGCTGTTTTTCGGTAGAAAATGCATTCCACTCTTCAGCAGTAAACGGTATAATATTATCATCACACTCGACATTAACACCGCCATTTCCTTCTTTAGAAAATATAGCGATAAGCTCATCGATGTGTTTTGCTTTGTTGTCATTTTTACAGTAGTAAGATTCAAAAAGTTGAATAAAAATCCACTGTGTCCATTTGTAATACTCCGGATTTGAAGTACGCACCTCGCGGCTCCAATCGAAAGAAAATCCAATTTTATCCAATTGCTTTCTGTAGCCTTCAATTTTATTTCCGGCTTTATCCACACCACCCTCAATATTAACACGCGTGGTATCGGCAGGGTGCTGCCCCGTTTGAATCGCGTATTGCTCTGCTGGCAATCCGAAACTATCATACCCCTGAGGATGTAATACATTAAACCCTTTATGACGTTTGTAACGCGCATAAATATCACTCGCTATATAACCTAGCGGATGTCCGACATGTAAACCAGCGCCACTAGGGTAAGGAAACATATCCAGTACATAGTACTTTGGTTTATCGCTTTGATTTGAGGCTTTAAATGTTTGGTTTTCTTCCCAATATTTTTGCCATTTGGCTTCTATGTCGTTAAAATGATATTGCATGATGCTTGTTTATACTTAATGAAGGCGCAAATTTAAGAATTACCTACTAAATAGCCTATTAAAAGCGTCTGCAAGTGGCAAATCTAAAATGTAAGCCGCTAAAGTATATGCTATTAAAAGTGAAAGCCACATAAACATTATTAAAAGTTTAACGCTGATCGCTACAATAGTCTAAATTCTTTATTATTTTTACGCTATAAATTACATCTTTTTTTATGAGCTCATCTTTTGACAAATATCAAAAACGCCGATTAATATCGTCCTATTTTTCTGTGGCACTAAGTATTGCTTTGGTCCTGTTTTTATTGGGGCTTTTAGGGCTTTTGGTGATTAACGCAAAAAAAGTTGCCGACCATTTTAAGGAGCAGGTTACTATGACCATTTACTTAAAAGACACCGCAAAAGATGTTGAAATTAAACAGCTAGAAAAGAGTTTGGCGATGGCCGATTACGTAAAATCTACAGACTTTGTTTCTAAAGAGCAGGCTGCAGAGTCTATGAAAGCAGAAAGCGGAGAAGATTTTATGGATTTTTTAGGGATTAACCCCTTAAAAAATTCTATCGATGTGCATTTAAAAGCTGATTTCGTAACCTCCGAAAAACTAGATGTGATTTCTAAAGAAGCCTTATCTAAAAACTTTGTCGATGATGTGAATTACGATAATGACTTGGTGAATTTAATGAATGACAACGTTAAAAAAATAAGTTTTTGGATTCTATTAATCAGCGGTTTATTCACCCTTATTGCTGTTTTATTAATTAACAGCTCGATCCGATTAGCGGTTTACTCAAAACGTTTTACTATAAAAACCATGCAAATGGTGGGTGCTACCAAGCGTTTTATTCGTCGCCCGTTTATCTGGCGCAGTGTAAAACTAGGAATTGTTGGGGCTATTATTGCCTTGATTGGTATGGCTGTGGTTTTATATTATGTAGACAAAATGTTCCCGGAATTAACCTTATTAAACAACCCTGTGTTGCTTGCTGGGCTTTTCGGATTTGTATTTGCATTAGGTATTTTAATCACATGGATTTCAACATTTTTCGCAACGCAACGTTTCTTAAACCTCAATACAGACCGATTGTATTAAAAGGCAAGGCGTTAAAAAAGTAATTGCCTTTGCAATCCGCAAAGTATTATCTAATTTAGCACCCGCAATAACAACACCTAATACAGGGTATTTACCTTGTATTATAAAGCATTTTGAATATCATGGCAAAACAACCTCTTAAAGACAAAACAGAAGACACGACATTTATTTTTGGAAAGCGTAACTACAAGTTTATGTTTATTGGTTTAATCGTTATTGCCCTAGGGTTCATTTTAATGTCTGGTGGAGGTAGTGACGACCCCAATGTATTTAGCGAGGATATCTTTAATTTTAGACGTATCAGCTTAGCGCCGACCTTAGTACTGATAGGCTTCGGAATCCAGATTTATGCGATACTTTTAAATCCCAATAAAAAGTAACCCCCACACCTTACACCATTTTAATACTTACAACTAATGAATATTATAGACTCTATAATTTTAGGAATTATACAAGGGTTAACGGAGTTTTTACCTGTTTCTTCAAGCGGTCATTTAGAACTAGGAAAAGCAATTCTTGGCGATCAATCGGTTCCAGAAGAGAGTTTATTGTTTACTGTAGTCCTACACTTTGCTACAGCTTTAAGTACCATTGTTATTTTTAGAAAAGATATTTTAAGCCTTATAAAAGGGGTTTTAAAATTCGAGTGGAACGACGATTTACAGTTTGTTTCTAAAATTGCCTTGTCTATGCTTCCCGCTGTTTTTGTCGGCTTATTTTTTGAAAAAGAATTAGAAGCTCTTTTTGGCAATAACATCTTATTAGTGGGTTGCATGCTTATAGTAACCGCAGTGCTTTTATTTTTAGCTGACAAAGCCAAAGACACCGATAAAAAGGTAACCTTTAAAAATGCCTTTGTGATAGGTATTTCTCAAGCTATCGCTATGCTACCAGGGATATCGCGTTCTGGTGCTACCATTTCAACTTCAGTGTTATTAGGTAACGATAAAACAAAAGCCGCTAGATTCTCCTTTTTAATGGTGATTCCGTTAATCTTTGGAAAAATCGCAAAAGATATTCTTAGTGGTGACCTTACTTATGAGGCACAAAACTTCACCTCGCTTTCTTTAGGTTTTATAGCCGCTTTTATTTCAGGATTATTTGCTTGTACCTGGATGATTTCTCTAGTTAAGAAAAGCAAGCTTTCCTATTTTGCTTACTACTGTGTGATTGTCGGTATACTAGCTATTATTTTTTCACTTACCAAATAATATGACGAAAGAAGATTATTTAAGCGGACAAGTTTTACTTATCGATAAGCCTTTAGAATGGACCTCCTTTCAGGTGGTGAACAAACTGCGTTGGGAAATCCGTCAGGCTTTCAACATCAAAAAGATAAAAGTCGGTCATGCAGGAACTTTAGATCCTCTAGCGAGTGGTTTACTGGTGATTTGCACTGGAAAGATGACCAAGCAAATTGATTCCTTTCAGGGTCAGATAAAAGAGTATGCTGGAACCATTACTTTGGGAGGCACGACGCCCTCTTATGATTTAGAAACTGAAGTTAATGAATCTTTCCCCACCGATCATATAACCCCGGAACTCATCCGTGAAACGACCAAGCAATTTATTGGTGAAATCGACCAGTTTCCTCCTGTGTTTTCAGCCTTAAAAAAAGACGGAAAACGCTTGTATGAATATGCTAGAGCCGGTGAAGCCGTTGAAGTAAAATCGCGAAGAATTACTATTGAAGCTTTCGATATTACAGCTATTAATGGTACTGCAGTCGATTTTAGAGTGGTCTGTAGTAAAGGAACCTATATTCGTTCGCTAGCTCATGATTTTGGAAAAGCACTTCAGTCTGGTGGTCATCTTAGTGCACTGAGACGGACAAAAATTGGTGATTTTGATGTCAGTAATGGCCTGTCAATCGACGATTTTATCGCGAATCTCCCTAAAGAATAACAGTCCTTTCACATCTATTTATTCGGCTTTCACGTATATTAGGTAAAACCTAACTCCGATAGAGCCCGTATTACACTTTGAAATTTAAAAACTCTCATAAGGCATTCGCCATTACCTTTCTTATTACCGCAAGCCTTTTGCTTACGGTAGTGAATTTTAATATCATAAAATACCACAAAGTAATTCCAGAAACTTTGATGGATATCTCTATGGTCGAACCCCTAGAAGAGCCTATTCCGGAAATAGAACGCTTGAAAAAAGAAACTAACAAAGCGTTTAACGCTGCCGAAAGACAGCAATTGGCAAAGCAAACTTATCAGCCTATTGCTCCACCTAAAGATTATGTGCGTCAACCTGTAGAGCAGCCAACAAAGGAAACAAACAAAACAGTAACGGAAACAGAGCAGCAAGGAACCTCTGCGATTAAACAGGATGAATTAACCGCTTTTGAAAGCGTGAATGCGGTTTTAAAAAAGAAAAGTAGTAAAAGCCGCGCTGAAAGCGGACAAAAAACAACGAATACCAATACCACAGTACGTTATTCGTTGGTAAATAGAACCGCCGAATACTTACCGATACCCATTTACTTATGTGAAGCCAACGGTACGATAATCGTAAATATTACGGTCGCAAAAAACGGACGAGTTAAGGAAACTTCCATTAACTCGTCGTCTAATTCAAATAACAAATGTCTTGAAAATAGCGCTTTAGAATACGCTAAAAAGGCACGTTTTAATACCGGTAGCAAAGCCGAACAAATCGGCACCATTACCTTTTCTTTCGAAGGAAAATAATCCTATTGCAATAAGGTAATAAGCTCCGCGATGGTAGACTGCCCTTTGTCCTTATTATACCACGCTTGTAAATCGGTTTTTAGTTCCTCGGTAATTTTACCGTGTTTTTCTTTATAATCAGACACTAATTTAGTGGCTGCTCTAGGTCGCGGACCAAAGGTATTTAACACCTCTAAGGTTTCCGAATCTACCATGATTAGCTTAGGAATAGCTTTTCCTCCATGAGTTAAAAACGCATTCATTAAATCCTCATTTTCATCCCTTAAAACCACTTTAAAATCGATAGCGTCATTTAGTTCGGCTACTTTATTCATAACCGGTAATAAATGTGCAGCGTCACCACACCAGCTTTCGCTAAGCACAATCCACGTTTGTTTAGAACTGCTATTTTTAATAGCTTCGGTATCTGCCTCGCTAACTTTTAAGGTTTTATCCCAACGCTTCATACGTTTGTCATTAAGCATGGTATAATTCGCCATATCTTCATTTTGTAATGCCCCAGTAGACGCGTTATCTATAACCAGTTGCTTTACAAGCTCTCGGTAATTAGCATAAGGCATAGCGCGCTCAAAGCTCTCTTTTATTATAGTTGTAATATCAGTCTTTTTTAAAGTCTCCATAGTGAAAAGTATTATAGTTCAAAAATAGCACTTTACTAGCATCTAAAAGGTAACAAATGTTACCTTCAACCGTATTTTACTATTTCTTTTGGGCTAGCGCTAAAAAAAAGAGGTCGTTTTAACCGATAGTCGTAAATTTATAGCTCAAGTAAGATTATTAACGGTGCTAATCATCGGAATTAAAACTTAGATTATGGATAAACAACGCTGTGGGTGGTGTGTTGGTGACGCACTTTACGAAGCTTACCACGATATGGAATGGGGGAAACCGGTGTATGACGACGCCACCATTTTCGAATTCTTAATATTAGAAACCTTTCAAGCCGGCTTAAGTTGGATCACCATTCTTCGCAAACGCGAGAATTTTAGAGCGGCTTTTGACCAGTTTGATTATAAAAAGATCGCAAACTACGATCAGGAGAAAATAGATCACCTGTTGCAAGATGCCGGTATTGTAAGAAACAAATTAAAGGTAAAGGCTACTGTTAGTAATGCTCAAGCCTTTATAAAAATCCAGGATGAATTTGGGAGTTTTAGTGATTACATCTGGGGATTTGTAAACCACAAGCCCATTAAAAACAAGATTAGTAATTATAAAGAGGCCCCAGCGAATACTGCAATTAGCGATGCGCTGAGTAAAGATTTAAAAAAACGCGGATTTAAATTTGTTGGATCAACAGTCGTCTATGCACACATGCAAGCCACTGGCATGGTTAACGACCACGAAGTAACCTGTTTTAGGTATCATCAAGTGTAAGAACTTAAAGGTAGCTTAAAAAAAGATCGCGAGGAATATCTTTAGCCCCTAAACTCGCAAGGTGATTGGTGTACACCTGGCAGTCGATAAGTTTGTAATTGGTGTTTTGAATAAAGCTAATAAACGCTGCTTTACTGGCATTACTTTGCTTGGAAAACATACTTTCTCCGCAAAACACACCACGACCTAAATCCACACCATAAAGGCCTCCCACTAACAGGTCGCCATTGTAAACCTCTACCGATTTAGCATAGCCTAATTCGTGAAGCCTTACGTAAGCTTCAATCATATCACTAGTAATCCAAGTACCCGCTTGTCCGTCGCGCTTAGCCAGTGCACACTCGGTAATCACCGCACGGAAATCTCGATTTACGGTAACCTCCAAAGCACAGTTTCTCATAAACTGCTTCATGCTTTTAGACACTTTTAATTCTGAGGGATACAAGACAAAGCGCGGATCTGGCGACCACCACAGTACGGGTTGATCGTCTTCAAACCAAGGAAATATCCCTTTGCTATAAGCATCCAACAGCCGCTGGGTAGTGAGCTCACCACCAAAAGCTAAAAGCCCCTCATCGTCGGCAAGAGCGACATCGGGAAAAGCATCATTAGGTTCTAAAAAGTACATAGGTATTTTTTGTAAACATAAAAAAACCTCAGCAATTAGTAATCACTGAGGTTTTAATATTATGCTCTAAATAACATTTAGAAAGGTAAATCGTCGTGATCTTCCTCGTTTAAGTTCTTTGCTGGTTCGAAAGCCTGTGCTGGTGGCACTTCTGGCATTCCTGCTGGAGCAGCACCTTGAGAAGCTTCAATTCTCCACCCTTGAATAGAGTTAAAGTATTTTGTCTCTCCTTGTGGGTTTACCCACTCTCTACCACGTAAATTAATATTTACTTTTACATCTTGTCCCACTTGATAATTGTTTAATAAATCACATTTATCTTGAACAAACTCCACTAATATGTGTTGTGGATACTGCTCTTCAGTGGTTACCACTAAATCTCTCTTTCTAAACCCATTGCTACCAAAAGTTTGAGTTTCTCCTATTAATTTTACTTTTCCTTGTACTTCCATTACTCTATATATAAATTTAAATATTCGTCTTATTTATTTCCTACCGTCTTACGCTAATAATACGCAAAAGGCAGCGGTCACATCGCCTTCACTTAAAAACTCTTGTGCCTTTTTGTGTTTCTCTTCTTCCGACCATTCTGAAACATTGTGCTCTTTTGAAAAGGCTTCAATGCTCGCCATATCTGGCAAGGCTTCCACATTACCCAACATCCCAAGATCGTTACCTGTTAAGATACGACTTTTTTTAATGACTTCTGGCAAGGCATCAACACCGATACCTCGTGTGGATAGCGGCTTCGGAATTTCGAAAAATCCTGATTTTGCTCTGCTGTAATAGCTTCCACCCGCTCTTGCTACAAGATCTAGTTTATTTTGGTCTATGCTACCAACTTCATTTAAAATCGCCTCATCAATATGCATTTTTACCACCTCACAAATAATAAGGTTCCCTGCTCCGCCTTCGGTCCCTAATTTAATAATCTCTTTCACCTTACATTCCATTTGCACCGGTGATTCGGCCACACGAAAAGGTTTTACAAGATCACTTTTTAACATGGTTAAGCCCGCTTTTTCAAACTCATTAACCCCTTGAGCATACTCCGTACTACTTAAAGACGCTTGGTGTACCAAATTATAATTCACCACGTTTATAACCACCTCTTTAGTGACTTCAGCATTCTCTAAAGTGTGCTTTGTCGTATTTCCTCGAACACGGCGTGCAGGAGAAAAAATTAATATTGGCGGATTCGCACTAAACACATTAAAAAAACTAAATGGCGATAAATTTGGATTCCCGTTTTCGTCTATCGTACTTGCAAACGCAATTGGGCGCGGCGCAACCGCACTCAGTAAATATCCGTGTAACTTAGGCGTTTCTAATTCTTTAGGCTCGAAAGAAATCATTTTTTCGTTTAATTTTTGACAAATGTAACCATTATTGAAACCAACTAAAAATGATTTAAGAACTAGCTGCACAATATTATTAACAGATAATCTTTATATACTTTTAAGTATCTTAACACCAAAAAAAAGTATGCTTTATTCAAAACACAGACAGTTAATTCGTTGGGGAATTATATTAATGTCCTTTGTCATCATATCGCTTATTCTCTGGAATACCTATATGTTTTTTCAAGAGTTTAAGGATGAGGAAGCTCAGAAAATGAATACCTGGGCGACTGCTCAGATAGAATTTCAAAAAAGTGCTTTGGATGAAGATATCAATCCGGTTATTGATTTAATTATTACTTCTGAAAACTCCAACCCTATGTTTGTGGTTAACAGTGACGGTAAGCTGAGTGTCCATAATTTAGAAGATGACGCTATAACATCAGAAAAAGATCTTGCAGATTTTATTAGCACTTTTGAAAAACAAAACACCCCAATAAATTTAGAATACACAGACCCTACTACCAAAGAAAAAATAGACCTAGGGCAATTATACTATGGGGACTCAGAGATTTTAAACAAATTAAAGTACTACCCTTTAGCCCTACTCCTAATTATTGTGCTTTTTGGCACCGTGGTGTATTTATTTTATAGTAGCAATAAGAGTGCTGCACAAAACAAATTATGGACCGGAATGGCCAAAGAAACAGCGCACCAAATAGGAACCCCATTATCTTCACTTATAGGCTGGGCAGAGCTATTAAAAATAGAACAGGTTAACCCCGAATACATCAAAGAAATTGAAAAGGACATTAGCCGCTTGCAAACCATTACAGAACGTTTTAGCAAAATAGGATCTGTACCGACTTTAGAACCTTGTGATATTGTCGCTGAAACGCAATCCACTTACGACTATCTAAAAACGCGTTCTTCTAATTTAATAAACTTCTCACTTCATGCCCCTAGCACGCCAGTATATGTGCAACTAAATGCGCAGTTATACAGTTGGACCTTAGAGAACTTAGTAAAAAATGCTATAGACGCTATGCGTGGAAAGGGCGATTTAACTGTTATTGTGGAAGCTAAAGAAAAAACAGTAAAAATAAAAGTTATAGATATTGGAAAAGGTTTAGCTAAAAGGGAATTTAATACTATTTTTGAACCCGGATACACGAGCAAAAAAAGAGGATGGGGATTAGGCCTTTCTTTAGCAAAACGTATTATTGAAGATTTCCACAAAGGAAAAATTAAGGTGAAACACTCTGAAATTGGTAAAGGAACCACCATGCAAATTACATTAAAGTCGTTATAAAAGGATTATTATGCCAGAACAATTATTTACTGTAAAAGAAGTCTCTCTTATCAACAATTGCCCAGAATGCTTTAGCAAGGAAGGGTTACAATTAACGTTTAAGCAGAAGTTTATAGACACGCGATTTTATAAGTCTATCACCAAAGATATTTATACGGAGATGCATTGCACTATCTGTGAAACCCCTATCTACCCACAACGGTGGACCGAAGATATTGAACGTGTTTACGAGTATCACAACAAAGCGTTTACCCCTAAAAACCCCTCCACGAAATTAAAACAGTTTACTTGGATTCTAATTGGTGTTATAGTGGTTGCAATAATCGCATCTATAGGGCTTTCCGTTTACCTAAAAGTATAATAGAGAATACCTTTTTCTTATAAACACCCTATAAATGTGATTGGATAGCTAGTGCTAGCGCTTCAAATTCCTTAGGTGTAAGTTGTACTTTATTACTAAATCGAGCATCGTCCATAGTCGTTAGCGGAATTAAATGCACGTGAACATGTGGCACTTCTAATCCAATTACCGACATCCCAATACGTTTACAGTCCACCGCCTTTTCTAAAGCTATAGCTACCGAACGTGAAAACTGCATCAAACCAGCATAAGCAACCTCATCAAGATCAAAGATCTTATCCACTTCTTTTTTTGGAATACATAAAGTGTGCCCTTTTGCATTAGGGTTAACGTCTAGAAACGCTAAAAAATCTTCAGTTTCTGCAACTTTATAACACGGTAATTCGCCGTTTACAATTTTGGTAAAAATAGATGCCATTTATATTGAATTTTGTTTGAAATTAAAGGTAAAAAAATAATCCTGTACTATTGATATATTTTCAATAAATACAGGATTACTGTTTGTGTTTTTCTTTGAGAACTTATCGTGATATTTCGATAATATCAAATTTTATCACACCGGTTGGCACTTGTATTTCTGCTACATCACCTACTGTTTTCCCTAGTAAACCTTTCCCTATTGGAGAGTTTACCGATATTTTCCCAGAAGCCAAATCTGCCTCACCGTCGGCTACCAAAGTATAATTCATTTCCATCCCATTGGTTTGGTTTTTGATTTTTACCTTAGAAAGCACTAATATTTTTGAAGTATCCATTTGCGACTCGTCTATAACACGAGCTCCCGCTAGTTGTTCTTCTAATTTAGAAATACGCATTTCTAACATGCCTTGAGCTTCTTTCGCTGCATCATACTCTGCATTCTCACTCAAATCCCCTTTATCTCTAGCTTCAGCAATAGCTTTTGAGGCATTTACGCGCTCTACATCTTTAAGATGCTTTAACTCTGCTCTCAACTTTTTTAACCCTTCTGCTGTATAATAAGATACTTTACTCATGATGTTTACGTTTTAATAATAACTTGACTTTATGCTACTAAAAAATACCTCAAAAGCGAATTTTGAGGTATCACAAAAAAATCTCGTAGGTTACGAGATTATAAAAGCAAATATACAAAATATTTAATTCAGTTTACTCATTTATTGTAAATTGCAGAACTTATAAAGGTTTATAATTCAATGAAAAAAATACTATTAATCGTTTCAGTTTTAGCGATTAGCTTAACAGCTTGTAATAAAAATGATGACGATGGCATTACTGGCAACCCTAATATTCCGAATGCCGTTTTTGATACTCAGGGCTTAATCAACACCAATTTACCGCAATTCAATCAAATGCAATTCCCAGGAAATTATGTGGTTTTGAATTCTAATTATGGTGTTAACGGGGTCGTCGTGTATTATTCTGGTAGTAATCAATATAGTGCCTTCGAACTTAGCGACCCTAATCATCAATTAATATCCTGCTCAAAACTAACTGTCGACGGTGTTTTTGCCACCTGTTCTTGTGACGATGGTAACACCTATAATATTGTTACTGGATCTCCGGGACAGGGAGTCAACGGGCAGTATGGCTTAACACGCTATTTTGTTGAGGTTAACGGCAATATCGTTCGCGTGTATAACAACTAAAAAAAGCCCCTTTTTTCAAGGAGGCTTTCTTAAAATTAATAGCGGTTAACAGACTAAAACTTAAGCGTCATACCTAATAAAAAATTGGTTGTCGCTTGAGGGTAATAAAAATTCTCGGTAATCGCATCGTCTCCAGAGTTTTCTGGTCGGTAGTAATAACTATAAGTATACCCGTTAGACACATACTCCGAATTAAAAATATTATTTACCAATAAATTAAAAGACACCTCTTTAATCCAATTCGGATTAATGGTATACGAGGCGTTAAAATTATTGACAAAATACGCATCGATACTTTTAGAATCACTCGACGTGTTATCTAAATACTGCTTTCCTACATATTTAGAAATCACACTTAAATTAAGCTCTTTTAATGGGGTGTAAGTAAATGCCCCTCCAGCAATAATCCCCGGAGAAAACGAAATATCGGTATCTTTATATTCTGTAACTACAGGAGCATACCCTACTGTTTCGTAGGTATTAGGGTCGTATTGTGTATCATAAACCACGTAATTAAACCTGTCTATTTTATTTTTACTAAAAGTGGCATTAGCATCAATTCTAAATTTATCCGAAGCCTTATACCCCACCTGCAGCTCCAATCCTGCACGGTAACTATCGGCAACATTTTCGCGAATAGGATCACCAGCATTATCCAAGTCACCAGTTAACACCAATTGGTCTTTATAAGACATATAATACGCGTTTGCTGTTGCATAAAATAAGGCTGTACGGTGTTTGTACCCAAATTCAAAATCGTTTAAACGCTCAGATTTTGGTAGCACAGGGTTTTTCGTTAAATCATCTCTATTAGGCTCTCTATTTGCCACTGCAAACGACCCGTAAACACTATTATAATTATCAATCTTATAAGACAGTCCTAATTTAGGATTGAAAAAATTATAATCTTTATCCACATCAATCGGCTCTAAGTCCGAGCTTAATCCAAAAGAACTAAAGTTTACCGTTCGGTATTGAAGATCGGCAAAGGCAAACAATCGTGAGGTCACATTATACTCGGCTTTTACATAAGAGCTAAAATCTGTTTTCTCCCCAATACTCGTATAGTACCTGTCACGAATTGGGATTTCGGAAGCAAAAGAATCCCAGATAATTTCTCCAAAATGATCCCCTTTATAACTGTTATAACCACCACCCAAATACAGGTTAAGTTGGTCTTTTTTATAATTTAAAGAATATACAATAGCGGTAAACTCATTGTCTAACCAACGGCGTCTAATAACATCTCCTTCGTCGGAAGCATTGCTATGCATAGGAAAATAATCCCCCAACTCCTCATCGTCTTTAAACTGTTCGAAATAGCCTTTTCCTGTGGTGAAATTCCCTGATAAGTTCGCAGAGAACTGTGAAGAAAACTGATGTGAAGCGTGTACCTGGTAATGTGTTTGCTTATAGCTGTCTACTTGATTCTCATAGGTGTATGAATTATAAGTACGACCAGCATTTAATAAGTTATCGGCTTCTTCATCTGACGAATAATTAGTTTCTATAAACTCTTGAATTCCGGCAAGGTCACCGTTAACCACTGCTTCCGGAGCACCGTTCCACGACTGATAGGTTTCTTGATCACCACCAAAAATCAAAGCTTTAATTTGCGTTTTATCGTTAATAAATCCGGCTTCTGAATAAAAGGATTTTAAATCGGATGACGCACGGTCGATATACCCGTCACTCTGAATATTAGAGAGGCGTGCTTCGGCATAAAAGTTATTTTTTATCCCTGACCCTACACTCAGATTGTGTTTTCGCGTGCCAAAAGAACCCACAGAGTGGCTCGTTGTAGCATAACCTTCGACTGAAGGATTTAAGGTTTTTAAATTCAAGCTAGCACCAAAGGCTCCCGACCCATTAGAGGAGGTTCCTACACCACGCTGCAATTGAATATCTTCTACTGAAGACACAAAATCGGGCATATTCACCCAAAAAGTCCCCTGACTCTCAGCGTCGTTATACGGGATACCGTTAATAGTAACATTAACACGGGTGGCATCGGTTCCACGCACGCGAATTCCTGTATACCCCACACCAGATCCGGCATCACTAGTCGTAACTACCGATGGTAATTGATCTAAAAGAATAGGCAAATCTTGACCTAAATTCAAGGACTCTAATTCCTCTTTTGTAATGTTGGTAAAGGCTACTGGTGTTTTACTTTTTGCCCTGGTAGACGAAAGTAACACCTCGTCTAAGGCTTCAATTTTAACAGAGTCTTGTGGTATTTCCTGAGCTGTTGCACCAAGGGTAAACACAAAAAGTCCTAATACTAAAAATCGATTTTTCATTACGATTAAACTTAATCGAATAAAAAGAGGCCATTATTCATTACTTGTTAATATGAATACCTATAAACACGTCGTTTATTGGTATGGATTTCCCTAAACAGCATTACCTGTTCTAGGTTCATTGGGTATGATCTCAGCCGATATAGGCACCCCTTTTTTGAGAACGCTGCAAATATACTATCGTTTTTTTGATTTCAATAGCGGATTTGGGAATATTAATCTAAATCGGGTTTTTTACGATTGCTTTTAACTGCCGATCGCCGGCTTTTATTCTGAAGCCGTTTATTTATTACTGATTTGGGTGTTTTTGTGGGTATACGTTTTTTTCTAACTACCAATGCATCCTTAATAATCTCCAAGGCGCGTTTAATCACTAATTCCTTATTTTTATGCTGACTTCGCGTGTCTTCACATTGTAACATAAGAACATTATCTTTTGTAAGGCGCTTGGAAAGACGCAATAAAAGCCGCTCTTTTTGTCGGTCGCGAAACACTTGGGAATCGGCGACATTAAAAGACAGCTCTACTTTTGATGCCGTTTTATTTACGTGCTGACCGCCACTTCCAGAACTGCGAATGGCTTTAAACTGGCACTCTTTTATAAAGGCATCCGCATCGAACATTAGACCACCTGATGTTTAGTTTTCAATAAATCATTAACCGTTTTCACCGGGTTAAACGTATCGGTAGGCACCTCGACAAAAATAGTATTCCAATGTGCCATACTACCATTCCAAAGCCCTGGGAGCTCCAAAGCTTTTAACGGTTTCCCCAAATGGGTTTTCGCTGTTATAAACGCGGCATTATGGTCGACAAACTTAGACAAGTCAAAAGTCTCCCCCTTATAATTTTTTATCCCCAAGACGATGTCCACAGGATTAAAATGTGTGGCATTCTTTAAAATACTCAGTTGTTGTTTGTTCTCTGTATCAATTTGAGCCGATTCTACAATTTGTAACGACAAGTGTCCCCCTTCATCTTTAACCCAAAACGGACCACCACCAGGCTCACCTTCATTTTTAACCATCCCACAAACTCGAATTGGTCGATTAAGCTTCGTTTCTAAGTATTCTATTTGATATTTAAGAGAATATTTCTCGAATTCTGGCGAAATAATAACATTCAATTTACGCTGTAAAAACCGAGCCACTTCAATCACACGCTCTTCAGAGATTAGCTCATTTTCTAACTCTTCTAAATAACTAAAGGCTTGCTGCTGTGCTTCTAGCAAAACGCCTGCTAATATTTTTTTGTATTCGGCAACCTCATCGACAAAACTAGAGACCACCACATTATCTATGTTTTTTATAAAAAGCAAATCACCTTCAAATGCATTTAAATTAGATAGTAAGGCACCGTGACCAGAAGGTCTAAAACACAAAGACCCCTTGGCGTCTAAGAACGGTTGGTTATCGGGTGTCACAGCGATTGTATCGGTCGTTTCGTCTTGATAAGAAAACGACACTTTAAAGGTGATTTGGGTCTGCTCTTCTACCGCTTTTTTAATCGCCTCAAATTCCTTTTCAAAAACCGCTTGGTGCGCTTTGGAAATCGTAAAATGCAATTTGGCAACTTGATTTGTTGTGGCATATAATGCCGCCTCATACAAATGCTCTTCAAAGGCCGTGGCTATAGAGTCTTCATACTTATGAAAAGGCAAGACCCCTTTAGGATAAAAACTGTAATTTAATTTGTCCTCATCTAAAAGCGTTCTGACTAACAACACCCCTCTTTCGTCACTCGATAAGGTATCAAAATCCGGATAAATCGCACGTGTGCGTTCTAATAACAGGTTATAAAAGGGGAATTTCTCTAAACCTACAAAAAACAAGCGTAACTCGTTTTGGTTATTTTTATTGGAATAGGCATTTATACTTTCCTTTTTAGGGTCGTAAGACTTTAAAAATTCAAATAGAAATTTAAACATTCGGGTAGCGGCTCCCGAAGCGGGAACAAACTTTACAATATTTAACTGGTCCTTCTGGGAACTAAAATATTCAGAAAACTTCTTTTTCTCAAGATCCGACAAACTTAAAATTCCGTTACCTACGGAAGCTGCAGACTGTAAATTCATAAAAGGCATGCCGGACTTAAAGCGTTCTATTTGCTTGTTAACAGCTTGTAAGGTTAACCCCTTATCTATTATCTCTTGTTTGTGTTTATCAGAAAAACTCATACTCTCGTGCAATTAATTTATCAATATGCTTAATGGCTGTTTGCAAGCGCGTGGTCTCATCGCCCTTAAGCACTACGTAATGTCTATTATGTGTTTTTAACGCCTGTTCAAATGTGTTAAACATAGCAAGGCGCTCCTCGGGCTTGTCACGCAGATCATCATTTTCCCAAGGTGTGTCAATATAGGTTAAAAAATAAATATCGTAGGTATTTTCTAAGGCATATTTTTCTAGAATAGGGTCGCAATACCCTGAGTAATACACTTCAGAATACACTTTAGACTCTAATAAATCCGTATCACAAATAAGCACTTTATTGGCAAGTTGCGCTTGGCGGTTTTCATTTGCTATTTGCCCTTTGGCAATAGGGAGCATGTCCTTAGGCTCACAGATTTTACCTTCGGCATCCCATTTCTTCTGCAAATACTCGCGTGCATATTCTTGTACCCACACCGTATTATAATGTGTCGCCAACTGCTTAGAAAGCGTGGTCTTTCCGGTCGATTCCGGTCCGAAAAGCACCACTTTTATAATGTCTGAGGCGCGTTGTTTATAGTCTTTTTCCATGCTAAATATCCAAATACAGCTAAGACCGTAAAGCCTATATACTGCATACTCGTAAAAGTTAATCCTTTATAAAAATAGAGCGGTACAGAGATTAAATCTCCAATAATCCAAAAAATCCAATTCTCAATTTTCCTTTTGGCCATAAGCCACATACCCACAAAAAACAAAGCGGTGGTAAACGTATCTACATACGCTGTCCAGCTTGTCCACTTATCAAAAAGTTGATAAATTACATACACCACACCTAGTGTAAGAATAAAAAGCAAGACACTAACATACTTCTCTTTTGTTGTCGTGAATGAGATTGGCGTATACTTATCTTTATCTATTTTACGGGTCCATATATACCAACCATAAATACTCATTGCAAAGTAATAAGCATTAATCAACATATCGCCGATTAATCCCCATTTATATAACAAATAAACAAAAATGGAAGTACTTACAATTCCTGTTGGAAAGACCCAAATTTTATTTTCTTTAGAGAACCATACCGATAACACCCCAAAAACAACGGCTATGATTTCCAAAACAATATCTAAAGTATCGTAACCGGAATACTGATCGAATAACAGATTAAAAATGTGGCTCATAATCGCGTCGGTCTGACTTTACAATTTTTATAAATAGCACCCCGTTATCTATCAATTCGAAAGCGTTTTTAATTTCTACAGTAAGCAACGACATAATCGCATTATAATCGCCGTACACTTGGGTGCTTAACGGATTCTCGATAACTTTTAAACCGGAAGCTCTCAGGGATTTTATAAAGCTAATAATAGCGGGTTCGAAACTGTCCTGTAAAGGTGATAATGTTAATTCTACTGATATTTCCATAGCTGTGCAAGCTCAATAATTTGAACTATTTTAATGTTAAACTCGTGTTATGATATAAATTGTATTCTGTTTTTAGTATCTATAAAATAATTAAAAACATTTAGAGATACTCTTCTTTACCCTAAAGCATAAGCACAGGTAAAACCTTCAAATTCTAAAAACTTAGTGTTGTACCGTTTTTTAAGTCCGTTATAATCAATCCAAGCTACCGTTTCTTGATCCTTCATACAGAAAGGAATGACTAGAAAATGGCTTTTAAATAACATCCCCGGTGTGGCAAAAAGCTTGTAAAGCGACTCTTTAATTCCCCAAATCACGGTCAGTCGGTTAATATAATCAGCATCCTTCTCGTTGAGATATTCAAATTCATAAGCCACAAACTTCGAGGCGATACGCTGAATTTTTTCACGTTGCATTTCGATATCAATTCCCACCTCGCGATCACTAACAATCACCCCCGAAAAAGTAAACGAATGGGTAATAGAAATAAACTTCCCATCCTTTAAATGAGGCTTGCCATTTTCGTCGTAATACAAATCGGCATCGGTATACCCAAACTCGGCAAGCAAGTGTCTTACACTTAAAAAACCGCGTTGGTGCAATTCGCTTTTCATTCCAGCCAAGCGGATCGCACTCTCTGGTCTTAAGGTAATTGGTGCCAATAAATCACTATAGGACTCCTCAATTTTCCAGATTTTAACAGTAGTTTGTGAGTTTTCAATAATGGTTTTATAAAGAGGCATTTAATATTCTGAATGTTATTGATTATCTTTGCAGTCTGAAATTTTATAGTAAATAGAGCCCAATGGCTACTTTTCAGTTTTGGTTGACGAATTTAAGCTATTTTAAGTTTAACCCAAAGTTGCAAAGCGAATAAAACTTAAAACACATTATGAGTACAAAAACAATTGCATACGTACCTAACAAAGTTAAAGACATGTCTTTAGCTGATTGGGGAAGAAAAGAAATAGAATTAGCCGAAGCAGAGATGCCAGGATTAATGAGTTTACGCGAAGAGTACAAAGACGCACAACCTTTAAAAGGAGCACGTATTGCAGGGTGTTTACACATGACTATTCAAACTGCTGTTTTAATCGAAACCTTACAGGCTTTGGGTGCAGAAGTAACATGGAGTTCTTGTAACATTTTCTCTACTCAAGATCAAGCTGCTGCTGCTATTGCCGCTGCAGGAACTGCGGTTTACGCTTGGAAAGATATGACAGAAGAGGAATTTGACTGGTGTATCGAGCAAACTTTATTTTTTGGTGAAGACAGAAAACCTTTAAATATGATCCTTGATGACGGAGGTGATTTAACTAATATGGTATTAGATAAATACCCTGAATTAGCAGCAGGAATTAACGGTTTATCTGAAGAAACAACAACTGGTGTTCACCGTTTATACGAACGTATGAAAAACGGAACACTTCCAATGCCAGCGATTAACGTTAACGATAGTGTAACAAAATCTAAATTCGATAACAAATACGGATGTCGTGAGAGTGCTGTAGATGCTGTACGTCGTGCTACCGATATTATGTTGGCAGGAAAACGTGTTGTTGTTTGTGGTTACGGTGATGTTGGTAAAGGTACAGCCGCTTCTTTTAAAGGTGCTGGTAGTATTGTTACTGTTACCGAAATCGATCCTATATGTGCGCTTCAAGCGGCTATGGATGGTTTTGAAGTTAAGAAACTTGAAACCGTTGTAAAAACAGCAGATATTGTTATTACCACTACAGGAAATAAAGATATCGTTCGTGGCGAGCACTTTAAAGCGATGAAAGATAAAACCATCGTTTGTAACATCGGACATTTTGATAACGAAATTCAAGTGTCTTGGTTAAATGATAACTATGGTGATACTAAAAATACGATTAAACCTCAGGTAGACAAATATACTATCGACGGTAAAGATATTATTTTACTAGCCGAAGGGCGTTTAGTAAACTTAGGTTGCGCTACGGGTCACCCTAGTTTTGTAATGAGTAACTCATTTACTAACCAGACTTTAGCTCAAATCGAATTATGGACAAACAGAGACGCTTACAAAAATGAAGTGTATATGTTGCCTAAGCACCTTGATGAGAAAGTAGCAAAATTACACCTAGAGAAAATTGGTGTTGAGCTTACCGAGTTAAAACAAGATCAAGCAGAATATATTGGTGTTGAAGTTGAAGGGCCTTACAAACCAGAATACTACAGATACTAGAAACCGGCAGTTAGCCCGTTTAATACTTATAAATATCCCAAGCACGCTATGTGTTTGGGATATTTTTTTGGCGTTACCACAAGGGTCGGGCTTTCCGCAGTCGCTTCCCAATACCTATTGGGAGAGCTCCAACAGATGCTATAATCCCTAACGCAACACCAAGGCCCCTAATAGGCAGCCGTATAAATTACACACCCAAAACCCAATTATAGGAACAAAAAAAAACGCCTTTTCAATTAAGAAAAAGCGTTTAATATATTTAAAAGAATATGTTTCTAAGCTTCAAAAGGCTCGATTGAAACGTAAGACTTGTTGTCTTTCTTTCTTGTAAATTTTACAAGACCATCTACTTTAGCGTGTAAAGTGTGATCTTTTCCTTGGTATACGTTTTCACCTGGGTGATGCGTGTTACCACGTTGTCTTATGATAATGTTTCCAGCAATAGCAGCTTGTCCACCAAAAATCTTAACACCTAAACGTTTCGATTCTGATTCTCTACCATTTTTAGAACTACCAACTCCTTTTTTATGAGCCATTGTCTTAAGGTTTTATAATGTTAATAATTAGCTTAATGCAGCAATTAATTCAGCTTTCTTCATAGAAGAGTAACCTGAAATTTCTTTTGCTTTCGCCATATCTCTTAATTCAGCAACTGTTAAGTTACTTAAATCTTGATTTGCATCTGCTTTCGCTTCAGCTTTGGCTTCTTTTTTCGGAGCAGCTTTTGCTCCTGAAGTTAAAATATCTCCAATTACGATTTCAGAAAGGGCTTGTCTGTGACCGTTTTTCTTACGGTATCCTTTTCTTCTTTTCTTTTTGAAAACAATAACTTTATCACCTTGAAGGTGCTTTAAGACTTTCGCACTTACTTGTGCTCCACCTATAGCTGGGGCGCCTAAAGTTACATTATCACCATCAGCAATTAAAAGAACTTTGTCGAAAGATACTTCTTTCCCTTCTTCTATTGCCAAACGGTTTACGTAAACTTTTTGGTCTTTTTCAACTTTAAATTGATGCCCTGCTATCTCTACAATTGCGTACATAGCGTAACGTTTTATTTAATTAAATTGATAAAATGAGTGCAAATATAACTCTAATTAATTAATCTACAAACGTTTTATGTAATTTACGGCATATTATTACTGTTTTTTAATAGCTGCATACACGTTAAGGTTAATACAACCGTTGTCGCAAAGCCCATAATAGCCACCACAAAAGTAACCAAACCAACCCCTACACTGTAATCACCACCATATTGATCTAGTAGTTTACTTAAAAACAAAGAATCAATTTCCGTGGCATAAAACAAGAAAAATACAGTAAATAGTAGGGTCGCAATAAATCCAGATACTAACCCCACTGTAATTCCTCCTGTATAGGTAAAGTTTTCGCCCTGCTCCAATTTATAATACCTAATCGTTTCGTAAATACCAAAACCAGTAACGACCCCATTAAACAAACTAAACAAGGGGTTGGTATGCCATCCAAACAATGATACTATTAAAAAGAATGCTATTAATAAAGCACTCATTACAATTCCAAATCTTACGGGTAGTGCTATGTTTTTCATACTATTAATGGTGTTTATTTTATTTGATGTGTTTTAAAGTTCGGAAAATAAATTGGTTTTTAACCTATAACTATTTATTTTTTAAGGACTAAGCCACTCAAAACCCCTAACAATTCTTATTTTTGGTAAACGCTTGTAACAAAAAGCACCTTTTACAGACCTATATTTATATTGAATAACTAAAACAATCTCAAAAATGAAAAAAAATGTATTCTCGTTAGCAGCTTTGCTTTTAGCCAGTATATCTATGCACGCTCAAGAAGTAAAGTTTGAAGAGTATGATTTAGATAATGGCATGCACGTTATTTTACATCAAGACAATTCTGCACCTGTAGTTACTACTTCTGTTATGTACCACGTAGGTGCAAAAGATGAACACCCAGAACGCACAGGAATGGCTCACTTTTTCGAACATTTATTATTCGAAGGTACTCAAAACATCCCTAGAGGTGAATGGTTTACTATCGTATCTTCTAATGGTGGTAGTAATAATGCAAATACAACAGACGACAGAACGTACTACTACGAAGTATTCCCTTCTAACAATTTAGAATTAGGATTATGGATGGAGTCCGAGCGTTTGTTACACCCAATCATTAACCAAATTGGTGTAGATACGCAAAACGAGGTTGTTAAAGAAGAAAAACGTTTACGAGTAGATAACCAACCTTACGGTAAGTTTATTGAGAATGTTAAACTTCATATGTTTAAAAAACACCCGTATAAAGGAACAACAATTGGTAAAATGGAACACCTTGATGCCGCTTCTTTAGAAGAGTTTCAAGCCTTTAACAAAAAATTCTATGTACCAAACAACGCCGTTTTAGTTGTCGCTGGTGATATTGATGTTGCCGAAACAAAGAAAATGATAGAAGACTATTTCGGACCGATTCCTAGAGGTGAGGATATTGTTAGAAACTTCCCGAAAGAAGATCCTATTACCGAAACTATAAAAGCAAAGGCTTACGATAGTAACATTCAGATTCCTGCGATAATGACTGCTTACAGAACGCCAGCAATGACCGAGCGTGATGCTTATGTATTGGATATGATTTCTAGTTATTTAAGTGACGGGAAATCTTCAGTTTTATACAAAAAACTAGTAGACGATAAAAAAATGGCATTACAAGTTGGTGCTTTTAACTTAAGTCAAGAAGATTACGGGACTTACATTTTATTCGGTTTACCATTAGGAGATACAACTCTAGAAACTCTTTTAGCTGAAATAGACGAAGAAGTTGTAAAAATCCAAAATGAATTAATCACCGAAAAAGATCACCAAAAACTGCTTAATAAGTTTGAAAACAACTTTGTAAACGCAAACTCTAGCGTTTCTGGAATCGCAAACTCTTTAGCACGTTACTATATGCTATATGGTGATGTAAATTTAATTAATACTGAGATCGAAATCTACAAATCGATTACAAGAGAAGAGATTCAAGCAGCAGCAAAAAAATACTTAAAACCAAACCAACGCTTAATCTTAGAGTATTTACCTCAAAAAGACGACGAGTAAGATATACTTTTAAACAGACGCTTTCCTTTATATATAACGAAAGCACCATTTAAAACTGATATTAAATCAAAAACACACCAATGAAAACTAAAATAACAACACTTATAGCATTGTTTTTATTATCTCTTTCTGCAACAGCACAAATAGATAGATCAGTGCAACCAAAACCAGGACCAGCTCCAAAAATCACTTTGGAAGTCCCAGGTGAATTTGAACTTAAAAACGGACTTAAAGTACTAGTCGTAGAAAACCACAAACTACCACGTGTATCTTATACATTACGTATTGATAACAAACCTCACGCTGAAGGTAAAACGGCAGGAGTCTCTAGTATCTTAGGTGCTATGCTAGGAAATGGAACACTAAACATTTCTAAAGATGATTTTAACGAAGAAATCGACTTCCTAGGAGCGCGTCTTAGCTTTAATGCGCAAGGTGCCTCAGCAAGTGCGCTTTCAAAATATTCGGAGCGTATTATGGAATTAATGGCCGATGCTGCTATTAACCCACTTTTAACAGAAGAAGAATTCGAAAAAGAAAAAGCTAAAGCTATCGAAGGCATTAAATCTAACACTAAAAGTGTAGATGCTATCGCCTCTCGTGTAGGTGGTGCTTTATCTTTCGGTAAAAACCACCCTTACGGAGAATTTGTTACCGAAGAAACACTAAACAATATCACTATCGATAATATACGTGCTTATTACCAAAAATACTTCAACCCTAACCACGCTTATCTAGTAATTGTTGGTGATATTGATTTTGATACGGTTAAAAAGCAGGTTAAAAAATACTTTAAAAAATGGGAAGAAGACGCTGGGATTATCACCACTGTTCCAAAGCCATTAGACAATGTACAGTACACCCAAATTAGCTTTATCGATATGCCAAACGCGGTTCAGTCTAATATATCGGTAACAAACAACGTCTCTCTAAAAATGGACGATCCAGATTACCACGCTGTTTTAATTGCTAATAAAATTTTAGGTGGCGGGTTTGACTCTTACTTAAACATGAATTTACGTGAAGAACACGGCTATACTTATGGTGCGCGTTCTAGCGTAGGAACAGACCGTTATGGAGCATCTCGTTTTACAGCAGGTACCTCGGTAAGAAATGCTGTTACCGATAGCGCTGTAGTAGAAAGCTTAAAAGAAATTAAACGTATTAAAACAACTCCTGTTACTGCTGAAGCTTTACGTAATGCTAAAGCAAAATATGTTGGTGACTTTGTACTTGCTTTAGAAAGCCCAAGCACAGTAGCACGTTATGCTCTAAACATTAAAGTAAATAACCTGCCTAAAGATTTCTATAAAACGTACTTAGAAAAAATTAATGCGGTAACTATAGACGATGTACAACGTGTAGCTAACAAATACTTCTCTACCGATAACGCGAGAGTTATTGTTGTAGGAAAAGGTAGTGAAGTGATTCCAAACTTAGAAAAAACAGGATTAACAATTAAGTATTTCGATACTTACGCTAACCCTGTAGACAAACCCGTATTTTCTAAACCAATCCCTGCAGGTGTTACCGCTCAAACAGTAATCAGCGATTATATCACTGCTATTGGAGGTAAAGACAACTTAGAAAAAGTAAACACGCTTTTAGTAGAAGCTGATATGACTATCCAAGGAGCGCCTTTTGCTCCAAAAGCAATCATTAAAAGAATGACTCCAAACAAATTCTCTATGGAAGTTAACGTAGAAGGAATGGGGACATTAATGAAGCAAAAGTTTAACGGTACTACAGGTTACCAAGAACAACAAGGTCAAAGAAAACCTTTATCGGATAAAGAAATTGCTGAAAAGAAAGCTGAAATTGGACTGTTCGAAGAATTACACCTTAAGCCTTCAGAAGTTACTCTAGAATCTATTGTAACCGTAGAAGACAAAGACGCTTATAAGGTAAAAGTGACTAAAGGGGACGACACGTCGTTTAAATATTACGATGTAGAAAGCAAACTGTTAATTCGTAACGAATCGACTAAAGAAATGCAAGGACAATCACTAACCTCTACCGAAGATATCTCTGATTACAAGGTAGTGAATGGTGTTATGATTCCTCATCAACAACAAATTACTAACGGACCGCAAATCATTATTTTAAAAGCAAACACTGTTAAAATAAATGAAGAAATTTCGGCTGACGATTTTAATTAATCAATCGCTTATAGTAAACCTTAAAACCGATGCTTTTACAAGTATCGGTTTTTTTTATGCTTTTTTTCTATTCGCTAAATACACTCCAATGAGAATAAACACACTACCAAAGCCTTGTGCTAAACTAAAGCCCTCACCATCCAATAACCCCCACATCAAAGCGACTAAAGGCATAATATAAGTAACTGAGGACGCAAAAACTGGCGTTGACAACTGGACCAGTTTAAAAAATAATACTTTGGCCATTGCCGTACCAAAAAAGGCTAGGATACTCACATAAACGAGTGCCATTTTAAGCTCTGGCTTAGCAAAGGTGGTACTACTAAAAAAATCTGTAAACAGTAATACTATTAATGCCGGACCAATAATAGTCGTATAATTCCCAACAGCAATCGTTAAGGGTTTAACATGTTGCAAATACCGTTTTATAATATTCACATTCGCCGCGTACATTAAAGTCGATAAAATAACATACCCCGCAAAAAGATAATTCTGATTAGGGTTTAACTCCGCGCCTTTTAATATTAAGATTGCCGTCCCGATAAAGCCGATAATTACACCCGCAATTTGTCGTTTTGTAGAAGCGATTTTAAAAATTGCAAACCCCATTAAAATCGTATTTAAGGGTACTAAAGAGTTTAAAATGGAGGCGACAGCACTGTCTATTTCTGTTTCGGCAATCGCAAATAAAAAGGCTGGAAAAAACGATCCCAAAAACCCGGATAAGGTAATCCATTTCCAGGTCCCCTTTTCAATACTTTTTATATTTTTAAAACCTACAATCAATAATAAGAAACCTGTAATTAAGGTTCTCAGCGCCCCCAATTGAAAAGGTGTTAACCCAACTAAAGATTTTTTAATTAATATAAAAGACGTCCCCCAAATTACAGATAAGATAATAAGGTAAGTCCATTTTGAATTTCTCATGACTGGCATTTAGTTTTATATTTTGCAAAAATCTGTTATTTAAGTCAATAAATAAATTATAATGTTAATTTTGTAGTAGAGATATTAATCTATAATAGATATTATGAAAAACTTAAAAAACAGTATAGTTATCGCTGTATTTGCATTACTTGCTTTTAGTTGCAAGAATGAAGCACAGCCAGAAGTAAAAACGGTAGGGACAGAAACTACGGTAAACGCTGAAGAAGAAACAGTTGCTTTAGACCCGAATGCTACCTATGCAAAAGCAGAATTCAAAATTGAAGGTATGACTTGTGTTATGGGCTGCGCAAAAACCATCGAGAAAAAAATCTCTAAGATGGAAGGCGTAAAGTCGGTTAAAGTTGATTTTGACAGAGAATTAGCCATGGTAGAATACGACGACGCTAAGGTAACACCAGCCTCTTTAGAGTCTACTGTAACAGGAGTGTCTGACACGTATAAAGTAAAAGATATAAAAACCGTTACCGAATTCTCTAAAGAAAATACAGCTGAAAAAGACTGTTGTAAAGGTAAAACAGCTGAAGAAAAAGCGGCTTGCAAAGCGGAGTGTGAAAAAAAAGCCAGTAAAGACGGTGCTAATAGCACAGAGAAATCAATGGCTTGTGCTAAGGATTGCAAAAAAGAGTGCTGCTCTACAGATGCAAAAAAAGCATAATACAGCATTATTTATAGAAAAAGGCTTCGCAATGCGAAGCCTTTTTTATTGGTTACAACCTTAAAACCCCACTCGGTTTTAGGCGTGTAATATAAACTTAATTAGTCCTTCCAAGTAATACTTTCCATAAGACGTTTTATATCTTTCTGAAGGTATTTAGCAGCCGGATAAATAGAATCGAAATTCGGTTTGGCATAGAAATATAGTGAACCTACTAAAAAGTGACTCGTACTATCGGTAGCATAAAACTGTGCTTGTGAGGCAGCATCTCCATTAACCTCGTAGTACATACCATATACATTCTTAGCTTTGTTTTCGTAAACCTCACCAGCTATAGCATCTGCCTTTTTTGTGTGTTCTTGCGTAAAGTTCTGTGCATCTATTAAGTAGTTTTTAAGATAGTCCTCATTACCTTCAACGTCTTTATAAGTCAGATAAATCGTCCCCTTTAATTTTGGGTAGTCAATATTTACACCATAACTACGTGTTGGTGCTTTTAAGGTTTTTATAGTGACATTTTCGGCCAACTGATTCCTATCAAAACTAAAAGGCGCGTCGACCTCTTCTGTTTGGTAGATCGCTTCAGGGTAGTCTAATCGCAAAAAAGCACTGGGCTTAGGTGTTACTTCTTCTTCACAAGCAAACAAGCTAATAAAAACCATAGCAATCACACCGCCCTTTAAAAAACTCCTCTTTTTTATAGCATTCATTTTAATCCTCAATTTTTTATTCAGTTGCACTCGTATCGGGCAAGGTCACTTTTAAACGCTTTATCCTTTTATTATCTAAAGCTTCAATAATAAAAATATAATCTTCAAATCTAATTTCATCCGCTTGGGTTGGAAAGCCCCCAGAGATTTCTAAAATAAATCCTGCTAAGGTTTCCGCTTCCCCTTTTTTATCTTCAAAAATACTAGAGTCGTCAATCTTTATAATTTTATAAAAATCTTTTAAAGCCGTCTTACCTTCAAAAACAAAATTCTTATCATCCAACTTAGAAAAGATCACATCTTCATCGTCAAACTCATCACTGATATCTCCAACAATCTCTTCAATAATATCTTCTAGAGAGACAATACCCGATGTCCCCCCGTATTCGTCGACTACCACTGCCAAATGGACTTTCTTCTCCTGGAATTCGGCCATTAAATTATCCAATTTTTTATTTTCTGGAACAAAAAACGGTTCTCGAATTAAAGATACCCAGTCCAAAGTATCATCATTGATATGAGGCAGTAAATCTTTAACGTAAAGTATACCTTTAATATTATCGATATTATCGGTATATACAGGAATCCTTGAATAACCGTTTTCGGTGATTTCTTGGAGAACCTCAGTATATTTTTGCTCTACATTAAGGGCAAAAATATCCATTCTTGGTCGCATCACTTGTTTTGTATCTGTATTACCAAAAGAGACAATACCTTGTAGAATTTTTTGCTCTTCTTTTGTGGTATCATCTTCACTGGTTAACTCTAGGGCTTGTGACAACTGATCGACACTTAAATTGGCCTTCTGTTTTCCTAATTTACTATGTATTCCTAAGGTAATAGAGCGCATAGGCAAACTTAATGGCGAAAACAGAACATCTAAAACACGTAGCGGAATTGCCATAAGCATAGCAAACTTTAAGCTGTTTCTACTCGCGTAAACTTTTGGTAAAATCTCACCAAATAACAAGATTAAAAAGGTAACAACAACGACTTCAACAACAAATTTTAGTACGGAATTTGTAATGCTTTCAAACATAAAATTCCCTAGGAAGGCAAATAGAATTACAATCCCAATATTAATAAAGTTGTTCGCTACTAAAATGGTTGCAAGTAACTTTTTGGGACGCTCTAAAAGTCGCGTAATTATTTCAATGGCTCTAGACGATTTGTGTTCTTCATTATTAATATCCGTTCTGGTTAACGAAAAAAGAGCAACTTCGGCTCCAGAAATCAAAGCAGAACAAATAAGTAAGACTATTAACAATACAAAACCTGAAACAATCGAAAAGTCAATTGATGAAATAAATGCTAATAAGCTCGTGGGTTCGGGATCCAATGCGTTAAAATTTAGTATTAAAATGGTAAATCGTCTTCACCATCATTAGTAGAAGTCAATGGTGAAGCTGAAGTAGGCTCCGTGCTTTTCGGCACGTTACTTTTAGTTTCTTGTTTCGTCTCTTGAGACGCAGCAGCATTTTGCTCACTTTCTTTTTTAGTGCTTAAAAAAGTGAAATCTGTTGCTTGAATTTCGGTCGAATAGCGATCGTTTCCGGAGTCGTCTTGCCACTTACGTGTTTTAAGTCGGCCTTCGATATACACTTTATCGCCTTTACTTAAATATTTTTCACAAATTTCAGCAGCTTTATTACGCAATACAATATTGTGCCATTCGGTATTGGTAACGCGCTCATTGGTTTGTTTACTTACATACGTCTCGTTAGTAGCTAATGGAAATCGACCAACGCAACCACCGCCTTCAAAATAGTGCATTTTAATTTCATCACCCAAATGCCCTATAAGCATCACTTTATTTAACGTTCCTGACATAAATAGTATTTAATTTAATCCGCAAAATTACGGCTTTCCAATTCATAAATTTAAATTTAATAAAAAAATATGATTCGCCATGTTAAACCTTTAAAAATTAAAGTCCTCTATAAAGTTACCAATTAATATAGGAACCGGAAAGCTTTCCACTTTTTGCACAGGAACGCCCTGTGGTAAGTTACTATTTAAGGTAAGAATCCAGAATTTGGTATTTAAATGTTGATGAGATAATTTATGCACAATATCACTCGTATTATATAAGGACAACTCAAAGGTCTCTTCATTTACATAATCTAAGGATTTCACAGTATCTACTATCATGTCGTAATTTGCCGGTTTATCAGTTTCTACTAATGGAAACTGATATAAATTTTGCCATATCCCTTTTCCTTGACGTTGCTCGAGCAGTGTTTTATTATCATTAGAAAGCACAACGAGATAGTTAAAGTATTTTTTCTTCACTTTGGAAGCTTTAATTTTAACTGGCAGACTTGCGATAGTTCCTTTTGCATACGCCACACAGCTTTGATTAAAAGGGCAGACCGTACAATCGGGACTTTTAGGCTTACACTGTCGCGCCCCAAATTCCATAATCGCCTGGTTAAAGGTGGCAGGATCGACAGACTGAATAAGGTCTTGAGCAAGGGCCTTGAACTCTTTAAATCCTTTTGATATATTAATAGGAGTGTCTATACCATAAAAACGCGATAAG
Source organism: Bizionia paragorgiae (assembly GCF_900107625.1). Classification (GTDB taxonomy): domain Bacteria; phylum Bacteroidota; class Bacteroidia; order Flavobacteriales; family Flavobacteriaceae; genus Bizionia; species Bizionia paragorgiae. The sequence goes on from NZ_FNQK01000014.1 coordinate 78,148, forward strand.
AATCGGTATACATTTCCATCGACAACCGCCGTTTTCTCATTAAAGCTAATAGAGGCAATGGCACTAGCGGTATAATCACCTACGCCTTTTAGTTTTAAGAGTTCTGAATAGGTGTTTGGAAACTCTCCATTTAATTCGCTCACTATATATTGAGCAGAAGCATGTAAATTTCGTGCTCTAGAGTAATAACCGAGACCCTGCCACAATTTTAAAATACTGCTTTCATCGGCCTTCGCCAAATCAAAAACGGAAGGGAAATTGGTCACAAATGACGTGTAATAAGGCAAACCTTGAGCAACTTGTGTCTGTTGTAAAATAATTTCTGATAGCCAAATGTAATAGGGATTGGTAGTGTTTCGCCATGGCAAGTCACGCTTATTAACTAAGTACCAGTTTATTAGAGTTTGTTGTAGGTTCATTATATAAATAAATACGATGCACAAATGTAATCGTTTATAGCATTAAATTTTAATGGATTAGGTTTGAAATATTGAATATTAAATTCATATATTTGCCTTCCCTTATAATTAATAGTAACGCAAACACGAAAAGAAAATGACTAAAGCTGATTTAGTATCAAAAATTTCTGAAAAATTAGGAATTGAAAAAGGAGATGTACAAGCTACAATCGAGACTTTTATGGAAGAAGTAAAAACGTCTTTAGAAAGTGGTGACAATGTATATTTAAGAGGTTTTGGTAGTTTTATTATTAAAACTAGAGCTGAGAAAACCGGTAGAAATATTTCTAAGAATACTACCATCAAAATCCCTGCACATAATATACCTGCATTTAAACCTGCAAAAGTATTTGTAGAAGGTGTAAAAACTAATGTAGACGTAAAGTAACATATAAACGAATTATTAATTTAAAACCAAGATCTTATGCCAAGTGGTAAAAAAAGAAAAAGACACAAGGTTGCAACGCATAAGCGTAAAAAGAGAAGACGCGCTAATCGACACAAAAAGAAGAAATAATTCAAAAAAGTAGTTGTAAAACTACTTTTTTGTTTTGTTAAAACAATGTTCTTTGACAAAGAGTTTAATACTAAAAACGGGTAAGACCTTTCCTGTTTGTTAAACTCGCTGGATTTGAAAAATCCTGTGAAAAATAATGTATAATCCATCTATACTTAATTGTATGGATAAAAATTAACTTATGGATAAAGAATTGATTATTCGATCTGATTCAGAAGCTGTTGATTTTGCCTTATTAAAAGATGGAAAACTTATTGAATTACATAAAGAGGAGGATGGTAACAAGTTTGCTGTTGGTGATGTGTTTATTGCCAAGATAAGGAAAGCTGTACCTGGGCTTAATGCTGCATTTGTAAATGTAGGTTATGAAAAAGATGCATTTTTGCATTATCATGATTTAGGCCCAAAAATCTCTTCTCTTTTAAAATTCACAAAACGTGTAAGCACAGGTAAATTAAATGACTTTTCTTTAAAAGACTACCCCTTTGATAAAGAGATTGATAAAGACGGCAAAATTGCCGATGTCCTAAAATCTAATCAATCAATGCTAGTACAAATAGTAAAGGAACCTATTTCTACCAAAGGCCCTAGAATAAGCTCTGAGCTTTCTATTGCCGGTAGATATATTGTTTTAGTCCCCTTTTCTGATCGTATTTCTATTTCTCAAAAAATAGAAGATAAGGCCGAGAAAGAAAGACTAAAATTATTGGTTAGGAGCATAACTCCTAAAGGTTTCGGAGTTATAGTGCGAACGGTAGCCGAAGGCAAAAAAGTAGCCGAATTAGATAAAGATTTACAGAATTTGTTAGGTCGTTGGACCGCAATGTGTAAAAAATTGAATAAAGCCAGTCATCCTACAAAAGTATTAGGAGAATTAAATAAAGCCTCTTCTATGTTAAGAGATATTTTTAATGACACCTTTACGAGTATTGTAGTTGATGATGAAGCGCTTTACATTCAAATTAAAGATTATGTGCAAGAGATTGCACCAAAAAAAGAATCAATCGTAAAATTACATCAATCTAACGTCCCTATTTTCGAGAAATACGGGGTAGAACGACAAATAAAAACGGCTTTTGGTAAAACCGTTTCTATGGCTAAAGGTGCTTACCTTGTTATAGAACACACCGAAGCACTACATGTTATTGATGTAAACAGCGGAAATAGATCTAACAAATCTAACTCTCAAGAAGATACAGCAATGGAAGTTAATATGATTTCTGCAGCTGAAATTGCTAGACAACTTCGTCTTCGTGATATGGGAGGAATTATTGTTGTTGACTTTATAGATTTAAATAAAGCCGAAAACAGAAAAAAACTCTACAACTTTCTTCGTGATGAAATGAAAGACGATAGAGCCAAACACAAAATATTACCGCCAAGTAAATTTGGACTGATTCAAATTACAAGACAACGAGTACGACCAGAAATGAACATTAAAACCAGAGAGGAAAACCCTAATGGAAATAATGGCGAAGAGGTAGAAGCTCCAATTGTTTTGATACAAAAAATAACTCATGAACTTGAGCAGTTATTAAAAAAAGACTATAAAGGGATAACTTTAAACACACATCCATTTATAGCAGCCTTTCTAACGAAAGGTTTTCCATCTATACGTTCAAAATGGTTTTTTGAACATAAAAAATGGGTCAAGATTTTACCTAGAGATGCTTACACATATTTAGAATACCATTTTTCTGATAAAAATGGTGAAGAAATTAAATAAACAAAACCACATCAATTACGATGTGGTTTTTTTTTGCTCTAGACCGCAAGTTACCCCACAGTACTATTATTAATTTATTACGCCTTAAACTGACCCCATACGACTTAAATACATGATATATGAGTTTGTGATAAAGGACGTTCTGTGCAAGTCTAAAAACAAAAAAGCCAGAACATACGTTCTGGCTTTTTCAATTATAGATTCTTTAAAACAGATTAGTTACTGTTAGGACCTCCACTTTTAATAATGAATTCCGAACGTCTGTTTTGTTGGTGTTGCTCTTCAGTACAGTTAGCACCACATGCTACTG
>NZ_FNQK01000024.1 GCF_900107625.1 Bizionia paragorgiae
TATGAGACCGCGACGTTTGATGACACTTCTTGCTCTTGGGTAGTTACGGGAACACAACCTGACGAACCAACAACAGCTTGTTATGAAACGGCAACGTTTGATGATGCTTCTTGCTCATGGGTAGTTACTGGAGATCAACCTGAGGAACCAATAACAGCATGTGATGAAATAGCAACATTTAATGACATGACCTGCTCTTGGGACATTACTATCAGTCCAACAGGCGTAGATGATTGTGATTGCGAATGTGAAGGTGGTATGGTAGAATTAACTCTACAATACAATGGACCACTTACTAATGCAAATATTGTAATTGAAAGTAAAAAGGGTGCTGAAATTTATAGTGGTACGCATTCAACTACTGGACAATTCACAATCTATGGTACTGGAAAGAAAAATAGAATTTCAAATACTATTTACCTTATCGTTAACGGTGTAGTCGTTGGTGAGCTACACACAAGTTGCTCACAGCCAATATATGTCGGAATGGTAATAGGAGATTTCACTATTGTAGCAGGAGAAAGCCGTAATAATGGCCCATTATGCTCTAGTCCATATAAGCAAGCAGCTAATACATCAATTGATTTATTCGAGGTAAAAGCTTATCCGAACCCATCAAGTAGTACTTTTAACTTGAATGTAAAAACACCGTCTAAAGGAAAAATTGGTATTCAAGTTTTCGACTTATACAACAAACAGTTGCTTAATGACGAGTTTAATAGTCAGCAGGAATATAAGTTTGGTCAGCAATTACCAACGGGTATTTATATTGTTAAAATAAAACAAGATAAACATCTTAAAATAATTCGTGTGATCAAGAAATAAGAACGAATAATAATTTAAAAAAAGAGAGGGGTTTCTATTAAATTAGAAACCCCTCTTTCTTTTATATTTCGCCAGGTCATAATACTATACTATAGCCTCATACCACTAAGCTTTAAAACCTTTCTGAAGCACTTCTTTTATACCTTCTAAATTATCAGAAAACTGCATCAATTGAGAAAGTAACTGCGCCATTTCATTTTTATTACCGAAGCCTTTTAGTTTATTATTCTTTTGAAAGGTCTCCCTTATTACAGCCCAACGCTCTTTGTCCGTTTCAGAAAGATCACCAACAAGCTCTTTGTACTTTAATAAATTTGCTTCAGCAGAAGAAGTCAGCGTTTGCGATTCGCTTTCATAGTGCGATAGCACCAGTGTTTTTAGCTCTTGATCATTCATTACCGGAACAACCTTAGCAACCATTTTATTCATATCCCTATACGAACCCTGTAGTTTAAACGAAGGCTCTGTGCGATAGTCATCTTCCATAGCTGCACTTTTAATATAGGTCGCATTAACTTTAAGCACGGTATTTCTAATTTGAATCACCTTCTCTAAAACTGAAACATAGTCTTGAACTTCTTGATTGGTGTAATTACCCGTTAATTGTGCCTCTTGATTACCATTTTCAATTCTATCAAGCAAGGTGTAAACGTCATCAAAATTCTTACTCCCTAATTGGTGTAAAATAGGATTTGATGTTAATGCGTTTTCAATAAGACTCAACTTAAATAAATGCGCAGTATCTCCAATAATATCACCAAGGTTATAAATATCTGCTCTATTAGCTAACATATCAGGAATTCTAAACTTATCACCACTTTCAGTATAAGGGTTTCCAGCCATAATTACACAGAATTTCTTCCCTCTTAGATCGTAGGTTCGAGAAACGCCGTTATAGATACCTTCAACTTTTCGCGTTCCATCGGATAGCGAGATGAATTTTTGCAAAAATTCCGGATTACAATGCTGAATATCGTCAAGGTACAACATCACATTATTACCCATTTCGAAAGCCAAGTTTAACTTCTTTAACTCCTCGCGAGCTGCAGAATTTGTTGCCGAAGCGGGGTCTACCGACGTAACATCATGACCTATTGATGGTCCGTTAATTTTCATAAAAATTAAACCTAACCGATTTGCTATGTATTCCATCAAGGTAGTTTTTCCATACCCTGGCGGCGATATTAATAACAATAAGCCCATTCTATCCGTTCGATTTTGATCGCCTACAGTCCCCAGTTGCTTTGCTAAATTATCTCCAAAAAGCGGAAAATAAACTTGATCAATTAATTTATTTCTAACAAACGAACTCAGAATTTTAGGTTTAAACTCTTCTAATTTTAACACCTCTTTTAAATGAATGGTCACCTCGTGTTTTGCTTTTCTAAAAGCATAGTAAGCAGGCACTTTTATTCTAAAATAACGTTCATAAGCCGTTAAAAAATCGTGATAGTTAAACTGAAAAACTCCATTTTGAATAGTCCCATGATCTCCTCGCAACCCTTCTATAGCCTCTGAAGGCGATGTAAACTGTGCGTTTAGAACAGATTCGTCTTCAAAAAGAATTAAACACACCACTTCATTTACATACTTTAACTTGAATTCTAAATCCTCAGCATTCTCACTTGCCAAATAGGCTTTTACCCACTGACGAATTAAAGCCACTTTCGACGAATTGACCTCTAGTGCATCAAGACTTTTTCTGAATTTAAGATCTGCTTTTTGGGCTTTCATTTCATTAAGAAATGCTTCCTTAATCTGAATTGCAACCCCACTCTTTTGAAAGTCATCATCATTTTGAAGCTCTTCAAACAAATAGCGAGCAGCTTGTTCTGCATGAGACGCTACATATATACCTGAAGTCTCAGCAAAATCGTAAAGAGCAATTTGAAGTTTACTCAAAATATACTCATACTCTTTTGTGGTCGGGAAATACCGTATAACTTCACCTGATGCTTTTATACCCTCATTAAGGTAGCGTCGATTTTCATCACTTGTAAAACGCCAAAAATAGTGTGCACAAGCTCTAATCTCCGGGTGAAACCGCAATAACTCAAGCGCCTTGTGCTTTTGTATAAGTGTTGATAATATTTTAGCAGCGTCAAGATCATGCACCCCTTTCACATAGCCCTCAGAATAATCCTTACTACTCTCTTCTTGAACTAGGGTAATAAGCTCCTCGTCGGTGTGATCTAAAATAGCATCGTTATGCTTAGTAAAGATTTTATATGCCAAGTAGGCCCCTCTATAAATATATTTATTTTCAGAAATATAATCTTGACTCCAAAATTCTTCTGAATCTAAAAGTGTTTGGTTTTCTATATTTTGATAAAAATCGGTTCCAGTTAAGTGGTATTTTAGACGTCCATCGGTAAAAACTATAACCAAATCTAACTCCTGATTATTAACCCCGAATTTATGTTTCCCTAGGCGAATTACATTATCGCCATCCTCATAAAGTTCTTTTTTATCTTTAAGCTTTCGAAGCGCATCTTCGCGTGCCGATTTAAGTAAAGTTAAAATTTCTTCTGCCCTACCACTATCGTCCATATTTTGAAGTTGCTGGGCAATATCTCTAGCTTTACTCACCAAAATATCTGAAGCAAAATACCCGTTAATATCTGAAACTTCAGAAAAGGACTCTGCTTTTTTACGCACGCCATTTAAAATACGTTCTGCCGATTTTTGTAAAACAAGTGCTCGCTTATTTCGTTTTTCAATGACGCTATTTTTACGCGCTTGAAAAGCATTATACACTTCTTCCCGCTTCTCAATTATTAATCCGATAAAATCCTCATAATCGGCGAACTTTCCTTCCAGTTCTTCTAGTTGAATGGAAACTCTAGTTTGATACTCATCACATTTTTCGGGAGTATCAGCAATATCTAAGTAATTAATAATACTCTGGTCTATTAATTTTAATTGAGCTGCAAACTCCGCTTGCGCCTCTTCACTACCAAGAGATTTCGTTTTTTTTCTTATTTCAGCTTTCAACTGATTAATAGTAGCAAAAATCAGTGAGATATTATTAATGATTTTAGTAGAATGCGATGTGTCTTCAATTTCTAAATTAGAGACAATATCAATTAGCATCTCGAGATCTTTAGAGTTCTCATTAACCTTATCTTCTAACTGTTTCGCATCGATAACCTTTACAATACTACCTAAGGACTTTTCGTGTTTTTCAACCTCATCCTCGTAAGGCTTTAAGGCTTTATCATCGAGAAGAAAGGTAGCACATCGATTAGATATACGAGAGGTTTGCTCAGCAATTTGGTTCTCTAAATCTTCAATAAACCCCTCATCGACATAGCGAATTTCTTTTAAACTAATTGCTTCTCCGCGCATCCCCCTAAATTGGGTAAGAACATCTACAAAATCATTAATACTTCTAAAGCCTGTACTTTTAACTTTATTAAATAAAACCTGTGTTGTCTTTTCAATCTCAACGGTTTTTTGCTGAGCATTTTTTTTTAATTGTAAAACCTTTTGAAACTCGTCGATAGCCGCATTGGCCGTCTTATTAATTTCTTGTAAAGGTTCATTTAATTGCTGGGTTTCCTTTTCATTTAACCAATAGTAAGCATCCAATAAGTCTTTAGACCGTTTAGCTACATCGTTATACAGTCCGTCGTAATTATCCTCCTTATTAAGCAAGTTAATAAGTCCGTTAACCTCGGCCATCGCTTTAACAATGTCTTTATTCCCTATTTTGTATAGCAGACTATCTTTGTGAGTAGAAGGCATCAAATCCTTTTTTAAATAAGGGGTTTGCCAAATCTGAATAACATGATGACGCGTTTGCTCGTTTTCATTTCTAAAATAACACAACTCTCCATCCTCCAAAATGGTAAAACCATTACATATTATAGGCGTTTGAATCTCTTGAGAAATCACATTATAGCTCATTAGATTATATAAACCGTTTTCTGAAGAATAAAAAACATAAAGATAATCTTCGCCATTGGGAGAGGCTATTTTTTCTTGATAACGCACGTTCGGGATGCTATTATCAAAAAGATAGTACTCACCGGTATGCAAATAATAACCTGTCGGAAAAATAACACCATGATCGTCTGGCAGCAAAACACAGGTATCTTTTATACTATCGATCTTTTGAATTTCTTTAAGCTTATGATTATAAACAAAGTATCGCGGCTGTTCTTGAAAAGGTTTAATCTCTAAAATAATAAGATCTCCGAGATTCGCAAAGCGGTATTGCCCGTCGTCTAAAGTTTGGTCGCGGTGCTCTACAGGCTCGGAGTAAATGCCCTGGCCATCATCTGTATTGTCTTCGATTTTAATCGTTAAATCGCCTCCGATAGTTTCTACAAATACACGATCTAAAATAGACACGTGAGCATGGACTCCGCGTCGGTGCATGTCTCGCGAAACCTCCTGCCAATTAAACTCGTGTTGTGAAGGCAATTTATACTCGTGATCACTGCGGTTATCCACATACTGAAGTGTATTGTCTTTAATTAACCATTTAAAGGTTTTAATATCTGTAACGCTTTCACTTAATTGAAAGACCATATAGAGGTAGTTTCCTATAATGGCGAATTTAGAGAATATGGTATTGCGGTAATATTTATAAAGGTTAGCAAAATCTAATTTAAACACATCGTCTTCCAAAAGATCTAAAGACACCGCTTCAAAGCTATTGTCTTTAAACTTATAAATACTCATCACATCCTTTAGACCAATATCTGTTCGTAAGCCAAAATGAACATTGTACCCCAAAAGACAGATATCACCCAAAGAAACAATATCCCTAGCGATACAGTTGTTTTCTGTATTTATACGATCGTTGGTTATGAGTTTAGTTTCAAGAGAGCCAAAAACATCTTTTCGTCCGTTATTAAGTTGAATTAGACGCTGTTGTAGTTCCACTTTTTGCTTTTGAAGTCGGTTTTGAATCACTTCATAAGTACCAACGTCAAGTTTTTGAGTATTTACGTCCTTTATAGGTTTCTTTGTCATTATATCCTATCCTGAATTTTAAATTATATCTGCTAATACGTCCTACTATAATCCTGAAATATAAAGCCGACTGGAATCGTCGGCTTTACTTTTATTTTCTTAGGTTAGATACCGTTTTATCAGAAATCCCTAAGCCTTTTGCTAGGTTTAATAAATTTCCTAGCATGGTTTGCTCATCACGATCATCAGATTTCATTTTCAAATCGGCAATTAAACCAGCGATACTAACATTTTTAAGGTCCTCGGTAGACACGCCATACTTATCTGCAAACGCTTTTACCTTTTCTAAAAGATCGCCCTTGGTACCATTGCTTTCGTCACCTAAAATAGCGGATTTAACGTCTTGAACATTTGTTGAGTTTTGCACCAAACGATCATAACCTTTACCTCTAGTTATTTGTCCGATAATTTGATCGAAGAACATGGTCTCACCACCAACAATATCAATTTTAGCAGCTTTTAGGGCATCGCTAATCACCTGAGCTTGTGCATCGGCAATATCTTTCTGGATATTTATATGTGCAAGATCCACTTTAAGATCTTTATTTAAGCGCAATTTAAATTCTTCATGATCTTTACCAACGCCATCTAATTTTTTCATTGCGGCTGCTTTCTCTTCTATTCCTGTAGCATCGGCGATTGCTTTTTCTTTAATCACATCGGCTTCTGCTAGTCCATCTTTACGTTTGGCATCGGCTTTAGCTTCGATTCCTGCTGCTTCTGCTTTCGCTTTTTTCTCTATAATATTAGCTTCCACAAGACCTTGACGTTCATTAGCATCTGCTTTCGCGTGCATCACTTGCGCTTCAGACATCCCTACAGTTGCCTCTTCTTTTGCTTGTGCTTCTGCTAAAATCTTACGTGCTTCTGCTTGTTTCTGACTCGCTTCTTTATGAGCAAGCGCTTCGATATTAATTTCTTCAGCTTTTTGTTTCGCGGCTTCTTTTTGTGCTTCGGCTGCTTTAATAGTCTTAATTAAATCTTCTTCTGCGAGCCCTTCAGCAGTTGTAATTTTAACCTGCTTGTCTCTATCTGCTGTTTTAAAGGCCTGAATATCTTTCATATTCTCTTGTTCTTCCACCACTCCTTTTTCCAGCATGACACGATCTCTAATCACATCTTGAATATTCTTTTTCTCTACTTCAACAACTTTCTCTTTTTCAATCTGTGCTAAAGTAACCACGCGCTCGCGCTCTGTAACTTCCAACATCCTGTCTTTCTCCACACGTTCGGTCTCTACAGCATCGGTACGTTCCTTATTTTTAAGTGCCACAATAATTTGGCGTTGCATGTTTTCTTCGGCAACTTTTACTTTTTCTTCGGTTTCGATACGGGCACTTTCCGACTTTAAACGTTCCTCTTCACTCACCTTTAAGGTTTCGGCTTCTTCACGCGATTTTATATTAGCGATTTCACGTTTTTGCTTCTCTTCTTTTTCTGCTAATTGTTTATCTAATTCTAAAATAGCCTCACGCGCTTCAACATCTTGTTTTCTGATGGTTTTTTCTTCATCGCGTTTTATCAAATTAGCTTTCATATTTTGAACAGCCGTAAGCTCAGTAATTTTCTTAATACCTTCGGCATCTAAAATATTGTCTGGCTTAAGTTCCTTTACCGACGTTTGCTCTAAAAAGTCGATAGCACAATCCTCTAAGGTATACCCATTAAGATCGGTTCCAATAATGTTTACTATCTCATCACGAAACTCTCTTCGCGCTTCGTAAAGCTCTATAAAATCGAATTTCTTACCTACTGTTTTTAGAGCTTCAGAAAACTTCGCTTCAAAAAGATCTTCCAAGGTTGCTATTTTAGAAGCGCGGTCCACACCAATAGTTTGCGCTACCTTTTTTATATATTCGATATCGTTATTCACACGAACAAAAAAGGCTACTTTAATATCGGCACGCATATTATCTTTACAAATAAGACCTTCGTGTGCAATTCTTTCAATTTGGATTTTCTTCACTGAAATATCCATAATTTCTGTTTTGTGAAATACAGGTACAGTATATAAACCTTTATCTGTTGCCACTTTTGTTCCACCAAAACCTGTTCTAATAAGCGCTTGGCCTTGTGGTATTTTTTTGTAAAACATCGCTATAATCGCGAAGTATACGATAACAAGGAAAAGCAACACGCCTATTCCTATCCCAATAATTGGTAAAATTGATTCCATATGTTTAGTTATAATTAATTAGTCGTTATAAGATTGTACTAAATAGTAATTGCGATCGGCCGATCTTTTAATAATAAGAATTGAAGCACCGTAAGTGAGGGGTTCTCCATTTAAGGATTTTACGTAAATCGATAAGGAGTCGCCATTAATTACCACCTCTGCATTCCCCATTTTATCTTCTGAAATTGAAGATAGAAGTGTTGCTTTCCTTCCTAAATAATCTATTGGTGCATCACCATCTTTATTAAGATGTTTGAAAAAGCTTTTAAAGGGAGTTGTTATAATTTTGGTGATTATTAGCGCTGGAATACTGGCGATTAACATTATTCCAAATCCCAAAGGATTGTCGTAGGTATACGTTAACGCGGTTGTAATAGTCGTAAGAAACCACCATATAAAAATCCAAAACGTGAAAGTGAACATAAAGGGCAAACCCACGAAGTTGAAATTGATTAAAGCAACTTGCCACCATTTAAGTGGTTTCCTCCTTTTACCGACGACATCTTCTCTATTAATTTCGGTATTGGATATATCTTCAAAATCCATATTACCGCCTTCAATACCTGAGTCTGCTTCAATCTCAACCTCTGTATCTATGTCAATATCAAAATCAGGATCAAAATCTAGTCCGCTCATCATGGTGACTATCCAATACAAAATAAGGATCATCAATAAAACACTAAGCACGACGTTAACCTCCGAAAAAAGTATGTTAGTTAGCTCTGCCAATATTAACTGTTTTTAGAGTTTTTTAATCCCAATTGTTCCTTGAGTTTAGCCAAATCATTATCGGCTTTTGCAGTAGAGGTATCGGCGGCTTTATCAATTTCATCATCTATAGACTTAGAGGCCTTCGCAATATCACCATAAGCTTCTGCAAGCGCTTCTTCCTGTGCCACTTTCTCCTTCATACGCTCCAACATAGACACCGTACCAGTACTATCCAATTCGGCCATTTGCTTATTTAGATTCTTGGTCGCATTGCTCACTTTTACCCGAGCTTTTAAGGTTTTAAGCTCATTTTCCCAGTTTCCAATATTCGCTTTTATTGTTTGAATACTTTTTTGAATCTGTTCTACGCTATTATCAAATTTAGCAGACTCTTCTTTTGCTCGTAAAAGTTGCTTTTCGGCACTGTCTTTTTGAGCTAAAGCTTCTTTAGCCAATCGGTCAGCTTCTGCAGTATCGATCTCATTCGTGCTGGCTTTTTTCAAAATAATTATCGCTTTATTTTGATAATCATCAGCTTTATTTTGAAATTCTTCCTGTTCACTTTTAGATCGTATAGCCATGGCTTTAACCTGTGCTAAAGCCTCCAAACTTTTATCGAGATCTAATCGCATATCGCGAATACCTTGCTCGGTCATTTTAATGGGATCTTCCATTTTATCTATTGCAGAATTGGTTTCTGCCTCTCCTATTTTAAATAATCTTCTAAAGATGTTCATAATGTTCGTTTTTAGTATTTTGAAAATTCAATAATTTTGTCTGAGTATTCAGACATTAAGAGACTTAAAGAATTTAATGACCCTTCGAGTTCATTTAAATCCAAATTCTCTATTTGTAGTGTATCTCTATAGATAACTTTCTCGCCAGAATCATCTAAAACAAAAGCCCCGTGTACAATATCTCTGTTTTTTTGCAGTAAACTTTTAAATATTTTTTCGGACTGATTATTTATCTTAAAAATAAACTGCTCCATAATTAAAATTGGGGGAGCGACGCCTATAATTAAATTTCTAATTCCAAAGTTTTCCTTTTGAACAACCATAAGACCATCTTCTAGATTCTCTCTAGTTATATCAAAATTTAATTCTAGTAAAAAATTTCTCGTTATATTGAAATGATTTTTCATCGGTGGTTTTTAGGGTTAGTAGTAAAATTTTGAAAGCTTAATATTACAAAAAAGTATCAAGACTTTGTTAAATTATCTTAACAAGCTCTGCTAAGATGTATAAAATTAATAGTATCATAAATTGTGGTTTTAAGGGTTAATACCGGTCTTAAATTACCTTTCGAATGGTTTTAAAGCTAAAAATATTAGCTATTTTCTTTAGTATTTGCTAATATTGTTAGACCAAAGTACAAAAAAAATTTAATATTGCAAATATAATTAGCAAAAACATGTCGTTATTCGGTAAAAATATTAGAAAAATAAGAAGTGTTAAAGCGATGAGTCAGCAGGCCTTCGCTGAGATATTCGACCTAAAGCGCGGAACACTAGGCGCTTACGAAGAAGGCCGAAGCGAACCTAAAACAGAAACGATAATTAAGATTGCTAATTATTTTAGCATCCCTATCGACGATCTACTCACAAAAGAACTCACGGTAAATCAGCTTTTAAAATTTAAAGGCGATATCGAAGATCATTTTTTTGAAGAAACAAAACATGATTTTATTTCTGTGCCTTGTATTACACCCGAACAACAGAATGATTACATTAAGAACGCTTCCCTAAGCTCATTTATTAATAGCTTACCTTTTATTAGCCTACCTAATGATAACGCTAAAAAAAAGAGAGCCTATATAGTAGACGACTTGGAAATGAGTACTGAAAATGGCGGATTATACCCAAAAGACATCGTGTTTGGCGAATGGATACCCAAATCAGCTTTCGATACTATTTCGCCTTCTCATATGTATTTAATACTTACTAGTAACGCTTTAGTACTTAAAAGAATTTACCCCAAAGGTGATACCCTCACCTTAACATCAGATCATAAAGGCATCGAGGAACAACACATCACAACTTCGGAAATTAAGGAATTATGGGAAATTAAATCGGTATTACAACACCGACTTCCAGACACTAAAAACAATCACGTGTTAGACAAAATCGCCTTTCTAGAGAATGAATTTAAAAAATTAAAATCTTCAATGTAATGTCGATTCAACTAAGATAAGGGAGTAATAAAAGGTCTCTATCTATTCAGAACACGCTATAAACAAAAAAAGCTCCTCATAAAATGAGGAGCTTTTTGCTCTTTTGTTGTGCGGGCGGGGAGACTCGAACTCCCACACCTCGCGGCACTAGATCCTAAGTCTAGCGTGTCTACCAATTCCACCACGCCCGCAAAAGATAACTAACTTATTTAGTTAGCGAGTGCAAATATAAACAAATGTTTGAATATTCAAACAAGAGTTTATAATAAAATTGCAACTCTTTTTGTACTTTTACGTAAATCCAAAAATTATAGTATGCAAAATATTAAATCTTATGTGACTGAGCATAAAGATCGATTCTTAACAGAACTTATCGAATTACTTAAAATACCGTCTATTAGCGCGGATTCTGCTTATAAAAAAGACGTCATCACAACAGCAAATAGCGTTTTAAAAAGTTTAAAAGAAGCCGGATGCGATACTGTAGAACTTTGTGAAACCGAAGGCTACCCAATTATCTACGGAGAAAAAATAATAGATAAAAATCTTCCCACTGTGTTGGTTTACGGTCATTATGATGTACAACCACCAGACCCTATCGATTTATGGACTTCACCACCATTCGAACCTGTGATCAAAAAAACAGAAACACATCCTGAAGGTGCCATTTTCGCCCGCGGTGCTTGCGACGATAAAGGTCAAATGTACATGCACGTTAAAGCCTTAGAGTTTATGACGCGTACCAACCAACTACCGTGTAACGTTAAGTTTATGATAGAAGGTGAAGAAGAAGTAGGCAGTGTTAACCTAGGAAAGTTTGTAAAAACAAATCAAGAGAAACTTAAAAACGACGTTATCCTTATTAGTGATACCGGTATGATCGCTAAAGACGTACCATCAATTACAACAGGTTTACGTGGATTAAGTTATGTAGAAGTTGAAGTGACCGGACCAAACAGAGATTTACACTCTGGCCTTTATGGGGGTGCTGTCGCAAACCCGATTAACGTGTTAACTAAAATGATAGCACAGTTACACGACGAAAATAATCATATTACAATTCCTGGTTTTTATGATAATGTCGAAGAGCTTTCTAAAGAGGAGCGCGCACAAATGGCAAAAGCTCCGTTTTCATTAGAAAACTATAAAAAAGCATTAGATATCGATGCCGTTTATGGGGAAGCTGGCTTCACAACCAACGAACGCAACTCTATTCGTCCAACATTAGATGTTAATGGTATTTGGGGAGGTTATACTGGAGAAGGCGCTAAAACCGTAATCGCGAGTAAAGCCTATGCAAAGATTTCTATGCGTTTAGTTCCTAACCAAGATTGGGAGAGAATTACCGACCTGTTTAAAACGCACTTTGAAAGCATCGCTCCAGAAGGTGTTAAAGTGAAGGTAACCCCACATCACGGTGGTCAAGGTTATGTTACACCAATCGATAGCGTAGGATACCAAGCAGCAAGCAAAGCTTATGAAGCTACTTTTGGAAAAACGCCTATACCTCAACGCAGCGGTGGTAGTATTCCAATTGTTTCGCTTTTCGAGCAAGAACTAAAGAGTAAAACCATTTTAATGGGCTTTGGTTTAGATAGCGACGCCATTCACTCGCCAAACGAACACTTCGGAGTATGGAATTACCTAAAAGGTATAGAAACCATACCGTATTTCTTTAAACATTTTACAGAAATGCACAAATAACAGCACAGTTAGACTACTAAGCCGCTTAATTTTTAAGCGGCTTTTTTATGCTATAAAATTAAAAACTCACCGTATTTTAATATGGGCGTTTCCCTAACGGGTCGGGTCTTCACGACTCGCTTCCCGAAAAAAAATCGGGAGAGCTCAAACATATCGCTCAACCCCTAACGCATTCTAATTCCTAAAAAAGACCTTCTACATTTGTAGAATAGGTATTTTTATTCTACATTTGTAGAATACCCTCTAAAATTGTAGAACCATGCAACTCACAAAGACCGAAGAAGAATTAATGAATCACCTCTGGCGATTAGATAAAGCTTTTATGAAAGATTTACTAGAAGCCTACCCCGAACCAAAACCTGCCACCACAACAGTAGCTACCCTTTTAAAACGTATGGCAGACAAAGGCTTTGTAAGCTATACGCGTTTTGGAAATTCGAGAGAATACTTTCCCCTAGTTAAAAAGAAAGAGTATTTCTCAAAACAGGTTAATAGTCTAATCAAAAACTTTTTTAACGATAGCAGTTCGCAATTCGCCTCCTTTTTCACCAAAGAAACCAATTTGTCAAAAAAAGAATTACAAGAATTACGTGCTATTATAGATAGTGAGTTACAAAATAAATAGTCAGATATTATGGAACTATTACTTATAAAATCCGCAGCCTGTTTAGTCTTTTTTATAGTCTTCTATAAATTGGTCTTAGAACAAGAAAACATGCATACTTTTAAACGCTTCTATTTATTAGGGGCTTTGGTTTTATCGTTTAGCATTCCATTTATCACCTTTACAGAATATGTTACCATATCAGCTACTCCCAACATTCTCAACGAAACAGGAGTATTCAATGTGCATCTTGAAGATCAAACCCCATTAGATTCTATAAATTACATTAGCTATATACTATGGGCTGTTTACGGATTGGGAGTAGTGGTCTTCGGATTAAAATTTGCTGTTAACCTATATCGCATCAGGCAGCGTATTGTTCAAAACCCGAAATATAAAACTCAGCACATTACTAATGTTTTATTAGACGGTGAGGTTACTCCTCACACGTTTTTAAATTACATATTCTTCAACAAAACAACTTTTGAAAATAATAGCATTCCCCAAGAAATAAAATTACACGAAGAAACACATGCGATACAAAAGCACTCTCTAGATATTTTATTTATAGAATTCCTTCTTATTTTCTTTTGGTTTAACCCCCTACTTTACATTATAAAAAAGGACATTAAACTAAACCATGAGTTCCTTGCCGATGCAGGAGTTTTAAAACAAGGCATTCCCCCAGCAACATATCAAAATTTATTACTCGCATTCTCATCAGGTGCGCATTATAATTCCTTGGCAAACGCCATAAACTATTCATTAATCAAAAAACGATTTACAGTTATGAAAACACAAACACCACCACAAGCAAAGTGGCTAAAAAGCCTTTTATTACTCCCCTTATTGGGCGGCTTACTGTTTAGCTTCAGCAGCACTAAAACTATCGAAGTACATGATGTGCCACCTTTACCAAACCAGCAAACAGCTCCTATTAGTTCAACTCAAAACCCTCAGTTAACTATAAACGGCATAACTTGCGACGCGTGCCAACTTAGACTTTCTAAACAAGGTATTGAGAAAATACTATTAGGTACAACAACAGGCGATCCAATTGTATCCTTTAATGTGAAATTTAAAGGTAAACCTACAGAGAGAGTAAAAGGCAATACATTAAACAATCAGGCAAAAGTGTTTCTTAACGAAACAGAATTAGGAGCTGTTATTCAATTATTTAATATAAAAACAAAAACAAGCAAACCCTTCTCACCTGTTCTGATTACTTTGGTGGATAAACATGATAAAAACTATTCAATTTCACCCAAAGCTAAAGCTGGAGAAGCACTAGTGTTACCACCACCACCACCACCACCGCTATCAAGCGACCAAATAATTGGAAGTCTTGAAGGGTTCTCAAAATACATGAAGCAAACAGAAAAAAACGGTGACGACATCCTTTACAAAAACAAAAAGATAAGCGCCAAAAAAGCCATTGCGTTGTATAAAAAACAAGGCAACATGGATGTATTGGTAAAACAATACCCTAAAGGAAAGTATAGTGTACACCTGTCTAAAACAAAAAATAGTAAGTCTACTCTAAGATCAGAATATTATTCTCATGTTGCTCCACCACCGGCACCACCAATGCCTCCAAAGGTAAAAAAAGGAGAGTCATCGCATATACCACCACCTCCAAGAATCCTAAAAGGAGACACGTTAAGGGTGATTAAAAAATTAAAAACCAATGATAAAGACTATGAGCTTGAAATAGAAGAAATCGAACATCGTGATTCTGACCAAAAGGAAGCACATAGAGTTAAAAGAGAATTTGAAAAAGAAGTTGAAAAACACGAAGAAAGACGAGCAGAATTACGCCGTCCAAAGCAACATTCAACAAATAGACCAACAATGAAATCGACAACAGAAACAATAAAAGAAATGGCTAAAAACAACGCTTCTTTTTATTATAACGGTGAAGCGATTACTTCTAAAAAGGCATTAGAGCTTTTAAACACAAGCGAAAATATAAATTTAACAATGCAAACTAATAATGGTATTTCGACTGTACATTTATCTGACAAATCGATGACCATTATTAACGGTGAATATATTCAAGATGAAGACTAGTCTATTCTAAATTCAATAAACAAAAACGTCGGCTCGAAGTACAACTTCAAACCGACGTTTTTTATGAGATATAAAATAACTACAGAATTACAATTTCTTTACGTATTGCGTAATAATTACAATTTGTTGTCCGTCTACTTTTCCTTCTATATAATCTGCATTTTCATGATCTAGAGAAATACGTCTCACCGCAGTACCTTGCTTAGCAACCATACTAGACCCTTTTACTTTTAAATCTTTTATTAAGACTACAGAGTCTCCAGCTTCTAAAACAACACCATTAACATCGCGATGAATTAATTTATCGGCATCATCTTCACCTTCACCTGTAGCTTTAGCAAATTCTAACACCTCATCTTCTAGATACATCATATCTAACAAATCTTGAGGCCAACCTTCTTTGCGTAAACGCGACAGCATTCTCCAAGCCATTACTTGTACCGGCTGGTGCTCGCTCCACATACTATCATTTAAACATCTCCAGTGATTAGGATCTGTTTGTTCCGGGTCTTCAATTTGTGTTAAACAGGTTTTACAAACGGTTAACGAATGCTTTAAACTTTTGTCTTTTGCAGGTTCTAAAGTATAGATTTCTAAATGCTCTGTGTTTGCACATAATTCGCACTTATTATCTGCTCTTTTATTTAATTCTCTATCTAAACTCATAGTATTATGTTATCCGGCAAAAGTAAGCATATTTATTGAATCTTTAAACACCCAATATTTGCGATTACAAGTCAAGTTCTTGACGTAATTTTTTGGTGAGACTATCTACTATTAAATTATACGAATCATCAATTAATTTTAAAACAAATTGAGGTTGTAGCTCGTTATGATTAAGATACACCGAATTCCAATGCTTTTTACTCATGTGATATCCTGGCTGAATACTTTCATAATCAAACCTTAAGGCTTCAGCGTATTCGGGATCACACTTTAAATTCAGAAATGGGTTACCTTTTTCCCAGGTTTTTAAACCCGTTAATAAAAACATTTTACCAGCAACTTTAAACACTAAAGTATCTTTATCAAACGGGAAATGTTCGGTCACATGTCGTTTCCCCAAACAATAGTTTCTAATATCTTCAATATTCATAGTTATTACAAAGTCTATTTAAATTGATTTAAGAGCCTTTAAACTTGCCTCTGTTAGATAGCCTAAGTCTAGCAAGTCATCGTGGCTCGCTATTGCTTTTAAGACCCCCTTTTGTAGACACACAAGAGTATCTGCTAAATGTATTACATTTTTGTAATCATGATCGGTAATTATAAAGCCTTTCTTCGCTTTCATTGACTTAAGATAGTCAATAATATAATCTCTCACTATAGGACTCACCCCATTAAAAGGCTCGTCCAACAATATAAAATCTGCCTTTGAATGAATAATTAATAGAATTTCAACAATTCGTTTTTCACCTCCCGACAATTCCTGATTCTTTTTATCTAATAGCGGAACAATATGAGGGTTTTTAAGCACTACGTCCCTATTTTCCTTTTCCAGAAATAATGCAATAAGCGATTTTATACGTATGCTATTTGGCAGGAAGTTTTCTTGAGGCAAATAATTAATTAGCCCACGTCCTTCCGATAAATTTTTAATATGCCGCCCCCCTATTTTTATAAATTTAAAATCGGATTTCTCTATTCCGAAAATAATTTTAAGTAGTGTTGACTTCCCCGATCCGTTGCGCCCTAGTAATCCTTTAATCTCGCCTAATTTACAGGCTAGAAACACATCGCTTAAAATCACTTTACCATGGTAGGACTTACTTATACTATCAACATGTAACACACTCATATTGCCAATAGTATTAATAAATTAACAACACCAATGACGACGGTCGATAACCAAAGAACGCCATGACTTAAACCCAAATTATAATAGTAGTAATATTGGCTTCTATTTTTTATCTCATAAAAGAAAGCATGGTTTAAAAGCGCGATTGGAAAAAAGAAAACCCCAATTACGGCGGGATCAAAATCCAACAACAGCCCAATTAGCATAGCTATACTATAGGAAGTAAAGAATATCTTTTTTTGAAATAAAAGCATGTTTTTAAATAATCTCAAAAGTGGGTTGTCTGATTTTTTTAAACTTATATGCCACCAGGCATTAACACCCTGAAAAAGTCTTATTCGATTTTGTACAATACCGGTTTACTCGGAGAGGCATCATTTTCGAAAGGCGCTATTTGAAGGTTTAGAATGTACGATCCATCAGAAATCTTATTGGGTACATAAATAAACTCGGTAATGGTGGCTTCTTTTCTAAGCGTTCCATTGTAATCCCAAAAGGCTTTATGTGCTAATAATGCGCCATTGTCTTTCTCTTTATCAACACTTGGCAAATCGATAAGTAAATGCTGAATATTCTTAGTTTTTAGATACTCGGCCGCTTCCTCTGTAAGATAAGCCCAATTGGTATTAGAATATTGTCGTGACTTTTTATCTGTCGTATTCGGCATAGTACGAATCACTAAAGCTTGTGGCATCTTACGTTTTAATAAAAACTGAATTTGCTGCTTACTAATAACATAATCTTCTCCTTGTAATTCGGGTGCTACAGTAATGAGCTCGGCTACAAAAAAGAACTTTTTTAAACATTTATTAATACTATAGACTTTTTCGGTAATATGACCTACACATTCTGTATGTGTGCCATGTGCATGTGGATTAAACTGTATAGTATTAAAATTTATAGAGGCTCCCTTTTTTACACTAGCTACCCAATCATCAATCTCTACAGGCTGTATTTCTGGAGCTCCAATATACCATGCGTTGGCATTACTTTTAGAAGCCCTTAAAGGCATGGAAATATCTAAGGGTTTATTTAAATCTACTTTATACTTTTTACTATTGACTTGAATTGTTGCGTTCACTATATATTAATTTTAAATAAATCGGAAGCGATACCATCGCTTAAAAATTTACCTTTTTTGGTTACTTTTAATTTTTCATTTTCAATATACAATAATTGTTCTTTTATATGCTTATCCGACTGTTTTAAAAGATAATCTTCAAAGTTTTCACCAAAATCTGTTCTAACCTTTTCTAAAGACACGCCCCAAATGGTGCGCAATCCCGTCATAACATACTCGTTATATTTGTCCGTTACACTTAATGTTTCTACCTCTAAAGGCAGCCTATTTTGTTCTATCGCTTCAATATATTTCGTATTATTTTTAATATTCCAACTGCGTTGTTCACCATTAAACGAATGCGCAGAGGGCCCTATACCCAAGTAGGTTTTACCCTGCCAATAGGCAGAATTATTGCGACTAAAATAGCCCGGCTTACCAAAATTAGACAACTCGTAGTGTACAAATCCTTGTCCTTCGAGAGCATCGATTAAAATAAAAAACTGCTGTTGCGCCCGCTCATCATCAACCTGATCAATAACGCCTTT
The DNA here is from genome assembly GCF_900107625.1 of Bizionia paragorgiae. GTDB lineage: Bacteria > Bacteroidota > Bacteroidia > Flavobacteriales > Flavobacteriaceae > Bizionia > Bizionia paragorgiae. The sequence goes on from NZ_FNQK01000024.1 coordinate 18,652, forward strand.
TTTTATAAAGGACGCCAGCGCCGTTTTAGGCTCTACCGTTAGCGCATAACTCGAAATATGATTAACACCAAACGCTAAAGCCTGCTCAATATTGGCTTTCCATTGCGCATCACTAGCTCCTGGAATTCCATAAATTAAATCTAATGAAATATTATCAAAATGCTGACTTGCAAAGGTTAGACAGTCCATAGCTTCCTGTGCATTGTGGGCGCGATTCATTAGTTTTAAATCGGATTCAAAAAACGATTGTATTCCAATACTCAATCGGTTAATCGCTGTATCTTTCAACTCTAAAATCCGCTCTTGAGTTAAATCATCAGGATTCGCTTCTAAAGTAATTTCCGGAGCATCTGTAACCGGATAGTTTTTATAAACTGCAGCAAGTATCGCTTCTATTTCCTCATTGCTTAATAAGGACGGCGTTCCTCCACCAAAATAAATAGTTTCAATCACTTGTCCCTCTGTTTCTGATGTCCGCATTCCAATTTCGTGGATTAAGGCCTCAACAAGAGCGTCTTTTTTTTTCAATGAGGTCGAAAAATAAAAGTCACAATAATGGCAAGCTTGCTTGCAAAAAGGAATATGTATATAGATACCCGACATAGTAGTATTTGTATTGTGTTTAAACTAAAAACGAATGCTTTTAAGTTGTTTTAACCACAGCCTTAAAACGGCTGTTTTCAGATTTTTGTTTTCGTAGGTATAGCGCTATTATTTTTTAACACGCTTTTCATTTTGCTTAACAAAAGCACTCCACCCCGTATAACTTTTACCAATTTCTACACGACCTTCATTATAAAAATGACAAACTGCAGCCGCTAGACCATCCATAGAATCTAAATTCTTTGGCAGGGATTTTAAACCGAGCATACCTTGCAACATTTTAGCGACTTGCTCCTTACTAGCATTACCATTACCGGTAATCGCCATTTTTATTTTTTTCGGTGCATACTCGGTAATAGGAACTTCTCGCGATAGTCCCGCGGCCATTGCAACACCCTGAGCGCGCCCTAATTTTAGCATACTCTGAACATTTTTACCAAAAAATGGTGCTTCAATAGCAATCTCATCGGGGTGATGCGTATCGATTAATTCTATGGTGCGTTCAAAAATAAGCTTGAGTTTTAAATAGTGATCGTCATATTTTTTTAAATCCAACTCGTTAAGCTGAAGGAATTGCATTTTTTTATTCACTACTTTTATAAGTCCAAAACCCATAATAGTCGTTCCTGGATCGATACCTAAAATAATTTTTTCTCCTGCCATTTAATTACACGTTCTGCACCCGCTTAATGCGACCGACACACCAACCGTTACGGTTAATAAATTACCATTAAAAGAGCCATAGCCATTAAATTCTGGTTCAAAATCACCCGCAAAACCATAAATATAACTTCCATCTAAGTAAATAGACACGGTCTCATCTATAGTATAATGAAATTCTAAGCCTGCCATAGCGTTTAAAAACGACAGCTTATTATCACCATAGGCATCCAAAGGTTTAATTATGGAATACCCAGGACCAATATGTGCTATCGAAGCCATTCGCAAAGGTAAAAATCGCATATGTCGCGTGGCATCATAAACAAACTGAGCGTTGATACGTGTATAATTCACTTTAAAATCCGGCGTATTATCGGCATTAGCAAAGCGGTTATACCCTAAATCTAACCGCGCTCCCATTTGAGGGGTAAATAAGGTTTGTATCCCTAAGTTTATCGTAGGGAAATTTAGAGAATTCCCTTCAAAGTCACCAACAAAACCACTTTGCGACGGACTATTAACACCGACAGCTAATAGTGCACGCCATTTGCTTGTATCACGCTGCGCGAGAAGTGCGGTTGAAGTCATTAAGAATAGAATTATAAAACAATAGCCTATATGTGAAGTCTTCATTGTATTATTTTTAGTTTATTTTGCAAACATTAAATTTGGCTTCGCTTTTTAAAAGCCTTTTAATTAACATGGATAAAGCCATACCCTACAAAACTAATCAATTAATTTTTGTACTCATTAAATTGAGTTTAGTACTTGCTGCTTTTTATTTTATTTATTGTAAATCAAAATATGCCTTTAGAATCTTTTACAACAACAAATGACTTTAAACAAAAACTTACCCTATTCAGCAACAGATACAATTAACGGTAAGGTAAATGTTGTTTTTACGGGTTGATCGCGTTTAATAGCAGGGAAAATTTCCGGAAGTGTTTCTAAGCTTTCTTGTAACACAGTCTTAATAGTTGGGATTTCATGAATCGTTAACGAATCGACTTTAATATGATTTAATGCCAGTATCCCTTTTTCGGATACACTAAATTCCATAACTACGGTATCATTAATAGATTGAGTCACAATAAAGCGATGTGCTAAAAAAGTCTCAGCAATATGTGTGGCCAAAGTATTTTCAAAACATGCTTTCCTATCTTCTTTAGAACTTAGTGTTTCGCAAGAAGCAAAAGCAGGGTACGCATCAACCGTATTCCAATTGAATGATTTAAGCTCTTCATTTAAAATATCTTCCGAAGCTATTTTTTCGGCTTCAAAATATTTACATGAAAAAACAGTGACTAGCAGTAAAAAAACAAGTGCTTTTTTCATAATCTAAACTGAACGTGAAAAGTACAATTAATTCTTCTAAAAAGAAAAAACCGAAGACAGTGCTTCGGTTTTATTTTACAGCGGTTGAGATCACTTTATTTCACCATGAAATGAATAGGTAAAAAGAAGGTCACGTTTACAGGCTTACCATCTTGTTTTCCTGCATTTATTTTCGGCAGTAAGCTTACAACACGTTTAGCTTCTTCTTCCAATAAGATATGGGGACCTCTTGTTTTGATGTCCTTAATTTCACCGTTTTTAGCAATGGTAAAAAAGACACTGATTTTTTGATTTCCCACTAATTTTAATTCATCGGCGACTTTAGGGTTAAAATGATTAGCAACAAAAGTGTTAACCATCTTACTAAAACATTTTCTTTTCTCAGTATTGCTACCTAAGTCCTCACACTCTGCAAAAGTGGGTACCTCGTCGATATCTAGAAATGAAAATGAATCTTGATTGTTTGACAATAGATGTTCGCGTTCTATTTTTAAAGTGTTCACTTTAGACTCTTCTAGCATCTCTACCAACTCAACTAAGGCTTTTTCTTCTAAAGGGGTGATTGTGCCTTGTGTACTTATAGAAGACTTTAAAGCTTCTATTTGTTGTACGATACTTAGATTTTGATTCGTGTTGTCCTCCTGTGCAGTACAAGAGGTATACACAAGCATAAACACAACTAAAGGTAATACTAACGTGTATTTTAAAACGTTTACTCGATTTGATTTTGATTTACTTAACATAATGATTCGTTTTTTGATTAATGATTGTTTAAAAAATGGATTGATGAATGAAATGGATTGTGTATCAAAAACTTGAGAAAGTAAATTTTCATAGTACACTTTTTTACTGTGCTGTTTTACAGCTTTCGAGTCAGCTATAAATTCATGAACCTCAGCGATTCGTTTTTGATAGATATAAATTAATGGATTAAACCAAAATAGAATACGTAGTAGTTCAAACACTAATAAATCTAAGGAGTGCTTTTGGCTGACATGCACCTTTTCATGGGCTAAAATCGCCGATCGCTTGCTGGTTGAAATGGCGTCTCCCAAAAAAATAAAATTAAAAAAAGAAAATGCCGAAGTACTATTTTTTAAATAAATCAGCGTTATACGGCCTTGTTTCTCTCCCTGGTTACCCCTTAATAATTTAATGATTTGGAATACCTTAAAACTCAATATTAGTGCTGATATTACCCAACCAAAAAACAACAGATTCTCCCAAGTGAACACTGTTATATTTGAAATAAACACAGGATCTAGATGCTGAACACCCAAAAATTTATGAGGTGATGAACCTATAATAACTTCTGGCAAGGAAACCACATAAGCTTCCGGAATAATCCTTTTAAAATGATCTATTTTTACAAATGGTATAACAAGAGAAATAAGAACAGTCACTAATAAATACGCTCTATTATAATTAAAAAAAGTTTCCTTTTTTAAGACTATATCATACACTAATAAAAATAGTGATTGAAAAACAATGATTTGAATACAATAGTGTAACATATTATTCCTTTTTTAGTGGGACTTCGGAATTAATATCTTTTAAAACCGATTCCAACTCATTAAGACTGATGTCGTTATTTTTCATAAAAAACGACACCATACTTTTAAAAGAACCTTGAAAATAGTTATCGACTAACTTATTAATAGACTGATTACTGTAGTCTTGTTTTTTCAACAGAGGAAAATAAATATGCCCTTTTCCTTTTTTTTCATAATCGACAAAACCTTTACTTTCTAGAATTCTAACAATAGTAGATACCGTGTTATAAGCCGGCTTAGGATTATCTAATTGTTCCAAAATCTGCTTGACATTGGCTTTTTTTAATTGCCAAAGCACCTGCATTATATCCTCTTCCGCTTTTGTTAACTGCCTCATTTTAAAATCCTTATTTTTATTTCCCTAAAACAAATATAACTAAAAAATTAGTTTAAACTAATTTTTTAGTTATAAAATAGTAACATTATTCACTTTTAAACGTCTTATAGTAAACTTTTTATGGATTTACTTTATATTTGTATTGGCTTTTCATTTATTCTAATGGGCATAGTTGGAAGCTTACTACCTGTTCTTCCTGGCCCACCCCTAAGTTGGGTTGGCCTCTTATTCCTTTATTTCACCACACCACTGGACTACGATTGGTTATTTTTAGGTATTACACTAGCTATTGCCCTAATTGTTTTTGCTCTAGATTACATTATTCCAGCCCTTGGAACCAAGCGCTTTGGGGGTACTAAAGCCGGAATGATTGGAACATCTATTGGGTTAATAATAGGACTTATAGCTCCAATTCCTGGAGGTATAATTATAGGCCCTTTTATCGGTGCACTCGTCGGAGAAGTACTAAATAAAACGGATTTTAAAACCGCATTAAAAGCTGCCTTCGGTTCCTTTTTAGGATTTATTACGGGAACCTTTATAAAATTTATGGTAGCAGTAATTTATGCAGGACTATTTATAACCATTGTTTGGGAGCATAGAGACATACTATTTTAAACAAAAAAACCTTATGGTGTTTTTTTAAACAACCATAAGGTAAGTGTAAATATGTGTACTATGCTATTATTAACAAACCACCAAGGAAAGAAAATAATTGGTTTGTTGGTATAAACTTAAAAAAATAAATTTTAATGCATTACGGCAAAAACCGTAATAAAAAGCACGAAAAGAGTCAAATCATCCCATTTTAGTAGGATAATCGTTGATTAAAAAAAATAAAAAAAATGTATTTTAAGCTTTCTTTATACAAAACCTGCTTTTTTAGCGGCGATCACTAGGGAGTCATCTTTACCATCTGTAATATTAAAAATCTCCTTTAAGTATTTTTTACGTTTTTCAATCATACTCAGAGAAAGATGAATACGATGTGTCATATCTTTATTTTTAACACCTTGAGATAGAAGATACAGTATTTCGTGATTTACTTCATCCACATCTAACCCAGTAGATAAGGTTTTTTTTAATATTTGATTAACCGTACCACTATAGTAGGGCGGAAAATTAATAATAGCCTGAAAAGCACTTGACAACTCACTTGCAGTGATATCACTTTTAATTAAAAAGCCATCGGGTTTAATGTTTTTTATAATATTATGAATACGATAAGACTCATTAAACATAGTTAGCAATACCACTTTTGAATCTGGCACATATCGTCTAACATAAGACGCTAAATCTACGCCCGACTGGTAAATACCATCTTCAGTTGGAGGAATACTTATATCGAAAAAAAACAAATCGTAAGGTGCGTTTATCGCAATCGATTTCGTTATTGCCTTTATAGACTGTTCACAATTTGCTGCAATATCAATAATTAACTCTTGATCTTCCTTTTTAGTAGACAGTAAGGTATTTTGATATCCTTCAATAATCATAGGATGATCGTCGGTCATTAATATCTTAATTTGCGTTTTATTCATAGCTCAATAACTTGCTTTTTATTAACGGTAAGGAATAGTAATCACAACTCGTGTTCCAGAATTAATTTCAGAATCCAAACGTAAATCACCTTTTATTTCATTCACGCGATCGCGTATATTTTTTAATCCTATCCCTTTTTTTGTTTTAGAATCATTAAAACCTATTCCGTCATCTTTAATCTCTAAAATAATATTTTTATTTTGCAATACCATACTTACAGACACCTCCGAAGCTTCTGCATGTTTAAAAACATTTTGCAATGACTCTTGTGTAATACGATATAAATGTATTTTAGTTTTGTTGGATATTTGATCCCAATTAATATTATCATCTATAATAATACTCTGTTTTAAACCTATAGCAGACGCTTGTGTACTGACTAGCGACTCTATGATATCGGTAAATTTGGCTTGACTAATAAAATCGGTATTTAAATCATGAGACACTTTGCGAATGTCATCCTCAATACTTTTTAATTCTTCGATATACGTACTACGCGATTGGATAGCATCATCCGATTTATTTAAATTCAAACTATCTAAACTTAATCGCGTTCCGAACAAACGCCCTAATATTCCATCATGTAATTCTTGAGAGATACGTTTCTTCTCTTGTTCTTTTGCTTCATGTAATTGTTTTTGCTGCGAAAGCATCAGGTTATAAATTTCTTCGTTGGCTTCCTGTTGTGTTCTAACCATTTCTAACTCCCGCTTACGAGATCGGTGTGTTTTAATGGTATAAACAAACAATAAAGTTATAAATAATATAGCGGAGATCAACAACAACCATAATCGCTGTTTAGAAATTATTTCTTTTTCTTTTTTTATGACATCGGTTTCATAATCTATGCGTGCAAACTTGTTACGTATAAGACGCTCTTTTAACACCAAGCTATCGTTTAATTGTATATGCTCTAACAAATAGTTTTTAGATTGTCCACCTTCTTCTATTTTAGCCTTGAGTAGTAGTGTCCGTAATATGGATTCGTTGGCATTTTGAGACTTGGCCAGTTCATGAGCCTTATTAATATAAACCAAAGCAGAATCTTTGTTTCCTTTAGATATTAAATATTCTCCATAATACCGACTAGCGTACATTAATTCCATTAAAAAGCCAGAGTCTTCGGCAACCTCGATAGACTCCTTAAACCGCGTTTGTATTTCACTATCGTTAGCGTTATTTGGGTCTAGAAACTCACTATAAGCTAAACCTGAAAGCACCAAAGAATAGGTACTAGGATCTTCGTATTTAAGGGTCGTGTTTTTTAAAATAGCTCTAAATCGACTCTTAGCCTCTTTAAATTTTCCTTTCCTACGAAATAAAATAGCCAAATTGGTTTGAGTATACAATCGTAAACTCTCACTTTGCTTCATTTTTTTAGCATAATCAAGGGCCCTTGAATGGTAATCAATGGCTGTATCAAAACGTTCTAACTGTTCAGCTACGATACCCACTAGGTTATGAAGAGACCACAATAAATCGTACACCGAATCGCTTGGGGGCAGTGTTTTTAAAATTTCAATAGCCCGAATAGCACTAATCTCACTCCCCATAAAATCGCGTTCGCGTTCTTGTATAACCGCAATATTAAGCAATACTGAAGCCTCATTGTGTAAAGCGCCTTGAGACTGATACAATTTACGCGCTTTTACATAATAAAAATACGAACTATCAAGTACGTTGGTTTCTTGAAAATAATACGCCAGATTATTCGTAGCATAAGCCATACGCAACGAATCCTTAATGCGGGATGCCAACATAAGATTTTCTTTGTTAATAGGATAAATAGAATCGATATCTCTATTTATTAGAAATAAGAAAGACAACACCCTATTACTAGACAAAACGATGCTATCCACTTTCTCCAACCGCGAAAGTTCTATAGCCTTTCGAGCAAACTCAAAACGTTCCGGCATCGGGTATGAGGCGGTCCTGGCAAGTTTATGGAGGCCGTAAATACTATCCACCATTTTTGCGTCCTTAAATTGCGAAAACCCAAAAACAGGTAGCAATAGGAAAAGTAATAAGAGTAAAAAGCGCTTCAATATACTAGTCGTTAATGGCGTGCTACAATGTATAATTTTTAGGAGAAATAAAAGGAAATTATCTCATAAAATAAAAGGAAAAATGACACTAACCCTTTTATACATTTTGATTTTAACCGTTTGTTGGAACACTTCCTCTTATTTTGTGAGT
>NZ_FNQK01000015.1 GCF_900107625.1 Bizionia paragorgiae
CCATTCGTGACCTGTATCAAAATCACCAAATTATTTTCTTTACAATTTAAAATCAGACCTATTGCGGTCAACAGTTAATTAAAAGTGTTAATATAGTGTCAGGCCTACTTGTCATTTTATGTTAGCCTTTTTTGTTTTTTAAATAGTGTGTTTTTTATTGTAGATGTACATTCATGTACGTGTCTGAGTCTTAGTTTTAGATCTCTTAAGTGGTTGTACGCTGTCGCATTATAGTGTGAAAATTCAAGGTGTTTTATATCTTACCGGAAAGGTGAAATACCTAGAACTTTAAAGGGTGTAATAAGTTATTTTAGTGATATATGTCATTCTTTTTCAGTGGAGTTAATTGTAATTTTATAATGAATTCTAAAAACAACTACACATGAAAAAAAGAACACCAGTAGCGTCAATAATGACGACAGACATTATAACTTTAAACCTTACAGATAGTTTAGAGACCGCCGAGGAGTTATTTAAAAACCATACGATTAGACATATACCTGTTGTTAGTGGTGACTCCATTATTGGAATGTTAAGTTATACCGATTTATTAAGAATTAGCTTTGTCGATGCTGTAGATGAAGACGAGAAGGATGTAGAAGCTATCGTTTATAATATGTTTACCATAGAGCAGGTTATGGCTAAAAACATAATTAGTGTGTCCTCTACAACCTTAATTAAAGAAGTTGCTGAATTATTAGCTAAAAAAGAATTTCATGCGTTACCAGTGGTAGATGATAATAAACTAGTGGGTATTGTAACAACGACCGATTTAATTAATTATTTAATTCAGCAGTACTAATAAAAACTTGGTTTTTTAAGGTTCCCGTTTTTAAATAGTGCATTTTCAAAAAATGGGAACAGGCTAGGCTTTACAGTCTCCTTATTAAAAATGGTAGAGTGGTGTTACTTATCTATTCCTCCAAAAGAACGGAGTTAATAACACGAGTACTGTAAACAGTTCTAAACGTCCGATAAGCATTAAAAAGGAGGACCACCACTTGCCTATACTGGGAAGAGCCCCGTAGTTATTTACTGGTCCAAACTCTCCTAAAGCAGGTCCTACATTTCCTAAACTAGAGGCCGCTAAACCTACCGATTCGCTAAAGCCTAAATTCATCATCGAAAAGCCTAAAGCACCAACAATAAAAGATAGCATATATAAAATAAAGAAACCAAGGATGTTATATACAATATCGGCAGGCACAGAGCGCTTGTTGTAGCGAACGGGTAAAACAGCATTGGGGTGTAAGGCACGTTTAAATTCTAGAAAGCCGTTTTTAATGGTAATTAGGTGGCGCATCACTTTTATACCCCCAGAAGTACTTCCTGCCGATCCCCCTAAAAACATCAGTCCGAAAAATAGCAAGGTTAAAAATGGTGTCCAAAGCGTAAAGTCGGCAGTCACAAACCCGGTTGTGGTTATCACCGAAACCACTTGAAAAAGCGCGTGTCTAAAAGCACTTTCAGCAGGTCCTAACACCATAGGGTGGTCGATAGAGGACTGACTTAAATCGGCTTGAAAATAAATGATTAAAGCAGCAACGGCTGTAAATATAACAATAAACTTAAAGTATAATTTGAGCTCGTCATCCCCAAGAATCTTACTCACTTTTCCTTTTACAGCGTAATAACTTAGTACAAAGTTTGTACCGGCTAAAAACATGAAAAATATAATTATATATTGTATTAATGGCGTGTCATTCCAATACGCTACACTTGCATTTTTTGTTGAAAACCCACCTGTTGATAAGGTGCACATAGAATGGTTTATAGCATCAAAAAAAGACATTCCCGCTACTTGTAGTAAAATCGTTTCAGCAGCAGTATATCCGAAATAAATTAACCATAATCGCTTTGCTGTATCTGTAATTCTAGGGTGTAATTTATCGGCGCTAGGTCCTGGGGCTTCCGCAGCAAACAGTTGCATTCCTCCAATCCCTAGTAAGGGTAAGATGGCTACCGCTAAAACAATAATCCCCATACCTCCAATCCAATGGGTTAAACTTCTCCAAAATAAGACCCCTTTCGGGACCACTTCAATATCATTTAAAATCGTAGCTCCAGTGGTTGTAAAACCAGACATGGTTTCGAAAAAAGCGTTTGTAAAACTAGGGATTGTTCCGGTTAGCAAATAGGGTAGGGTGCCAAATAACGCCATTACCACCCAGCCAAAAGATACGACAATATAGCCTTCTCGTTTTTTAATTTCCTTTTTATGGTCTCTCGTTATAATCATAGCGATAGCACCAATAATTAATGTGATTATCCCCGAAAGGAACAATCTGAAAGTTACCCCATCATTATATAACCAACTCACTAAACTCGCCAATAAGACAAAACCTCCATTAAAAAGGACGAGTAGTCCAAAAAAATGAAGAATAATTTTAAAATTGAGTTTTAAATGCTTAGCCATGCTATTATAGGAAGAGTTTTTCAACTTGTTTTATCGAGCGTGGTAAACAACAAACAACCATATAGTCGTTAGCTTGAATTTTAAAATCACCTAAAGCAATGATTCCTTTACCATCCCTTATAACTCCGCCTATAATTGCCGATCTAGGGAACTCGACATCTTTAATCTGTTTATTGCAAATTTTAGACACCGGTTTTACTCTAAATTCTAACAGTTCCGCGTTCATATTATTCAGTTTGGTCATAGCAATAACCTCTCCTTTTCTTATGTATCTAAAAATATTATTGGCTGCTAAAAGCTTCTTGTTTATCAGGGTATCGATTCCTATAGACTGCGACAGTTCAAAATAATCCATGTTTTCGACAAGAGCTATTGTTTTAGGTACTCCTTTAGATTTTGCTACCAGACAAGACATGATATTGGTTTCAGAATTTCCTGTAACCGCAATAAACGCGTCCATATCCTCAATGTTTTCTTCCTCTAGTAATTCTACATTTCTTCCGTCGCCATTAATTACTAAAACATTGGGTAGCTGATCGGCTAAATCGAATGCCGCTTCCCGGTTCTTTTCGACTAGTTTTACATTAAAATTATGCTGACTTAAATCGCGAGAGGTTTTATATCCAATTTTACTTCCACCTAAAATCATTACATCTTTAATAGGTCGGTTGGTTTTTCCTGTCATGCGACACAATTCCTCACCGCCATCTCTAGACGTAATAAAAACAACGGTGTCTCCTTCTTTAAACTGAGTGTCACCCCGAGGAATAATAGTAAACTGTGTTCCAAAACGCTGGATGGCGATGGGAACAAAATGAATTTTAGAAAATAATTCGGCGGCCTCTTTTACAGATCGTCCAACAAAAAGGGCTGTTCTAGCCAGTTTTAAACTCACCATAGTTAAAGCGCCATCTTCAAACTGATAGGTTTCTTTAAATGCCGATTGCTTTAGGAGTAGCTCAATTTCCTTAGCCGCTAAGGCTTCAGGAGAAATTAACTCATCGATACCAAAGCCAGTGAAATCAACTTCGTCTTTATGGGTTATAAATTCAGTATTAGATATTCTGGCAATATTTTTTTTGCTTCCTAATTGTTTAGCTAATACACAAACTGTAATATTTGTAGTCTCTGAGGCGGTTACAGCAATGACTAAATCACTAGAATCTACCCGAGCTTCTTTTAAAATAGCTATTGAGGTGGCGTCACCTTTAATCACTTTGATATCTAAGTGATTATCGGCATATGAAAGACTTTCTCTATCGGTATCAATTAATGTTATTTCTTGAGATTCGTAGGATAAAAGCTTTGCCAAATGAAATCCTACTTCACCAGCACCAGCAATAATTATTTTCATGTATTATATAATATCTAAAAAAGAGAATACAAAGATAATTAAAATTAATAACTGCCTTTGCTATTAATTATTTGTTTTCAAGTTTATTAAAGACGCTAGATGTATTATCTTTGCTAAAAATTTGAAATTTTGGCAAAAGTAAACCCTTATAAAGACAGCGACCTTAGTAAAAAAGAGCAGGTTACAAAAATGTTCGATACCATTTCTGGTGACTACGATGGTTTAAACCGTGTAATTTCTTTCGGTATAGATATAAAATGGCGAAAAAAAGTAGTGCAAATTGTTAAAGATAGTAAGCCCAAAACTATTTTGGACATCGCTACTGGAACAGGAGATTTAGCAATAAACTTAGCGGAAACCGATGCCGAAAAAATTGTTGGGTTAGACATAAGCCGAGGGATGCTTGACGTAGGAGTTGAAAAAATTAAAAAGAAAAATTTAGATTCTAAAATTGAAATGGTACTTGGTGATTCTGAACATTTACCGTTTTCAGATAGTAGTTTTGATGCCATAACGGTTGCTTTTGGTGTTCGAAATTTTGAAAACTTAGAGACTGGTTTAAAAGAAATATTACGTGTTTTAAAACCGGGTGGAACTTTTGTTATTCTAGAAACATCGATGCCTACCAAAACGCCTTACAAACAAGGTTATAATTTTTATTCTAAAAATATTTTACCTTTTATTGGTAAGACGTTTTCTAAAGACAAAAGCGCTTATAAATACCTTAGTGATTCTGCATCTCAATTTCCTTTCGGAGAGGTGTTAAACAATATTTTAAGAAATATTGGGTTTATAAATGTTCAAGATCTGCCACAAACCTTTGGAGTAGCAACAATTTATAAAGCGTCAAAACAGTAATATGAAAAAAATAATTGCCCTAATCACCTTATTCTTTTTTTACCAAGCCAGTACTGCACAACTTTTCACTAAAGAACGTGTTCAGAACAATCAAAGTATGGATAAGCAAACGCTGAGTTGGGGGTATTATTTAGGAACCAATAGTTTGGATTATAATTTTGATTATAATTCTAATGTGGAACAAATTCAAACTGAAAAAACCTTTAGCTTTAATGTAGGACTAGTTGGCGATGTGCGTCTTAACGATTACATTAATGTGCGTCTAGAGCCAGGATTAGTAATAAGTGCAAGAAATTTAATCTACCCGGAGAGTTATTTTGATGGTATTATCGAGCCCGAAGAATTAAAGGATTCCGACTTACTGCGAGAAGTGAAATCTACTTACGTTTATATTCCGCTTTTATTACGTTTTTCAACCAAGCGAATCAACAACTTCAAGCCATTTGTAACTTTTGGTTTGGCGACTTCTTTGAATTTATCGAGTAACGAAAAAAATCCAGAGGATAATAGTGGTGGAGAGTTTAGAACCACTAAAAACACACTCTTCTACGATATAGGTTTCGGAATCGATTTTTACTTATATTGGTTTAAATTCACACCATCAATTCGTGGGGTGTTTGCTTTAAATGATGAGTTAATTAGAGATGTCGATCCTAATAGTCCGTGGACAGGAAACATCTCTTCTATGAAAACAAGAGGGATTTTTATAAATTTCACCTTTAGGTAAACCGGACTCTAAAAAGCGAGCTACTACTTCCCGCGCTTAAACTCACTGAGTAAAATAGCTGTTGCCGTTGCCACATTTAAACTTTCGGTGGCTTGTAAAGCTCCAAATCTCGGAATTGCAATACGATTGGTAACCAAAGCTTCTATTTCCGGAGAGATGCCATTGGCTTCGTTACCTAATACTAAAATACCTGTCTCTGGTAAGGTGGTTTTATAGACGTTATCGCCATCCATAAAGGCTCCGAATACGGGACTGTTAGACGCTTTAAGGTAGCTTTCTAAATCTATATAACTCACGTTTACACGGGTAATAGACCCCATTGTGGCTTGTATAACTTTTGGGTTATAGCAGTCTACCGTTTCTGTATTACAGACCAATTCTTCAACACCAAACCAATCACACAAGCGTATTATGGTTCCCAAATTACCGGGGTCGCGAACGTTATCTAAGGCCACAACAAATTGATTTGTTGGAATAGCCTGTTGTTGTGGGATTTTAAAAAGCGCTAAGGCCTTATTAGGGGTTTTTAAAAAACTTATTTTTTTTAATTCAGCTTCCGTTATCAACTGTTCTTTTTCTAAAGCAGTACCAAAACTGACTGTAGTAAATAATTGCTGCAATTCTAAATGAGATTCTAAAAGCTCGTTAATCACTTTTATCCCTTCAGCAACAAAAATTCCATCCTGTACTCTATATTTTTTTTGCTTTAAACGCGTTATAACTTTTATTTGGCTTTTTGATAGCATTTAAAAAATGTATTTTTGAATGTTTATAAATTGCAATGTAATTAAAGCTTACTAGTAACTATTAATAATTTTCTGTTTTTGAAAAATCAGCGATCAAAAGTACTACTTATAATTTTAACCTTAGGGTTGTTAACGGCATGTAATTCGGTTAAACGCGTTGCCGAAAACGAGCATTTGCTTACAGAGGCCAGTTTAATTGTTAACGATAAAAAGGAAAAAAAGGAGGCGATTACCAATTTAATTTATCAAAAACCGAATAGCAAGCTTCCGCTAATTAATGCGCCTCTTCGTTTACATATCTACAATTTTGCTAGACCAAATATAGATTCTATAATTGAAGCCAAGCAAAATAAGCAAATGCAAGGTAAACGACGCTGGGAACGCTTTTTGTCAAAAAAACAATTAAACCGCTACTACCAATCCCGAATTAATTTTAATAAGTGGATAAAAAGAACCGGTGAAGCGCCTGTTGTTATTAATGATACCTTAAACAAGAAATCTGTAAAACGATTAGAAAGTTATTATTGGAATAACGGTTGGTTTGATATAGAAGCCGACTATAACACCGAAAAATTAGAAAATAAACGCGGTAAGGTAACCTACACCATAAAAACAGGTAAACCATATCAAATAGATTCGCTAACAACAAAAATACAATCGCCAGTAGTCGACTCGCTTTATAACCTGACGAAAGACAAGTCGCTAATACAACCAAACACCCAATATAAAACGGAAACTGTTTTACAAGAAAAAGATCGACTTACAGAAGTGATGCGTAACAATGGTGTTTTTCACTTCTCTCAAGACTATTTTTATTTCGAAATGGATACCATTGGTAAGACAAAAAAAGTAAATGTCGACCTGCAAATTAGTAACCGCGAAACCATTCAAGGTGATTCGTCATCCTTTAGGCCATTTCAAGTTTATAAAGTAAAAGACGTTAATATCTATACAAATAGTGCCTTCGAGAATAAGAACAAGGTTATAACAGATACAACGACGTATAATGGTTTTAATATTTATAGCATTGATAAATTACGCTATAACCCAAAAACATTAACGGATGCGGTGTTTATTACACCCAATTCAGTATTTAAAGATAAAAACAGGCCTTATACGTCGCGAATCATATCAAATCTTAACACGTTTAAGTACCCGAGAATTGATTATATAGAAAACCAAGACACGACGTTAACGGCAAATATTTATTTAACACCAATAAAAAAATTCGGTTTAGATTTGAGTGCTGAGGTATCTCAAAGTAATATTCAAAGTGTCGGATTTTCATTAAGTCCGAGTTTGTTGTTTAGAAATGTTTTCAGAGGCGCCGAAACATTAGAAATTGGGGCAATAGCTTCTATTGGAGCGTCAAAGGATGGTGCTAATGATCGCGATAAATTTTTCGATATTAATGAAATTGGTGCCGACTTACGCCTGAGAATTCCGAGGTTGTTTTCACCGTTTAATACGTCTAAGATTATTCCGAAATCCATGTTCCCCTCTACGCTAATCAGTCTGGCGACAACGAGTCAGACCAACGTAGGATTAGATAAAAACACGTTTACAGGGCGTATTAATTATAAGTGGTTCCCTAACGAAACCGTAACCAATAGGTTAGATATATTTAATATTCAGTTTGTAAAAAATCAAAATGTAGGTAATTATTTCGGAGTGTATAGAAACACCTACAATACGCTAAATGATATCGCAATAAATACTGGCTATATTTCGGGTGCAGATAATTTAGAATACCCTAATCAAACCAACGATTTTATAAACGCTGTAGTGACTGGTAATTTGGCAAATTCCATCTCAAACAATGATGTTCTAACGGTTAAGGCAATTAATGAACGTAAAAACAGACTCACCGAAGACAACCTTATCCTAGCTTCAAATTTTAGCTACGTAAAAGATAAACGCGATAATTTGTTCGATAACGACTTTTCTATTTTACGTTTGCGTTTTGAGTTAGCAGGGAATGTTTTAGCTACGGCTTCTAAGGTTTTAGGACTTCAAAAAAATAATAATGACCGCTACGAATTGTTTAATGTTGCTTTTTCTCAGTATGTGAAATCGGAAATCGATTATGTGAAGTATTGGGATTTGGGTAATAAAAACGTTCTAGCTATGCGTTCTTTTTTAGGGATTGCTATTCCTTATGGCAATTCTAATAATATTCCATTTTCAAAAAGTTTCTTTGCCGGTGGTGCTAACGATAACCGTGCATGGTCGCCTTACGACCTGGGGCCTGGTAGTTTGCAAAGTACAAACGAATTCAACGAAGCCAACCTAAAAATAGCGTTTAGTGTAGAGCAGCGTTTTAATATCTCTGGACCAGTAAACGGTGCTTTGTTTATAGACGCAGGAAATATATGGAATGTATTGGATGATGTTGAAGATGAGCAAGCCACATTTAATTCCTTCTCATCACTTAAAAATATCGCGGTAGGGTCTGGTTTTGGTTTGCGTTATGATTTTAACTTCTTTGTGTTAAGAGGGGATATCGGTTTTAAAACTTACGACCCTTCTTACCCTGAAAATAACCGTTGGTTTACCAATTATAATTTTGCCAATGCGGTTTATAATATAGGTATCAACTACCCGTTTTAATCTGTCGTCTTCATTTGTCGTTTCTCGGTGTAAACCAACCGTCCACCCAATTGTCAAGCAACACTTAGAGAATTAATCAAAATTCATTACTTTTGACGTTCAATTTTACAATAAAAAAACCATAACACATGGCACACCAAATAAAACCAGGAGTTGCAACTGGAAAAGAAGTTCAAGCAATTTTTAAACTAGCAAAAGAAAAAGGCTTTGCGCTACCAGCAGTAAACGTTGTCGGATCAAGCAGTATTAATGGCGTTTTAGAAACAGCAGCGGCTTTAAATGCCCCTGTAATTATTCAATTTTCTAATGGTGGAGGTGTTTTTAACGCCGGTAAAGGTTTAAGTAACGATAACCACCAAGCAGCAATTTTAGGAAGTATTGCCGGAGCAAAACACGTGCATTTATTAGCTGAAGCTTATGGCGTACCTGTTATTTTACACACAGACCACTGTGCTAAAAAATTACTACCTTGGATAGACGGTTTATTGGATGCCAGCGAACAGCACTTTAAAGAAACAGGAAAACCATTATACAGCTCGCATATGATTGATTTAAGTGAAGAACCACTTGAAGAAAATATCGCTATCTGTAAAGAGTACTTGGCGAGAATGAGTAAAATGGGGATGACTTTAGAAATCGAATTAGGAATCACCGGTGGAGAAGAAGATGGTGTCGATAATAGCGATGTGGATGAGTCAAAATTATACACGCAACCAGAAGAAGTAGCTTATGCTTACGAAGAGTTAAGTAAAGTGAGCGATCAGTTTACAATTGCGGCAGCTTTCGGGAATGTTCACGGGGTTTACAAACCGGGGAATGTAAAGCTTACACCAAAAATTCTTAAAAACTCTCAAGAGTATGTGTCTAAAAAATACAATGTGGGACCTAATCATATCGATTTCGTATTCCACGGCGGTTCGGGGTCTACTTTAGAAGAAATTAGAGAAGCTATTGGTTATGGTGTTATAAAAATGAACATCGATACCGATATGCAATACGCGTTTACTACAGGAGTACGCGATTATATGGCAGAAAAAACAGACTATTTACAGTCGCAAATTGGTAATCCAGAAGGAGCGGAGTTGCCAAATAAGAAATATTACGATCCAAGAGTATGGCTTAGACAAGGTGAATTGGCTTTTGTAGAGCGTCTTAAAAAGGCATTCGAAGACCTTAATAACGTAAATACTTTATAAAATTTTAATGGCGTTACCACAAAATTAAAAACAAAACTTTAATTTTGTGGTCAGGCTTTCGCAACTCGCTTTTATTTTTTTTAAGTAAAAAATAAAGAGCTCAAACAAATTGCTTAATCCTTAACGCAGCGATTTTAGCACATAAGCAACAATCGTAATAAACTAAAAATGGCAGATACAATGGCTTGGTTTAAAAGAAAAGAAAAAGGAATACATACTACCACCGAAGAGAAAAAAGACATTCCTAAAGGATTGTGGTACAAATCTCCAACGGGTAAGATCGTTGACTCTAAAGAATTAGAGAAAAACTTTTATGTAAGTCCAGAAGACGGATACCATGTTAGAATAGGAAGTAAAGAATATTTCGAAATATTATTTGACGATAATAAATTTAAAGAATTCGATAAAGACCTGACTTCTAAAGATCCTTTAAAATTCGAAGACACAAAAAAATACCCGGAACGCTTAAAAGCAGCGCAAGCAAAAACGAACCTTACCGATGCCGTACGTACAGCTGTAGGGAAATCTAAAGGAAAAGATTTAGTTATCGCTTGTATGGATTTCGCTTTTATTGGTGGATCTATGGGAAGTGTTGTAGGAGAAAAAATTGCACGAGCTGCAGACTACGCGCTTAAAAACAAACTTCCGTTTATGATTATTTCAAAATCGGGAGGTGCAAGAATGATGGAGGCTGCATTATCATTAATGCAATTGGCTAAAACGTCTGTAAAATTAGCTCAACTTGCCGATGCTGGGATTCCTTACATTTCATTATGTACAGACCCCACTACAGGAGGAACTACAGCGTCTTTCGCTATGTTAGGAGATATTAATATAAGTGAACCTGGTGCCTTAATCGGATTCGCAGGACCGCGAATTGTAAGAGATACTACAGGGAAAGACTTGCCTGAAGATTTTCAAACCGCTGAGTTTTTATTAGAACACGGGTTCTTGGATTTTATCACACATAGAAAATCATTAAAAGATAAAGTAAATCAATATATCGATTTAATTACTAATCAGCCAATGCGCGCTTAGTGTATTAGATTGTAAATTTTTAAATGGCATACGTTATATTAAACGTATGCCATTTTTTTTGCTTAATATAAGAGGTAGTTATAGCAAAATACATTTCACACTACTACCACATGACGCTGTTTGTTCTTTTATAAGGACTACAAATAAACGCTTACTAATTAATAATGTAAGCGTGTTTATAACTTGTAAATCGTCAACACCAAGGTTGCCAAGACCTGTTTTTGATTGCGTTGAGTATCGCTTTTAAAAAACCTTCACATTTTTTTTATTTGTATATAATTACAAATCAATAAAAATAAGTATATTTGCAAATCGAAAGATATACTTTCGTTTACATAACAATCATTTACAACAATATTAGCATGTATTTAGATCAAAAAGAAAAAGAAGCAATCTTCAAAAAACACGGAAAAGGACCAAAAGATACCGGTTCAGCTGAAGGGCAAATTGCTTTATTCACGTACAGAATTAGCCATTTAACAGAGCACTTAAAAAACAATCGTAAAGATTATAATACAGAGCGTTCATTAGTAAAACTAGTAGGTAAAAGAAGAGCTTTACTTGACTATTTAACTAAGAAAGATGTCTTAAGATATCGTGCAATTATTAAAGAACTAGGATTAAGAAAATAATCTAACTCTTAAACCACGCCTACAAGCGTGGTTTTTTATTACCTAAACATCCTCAAATGCAAGAGGGTAAAATGCATAGAGAAGAAGCTAGTTACAGTTTTTCATTGGTCATACAACAACTACTACTACAACAACAACACAACGACCATTGTTTAACATCGTTCTAGTCAGCAATAATGGGCTAGAACTTAGAATTAAAATTATGATTCCAAAAGTATTTAAAGAGGTCATAGACCTTGGTGACGGGAGAGAGATTTCTATCGAAACCGGAAAATTAGCAAAACAAGCGCATGGTAGCGTTGTGGTGCAGTCAGGGAAATGTATGCTGTTATGTACAGTTGTTTCCAATTACGAACAAAAAGACGTAGATTTTTTACCCTTAACGGTAGACTACAGAGAAAAATTTGCTGCGGCAGGTCGTTACCCAGGAGGGTTCTTTAAAAGAGAAGCAAGACCTAGTGACGGTGAAGTATTAACGATGCGTTTAGTGGACCGTGTTTTACGTCCGTTATTCCCTAAAGATTATCACTCTGAAACTCAGGTGATGATACAGTTAATGTCTCATGATGATGATGTTATGCCAGATGCTATGGCAGGATTAGCCGCTTCTGCTGCTATTCAATTATCAGATTTACCTTTCGAATGCCCTATCTCTGAAGTTAGAGTTGGACGTGTTAATGGTGAATTTGTTATCAACCCAACACGTGCTCAATTAGAGGAATCTGATTTAGAGATGATGATTGGTGCTTCTGCAGACTCAGTAATGATGGTAGAAGGTGAAATGGATGAGGTTTCTGAAGAGGAAATGGCAGACGCTATTAAGTTTGCTCACGAAGCGATTAAAGTACAATGTGCTGCTCAAGTAAAATTAGCTGAAGCCTTTGGAAAGAAAGCCGTTCGTGAATACGAACCAGAAAGAGAAGATAAAGATTTAGAGAAAAAAGTGTATGATATGGCCTACGATAAAGTGTATGCTATAGCAAAAGCTGGATCTGCTAAACATGAAAGAAGTGCTGCTTTTCAACAGATTAAAGAAGATATAAAAGCGACTTTTTCTGAAGAAGAATTGGCTGATTTTGGAGGATTAGTATCTGATTATTATAGAAAAGCTGAAAAAGCAGCTATTCGCGATCTAACCTTAAATGAAGGCTTGCGTTTAGATGGAAGAAAAACAGACCAAATTAGACCAATCTGGTGTGAAGTAGATTACTTACCATCTACTCACGGTTCTGCAGTTTTTACTCGTGGTGAAACACAAGCATTAGCAACAGTAACTTTAGGTACGTCTAGAGACGCTAACCAATTAGATATGCCGTCTTACGAAGGTGAAGAGCGTTTCTATTTACATTATAACTTCCCTCCATTTTGTACAGGAGAAGCAAGACCAATCCGTGGGACATCACGTCGTGAAATCGGACATGGTAACTTAGCACAACGTGCTTTAAAAGGTATGGTGCCAGACGATAGTCCGTACACAATCCGTGTTGTATCTGAAGTTTTAGAATCTAACGGTTCGTCTTCTATGGCAACAGTTTGTGCTGGAACTATGGCTTTAATGGATGCCGGTGTTCAAATGACAAAACCAGTTTCTGGTATTGCTATGGGATTAATCTCTGATGCTGAATCTGGAAAATATGCTGTATTATCTGATATTTTAGGTGATGAAGATCACTTAGGAGATATGGATTTTAAAGTAACAGGTACTGCCGATGGTATTACCGCTTGTCAAATGGATATTAAAGTAAAAGGTTTATCATACGAGATTTTAGTGAATGCACTAAAACAAGCGCGTGAAGGTCGTTTACATATCTTAGAGAAGTTAACAGATACTATTGCTAAACCAAATGCTGAAGTTAAAGAGCATGCGCCTACAATGGTAACAAGACGTGTTCCTAATGAATTTATCGGTGCCTTAATTGGTCCTGGTGGAAAAGTAATTCAGGAAATGCAAAAAGAAACTGAGACGACTATCGTTATTAACGAAGATCCAGTTACTGAAGAAGGTATTGTAGAAATATTAGGTGTTGGTAAGAAAGGTATTGATGCTGTTATGGCAAAAATTGATGCGATCTTATTTAAGCCTACAGTGGGTAACGTATACAAAGTGAAAGTCATTAAAATGTTAGATTTTGGTGCTGTTGTTGAGTATCTAGATGCTCCAGGTAACGAAGTCTTATTACACGTTAGTGAATTGGCTTGGGAACGTACAGAAAATGTTAGCGATGTGGTTAATATGGGTGACGAATTTGAAGTTAAATACTTCGGTTTAGACCCTAGAACACGTAAAGAAAAAGTATCTCGTAAAGCGATTTTACCAAAACCAGAAGGTTTTAAAGAAAGACCGCCAAGAGATAACGATCGTAACAACGACCGTAATAAAGGTAGAGACAACCGTGGACGCGATAACCGTAGAGACGACAGAAAACCTAGAGAAGATAAAAAAGACTAAACACTTTTTTAAAATAACTAAAAGCCCTTCAATTTATTTTGAAGGGCTTTTTTTTGTGCCTCTGTTAGTCGTAAACTGTTATTTTAGTGAGATCCAATACGTCGAAATAACCTACTAATCATTCTAAACTCTACCCTAACCTAACCTAACCCTATGTATTACATGTCTTCATAATTAATTATTTAATTTATTAAAAATCAGTACATTTATAGTATCCAAAACTATATCTGTCCAAACAATAGTAGGGCACACCAAGTAATTGCGAAAAGAAAGAGGATTTAACTTGGTGAAAAACGAAACCAACAGCGCGTAAACATGGTATCTAATTCTTTATTTAATATACAGTCGTTCGATGGCGAATTAACCAACGCTATTCATTCTAGTATTCGAGATTTCGGACAAGAACAGCGTAGTGCAAATTTTTGGGCGATGACTAGCTTGCAAAGACATATTGAAGAAGCGGTAAAAAACATAACTCAAAAAAACAATCTTGCCCAGGGGGCTTCAGGAGTCAACCCTCCAGGTGGAGGGTTTCGTGTTACTTTCGGATTGCAAATACAAGTGGGGTATACCATTAGACTTCGCGGTTCGGCGAATGTAGGTTATGGGAACCGATGGGGTAATTTTGGAGGGACATCCTCGCTTCATTTCTCAGCTTATAATGGTGGTTTAGGCACCGGTGTAAATAAAAATAACCTTGTTGTAGATGTTACAGCTGCGGTTAATCTTACTGTAGGAAGAGGAACAGGAACACCACTACAATCTTATGCATTAAATTACAACGCTCCAATACCTTCACTTAATACCTTTAAAAATTCCTTTAGCTACGGTCAGCTTTTAACATGGAATTCGGCAATTAATAATAATCAGTTTTCTTTAGATAACATTCAGCGTGAAGGGATGATTGGGTTTAGGCTTGGTGATGTAAATGTGAGCTCCAATAACGATACGCGTATAGGTTATTTTGGTGCGGGGACAGATATGGGGTGGACAGGAGGTTTAGTAGTAACAACCCCATTTTTTGAAGTCGGATTTCAAGATTTTTCTGGGGATTATTTTAAAGGTCCTCGAGACGGAAAAGGTAGCTTTAACGACGATGAACGGCGAGAGCTATTACGTCGGAATAATGAGAACGCTTTCGAATCGGGATTTCACCGTCAATCCCCTTATCAGAAAAGGTTAAATAAAGCCTCAACTTATGTTCGCATTAATAGCAGTGATGGCTATACTATTTCGGTGGATTTAATTGGAGATGCTTGGCTCCAAAATGCCATTCATAAAGCGATAAAAGATTTTAAATTTGAATATAATTATAAAACTATAGAAGCATGGGGTGGCAAAAATTGGTAATACTATCATTACTAGGGGTTTTGATTCAAAGTTGCTGTACGCCCTTACTTCAAAAAAAATTCTACACTACAGAATTTGGAGGCGAGCGACCTCTTAAAAGTAAGTTTAAATTGGCGAAAACGCCCTATATTCTGAAAAAAGAAGACGTTATAAAAACGAATCATATCTACTCAACGTCGTTTAAAATGGATGGAGGTAAGAAAAGTGAATACACTAGTTTTTTGCGTTTTTTTAGTGATGGTAGGTTTATTTCAAACGCTTTAGACACGAGTGGTCCTTTATTAGATCAGTATAATAATTTAAAAAAGGGCAATGTAGGCTACTACAAAATTGAAGGTAATACCATTCGTTTAGAGGAGTTTATTGTTGGAGCTCAAGATTGTGGTAAATACCATGAGTACACCTTGCCCCTTTCACAAGATGGTATTAAAGGATATATCCATACCCTAGTAAGTGCTTTGTCAGGAACACCCGATTGGTAGCTATGACCAATATTTAAAACGTAGTAAAACATGGTTATTCTTAAAAAAACAATCTAAAATCGGGGTTATATTTAAAAATCGGACTGTTTTTCCGACAATATGTCAGCTTTTTAACGTGGTGTCAAGGTCTTGCTATTTCCAAAGTCGTAAGTAAATCCTCAAATTGTTAACAACATCTCAATTTTACGGTAATTTGTTACCAAATTGATGATTCTTGAAATTAAATCAAATAACTGGCACTTTCGCATAGTACTTGCACATTTTACAGTAGAATTAATAATTAGAATTAATAATAAACAAAATGAAAGTATTAGTAATTGGAGCAGGAAACATGGGATTAACTTATTCGGAAGGGATGGCGACATCGCCTTTATTGAGTAAGCACAAATTAAGAATATACGATACTGATCCAAAAAAAATTAAACTATTAGTTCAGCAACCTCTTTTTAATGTTTACGACGATCTTGAAGATTGTCTTCCAAAAGCCGATGTAGTATTTATAGCGGTAAAGCCATACCACTGTGAGGATTTATTTAAAAAAATGAAACCTTTAATTAATAATGATCAATTGTTTGTATCGTTAATGGCAGGAGTAACTATAGAATTAATACAAGATCAATTAGGTATAGAAAAAGTTATTAGAACTATGCCCAATTTACCCGCTCAAGTGGGCAAAGGTGTTACTTCTTATACTGAATCTGAAGCTGTTTCTAAACTAGAACTTATCATGGTTCGTAATTTATTAGATACTACAGGGACCTCAATTCACGTGGAAACAGAAAAATTTATCGATGCGTCTACGGGTATTTCTGGTAGTGGTCCAGCTTATGTCTTTTACTTTATGCAATCAATGTTAGAAGCTGCTCTAAAAATGGGCTTTTCGCAGTTCGACTCTAAAATATTGGTAAGAAGCACATTTGAAGGTGCAATTGAGTTATTTAACCAAAATGACATATCACCAGAAAACTGGATTACTCGTGTGGCTTCTAAAGGAGGCACCACCCAAGCAGCTATAGATTCCTTAGATGCTAATAATGTAAATCAGCTTATTCAAGATGCCGCGTATGCTGCTTTTAACAGAGCTGTCGAATTAGGGAAAGAGTATTAATAGAAAACACATTTATGAGTTTAAAAAGAGTAGTAGTAAAAGTAGGTACCAATGTACTTACAAATAAAGATAATAGAATATTAGGCCCAGTACTAAAAGAACTAGTTCGTCAAATTTCAGTGCTTTACGAACGCGATATCATGGTGGTTTTAGTGTCTTCAGGTTCGGCAATAGCCGGAAAAGAAGTTATTGGAGAAACAAATATACAAGATGCATCGGTGCGTAGACAAGTTTACTCTGCGGTAGGTCAACCTCGAATGATGCGTCATTACTATAGTTTGTTTCATGATTACGGAATGCGATGTGCACAGGTTTTGGCTACAAAGCGTGATTTTGATATGGGCGTGCATAGAGATAATATGATTAATTGTTATGAAGGGCTTCTATCGGAAGGCATTATTCCTATTGCCAATGAAGATGATGCAGTATCAATTACTATGTCTATGTTTACAGACAACGACGAACTTGCAAGCTTAATCGCCGAGCTTATAGATGCCGATCGCTTAATTATCCTATCGGATACCGACGGACTATATACCGGGCATCCTGATGACGAAGACTCTGAACAGATAAGTGAGGTGAAAGGGAATGAAAACGTCGAACAGTATGTTCAGGCTTCTAACAAAAAAGAAGGCGAAGGCCGTGGCGGTATGGCTTCGAAATTAAGAATTGCAAAAAAAACCGCGAAAAAACAGATTCCTACCTATATCGCCAATGGTAAACGACAAAATGTAATAGTCGATATTATTGATGATAAGGAGATCGGAACAAAATTTATTCACTAAAAACAAGCAAATGAAATTATTACCAATAGATATAAAAAATAAGGTTCTTGATGCCATGATGCGCATTATAGACAGAGATAGAACCAAAATATTAGAAGAAAATAAAAAAGATTTAGAAGCGTTTAATAAAGAAGATCGCGCATTGTATGACCGATTAGTTGTTGATGATAATAAAATCGATGACATGATAAACGCTATTAAAAAAGTAAGACATCAAGAGGATCCTGTAAATCAAGAGATCTCGAGTATTACCTTAGATAGCGGTTTAGAGATTACGAATAAAACAGCGCCTTTTGGAACTATTTTAATCATTTACGAGTCGCGACCGGATGTCACTATTGAAGCCGCAGTACTTGCGTTTAAAGCCAATAATAAGATATTATTAAAAGGTGGTAAAGAAGCGATTCACAGTAATCTCATTCTTGAAAAATGCTGGCATGAGGCTTTAGAAGAAAATAATTTATCTAGAGATTGGATTAAATTATTGCATCTTAAGCGTGAAGAAACACAAGAATTTTTACGTAATCCAACCGAGAAATTAGACCTTATAGTGCCAAGAGGAGGTGAGCGATTAATTAAGTTTGTTAAAGACAATGCTACCTGTGCTGTGCTTATTAGTGGTCGAGGTAATAACTTTTTGTATGTTGCCGAAGATGCCGATTGGGATAAAGCAGTTAAAGTGATTGTGAACGCTAAAACAGATAAGATTTCGGGGTGTAATGCCTTGGATAAAGTTTTAATTAATAAAAGCATTCCTAATTATGAAGCGAAAGTAAAGGAGCTTCAGCAGGTTTTAAAACAACTAGATGTCGCTTTGGTTGTCGATCAAGCGATTGGGAATATATTGCCTAATGAAGAAGTAATTCAAGAGGAATCCATCTGGTATGAAGAGTTTTTGGCGATGAAATTATTAATTGCTGAATCATCAGATTTAGATCAAGCAATTTCTGTAATTAATACGTTTTCTGGCGGACACTCCGCAGCGATATTAACCGAAAGTCAGCAACAAGCAGCAACCTTTATGGAGCAAGTGGATAGCGCCGCAGTTTATCATAACGCTTCCACTAGGTTTACCGATGGTGGCCAAATGGGCGTTGGTGCAGAATTGGCTATTAGTACCGATAAATTACACCACCGTGGTCCGTTAGGATTAAAACAATTAGTAACTAATAAATACTATGTTTTTGGTGATGGACATATCCGTGTGTAGTTTTTTTAGATTAATTACGAATTAATACGTTAGTTATTAAGGGGTTAGGTGATTTAATTATTTAATCCCTTTTTTTTGTAACAAAAAGAAGTCTTTCTACGTATAACTATCGATAGCAAATTATTCACGCAGTAAAATCACTTTATTTTAGATGAGACAACTTAAAATTACCAAGCAGGTAACCAATAGGGAGACCGCTTCATTAGATAAATATCTTCAAGAAATTGGAAAAGTTGACTTAATTACCGCAGACGAAGAAGTAGAATTAGCACAACGCATCAAGGCAGGTGATCAGATCGCTCTTGAAAAGTTGACTAAGGCTAACTTGCGTTTCGTTGTATCGGTAGCTAAGCAATACCAAAATCAAGGATTAACTTTACCAGATTTAATTAATGAAGGTAATTTAGGTTTAATTAAAGCCGCACAACGTTTCGATGAAACGCGTGGGTTTAAATTTATCTCTTATGCTGTTTGGTGGATTAGACAATCTATTTTACAAGCCTTAGCCGAACAATCTCGTATTGTGCGTTTACCGCTTAATAAAATTGGATCGATTAATAAAATCAACAAAACCTTTGCATTCTTAGAGCAAGCACATGAGCGTCCGCCAAGTGCAGAAGAAATTGCAAAAGAATTGGATATGACTATTAACGACGTTAAAGAATCGATGAAGAATTCTGGACGCCACGTTAGTATGGATGCACCATTAGTAGAAGGTGAAGACTCTAACCTTTACGACGTACTAAACTCTGGTGAATCTCCAAATCCAGACCGCGAATTATTACATGAATCGTTACGTACTGAAATTGAAAGAGCGCTTGAAACACTAACACCTCGTGAAGCTGATGTTATCAGACTATACTTTGGTTTAGGTAACCAACACCCAATGACACTGGAAGAAATTGGAGAAACTTTCGATTTAACAAGAGAACGTGTTAGACAAATTAAAGAAAAAGCAATACGCAGACTGAAACATACGTCTCGCAGTAAAATATTAAAAACATACTTAGGATAAGATACATCCTAAGAACCACAACAAACAGTAAAATTTATTCACCTTGGTGAAAAAAGATAACTGTTCGTTTTTTGATTGATGAAAGAACCCACGGCTGATTACCGTGGGTTTATTTATTTAAATAAATTTAACACCATATTGTGTTAGTTTTCACGTGGATTACTATTATTTAATTAAAGATTAATCTTACATTTGTTTGTTGTGAAAATTAAAGAGTATAGTATAGATCTATGATTAAAACCATTTGCTACAAGAGTCACCCACGAGGAAACCGTACTATTTTGGAAAATATGGCCTTGTTAGATGAATCCAAAAAAAGAAATGACACTATCGGCGTTGTTGGCATATTGGTTGTTCATGAAGATGCCTTTTTACAAATTATAGAAGGGGAGTCTCAAAAAATTGACGATTTATTTAATAGTATTCTAAAAGATAATAGACATAAGGATATTACAGTAATTCTCAACGAACCTATAAAGGAATACACCTTTAATAGCTTTGAAGTCGATTATTCTGTGCTTCAGAATATAGACTCTTTGTACGCTTTACAAGAGTATGTTAACCACTTGGAAGTTAACAAAAAAGAGCACAGTGATGTATTTTCAAATTTTTTAGCTAATCTGCTTAAAGAACATTCAGAAATATCATAATTTTGTAAAACAACAACTCAACAAAAATTATGTCTTCAAAATTAATTGCTCCCTCTGTATTAGCTGCAGATTTCGGAAATTTACAACGCGATATAGAAATGATTAACTCTAGTGATGCCGATTGGTTTCACATTGATATTATGGACGGTGTTTTCGTGCCTAATATTTCTTACGGTATGCCCGTTTTAAAAGCGATTACTAAACACGCTACCAAAACAATAGATGTTCACTTAATGATTGTCGATCCAGATCGCTATATCAAATCATTTGCCGATTTAGGGAGTGATATTCTTACGGTACATTATGAAGCTTGTACGCATTTACACAGAACGATACAAGCTATAAAGGATGCTGGAATGAAGGCGGGAGTAGCTCTTAATCCACATACTAATATTAACGTCTTAGAAGACACGATTAACGCTATTGATTTGGTATTGGTTATGAGTGTGAATCCTGGTTTTGGCGGACAAAGTTTTATTGAAAACACGTTTAATAAAGTTAAGGATCTAAAAAAACTAATTGAAAGAAAAAACGCAAAAACACTAATAGAAGTCGATGGTGGTGTAACTAACAAAAATGCTAAACAATTAGTAGATGCCGGTGCCGATGCACTTGTGGCTGGATCTTATGTGTTTAAAAGTGATAATCCAACGTCCACGATAAAAGACTTGAAAGATTTGGTTAATAATTAACCAAACACCTTATATCAGAGTAAAAAGGCTTCAAGTAATTGAAGCCTTTTGTTTTTAAAATAGTGTTTGCTTTTATTCTCTTAGAAGTTTTGAGGTGTGTATTTTAATTTTTTCAATTGAAATAAATGCGAGGTTTTTGGCTTAGGTGTAGCTATTCATATAAGCTTTCATGTGGTATTTCTATAAGTGGTAGTGTGTTTATTATAGTCGCGACGCGCTCCCAACTTCCATCTAAATAAAAGTCCGTAGCTAATCATTGTGTTCGATGTCGTTATATTGGTATGTAGTTGCAGTCCGCATCAAAATCGTTTTCCAGTTTTCAAATGCTTATTGATATGCAGTACTAAGGCTTATTTAACAAGATGTGACTTATTATCTGGGTATTCGTATTGAGTATAAGTAAATATTTCGCTTCCTTCTTCTGGGTAGCCAGGCCAAGGTGTTTTATTAGGTGTATTTAAGACTGCTAGTATCGGGAGCATAAGAACCTAATAGGATAAACTTTTATCTTGTGTAGTCTTCCGCTGGTTGTAGGTATAAGTTCTAGAGTGAAGGGAAGTGAATTAAAAAAGCCACGGCGAAGTGCAGTGGCTTTAATGCTTTAAGAAGATGCTTAAAGCTTAGCTTAAAGCTTCTTTTATTCTTTTAATAGCTTCTATAATTTGTTCTTGAGAGGCAGCATAAGAAATTCTAATACAGTCTGGGTTACCAAAAGCATCACCAGTAACTGTAGCAACTAGTGCTTCTTCTAATAAATACAATGAGAAGTCAGTAGCGTTATTTATCGTTTTCCCTCGTAATGTTTTTCCAAAGAACGCGGTTACGTTTGGAAACACATAAAAGGCACCTTCAGGAATGTTTGTTTTAAAACCTTCGATATCATTTAATAAATCTAATACTAAATCACGACGGATTTTAAACTCATCAATCATATACTTCACTGAAGATGGTTCTGCGTTTAAAGCCGTAATTACAGCGCGTTGTGCAATACAGTTGGCACCACTAGTAATTTGCCCTTGCATTTTATTACACGCGCGAGCAATCCAATCTGGAGCACCAATATATCCAATTCTCCATCCTGTCATGGCAAAGGCTTTAGATACACCATTAACCGTAATAGTACGATCAAACATGCCTGGAATTCCAGCCATACTAGCATGTGCTTTTCCTGTGTAGTTTATATGCTCGTAAATCTCATCAGAAACCACATAGAGATTCGGGTGTTTTAAAATCACTTCAGCAAGTGCTTCTAGTTCTTCTTTGCTATACAGTGAACCACTTGGGTTACACGGTGAGCTAAACCAAATCATTTTAGTTTGTGGTGTAATAGCAGCCTCTAATTGAGCGGCTGTCATTTTAAAGTCGTTATCTATTGTTGTTTTAACCTCTACAGGAGTCCCTTCGGCAAGCTTAACAATATCACTATAACTTACCCAATATGGGCAAGGTAAAATAACTTCATCACCTTTATTTAACATAACCATTGCTATGTTGGCTAGAGACTGTTTAGCTCCTGTAGACACCACAATTTGTGGCAAGGTGTAACTTAAATTATTGTCTCTCTTAAACTTGGTGATTACAGCTTCTTTTAATTCAACATACCCATCTACTGGAGAATAGGAATTGTAGTTGTCATTAATAGCATCAATAGCAGCTTCCTTGATAAAATCGGGAGTGTTAAAATCGGGTTCACCAAGGCTTAAACCAATAATATCTTTGCCTTCAGCTCTTAGTTCTCTGGCTTTTGCAGCCATGGCTAATGTAGCTGAAGTAGCCATGTTTAAAATACGTTCTGAAAGTTGTGTACTCATTAAAATGTAAAATTAAGCTTGTAGTGCCGGATTATTCCCCATTTCTTTTAAATATCTGAAATGAGCAATAATAGCTTCACGTGTGGATTTATATTCGTTATAAGGTAAATTAAATTCTTTCGCTGTTTCCTTTACAATTTTAGCTATTTCATTATAGTGAATATGGCTAATGTTAGGGAAGATATGGTGTTCTACTTGGTGATTTAAACCTCCTGTAAACCAGTTTACAATTTTATTGTTTGCTCCAAAATTTACAGTCGTTTTAAGCTGGTGAATAGCCCAAGTGTTTTTCATTGTACCATTTTCTTCAGGAAGTGGCATTTCTGCTTCTTCCATAACGTGTGCTAATTGAAAAACAACACTTAGTATTAAACCTGCAGTATAATGCATAACAAAGAAACCTAATAGAATTTTCCACCACGCCGCATCTAAAATTAGCATAGGTAAAATAATCCACATACTTAAATAAATAAGTTTAGAGATTACCAACTTACTCCAGTTCCATACCGGATTAGGGAATTCACCGTAAGATAACTTACGCTTCATATAACGTCTCATTTGTTGGATATCGGTAGTAATAGCCCAGTTAATAGTTAATAAACCGTATAATAATACAGAGTAGTAGTGTTGAAATTTATGGTGCTTTCTCCATTCAGAATGCTTTGTGAAACGCAATATACGCCCCGCTTCTAAATCTTCATCATGCCCATGAATATTGGTATACGTATGGTGTAAAACATTGTGCTGAACTTGCCAGTTATACACGTTACCTGCAAGGATGTAAATGCTACTTCCCATAATACGATTTACCCATTCTTTATTAGAAAAGGAACCATGGTTACCATCGTGCATAACATTCATACCAACACCGGCCATTCCAATTCCCATAACAACCGTTAGTAGTAATTGCCCCCAGCCAGGAAGGTTTAGTGTTAATATTAAGAAATAAGGGACTAAAAATATCGAAAACATAATGATGGTTTTCAACCATAATTTCCAATTTCCAGTACGTTTTATATTATTGTCTTTAAAATAAGAATTTACTCGTTTGTTAAGTGTGCGGAAGAATTTCGCTGGATCAGTTCTCGAAAAGGATAGTGATTGCTCTGTCATAATTTAATTGTATTTAATAAGATAACGCACAAAACGTGCCAATCATATTTGGCCTCAAAGATAATTAATAAAGGTGGTTAACTAATATACAAAATCATAAATTTATGAGTTTAAAATGTATATTTTTGCAATAAAATTTATCTATGGAGCTTATTTTAAAATATTTCCCTGACCTTACTCAGGATCAAATAAATAAATTCACAAAGCTTGAAGAGCTTTATAAAGACTGGAATTTAAAGATAAATGTGGTGTCCCGTAAAGATATAGATGAGCTGTATTTACGCCATGTTTTACATTCTTTAGCGATTGCGAAAGTGATTCAGTTTGAAGACGGTTCGAAAATTATGGATGTGGGTACTGGAGGGGGATTCCCTGGAATACCATTAGCGATTTTATTTCCAGAATGCTCATTTCATTTGGTAGATAGTATTGCTAAAAAATTAAAAGTAGTGAATGAAGTGGTGGAAGGTCTCGGACTTGAAAATGTGAGAACAACCCACTCTCGAGTAGAAGAAATAAAAGAGACTTACGACTTTATTGTGAGCCGCGCCGTGGCGGCTATGCCAACTTTTGTACATTGGATTAAAGGAAAAGTAGCAAAAGATCAAAAGCACACACTTAAAAATGGCGTGATTTATTTAAAAGGTGGCGATTTGGATGACGAGTTAAAAGACTATAGAACGGCAACTATTTATAATATCTCCGATTACTATACAGAAGCATTTTATGAAACTAAAAAAGTAGTACACCTCCCTATTAAGTGGAGAGGTTGATTTTATAGTTAAAGATAAATAAAAAAGGCTTCTTATTAAGAAGCCTTTTTTATTTACTAGTGTATGTTTTTAAAAGGAAGTCGCTAGATTTAAAGTAACACCGGTGTTTTTGCTAACTGGTCTACAGACCCCTCCCACACAAATCAATCCACCTCTTTGTCTACCGTAATTTAGAGATACTCTAGTAGCACCCTTGGTGAAACTACCACCCATATTAAAGAAATGAATTTTTGAATTTTCAATAAAAGGACTGTCTTCATAATTGTATGAATCATTGAAATAAACGCCTAATTTCGAGTTCAAAAAATACTCAACGGTGCCTCCCACCCAATTCCTTGCGTCATCATTGGTTGATAAATGTTGCGCTTCTAACCTTACAGATTTTCCATTGCCAAATTTATAGGTTCCTTCTGCAATTCCAATCCAAGCATCTACTTTTGCACCATTTGCTTCTACCAAATAATCTGAATTGTAATGCAAATCTATGAGTGTAAATATAGAACTGAAATTCTTTGTCCATTTTTTATTAATCTCTAAGTTGAATTCTGAATATATCTTATTTTTAAAATTTAAAAAATCGCTTTCATAAGTAAGGTTGTCACTACTAAAATAGGGCATGCCATCTTGATCAGTAACATCAACATTTAAAGCGGCCCAATAAGCTAAATTAGCTGATATTTTAGTTCCGTACTTCCCTCCCAATAATGAGCCTTTTTTAATTTTATAAAACACATCTATTTGGTTACCTATTTCTCCCGCTTTTACTCGAGGAGTTTCATAATTTTCAACATATAATCCAGGTTGAGCTTGATAGATGTAAATGTTTGCAAGCGTGTAATCATGTTGCTTGGTTAAAGCAGGTAAGTAGTTAAGTGTGGCTCTGTTTGTAGGATTGTTAATTAGATTTCTGTCTTCCCTTTGAGAGTGA
The DNA here is from genome assembly GCF_900107625.1 of Bizionia paragorgiae. Taxonomy (GTDB): domain Bacteria; phylum Bacteroidota; class Bacteroidia; order Flavobacteriales; family Flavobacteriaceae; genus Bizionia; species Bizionia paragorgiae. The sequence continues at coordinate 25,944 of NZ_FNQK01000015.1, forward strand.
AAACTCATGTTTTCTAGTCTTCTAAAGGTGTAGTTTAAACCAAATCCTTTTGCGGAATATCCTAAATTAAATAATAAGGCATTTCCATCAAATAGTTTGTTTTCTGAAAAGGAAACTTTGTCCGGTCTGATGTTGTTGAGTCTAACATCTTTTTCTTTGGTAATGTACTCTATATTCGTATAGATGTCTTTAAACGAAAGGCCTAAGCGGGCAGAGTACGCTCCGACACTTTCTGGAATAGCTACTTTGTTAATGTCTAAACTTGTGCTTTCAAAATCCTCTTTTCTATTAACATAACTTAGGCCCATGCTAAATTGATCAAAGAATTTGGAGTCTATTAATTCGCCTATATTTAATTCTGCATTAAATGCCATAATGTCTGAGTTTGATACATCAAAGCCTCTTCTTTGGTTTCCGTAGAGCCCTGTAACTTCTAAAAAGTTAAAAGGAGTATATTTAACACGTCCTCCTCGAATAGAATTGTTGAGTCCTAAAGCTCTATCCTCCCATGCTCGAAGAATTAATCCGCTTCCAAATTGTTCATAAAAGTATCCCGCAGTGGCATCTACCTTGTTTGTTCTATAGTTTATGTAATATTGAGCTAGTCCTACTTCGCGGTCTAGTTCTTTGTCATAGTTTAACAGTGCCTGAGGGGCGTAACTTTCTACCTGAACTCCCGCTGAAAAATTACTTAAGAAATAGTAATTTAGTTTTAAATAACTATTAGCTCTAAGATGTTCTTCTTCTTCAAATTGTCCGGTTTCTTTATCATTTAGATACCATTGTGCATTACTTTCAAAACTCCCTGTTAAATTATTAAAAAACTTATTAAAAGTGGTTGTTGACGTTGTAGTACTATCAATGTTTTCTTGACTAAATAATAGTGTAGGTAATAGTAGGCATCCTAGTAATAAATTAATAGTGCTTTTCATTTTGGGTAATTAGTTATTGGTTGGTATAGTTAGTCACTCCGTGAAGAGTAATTTTAGATATGTTTTTTCAACTCTTTATATAGAGCGTCTTCAGCTCCGGGAGTGTATCCGGAATGACGAAATACAATCTCTCCGTTTTTAACTATTAGTGTCAATGGTACAGTGGCAATATTTAAAGCTCTTTTTAAATCGTTATTAGTATCAAGTAATATAGTGTAGTCCCAATCTTTCCCATTTACCAAAGGTTTTACTCTGTTTACAGTTCTAGAGTCATCTATGGATACCGCAACTAACTGAACATTTGTTTCGTCTTGCCAGTCTTGATAGACATCATTAATAGCATCTAATTCATTTTTACAAGGTACGCACCACGTAGCCCAAAGGGATACAATTACTAAGTCGTTTTTAGCAGTAAACTCGGCTAGGCTAGTTGTTTTTCCGTCTAAGGTTTTGATGGCGGTGCCTAAAGCTTGCTCTTGAGAATATATAAATGAAGATGTTAATAATATAATTATTAGTAATGTTTTTTTCATAATTCTTAGTTTTAATAAAAGATTTTTGTCGAATTGTGTTATATTCGGCAAAATAACCAAATATAATATCATAATGAAAACAAAAAGCATTTTTAATTTATTCTTCATGACGCTCGTTATAATGGCGTTTAGTTTTACGTCCTGTGGGTCGGATGATGATGGAAACAGTGGGGAACAATTATCTTCAATTACGTTATCTAGTTCTGCAAATGGAGGGCTAGTAGGTGATGAGTTCACTTTTACAGTTAAGGATAATAATAATAATAATATTACTGCAAATGCAGAAATAAAAGTTGACGGCGTTATTATCTCAAATCCACATGTGTTTTCATCTAATGGGGTGTATAGTGTTGTAGCAACGTATTCAGGGAAAACGTCTAATGCGTTAAACATAATTATAGATCAGGAATTATCTATTTCTATGACATATAATCCAGAGTCTGTTACTAATCAAGATATGGTGAGCTTCACTGTTATGAATAATTTAGGTGTTGATGTGACGAGTAATACAGTGTTAACTTTAGGTGGAGTAGAAATTTCTAATCCTTACCAGTTTACTAATTTAGGAGATAATGTAGTTACAGCGTCATATAGTTCATTTACGACTTCAGAAACAATAAATGTAACTAGAGGGTTTACGAAGAAAGTATTATTAGAAGATTTTACGGGAACTTGGTGTCCAAATTGCCCCCCAGCTGCTGCATCAGTAAGTAATGTGACAAGTTCATATTCTAATGTATTTGGTGTTGGTTACCACGATGGTGTTTCTGGTTACCCGGACCCAATGGAGATTCCTGAAACGGCATTTTGGGCGTCTTATTATAATGTGACCGGTTTCCCTACAGTATATGTGAACGGTCCAGACACGAGGTGGGATTTCCCAGGAATCGCTCAAATAAATAGCGAATTGGCAGAGAAAGCCACTACAGGTCTATCTATTGATTCCGAAATTGTAGGAGGGCTTCTAAACTTAGAGGTTAAAGTTGCTTTTAATCAAATCCCATCCGAAGAAGTTAAATTAATGCTTTATTTAGTAGAGGACAATGTAACGACTTCATCGCCACAAGCAGGATCTAATCAAGGTGCTAATTACGTGCACAAAGATGTGTTACGTAAAGTATATTCAGATCAGTTGGGAGATGTGATTCCAGCAGGGAGCATCTCGTTGTCTTCAGACTATACCTTCTCGCTAACAGGGGTGGCTTTACCGTCTAATATTAATGATATGAATCAGTTAAAAATTATTGCTTTTGTAAGAAACACTTATACGAAAACATTTGTTGACTATTTTGGTACAACTCATGCAAATTCTCCGCATTATGATATCTACAATGTTCAAGAAGCTGAAGTAGGAAGTGCTGTAGGTTTTGATTAAAAGATATTTGTTACTTGATTTTAAAAAAAATATAAGTATAAAAAAAAACCGAAGCGAAAGCTTCGGTTTTTTTTATACTATTTAAGGAGTTAATTACTCTCCTAAAAATGGGTATCTGTAATCTTCTGGAGTTACAAATGTTTCTTTAATTAATCGAGGAGAAATCCAACGCATTAAGTTTTGTGCCGAACCTGCTTTGTCATTTGTACCAGATGCTCTAGCACCTCCAAATGGTTGTTGTCCTACAACAGCACCTGTTGGCTTGTCGTTAATATAGAAGTTACCAGCACTGTTTTGTAAAGCTGTAGTTGCCTCGTTAATAGCGTATCTACAAGTTGCTAAAATAGCTCCTGTTAATGCGTATTCACTAGTTTCATCAACTAATTTTAAAGTTTCTGAGAACTTGTCTTCATCATATACATAAATGGTAATAACCGGACCAAATAACTCGTCTACCATTGTTGTATATTTCGGATTTGTTGTAACGATAACCGTAGGCTCAATAAAGTATCCTTTAGATTTGTCGTAGTTACCTCCAATAATGACCTCGGCATCTTTATCATTTTTAGCATCGTCAATATACTTTGCTAATTTATCGAAAGATCCCTCGTTGATTACTGCAGTAATAAAGTTACCCATGTCTTCTGGAGAACCCATTTTAAATGACTTTACGTCTTCGATAACGAAATTCTTCACCTCTTCCCAAATGTTGCTAGGGATGTATGCGCGAGATGCAGCACTACATTTCTGACCTTGGAATTCGAAAGCACCTCTAGAAATAGCTGTTGCTACTTGCTTAGGTTTAGCCGTTTTGTGTGCAACGATAAAATCTTTACCACCAGTTTCACCAACGATTCTAGGGTAGGTTTTATAGTTTGCAATATTGTTTCCTATTTGTTTCCATAAATCTTGGAATACTGGAGTAGATCCTGTGTAGTGTAATCCAGAAAAATCAGGACTAGCCATAACCGTATCGGTAATCATTCCTGGGTTACCAAATACAACGTTAATAACTCCTGCAGGAACACCAGCTTCTTCAAAGACATCCATGATTACTTTTGCAGAATACACTTGGTTGTTACTAGGTTTCCAAACTACAACATTCCCCATCATAGCCATACAAGATGGTAAGTTTCCTGCTATAGCAGTAAAGTTAAAAGGTGTTACTGCATAAGTAAACCCTTCTAATGGTCTGTATTCAACTCTGTTCCAAGCATCACTTGTGCTTTCTGGTTGTTCTTGGTAAATGTCAGACATAAACTGAACATTATAACGTAAAAAGTCTATTAACTCACAAGCCGAATCAATTTCTGCTTGGTAGATATTTTTAGACTGCGCAAGCATGGTTGCGGCGTTTATTTTAGCTCTATAAGGTCCCGCGATTAATTCAGCAGCTTTTAAAAAGATACCAGCGCGTTGTTCCCATGGCATTTGAGACCATTCTTTTCGTGCTTCAAGAGCCGTAGCAATAGCCTCTTCAACGTGAGATTTTTCAGCTAAGTGGTATTCACCAAGAATATGCTTGTGATCGTGAGGTGGAGACATTGTTCTAGTGTTTCCAGTTTCTACGTATTTACCGTTTATATACAAAGGCACGTTAACTTTCTCGTTATACATTTTTTTGTATTCGTTTAATACGGCTTCTCTTTCTGGAGATCCTGGTGCGTAACTTTTAACAGGCTCGTTAATAGCAATTGGCACATTGAAAAATCCTTTTCCCATGATAGTATGTTATTTTTTATTATAAATTTTCGAAGCACAAAGTTACGAATATTTTAGCGATTTATTTTTGTACTCTTCAGACTTAATATTTCTTTAGTTTTGTGTTATTTTTGAATAACATTTAGCTGCTTTCTAACGTCGTAATTCTATGTGTACCGTAACTTTATTTCCAGTAAATGCTACCGATTTTATTTTAACGTCCAACCGTGACGAATCTCCAAATCGTCTTGCATTGGCGCCACGAATATATACAATGGGTTCTGCGGAAGTACTGCTGCCAAAAGATGAAATTTCTGGTGGAAGCTGGATAGGCGCAAGTTCTAAAAAAAGAGTGTTGTGTTTGCTCAATGGCGGAAGTATTCCATATATAAGAAAAGCATCTTACAGAAAAAGTAGAGGAGAAGTAGTTCGCGATTTTTTAACGGCTGATATGCTTTTAGAAACAATTGAAGCTTATAACCTTAGCGATATAGAGCCTTTTACATTAGTAATTTCCGATTGGAACACGAGATTAAATTATTATGAATTTATTTGGGACGGACTAGCAAAACAGCTCACTCTATTACCACCCGAACCCCGAATATGGTCTTCTACTACCTTATATACGCAACAGCAAAAGGACCTGAGAAAAGATTGGTTTGAAACGTTTAAATCTAATAACGTATTAAATGCGCAATCGTTATTAAAATTTCACCACACCGCTGGAAACGAACACCCAGATTTTGGAGTGATTATGGATCGCGGTTTCGTGAAAACCACAAGTATTACTCAAGTTATAAAAAATAAAAATAAGATAGCAATGCGTTTTGAGAGTTTGGATTCTGGGGAGGTGATAGAAAAAGAACTTTAGTGGAGAGGTTTGTTTTTTGTTGTTATTGTGTAAAAATGGTATCGAAATAACCTTCTCTAATTTGCACTATTTCTCCCGTTACAGGATTTAAAATATCAAACCAAAAAGTTCCTGATACAATGTTATTTGTAAAATCTAATTTTGTTATAGTTAATTCTCCAGAGTTATTTATATCTGTAGTACTAGACTCACCCTGAGTAGTCGATATGCTAAAAAAAGCACTACCAGCCGCATTTCCATTAGTTTCTTCTATTAATTGTAAAGTTTCTCCTTCCATTATAGTTTTTGCTATAGTTCCAAATGAAATACTCCATGGTAAATTTGTATTTTTATAATTATTATCAATACCGCTGATACTAAAGTAGTATTCACCATCAACGTTTTGATAAAAGCAATTAAAAAATCCACCACTGGTGTCTATAAAATTTTGTCCATTTACCTTACAAGCAAAAGTGCCTGCACCACTTTGTGTAATTGGTGGTAAAGGTTGGTCATCGTTATCATCATCTTTATTGCAACAGGTTAATAACCCGCAAATGGAAAATAGTATTAGTAATTTTTTCATAATATCTATTTTTTATTGGTTAATGTTTATGGGATATATTGTAAGTCAAAGCGACCATTAGTAATTGAAATATCATCACAACTATTCGTTGCTGTGGAAAAATCAAATGTTCCAGAAATTATGAAATTTGTTTGATCAAAATTTGATATTGTTATTATACCATTTAGAGTGCTTGGGTAATCATAATAGCACCCATTTCCATTGTTGATATATAAAGATTGATTAGTTGGTGTATTGGTTAAGTTATAACTTGTATTTTGGGTAATAACTTCACTAGCTCTTATTATTACACGTATATCCATATCCGAATTATCTATGCCACCACCAATTTGTAAAACGCCTCCTTGGTAAATAGCTGTTTGTTGAGAAGTGTTAGTAACATTTATTGGTTCCCCATTAACTAAAAAACCAAAGGTATTAGCACCAGTTTGTGTTGCAGGTGGCAATTGGTCTATAGGGTTTGTTGGTTGGTCGTCGTCGTTTTTGTTACAGCAACTTAATGTAAGTGAAACTGTTAGTAGTAAAAGTAGCTTTTTCATAGTTTTGTTTTTTTGATTTAGTAACAAAGTTAGCGGTAGATAGGTTGCCATTACAAGCTTCTATATTTGCAAAACGAACTCCAAATTCTTTAAGGTAGCCTGTGGTAACTTTTGCCTTATCTATATTACCAAATACATATTGCATACGATTGGCATAAGATGAGTTTTGAGCTTGAACATTGTAGAATGTTACAAAGCAAAATAGCAGTAGTAAAAATTTTTTCATAATATCTGTTTTTTATTGGTTAATATTTATGGTATATATTGTAAGTCAAAGCGACCATTGGTTATATTTATGTTTTCACAATCATCAGTTACCGTTGAGAATTCAAATGTGCCAGACACAATAAAGTTTGTAGTATCTATATTTGTTAATGTCATACTACCTTGGTATGTATCTTCATAAGCATAATTACAATTTATTGTTCCTTGTCTTTTTCTGAATTTAGCAGCATGAACAGGAAAATTCGTTAAATCATAACTAGTATTGATATTAATAGGGTCTTCCATTATAATACTTACACTAATATCTCTTTCAGTATTATCAATACCACCTCCAATCTGTAAAATGCCACCTTGATAAATAGCAACTTGCTGTGAAGTGTTTGTAACATTTATTGGTTCTCCATTAGCTAAAAAACCAAAGGTATTAGCACCTGTTTGAGTTGCAGGTGGTAATTGGTCTATTGGGTTTGTGGGTTGGTCGTCGTCGTTTTTGTTGCAATTGCTTACTATAAGAAGCATTGCGAATGCTAAAAGTAGATTTTTCATCGTTTTGTTATATTATTTACTCGGTTTTTTTTAGATATAATTTTTGTGATTTGTTCCAGCAAAACGAGTTTTATTTTATTGGGTAAATTGCATATCAAAGCGTCCTTCACGTATTTGATGAACAACTCCATTGTAATCTTCTATATCGTACCAAAATGTTCCTGATACTATGTTATTAGTAAAGTCAAGTTTTGTGATAGTTAATTCACCTGTGTAATCTTGGGACGTATAGTTTAAGAATGTATTAAAGAAATATATACCACTAGCATTTCCATCTATATTTGCAGAAAGATTATATGTATTTCCTTGATTAATTTCTAGATTTTCTGTCCCAATACCCAATCTAATGAGGTTGTTTTCTGAATTTCTTTTATTAGCTTGAAGAGAAAAGTAATAACCTCCATTAACAAATTGATAGACACAATCTAAAGGGTTTTGGCTAATACCTGGCAAAAAAGGTTCTCCATCTAACAAACAACCAAATGTATTAGCTCCTGTTTGTGTTGCAGGTGGTAATTGGTCTATTGGGTTTGTAGGTTGGTCGTCGTCGTTTTTGTTGCAATTGCTTACTATAAGAAGCATTGCGAATGCTAAAAGCAAATTTTTCATCGTTTTGTTATATTATTTACTCGGTTTTTTTTAGATATAATTTTTGTGATTTGTTCCAGCAAAACGAGTTTTATTTTATTGGGTAAATTGCATATCAAAGCGTCCTTCACGTATTTGATGAACAACTCCATTGTAATCTTCTATATCATACCAAAAAGTTCCTGATACTATGTTATTAGTAAAGTCAAGTTTTGTGATAGTTAATTCACCTGTGTAATCTTGCGAAGTATATGTTTCAAGAGTTGCATAAGAGTATCTTCCATAAGCATTCCCATCAATATTTTCTAGTAAGTTAAATACTTCATTTTCTTCAATCTCTAGAGACTTTGTAGAGAGGGAGAGAGTTATTCTATTATTTAAATCATCTCTTTTATTAGCTTGAAGAGAAAAGTAATAACCTCCATTAATAAATTGATAGACACAATCTAAAGGGTTTTGGCTATTACCTGGCAAAAAAGGTTCTCCATTTAATAAGCACCCAAATGTACCTGCACCAGTTTGTGTTGCAGGTGGCAATTGGTCTATTGGGTTTGTGGGTTGGTCGTCGTCGTTTTTGTTGCAATTGCTTACTATAAGAAGCATTGCGAATGCTAAAAGTAGATTTTTCATAGTTTTTTTGGTTTAAATGTAGGGCTAATTTTAATACTATCATTACGGTAAAAACCGTAATGATTATTTTTTGTTGGTCGTAAATCTGTGAGAAAAGCTGTGGGTATTGCGTTGCGCTGTGTTTAAAATTTTTATAAATTAAATGAGATAGATTAAACTAAAGTATTCAGTTCGCAGAGCGTAAAAAAAACGTATAATAATAGAGCGGGTTTCAAAAGAAACGATGGTCTTTCCGAAGACTAATTTAAATAAAGAACAATTCAAATTAAAACGGCAGAGTTAAAAAATCAGAAGAAAAAAGAATAGTATTAGTTTAGCGCAAAAGGTGCACTTAATTTAAAGGTAGGAATTTCGACATTAAAATACCTGTTGGTAGTGAAATCTAACATTTTATAATGACCGTTCATTGCGCCAAAAGGAGCGCTTAATAAACATCCTGAGGAATAGGTGTGCGATTCGCCCGGTTTTAATACTGGTGTTTTGCCAACAACGCCTTCTCCGGTAACAATTTCGAGAGCGTTAAGTGCGTCGTAAATATTCCAATGTCTCGCTAATAACTGCACCTCATTTTTACTTTGGTTTTCTATAGTTATTTGGTACCCAAAAGCATAGTGGATTTTATAGTCTTTATAAAATGTCCCTTCAAAATGTGTGTCTACAGATATTTTAATACCTTGAGTTACTTGTTGCACCATGACAGCTTGTTTTAGTGTTAGGTCGTAATTAATGTAAGATTATTACGTGTTAAATCATAATAATATATGTAACGATTAAAAATACTCGTTGAAACGCAGATTTAGTTCGTGATATTAACCGAATTGCCTTCACCAACACCAATTATACGATCGTAACGCGCGCCCAAATCGCGGTAATAAATAAGGACTTTGTAATCGTTTTCAGTCTGATAAAAGTTACCGCTTATTGCATTCTCGTCTATAGTTCCCTTCTTGTCTTTTACTACAAATTTGTAATTGTAAAAACCTTGTTTTAAAAGGAGTGGCAGTTCGTAACTCCCTGAGTCGTTATAATAAGTCATCTGGTTGCTTTCGTCTACCACATAATTATTAAAATAACCGTAAACGTGTACGGTCTTATCCTCCGGTAACTGCTCTAATTGCAAGCTAAAATGTACCTGCGCATAATCGGCATTCGTTTTAGGTGTATCCGTATCTAGCGCTGTTATTAAAAAATTACCGTTAATATCGGGGTTGTATGTATACGGCGCGTCATATCTTGGAAGATTGCGGTACAAATACGTGTTGTAAAGCGCCTTGAGTTGTATAAATTGTACTCCGTTATTGGCTCCTCTTAAATCTTTATTTTCAAAATACAAATACTCATTGCCGGCATAAAAACTGCTTTCTTTGGTATAACGGTAGGTTAATTGTTCGCCTAAGATATACTGGGGTTTTAAGTTGGTAATGGCTGTTTTTAAATTGTTATTCTGAATAATAACCGCTTTAACCGCTTGTTTGGGGTTGTTAAATTGAAAATTATTAGCATTAACAACAATGTCTACCGTTTGCTTTTCTTTAATAGCGGATACATCGCGAGAGCGTTTAATGGCCACGCCCACATTAACTATATCTTCATACACCATAAACTTTCGGGTAAACTCAATCTCGTCATAATCGTTATAAATAGTGATAATATAGTTTCCCGATTTTTTTAGTCCACGAGTCTGCTCATTCGGTATCGTCATGGAATAATGCGAATAAATTTGGTACGTGTTAAATGAGTTTTGATACTCGCGAATACGTTGCTCGTTAAAGCCCTCAAGGTATTCAGACTCTATAAGAGACGAAGGTGTCCAATCGGTATTGTAGTGTTTTACTTCGTAGTAATAATCTTCCTCATTACCATTGAGAACATCAAATTCTAAGGTAATTGCCTCTCCTAGTTTAAAAATTGGAAATTCACTTTGCGGACCTTTTCCAAAACTAATGGTTTTAATATAGTCTTGCGGCTGAATCTCTTTTACTTGAGAAAAGACCATGCCAAAAGAGAGTAATGCAAGTAGGAAAAGTTTTGATGATAAAGACATTTTATTGGTTTTAGAGTGTAAATATAAACAAATTCTATGCCTAATCATTTTGGCTTATTTAGAATTGTTATAAATAAATAAGATACTTTTTTTTGAACGTGTAATTAGGTAAATATTCGTAAATTTGCCTCGATTTTTATTGATCGTAAAAATCATATCAATAAACTATTAACAAATAGATTTTTAATATGTCAAACGACATTAAGATTAAGAAGGGTCTAGATATAAAGCTACAAGGAGCTGCTGAAAAGGTGACTGAAAACGCCATTATTAGTAACTTTTATAGCGTTAGACCAGACGACTTCCACAGTGTAACTCCTAAATTGGTAGTTAAAGTTGGCGCAAAAGTAAAAGCAGGAGATGTTCTCTTTTACAATAAAGCTAACGAAGACGTAAAATTCGTATCTCCTGTTTCTGGTGAGATAGTTGAAATTCCTCGAGGAGCAAAAAGAAAGATTCTTTCAGTAAAAATTCAAGCTGATAAAGAACAAACCTTCAAAGATTTTGGGACTTTAAATGTTGATAGCGCAAATGCTGATGCTATAAAGTCAAGATTGCTTGAGTCGGGTTGTTGGGCTTTTGTAAAACAACGTCCTTACGATGTTATTGCAAAACCTGAAGTTACCCCTAAAGCGATTTTTGTATCGGCTTACGCCAGTGCACCATTAGCTGCTGATTTAGACTATGTGTTACAAGGCAAAGAGGCAGAGCTTCAAGCTGCGGTAACGGCATTGGGTAAATTAACGAATGGTAAGGTTCATGTGAGTGTGGATAAAAATGGTAACTCTCCATTGGCTGGGTTATCAGGTATCACACTTCATAAAGTGTCAGGGCCACACCCGTCAGGGAATGTGGGGACACAAATTAATAAAATCGATCCAGTAAATAAGGGTGAGACCGTGTGGACAGTAAGTGCACAAGATCTTGTTATTATTGGAGAGTTGTTATTAACCGGAAAATTTAGCGCAAAACGTACTGTTGCTTTAGCAGGGTCTTCTGTTAAAAAACCAAGATATTTCAAAACCGTAATTGGTAGTGAAGTCGCTACTATGGTTTTTGATAATGGTGTAGAAAAAGGCGGTAACGATCGTATTATTTCTGGTGATGTGTTAACTGGACTACAGGTTAAGGCCGACGGGTATTTAGATTATTATAGCAATATAATAACAGTTATCCCAGAAGGTGATGATTATGAGTTTTTTGGATGGAATAAGCCTGTATTTAACAAAGTGTCTACGTCTAGAGCAATGACGTTCTCTTGGTTGACACCAAATAAAAAATACGACTTAAATACCAATACAAACGGAGAGCATAGAAATTTTGTAACTACAGGAACATTCGAGGAAGTATTTCCTTTAGATATTTACCCGATGCAAATTCTAAAAGCATGTATGTATGAGGATTTAGATGAAATGGAAGCTTTAGGGATGTACGAAGTAGCACCTGAAGATTTTGCTTTAACAGAATTCGTATGTGTGTCTAAGCAACCACATCAAGATATTATTAGAAAAGGTTTAGACTTAATGCTTAAAGAAATTGGATAAATTATTCATTGCATAAAGCAAAATGAAAAATACACAAGATGGGTTTAAAAAATAATTTACATAATTTAAAAGAGAAGTATAAGGGGACTAAGATGGCACCTGCGTTTAACGCAATCCATACGTTTTTATACTTGCCAAATGAGACCACTCACAATGGAACTCATATTAAGGTGGCCGACGATTTAAAAAGAACAATGAACACTGTTATTATGGCATTGGTTCCTTGTTTAATTTTTGGAATCTTCAATGCAGGTTACCAACATCATGCAGCAATCAATGCTGCTAAAGGTATCGCTACCGAAGTGTCTTTAATGGGGAATTTCCTAACTTGGGATAATTTTGTTATAGGTGCTTGGACAGTATTGCCATTAGTCATAGTGTCGTACGTAGTCGGTTTAGCCGTTGAGTTTGTTTTTGCTGTAATTAAAGGTCATGAAGTAGAAGAAGGTTACTTAGTAACTGGAATGTTAGTGCCTTTAATCGTTCCAATCGACACACCACTATGGATGCTTGCAGTAGCTGTTATCTTTGGAGTTGTTATTGGTAAAGAAGTGTTTGGAGGAACAGGAATGAATATTCTTAACCCGGCGCTTACTATTCGTGCCTTTTTATTCTTCGCCTACCCAACATGGATGTCGGGAGATAAAGTATGGGTACACGGAGCTAAAGCAATGGAAGGTCAGCCAGACGCCATATCAGGTGAAACTATTTTAGGTAGTTTAGCACAAAACCAAACCGTAGCTTACGATTGGACCGATATGTTCTTCGGATTTATTCCTGGTTCTGTTGGAGAGACTTCAGCCTTGTTAATTTTATTAGGAGGATTGTTCTTAATCTTTTCTAAAATTGGAAGCTGGAGAATTATGTTGTCTTCTGTTTTAGGAGCTGTTGTTATGGGGTTAATCTTTAACGGTGTTGTAGATGCCGGATGGATCTCAGAATCTAGTAAGTTTTACGGATTAATGAGCACCGATTTCTGGATGCACTTATTAATTGGAGGATTTGCTTTTGGTACCGTTTATATGGCTACCGATCCTGTTACCGCTTCACAAACAAACAAAGGAAAATGGATTTACGGATTCTTAATTGGATTTATTTCTATTATGATTCGTGTCTTCAACCCAGCATACCCAGAAGGTGTAATGTTAGCGATTTTATTAATGAACGTGTTTGCGCCAACTATCGACCACTATGTGGTACAAGGTAACGTTAAGCGTAGAATGAAACGTTTAAAACTAAAAACAGCATAATTATGGCAGTTAATACAGATAAAAATTCATACACCATACTATTTGCTATCGCAATGGTGGTTGTAGTAGGTTCCTTATTAGCCTTTACAGCGTCTTCTTTAAAACCAACAATTGAGGAGAACGAGCGTATGGAAAAACAACAAAACATTCTATATGCTATCGGCGTAAATGAGAATGGAGATAATGATATTGTTTTTGTTGGTACAGACAAAGTAGGTGATTTGTTTTCTACAAAAATTTCAGAGCAATTAGTTTTGGAGTCTAAAGATGGAAACATTGTTAAGCAAATGACACGTCAAGAGTATATGACGGCAAATAACAATCAAGAACCTTACTTAATTGATGTTAAAAAACAACAAGCAAACGCTAAGGCTGGAGCGTCTAGATTATTGCCTCTATTTGTAGGAGAGAAAGATGGTCAAACCGTATATGTTGCCCCTATAAGAGGTAAAGGTTTATGGGATGCTATCTGGGGATATGTTGCATTAGATAAGAATATGGTTATTCAAGGGGTGTTCTTTGATCACGCTGGAGAAACACCAGGTTTAGGTGCTAATATTAAGCAACGTTATTTTATGGATGATTTCGAAGGAGAGCATTTACTTAGCGATACTGGAGCCTTTAAAGGAATTACAGTAGCTAAAGGAAATAACGATCCACTAAACGAAAGAAAAGAAGATTTTAAAGTTGATGCCTTAGCAGGAGCAACAATTACAGGAGATGGTATTGCCGCAATGATAAAAAATGATTTAAAATTGTATGTGCCTTTCTTCGAGAACTTAAAAAAACAAACTAACTAATATGGGACTACTTTCAAAAAAGGACAGTAAGTTAATTACCGATCCGTTAGCAGATAATAACCCAATTACTATTCAAGTACTAGGTATTTGTTCGGCGTTAGCAATTACTGCCGAGCTAAAAGCGTCGCTTGTAATGGGAATTGCAGTGTTATTCGTATTAGGAATAGGAAATGTTGTTATCTCTTTAATGCGTAACATTATTCCTTCAAAAATTAGAATTATTGTACAACTTATCGTTGTAGCAACTCTAGTAATTATTGTAGATCAAGTTTTAAAAGCCTTTGCATACGAGTTAAGTAAAACCCTATCTGTTTTTATTGGGTTAATTATTACAAACTGTATCATTATGGGGCGTTTTGAAGCCTTTGCCTTAGGTAACGGACCTTGGAGAGCGTTCTTAGATGGTATTGGAAACGCTTTAGGATATGCTGTGATTCTTATTATAGTAGGTTTCTTTAGAGAACTACTTGGATCTGGTACTTTATTCGGTATCCCTGTACTTGGAGATGCAATTGAAAAAACAGGTGTTTACGCTTTAGGATACGAGAATAATGGGTTTATGTTAATGCCTCCAATGGCTTTAATTATCGTAGGACTTATTATTTGGGTACAACGTAGTAGAAACAAAGCATTAATCGAAGACTAATCAAAACACAGTTTATGTTCGCGTTTGTATTAACAACAACAAAAACTAAAAAAATAAAAGACAATGATAGAACACATAGAATTATTTTTTAAGTCAATCTTTATTGACAATATGGTGTTTGCGGTATTCTTAGGTATGTGTTCATACTTAGCAGTATCTAAAAAAGTAGCTACAGCTGTTGGTTTAGGAGCGGCGGTAATATTCGTATTAGCTATTACAGTACCATTAAACTGGTTATTAGATCAGTATTTACTACAGCCAGGTGCTTTAAAATGGTTAGGTGCAGAATATGCAGATTACGATTTAAGCTTCCTATCTTTCATTATGTTTATTGCTACCATCGCAACAATGGTACAATTGGTAGAGATAGTAGTTGAAAAATTCTCACCTTCACTTTATAACTCATTAGGTATTTTCTTACCACTTATTGCAGTAAACTGTGCCATCTTAGGAGGGTCTTTATTCATGCAAGCTCGTGAAATTGAAACACTAGGATTAGCTCTTAATTACGGAGTGTCTTCTGGAATCGGATGGTTTTTAGCAATTCTAGCTATTGCAGCAATCCGTGAGAAAATCAGATATAGTAATGTACCTGCTCCGCTAAGAGGTTTAGGTATTACTTTTATCATTACCGGATTAATGGGTATTGGTTTCTTAAGTTTTGGTGGAATGTTAACAGGAGGTGATGAAGAAGAAGCGCCTAAAGAAGGAGAACCAACGTCTCAGGTAGAAACAATAGAAACGGAAACTGAAACAGTAGTAGAATTAGCCAATAACACTAAAATAATAGAATAATATGATTTTAGCAGCAGGAACAACAGGAACAATAATAGCTACCGTTGCAGCGTTTTTAATAATTACCCTAATATTGGTTAGTTTACTATTATTTGTTAAGCAAAAATTATCACCTTCAGGTCCAGTAAAGATTACGATCAATGGTGAAAAAGAAATAGAAGTAGATTCAGGAGGAACTTTATTATCTACTTTAGGTAGTAATAAAATATTCTTACCATCTGCTTGTGGTGGTGGTGGAACGTGTATTCAATGTGAATGTCACGTACTTTCAGGAGGTGGTGAAGCACTTCCAACAGAAACACCTCACTTTTCAAGAAAAGAATTGAAAGAAGGTGCACGTTTATCTTGCCAGGTAAAAGTGAAACAAGACATGGAAATTACGATTCCAGAGGAAGTTTTCGGAATTAAGAAATGGGAAGCTACCGTGGTACGTAATTATAATGTGGCATCATTTATTAAAGAATTCGTAGTAGAGATTCCAGAAGATATGGGATATAAAGCAGGAGGGTATATTCAGATTGAAATACCACCATGTGAAATCAAGTATTCTGAAATGGATATTACTGCGCACCCAGAAGAACACGATACACCAGACAAGTTTCAAGCGGAATGGGATAAGTTTAAATTATGGCCTCTAGTTATGAAAAACACAGAGACTGTAGAACGTGCTTATTCTATGGCTTCTTACCCAGCTGAAGGACGTGAGATTATGCTTAACGTACGTATTGCTACCCCACCGTTCGATAGAGCAAAAGGAGGATGGGCAGATATTAATCCAGGTATCGCATCGTCTTATATCTTTAACCAAAAGAAAGGTGATAAAGTAACAATCTCTGGACCTTACGGTGAATTCTTTATCAACGAAAGTGAAGCAGAAATGTTATACGTAGGTGGTGGAGCAGGAATGGCACCAATGCGTTCTCACTTATATCACTTATTTAAAACCCTTAAAACAGGTCGTAAAGTGACGTATTGGTATGGTGGACGTTCTAAGAGAGAGTTGTTCTATATCGATCACTTTAAAGAATTAGAAAGAGACTTTCCAAACTTTAAATTTTACTTGGCTTTATCAGAACCTTTAGAGGAAGATAACTGGAAAGTAAAAGAGAATATTGATGCTCCAGGAGATGGTTTTGTTGGATTTATTCACAACTGTGTGATTGACAACTATTTAAATCACCACGAAACTCCTGAAGATATCGAACTGTACTTCTGTGGACCACCATTAATGAACAAAGCCGTTCAGAAAATGGGTGAAGATTTCGGAATCCCAGATGAGAACATTAGATTTGATGACTTTGGAGGATAAACTTTTCCATTAATTATATTAAAACCCCAACACCAACGTGTTGGGGTTTTTTATTTATAAAAGCCAAACCAATCACTATAAAATTATATATGAAAGTATAGTTATTATGTTAAAATTTTATATCTTACTTTGTAACCCGTTGTAATTCAGTTTAATTGATAGCTGATTTGCGAGCTAACCAAATCTACCTACCATGAAAAACGCATTAAAATTACTTTTGCTGGTACGCGTACTTGCACAACCTGCTAAGAGCTTAGCGCAAGACACACCGTTGGATTCTAAGTATTGGCAGTTTAGTCCTAGAATAGGTTACGATATGCCTGAGTATAAGAATAACACCCGTATATAGATTATACTTCAGGTTTGGAATTTGGTTTGTCTGTAGATTATTATTTTAATTGGTTTGGTTTATGGGTGGATGTCGATTATATAAACAATTCACCAGAAAACACCTACCCAAGCTCTAATCTCTATGAGCCCGATGCCAATACTGCTATAAATTCTTTTAATATAAATGAAGAAAAAATTACTCGACTCTTTTATGGTGTGGGTCCGAATGCTCAATTCAGATCAACTTCTGGTCGCTTTAAAACGGAGTTGAATACACGCTTTGGTTTGGCATCCATAAAAGGAGGAAAGACCGAGCTAACCGGAACATCTTCTTCAGGAACAGTCTTTCCACTAAATTATCACGCGGGCTATAAGGATTCTGTTGTCTTAACCTTTAAAGGTCAATTGCGGTTTACGTATTTTCTTAATGACAATTTTGAATATTAAGCTAGCGAAATGTTATAACTTCAAATTGTAGTTGTAACATGTTTTGCTTTATTAAATATACAGCGTTTTAAAACGGTCTTTTTTAAATAAGTGATTTCATTTTTTAGTAAAAGTTATTATTATGTATTAATTTTGAAGTATGAGTAAAGCACTTACAAAACAAGAATTGCATAACCTTGCAATGAATCACGTTGGAAAGGATTTAGAGAAACGTGGCTTCGAATTTATAGCTATCAATAGTAAGCTTAAAAGACATCCACAATTCGTATGTATAGACGCAAACAAACAGTATTTTTTTGTGATTGTAAAAGCTGTTATTTTGCCGGAAAATCCTAATAATTACGATGTCATCTGGATGGAGTCGTTTAAGAAACACGCTCGAGAAAATGATGCAAAAGTATTATATGCAGGCGTAGGATTAGGGAACCCTAATGGAGAAGACTTGCCCATTTACTTAAATGAAGACTATTTAATAGAATACAACGGTATTCAGTTTATAGAGACGCATTTAAACTAATCCGTGCTTATAGCCGCCATTCCACATTATAGACTTTAATAAAATAAAATGAAAAAATTAGGATTATTGATAACGCTAGTACTTGCGGTTACAGCTTGTACAAAAGAACCTGTTAATACAAAAGTTAAAGGCGATGTGTTTGGTACATTTTACGAGGTAACCTACCATTCTGAGACCAACGAGAACTATAGAACTCAATTTGACAGCCTCTTTACTGTTATTAATAATTCGATGTCCAATTATCAAACCGATTCTGATATTGCCAAGTATAACCGTCGTGAAATTGAAGTTGTAGACAATCATTTTGTAAATGTTTTTATTGCCTCCAAGAAAATTTTTAAGGAAACAAAAGGTGTTTTCGATCCTACAATTGGGATTTTGGTTAATGCTTGGGATTTCGGCTCAGAGAAAAATCCTAAACCTATAGATAGTGTTAAAGTAGATAGTTTAATGCAGTATGTAGGCTTTAATAGAATGTTGTTAAGTGGTAACAGGATTAGAGAGAGCTACCCACGACCATATCTGGATTTTAACGCCATAGCTAAAGGGTATGCTGTTGATGTTATTGGAGACTTTTTATTGCGTGAAAAAGTGACTAATTTTATGGTGAATGTCGGCGGTGAATTGGTAGCAAGAGGGCAAAATGTAGAAACTAAAAAAGGATGGACTGTAGGAATTGAAAATCCTAATTTTGATGGTTCTCAGACTTATGATAAAGTATTCGTTTTAAAGGATGAGGCCATGGCTACTTCTGGAACGTATAGAAAGTTTAAAATTGACGAAAACGGAAACAGATACGCACATATTATAGATACTAAAACCGGATACCCTACAAAAACCAATATTCTTAGTGCCTCGGTGATAGCTGAAAATTGTATGCTAGCCGATGGGTATGCTACCGCTTTACAAGCCATGGGATTAGAAGGCGTTAAACAATTTTTGTCCAAACATAAAGAGCTTAAAGCCTATATCATCTTTGAAAATGAAAATAAGGAGTATGAATCTATTGGGTTTAATAACTTCCCAGAATAGCGCTTATTTTTTATAGACTACAGGAATAATTTCGCCTTTTGCTAAGCAGTAAGTCGTGATGTCGTTATCGCTTAATTTTGCAGTGTAATCGACTTCTTCAACAGTAAACCCAACCCGTCTTAACATGTTAAAATAGTCGCGGCCGTAAACCCGTACGTGGTCGTATTGTCCAAATACTCTAGCGCGTTCTTTTTTATCGGTTATCGAGTCGTCTTCAAATGTTGTTTCACGCTCTAGATCTTGAGGGATTTGAAAAATACCATAGCCTCCAGGTTTCATAACTCGGTAGAGCTCTTTCATTGCAGTCTTATCGTCTGGGATGTGTTCTAAGACGTGATTACATAAAATAACATCATAACTGTTGTCTTTAAATGGTAAAGCGCATATATCTGCTTTAACATCTGCAATCGGAGACTCTAAATCGGTCGTTGTATAGTCTAAATTCTTTAAGTCGCGAAAACACTGTAAAAAACACTGCTCGGGAGCAAAATGTAAAACACTTTTTTGCGCCGTAAAAAAATCGGTATCATTTTTTAAATACAGCCATAAAAGACGGTGACGCTCTAAGCTTAATGTAGACGGTGATAATACATTGTTTCTTTGGTTGCCATAACCGTAAGGTAAAAAGGTTTTAAACCCTTTACCATCTATAGGGTCGATAAACTGGTCCCCTTTTAAAAAGAAGGCTAAAAACGGACGAACAGTATAGCTTAACCTAATTAAAAAAGGTCGAGGTAAAAAGTTTAAAAAGAATTTAAAAAGGTGTTTCAAAGCAGTAGCTAGGCTAGTTTATTTTTCCTCTCTAGGATAAGGTTATTAATAGTGTCCCAAAGAAGCAGTCTAGAACGAAGAGAAGCTTTTGCCGTAAGCAATACATCTTCCCATTTTTTCGCGTCATCACCACATAATTCGGAAATCATTTTTATAGATAACGGACCGTGATTATCGCCATCAACCTCTATATGACGATGTAAATAATAACTTAACTTACTATATGGGCTCGGGCTACTATCTTTCTCAGATTCCGAAATAATTTGTAAAAACATATCTGGAATTAAATCTTCACGACCAAACGTGAAATCGGAAGCGATTTTATGAATTTCATTCGTGTTAATAACCTCAAAAGTATGTGTAACGAAGGCTTTAGTGTCTTTGTGGATCTCAATTTTATCTAAAGCTGTTGATAGAGAATCACCGTTTTGTATATAGGTCACCAATTGGGTTACTGGCGTTGTATTCGCGTTAATTTGATGCATCGCATCAAGATACATTTCATAATGACTTTGTGGTACATTATGGGCGTTAACATCGCTCTCTTCTCCTAAAACGATTTCATTAATGAATTGAGAAATTGTGGGGTTACTCACCGGAACCCATGGTAAAGTTACCGTGGTTAAATGAATTTGAAGCGCTTTTAATAAGGACATAAAATCCCAAACAGCATAAACATGCTGCTCCATAAAGATTTTAATATCTTCAATAGAGTTTAGGTTTTTGTACAGTTTATGCTCCTTTAATTGTGTTTTTAAAGGCGCTAATTCCGCTTCAATGTGAGCAATATGATTCATTTTAGAATAATTATAGCGCTAATGGCACTTGTCTAAATGCATCTTCCTCGTTAGATGTTATGCCTAATGCTTCATAAATATACGCGAAAGTGGATAGCAATTCTGGTTTTCCATCAACAATAGCCACATCATGTTCAAAATGTGCACTTGGTTTTCCATCTAATGTGGTGATTGTCCAACCGTCTCTATGTTGTTTAATACGTTGTGTACCTAGGTTAATCATAGGCTCGATAGCAACGACCATACCGTCAACTAATTTTTTACCGCGACCACGTTTTCCGTAGTTTGGCATTTCAGGATCTTCGTGCATTTTACGGCCTATACCATGTCCGACCAATTCACGAACAACACCGTACCCGTAATCTTCACAATACTTCTGAATAGCAAAACCAACATCACCAACGCGATTCCCCTTTTTTAATTCAGCAATACCAATATATAAAGAGTCTTTAGTGACTTGCAAAAGTTTTTCGATTTCAGCATCGATTTCGCCTACTGCAAACGTATAGGCATGATCACCATAAAATCCATTTTTAATAGCCCCACAATCTACCGAAATAATATCGCCTTCTTCTAAAGGTGTGCTGTTAGGGATACCGTGAACGACTTGCGAGTTAGGACTCATGCAAAGCGTGTTTGGAAAATCATATAAGCCTAAAAATCCTGGTATGGCACCTTGATCCCTAATACATTCTTCGGCAATTTTATCTAATTCTAAAGTGCTAACACCTGGTTTTATAGCTTTTGCTACTTCACCTAAGGTTTTAGATACTACTAATGCGCTTTCTCGCATGAGTTCTATTTCTTCTCTTGTTTTTATTATAATCATGGACATAAAAATATCTTGCAAAGATAATAAATTTAATGCGCTATATAATGTTTCTAGAATATGACTTTTGGTAGTTTTTAGGTCTATTATTTTTGAGATATTTGTAAATCTAAAATCAGTGATTATGTATACCCCAGTTTCGGCTGAAGACGCCGTAAAAGTTATAAAGTCTAATAGTAAAATTTATATTCAAGCGGCTGCTGCGGCTCCTCGACTTCTCATTGAAGCACTAACGAATAGACATGAAGAATTAAGAAATGTTCAAATTTGTCAGTTGCACACCGAGGGCGAGGCACCTTATGCGAATCCGGAATTGCGAGCCAGTTTTCATGTCAATTCTTTTTTTATCGGAAAAAATGTCCGCCATACCCTAAAAGCTGGAAATGGGTCGTATACCCCTGTGTTTTTAAGTGAAGTGCCTTTGTTATTTAAACGTAATATAGTTGATTTACAAGCGGCATTAATACAAGTGTCTGTTCCCGATCGTCATGGGTACTGTTCCTTAGGTGTTTCGGTAGAGGCTACTTTAGCAGCGATTGATAATGCCGATTATGTGATTGCACAAGTCAATAAGCAAATGCCAAGAACTCATGGGGCAGGGATAATTCATGTTTCTGAAATTGATGCGTTTGTAGAATCTGATGAGCCTTTACCAGAACACGGGGGAGCAGAACCTTCGGCTATAGAGAACGAAATAGGAAACCATGTTGCTAGTTTAATTGAAGATAAAAGCACCCTGCAAATGGGAATTGGTAACATCCCGAACGCCGTGTTGTCACGGTTAATTCACCACAAAGATTTAGGCTTGCATACCGAAATGTTTTCAGATGGTGTGATTGATTTGATTTTAAAAAACGTGATTAATTGTAATTACAAAGGTGTAAATAGAGGTCGTGCTTTAGCTACGTTTTTAATAGGGTCAAAACGTTTATACGATTTCGTAGATGATAATCCGTATATAGAAATGCGGGCTGCTAACTATACAAATGACGTGTCGGTAATTAAGCAAAACCCTAAAATGGTAGCTATTAACTCGGCTATCGAAGTTGATTTAACAGGCCAAGTGTGCGCTGATTCTATTGGTTCTAATATGTACTCTGGAGTGGGTGGACAAATGGACTTTATTAGAGGAGCGTCGCTAAGTGAGGGGGGTAAAGCGATTATTGCATTACCATCAACAACCAAATCGGGGATAAGTCGTATTGTTCCGAGTTTAAATCCTGGTGCAGGCGTGGTAACCACAAGGGCACATGTGCATTATGTGGTTACGGAATATGGTATTGCAAACCTGTATGGAAAAACTATTCAAGAGCGCGAAAAAGCCTTAGTAAATATCGCGCACCCTAAGCATCAAGAACACATTGATAAACAGTATTTTGAATTGTCTAGAGGCTAGTTATTTGTTTAGAAAAGAAAATAAGCCTTTCTTTTTAGGTTTTGGAATCGTTGGGGTTTCGTTGGTTAATTTTTGATAAACTTCTCCCCAACCATAAACACCACCAATATTACGATCGTCTATAAAAATATCGGCATTAATTTTCCGACTTACAGTAGCTGTAAGTTCTTCGTTGGGGTAACTTTCATTAACAGCATAAAAAGAGATGCCGTTTTCTTTACAAAAGTTAACGGCTTCATCTAATTTTTCACCCGATCTATAGGTCCATAAAATTAAACGGTGACCATCGTGTTGCAGTCGTTTTAATGTTTCAAAAACAAAGAGTCTTGGTTTTCCAATCCCAGGGTATTTGTCCTCTACAATCGTTCCATCAAAATCTACCGCTATTATTAATCCTTTTTTCATCATTGATTTCTTTTTTTATGCTACTCCCAATTAAATTAATGCATGTTGGGTCATGGCTTTTGGCTGTTCAATACCCATTAATTTTAAAATGGTAGGCGCTACATCGCCAAGAATTCCATTTTTAATTGCGGTTAAGTCTTTATCTATTAAAATTAGAGGTACCGGGTTAGTGGTATGTGCTGTATTTGGTGATCCGTCTGGGTTTATCATCGTTTCACAATTACCATGATCGGCAATTAATAGTGTGGTGTATCCGTTTTCCAACGCTGTAGTCACCACCTTTTCTACACAGGTGTCCACAGCCTCACAAGCTTTTATGGCCGCGTCCATAACTCCTGTATGTCCGACCATATCACCATTAGCAAAATTTAAACAAACAAAATCGGGCGCTTGATTCTTTAATTCCGGAACAAGGGCATCAGTAAGTTCAAAAGCACTCATTTCAGGTTTTAAATCGTAAGTAGCTACTTTAGGTGAATGTTTTAATATACGCGATTCTCCTATAAATGGCGTTTCTCTACCACCGGAAAAGAAAAAAGTAACGTGCGGATACTTTTCTGTCTCAGCAATTCTAATTTGTTTTTTATTTTCTTTTTCTAATACTTCGCCTAAAGTTTTAGTGATATTATCTTTATTAAAAACGACATGTAGCCCTTTAAAATTTTCGTCGTAATTAGTTAAGGTAACGTAGTGCAGATTTAACTTATGCATTTCGTATACTGGAAAATCACGTTGTGATAAAGCATCTGTTAGCTGACGCCCTCTGTCGGTTCTAAAATTAAAAAAGACAACAACATCATCCTCTTTTATGGTTGCTAACGGCTTCTGATTGTTGTCGACCATTATAATTGGTTGGATAAACTCATCAGTAATACCATTATCATAACTTTCTTGTATGCTATCTACTGCGTTAGTAGAATGGGTGCCTTGACCATGTATTAAAGCATCGTATGCTAATTTTACGCGTTCCCAACGTTGGTCTCTGTCCATGGCGTAATAGCGCCCAGTAATTGAGGCTAATTTTGCACGTGTATTTGCTGTGTAATTTTGAAGGTCTTCAATAAAATGCTTTCCCGATTTAGGGTCTACATCTCTACCGTCAGTAAAGGCATGGATAAAGGTGTTGTCGAGTTCTAAGTTCTCGGCAACATCCAATAAGCCTTTTAAATGATTAATGTGAGAATGGACTCCGCCATCGCTTACAAGTCCTAAAAAATGAACCGCTTTATTATTTTCCTTTGCGTATTGAAAGGCATTTCGCAATACAGGTTCTAAAGCTAAAGTCTGCTTTTCTACAGCTAAATTTATTTTTGCTAAATCTTGATATACAATGCGTCCCGCCCCTAAATTCATATGGCCAACCTCACTATTTCCCATTTGTCCTTCTGGAAGACCTACATGTAAGCCATCGGTACGCAATTGCGCATGTGGATACTTGGTATATAAACTATCTATAAACGGAGTCTTCGCATGATCTATAGCAGAAACTTTAGGGTCTGGAGATTTACCCCAACCATCAAGAATCATTAAAATAACTTTTTTGTTCATTATTTTCGAGTTTTTAGCTGATTGCAAAGGTACTGAAGTTTGAGAAATAAAGTAGAATACACTTTTGAAAACTGATACGCCCCTAGGTGTAACCGGTACTTGTTAATTACGAATAGGGTCCATTATTAATGCTGTGTTTTAAATATCACAACAACTTAGGATTAATATCTAAAATGTTTTCAGAAATGTAGTGTTGTATAAAATCAGCATCAAAATACGTACTCCCTAAAAGGTCTGCAGTTTTTAAAAGTTTTGATATATCAAGCTTACGATACGCCTCTAAGTACGGTTTTGAAAGGGGCTTATAACTGTAATGCCAAGGTTCATATTTAAAGCCTTTTCGATGATAGGTGTCTGTGAACACTAAATAGAATCCATGGCGTTCGGCATTTTTATCCATCCAGTCTTTAAGCTTGCAATACACCCCATTACCATGGTAATTTTTAGGCTGTAAAATCCCTGAAGGTTGCGGTACACTGGTGTCGTAAACATCGATATCCGTTCCCCAATGGTGTCTAGAGGTACCTGGAATTGTAGAGTATTCAATTATTTTAGCAATGCTAGCCTGTGGAGAGAGTCCTTGAGAAATATATCTGTTATATTTTCTATTCCATATACGTTTTTGATGATTAAAATTACGATAACTGGAAACTGCAGCTATGCTAATACCTTCTTTTTTTGCTTCGGCCTGTAGCTTTAAGAATGCATCATAGGCTTCTTTACGCAATTTGTATCCGTTGCCATATAAAGCAGGTGTTCCTTGCCCGAGTAGTTCTTCGGTAGGAATGGTTTGCTGGCTATAGCTAGTCGATGCTGTAAACATAAATACGCATAGGAGAAAAATAAGAAAGGGTTTAATCTGTGTCATGGATTGAAAAGATAATACTGTTGCAATTCGTGCGCCTAAAATACCTGAAATAGATTTCAGAGAGAAATAAATAAGTCAGCGATTTAAATTATAAGTAATTTTGCTAAAATAAAACCGTTAGATATGCCTGTTGATTTTAAAATTATAGACGCGAAAGATATTTTTGTAATCATTCCATTTTTACAAAAACTGTCCGATGATGCCAATTCGGAAGCTGTTTTACAAGAACGCCTTTTAGAAATGGTAACTCAGAATTATGAGTGTATTGGTGTCTATAAAAACGGTAACCTTATAGGAATCTGTGGGTTATGGTTTATGACCCGTCATTATGTAGGAAAATCGGTAGAAATCGATCATCTCTACATCGAAAAAAAATTTCAGGGTCAAGGACTAGGAAAAATAGTGATGGAATGGGTCGATAATTATGCGCAATCTAAAGGGTGTAAGGCTTCAGAATTAAATACTTACGTCCAAAACTACCCGTCACACAAATTCTACTACAATCGAGGGTATGAAATTAAAGGGTATCATTTTTTAAAGAAATTTTAAAAAATCCTTGTAGATAATTAAAATGTTTAATTATATTTGCACTCGGAAATGCGAGAGTAGCTCAGTTGGTAGAGCGTCAGCCTTCCAAGCTGAATGTCGCCGGTTCGAACCCGGTCTCTCGCTCAAAGCCTCATCAAACGATGAGGCTTTTTTATTTTATATGCTTTAAGGAGCTTCCAGATTCCATTTCATAAGCCGCTTTTTTATACTCAAAAATAATTGCTTTTAAAGGACCTTTTAGTAACGTAGTGTCATCTTTTATTTCTATCCAACTGCCTTCTCGTAATCCAACAACCGGTTGTGTGTTATAATGGTGGAATTCATTAATTCGCGTCTCACGGGTTTCTCCCATGTGTGTGTCTCCTTCAATAGGGTCTAAATAATGGGGGTTGATATTAAAGGGAACAAAACCTAAGGTCTTAAAGCTAGGCGGGTATACAATGGGCATATCGTTAGTCGTACTCATTGTCAATCCGCATATATTACTTCCTGCGCTGGTACCCAAATAAGGAACCCCGTTTAAAACGACATCTTTTAAGATGTTTAAACAGTTGTTTTTATACAATTGGCTGACTAGAACAAAGGTGTTTCCACCACCAACATAAATTCCCTTTGCCTCTTGAAGCGCTTGTGTTGCCGATTTAAACGTGTGGATGCCCACGACCTTTTTGTTTATTTTGCTAAAAGCAACTTGAATTTTACTGGTGTATTCATCATGAGTAATGCCTCCAGGTCGCGCGTAGGGTATAAATAAAACGGTATCGGTATTTTTGTATAATTCAGAAAGCGCTTCTAGAAGATAATCTAAGGGCTCACCTCCAAATACAGTTGAAGTACTCGCAATAATTAAATGTTTCATAGCTGGGTATTATGTTAAAGACGATTTTAGTTTAAGTATTTATTGTAAATTTAAGTAAAGCATATATTTAACAAAAGTTTAAACGCCTTTTAAATCTATTTTAGGATTTGAAAGACTTTATTTACAATACTAAACCAAACCAAATTGATATGAAGCACTTTTTATGTATTATAAGTGTACTGTGCTGTGTGTGTACTAGTTATGCGCAAGATACAGGGCGGGTGGAGGTTTCAGGACAGATTTATGTCGCTATTGACGATGTTGAGAATGTCACTGTTTACAACGCTTCAACCAACAAAGGAGCGATTACGGATAGTGAGGGTGCGTTTAAAATTGTTGTGGGTTTAAACGACGAAATTCAAGTTTCTGCTTTGCAATTAAAACCGTTTAAGACCAAAATAACTGAGGAGGTTGTGGCAAATAAAAGTTTAAAGATTTACCTCGTAGAACAAATTAATAGTTTAGCCGAAGTGGTGTTGCTACCTTATAATTTAACAGGGCATCTTGAAACCGATGTGGCTAATGTAAAGGTTGTGGACCCGCTCGTGTTTTCTTTTGGTAGTTTTGAGAATTTTGAGATGCCTCCAGATTATAAAACGAAGGTCGAAAATATCGCGATGAATCAAGGGCAAATTCGCTATCAAGCTGATTTTGTTGCGATTTTAAGTGGACTGGTTGGTTTGCTAGTAAAGAATAAAAAAAAGGGGGTCCAGGAACAGCAAAATCCGCGATTAGAAACACCTATTTCTATATGGGCAGATGCTTTTTCTGAAGATTATTATATCGCTAATTTTAATATTCCCAAAGAAAATGTCTCCGAATTTGTTTCCTTCTTAGAACGTCAAAACGGACCAGAGCAGTTATTGCAAGATGAGAACGAAATGCAACGTATCGATTTTCTACACCAACAAAGTGAATTGTTTTTAAAGGGCTTAAATGACTAGGTTCACATTTCTTTTTTTTATACTTACTCTATCTGCTTTTCATGTAGATGCTCAAAACCATGAGATCACTGGTGAGGTCCTTTCCGAAGATAGTGGCGCTGTAGAAGGGTTGCATGTTTCTAACCTAACCCAAAATATAAACACGACTACCGATGCAGAAGGGAAGTTTTATATTGATGTTGCAGTGAATGATGTATTGCAGGTGAGTTCCATTCAATATAAAAAAGTAAGTTTAGTGCTATCTGAAACACATATTAAAAATAAGCGTGTTGTTTTATACTTAGAAATTCAAGTCAATGAACTGGCAGAAGTTAGGATAGGACGTATTTTAACGGGTAATTTATACGATGATATTCAAACTACCGAGGTAGAACGACCACTAGATTTTTACGATGTAGGTATACCAGGTTATACCGGGAAACGAAAAACTAAGAGTGAGCGCAGATTATATGAAGCGCAATCGTTTTCTCTTTTACCAATTAACCCCATACTTAATGGTTTATCTGGAAGAACCAAAATGCTTAAAAAACGTGTGGCTCTAGAAAAAAATACGGATGCCATGTTTCGTTTAAAAGATAAATTGGGTAGAACATTTTTTGAAAGCTATCCTTTAGAAGCCTCAAAACAAATGGAGTTTTTTTATTTCTGTGCTGAAGACGAGGATTTTAATCGTCTAACAAGTGGAAGTGATCTTGAAGCTTTCGATTTTATGGTTAAAAAATATCAAGATTTCCAGCATAATCTAAAAAAATAAAGATTAACGCAGTTAAGGAATGCTTTTTGAAAGTATTGGTTAGATTTGTAACTCAAATTAATTACTTATGAATACCCTGAAAAAAGCAGTCCTACTCTTAATTCTGCCACTATTTGCATTTACTGTGGCTCATAAATATTATGTTAGTGTCACCCAAATTGATTATGTCGAAGAGCAGGAAACCGTTCAAATAATTACCCGTATATTTATAGACGACTTTGAAAATGTACTACGACAACGCTATGATGAGTCTTTGGTTTTAAACGATAATAGAGACGAAGATGAAATAGATAAGTACATAGAAAAATATTTAACTTCTCGTATTCAGATTAAAATCAATAATCAACCAGTCACCATTAGCTATCTCGGTAAAAAATATACCGATGATATTGCAAATTGTTATATTGAAATTACAAACGTAAAGTCAATAAAGTCGTTCGAGGTTAAAAACGAAGTCTTGTTTGATGTCTTTCCGGATCAGAAGAATATTGTAAGGACCAATATCAATTCAAAAAATAAATCTTTTATATTAATCACCGAAGACGATAAAGGTTTGTTAAAATTTTAACAAAACAAATACCCCTATAATTTAATATTGTTAAATTCAAATTCTATTTTTGAAAAAAATCTAATTATGCGTAACATTAAGTTTTATTTTCTTTCCATTCTTTTTGTGACTGTTGGTGCATTTGCTCAACAAAACCAAAATGAAAAACGTGTTCCTCAAGAAGGTCACACAAACAACAACAAGTTTAAACAACTATATGAGGAGTTTTCAACTCCAAATATGTTTCGATCAGCTTCAGGAGCACCAGGTCCTGCTTACTACCAACAGCAAGCCGATTATAAAATGGATATTGTTTTAGATGACGAAAAAGCAATCCTTTCAGGAAAAGAAACAATTACCTATACCAATAATTCTCCTGAAACCTTAAATTATTTATGGGTGCAATTGGATCAAAATGTAAGAGCTAAAGATTCTAAGTCACCATTAATTGAAACGAGTTCTGTTTCTCCAGTTCAACAAGCGTCGTCTTTTGCTAAAAATCACTTAGCTGAAACTTTTGATGGCGGATTCAATATTGAATCGGTAACAGATACAAACGGGAAGCCGCTAGAACATATGATTAATAGAACCATGATGCGTGTTGAGGTGCCTAAAGCACTAAAAACAGGTGATCAGTTTTCTTTTAATATAAAATGGTGGTATAATATTAACGATCACGTTAAAGATGGTGGCCGTTCAGGTTATGAGTACTTTCCAGAAGATGGAAATAGAACCTATGTAATTGCTCAGTTTTATCCAAGAATGGCAGTTTATAATGATGTTGAAGGATGGCAAAACTCTCAATTTTGGGGGCGTGATGAATTCGCATTACCATTTGGAAATTTTGAAGTAAATATTACGGTACCTGCAGATCACATATTAGACGCAACCGGAAAGCTTACCAATAGAAAAGAGGTGTTTTCTAAAGAGATGATGAAGCGTTATGAAAAAGCTAAAAAATCTTATGATGAACCTGTTTTAATTGTAACACAAGAGGAGGCTGAACGTGCTGAAAAAAGCAGGTCTAAAAAGACTAAAACGTGGAAAATGTACGCCGAAAATGTGCGTGACTTTGGTTTTGCAACGTCAAGAAAATACATCTGGGATATGATGGCTGTTAAGCTTGGTGATAGAGATGTTATGGCGGTTTCAATGTATGCAAAAGAAGGAAACCCACTTTGGGAGCAATGGTCTACAAAAGCAGTAGCAAGTACCCTAAAAACGTATTCTAGAATGACTTTCGATTACCCGTACCATAAAGCGATTTCTGTTCATGCGCAACGTCAAGGAATGGAGTATCCTATGATATGTTGGAACTATGGTCGTCCGGATAAGGATGGGAATTATAGCGATAGAATTAAGTACGGAATGATAAGTGTAATTATTCATGAAGTAGGTCACAATTTTTTCCCGATGATCGTAAATAGTGACGAGCGTCAGTGGACTTGGATGGATGAAGGACTAAATACTTTTGCACAATATGTTGCAGAGCAAGATTTTGGAAAATGGTATCCTTCGGCACTTTCTGAAGGGCAAACAACGTATCCTTCACGTCGTGGTCCAGCAGCTAAAATTGTAAATTATATGGGTGGTGATCAGAATTATATTGCACCAATCATGACCAAAGGATTAAATACATACCAATTTGGTAATAATGCCTACGGTAAACCTGGAACAGCTTTAAATATTCTTAGAGAAACTGTAATGGGTGAGGAGTTATTTGACTATGCTTTTAGAGAGTATGCTAACCGATGGAAGTTTAAGCACCCAACACCAGAAGATTTTTTCCGTACAATGGAAGATGCTTCAGCATTCGATTTAGATTGGTTCTGGAGAGGATGGTTTTATACAACTGATTATGTAGATATCGGAATTAAATCGGTTAAGAAATTCCACGTGACGTCTAAACCTAATAAGGAAGGTGCTAAAATAGCTGAGCGTTTTAGTATTGATCCTAAAAGTTTAATCTATTATGTAGAGGAAGGTAGCGAAGAGTTTACAGAGGACATGAAAAGCAGCGGTAACTTACAAGACGAAATCCCAACGTTAAAAGAGTATGTTATGGACAACTTTACACCTCAAGAACGTGCTAAAATAGAGCAGCCTAAATACTTCTATGAAGTGACTTTCGATAAGCCAGGCGGGTTAGTAATGCCAATTATTGTTGAGTTTACATATGCCGATGGGACGACTAAAACAGAGAAGTATCCTGCACAAATATGGAGACTTAACGACAAAGAAGTGAGTAAGGTTATTGCTTCAGGAAAAGAAATTGTGAAAATTACTGTAGATCCAAAAATGCAAACTGCAGATGTAGATACATCAAATAATTCATGGCCTCGTGAAGTGCAACAAAGTGAATTTGATGCTTTTAAAAATAAAGCTAAAAACTAATTAATAGTACATAGCGTTTATATAAACCCACTCAATTTGAGTGGGTTTTTTATTGCTTGTTGTTTTATATTTTATTAATTCTTAGTGCCTTAATTAAATTTATTTTTCACATTATTTTCCTACATTAGTATTCTTAATAACCAACTAAACAACTAATTATATGGAGTCAATGATGATTTATGTGCCTATTATTATGGCATTCTTGGGTTTAATTTTTATGTGGATTAAACGAACATGGGTTTTAAAACAAGATGCTGGAGATGGTAAAATGAAAGAAATTTCAGATCACATTTACGAAGGTGCACTCGCTTTTTTAGGTGCAGAGTATAGGCTTTTAACCATTTTTGTAGTTATAGTTAGTGTGTTACTTTTTATAGTCTCTCAAGTTGTAGATACGACACATTGGTTAATTGTAATCGCTTTTATTTTTGGAGCTGTATTCTCGGCTTACGCAGGAAATGTAGGGATGAAAATTGCTACTAAAACCAATGTTCGAACTACTCAAGCCGCTAAAACGAGTCTGCCAAACGCTTTAAAAATAGCGTTTGGAGGCGGGACAGTTATGGGACTTGGAGTTGCTGGTTTAGCAGTTTTAGGCTTAACGGCATTCTTTATTTTTTTCTATCACTTTTTTACAGGTGGCGTTTGGGTATCGACCGATAAAATGACTATTGTATTAGAAACTTTAGCAGGCTTTTCTTTAGGAGCCGAATCTATTGCTCTTTTTGCTCGTGTAGGTGGAGGGATTTATACAAAAGCAGCCGATGTAGGTGCCGATTTAGTAGGGAAGGTTGAAGCAGGAATCCCAGAAGATGATCCGAGAAATCCAGCAACTATTGCCGATAATGTAGGGGATAATGTAGGGGATGTTGCAGGTATGGGGGCCGATTTATTTGGGTCTTATGTTGCCACTGTTTTGGCGGCTATGGTATTAGGGAATTATGTGATTAAGGATATGGGCGGAAGTATTGAGGATGCCTTTGGAGGTATCGGTCCTATTTTATTACCTATGGCCATAGCGGGTGTAGGAATTATAATTTCTATTATAGGAACGCTATTAGTGAAAATAAAAAATAACGACGCTAAAGAAGCTGAGGTTATGGGAGCTTTAAATGTGGGGAATTGGACGTCCATTATTTTAGTAGCTATCGCTTGTTTTGGCTTGTGTTATTGGATGCTGCCAAAGCAGATGATGATGCATTATTTTGGGGAAGGCTTGCAGGAAGTGTCTTCTATGCGTGTGTTTTATGCCACTTTAGTCGGCTTGTTTGTTGGTGCTATGATATCTTCAGTTACCGAGTATTATACGGGACTGGGTAAAAAGCCAATCTTAAAAATTGTTGAGCAGTCGAGTACAGGTGCAGGTACCAATATTATTGCAGGTTTAGCCACAGGAATGATATCTACTTTTCCTTCAGTATTATTATTTGCAGGTGCCATATGGGCATCTTATGCCTTTGCAGGGTTTTATGGTGTTGCCTTAGCGGCTTCTGCTATGATGGCTACCACGGCAATGCAATTAGCAATCGATGCTTTTGGACCGATATCAGATAATGCAGGTGGTATTGCCGAAATGAGCGAGCAAGACCCAATTGTGCGCGAACGAACAGATATATTAGATTCTGTAGGTAATACAACTGCAGCGACAGGAAAAGGGTTTGCTATCGCTTCTGCCGCTTTAACGTCTTTGGCTTTATTTGCTGCTTATGTAACCTTTACCGGAATCGATGGGATTAATATTTTTAAAGCGCCAGTTTTAGCGATGTTGTTTGTCGGAGGAATGGTGCCTGTAGTGTTTTCTGCTTTGGCGATGAATGCCGTAGGTAAGGCGGCTATGCAAATGGTTCAGGAAGTGCGTAGACAGTTTAGAGAGATTCCGGGGATTATGGAAGGAACGGGTAAACCAGAGTACGATAAATGTGTCGATATTTCTACCAAAGCGTCCCTTAGAGAAATGATGTTGCCGGGGCTGTTAACTATTGGTTTTCCTATTGTGATTGCTTTTTTACCTATGCTTTTTGGAATGGATTCTTTAGCTATAGCTGAAATGTTAGGAGGTTATATGGCAGGAGTAACAGTGTCTGGTGTTTTATGGGCAATATTTCAAAATAATGCTGGTGGAGCATGGGATAATGCTAAAAAATCATTTGAAGCTGGTGTGGAAATTAATGGGGTCATGACGTTTAAAGGTTCCGATGCGCATAAAGCTGCTGTTACTGGGGATACTGTAGGTGATCCGTTTAAAGATACATCTGGTCCTTCGATGAATATCCTTATAAAGCTTACCTGTTTAATCGGATTGGTAATCGCTCCTATTTTAGGAGGGCACTCAGAAGGTGTAAATGTTATAGAAACCCAAGAAGTTAATATCTGGATAGATGAAAATGGAGAACGCCATGTAATGGATGGTGCCGAAACCGTAAAGTTTATTAGTAAGGAAGAAGCGGCAGGAAAATTACCTCCAAATAGTACACATACCTCGGTTGAAATGACGAAAAACGAAACTACCGATCAAGTGACAGCAGTGGTGACTATTAAGCGTACAATAAGCGGAGAAACCAAAGTGGAAACTCAGGAGTTTACGGGTACTGAAGAAGAAGTAAGAAGTCAGTTAAAAGACGTTGAAGATTTTAAAATTAAAGTCAAAGACAAACAGTAGTTATAATATTATATTTAGAAAGAAACCACAGTTTAGGCTGTGGTTTTTTTATTAAAATTGATATCTTCAAGCCTTGGTAAACCCAATGTGTTATGTTTAAAAAAGATCCCCTTCAAATTATAGCGTTCCATAGTTATGGTACCGATTCACAGTTTTATTTGAAAGGACGTGCTTTAGAGGATGAAAATATTAACCTTGAAAATAAAACTTGGCTTGGATTACTAATAAATTCATGGAAACGCTTGGGGGTTGATGAGGTTAAAAATACCGAGTTAGAGATAAAGCTACCTCATGGTGTTTTGTTAAAAACAACCACCGATGATAAGGGGTATTTTAAGGTGAGAGCCAATTTGAGTGGCTTAAAAGGATTGACCAATAGCGAAGGGTGGCTGCCCTGCGAAGTTGCTTATAGTGATGTGTCAGTGAAACGGCATATAAAAAATGAAAATCGCTTTCCCGCCGAGATATTAATTCCCTCTTCCGAAGCAAAATTTGGGGTGGCTAGTGATATCGACGATACGATTTTACACACTGGGGTGGTGTCCTTTTTAAAATGGCGCTTAATTATTAACACGATTTTTAAGTCGGCGTATACGCGATTACCTTTGGAAGGCGCGTCAGAATTTTATCATAAACTGCATCGTGGAGCTTCCGGAAAAGAAGCCAACCCTATATTTTATGTCAGCCATAGCCCATGGAACCTATACCGTTACCTCAAGCTTTTTTTAAAGCAAAATGATTTTCCGAAAGGGCCTATACTATTGCGAAGTTTAGATAGTTTGTTTAAAAAGAAATCTATAGACGAAAAACCTCAAAAACAAAAGGAGATTATTAATTTACTAACTATGTACCCTGACTTACCTTTTATTTTAATAGGGGATAGCGGAGAGCATGATCCTGATATTTATATTGAAGTTGCAGAAAAATTCCCAAATAGAATTCTAGCCATTTATTTAAGAAGTGTAAATCATAAAAAACGCATGCAACGCGTAAAAGGAATTGTAGCGTCGTACAAGTCGACACCTATTTTATTAGTGGAATCTAGTAAAGAAGCTATTGAGCATGCGCGATCTATAGGGTTTATTAAATAGTGGTTACTGGTGAAAAAGACCGCCTTTTAAATTAATTAAATTATTTTTTAGTCCTTTTTCTCTTAAAATATGAATGGCCATTTGGCTTCGCATTCCTGCCTTACAATACACGATAATATCTTTATTGGTGGTAATTTCTTTATATCGCCTGTCTAATTCTTGTAAGGGAATGTGCAAGCCTCCAAGGTTAAAATGTTCGCGTTCTAATGGCGATCTGACATCTAATAAAGTGTAGTTGTGTTGATAGGCTTTTAATTCTTTTAAGGTGATTTCTGCTCGTGTTTCTATTCCGCAAAACGTTTCGTAGTTGTCTTGTAAGGCACTAATTACGGTATTGCCTTCTTTGCTATAGTTTAATATCCGCTGTTGCATAGTTAGGGTATTTATGGTGAGAAGCTTTCCCGATAATAGAGTTCCTATACCGCAGATTATTTTAATAACCTCATTGGCTTGCAAGCTACCAATAATTCCTGGTAATACGCCTAATACTCCTATGTCAGAGCAGTTAGGGACGCTGTCTGGCTTAGGGGGTGTAGGGAATAAACAACGATAGGTAGGTCCGTTGTTATAATTAAAAACAGACACTTGGCCTTCAAATTTAAAAATAGATCCAAATACAAAAGGGGTGTTGGTGAGCACCGCGGCATCGTTAATTAAATAGCGTGTTGGGAAATTATCGGTACCATCTACAATAATGTCGAATAAGTTAAATAAAGCGATTGCATTTTTAGGGGAAAGCCGCTCCTTGAACACTTGAAATTTAACATACGGGTTTAGTGCCGATAATCTATTAGCAGCGCATTCTGCTTTGTGTTTTCCAAGGTCTCGATGGGTGTATAATACCTGACGTTGTAAATTACTTTGGGAAACCAGGTCATCGTCTATAATACCTATCGTACCCACTCCCGAAGCGGTAAGGTATTGTAAAACCGGGCAGCCTAATCCGCCGGCGCCAACAACGAGAACGCTTGATTGTTTTAGTTTTTCTTGGCCGGTAAGGCCAATCTCCTCTAAAATAAGATGGCGGTTGTACTGCTCCTCTTCTCCGTATGTTAAAGTCATTGATTGTCTGTTTAATGTTTCAAAATTATAGCTGTGTTACCCTATGGAAAATGCTTCCCAGTCTTTCCATACGACTTCAAACCCTTTTTCTTTTAAAAGTTCGGTGATACTTTCTGTACTTCGGTCGTCGGAAATTTCAAACTGTTCTAAAGATTGAGGTTCTACAACATAACCTCCAGGGTTGGTTTTAGACTCCGCACTAATAGAGGTGATGCCGAGATTAATAATATGGTTTCTAAACGTTTCACTTTCTCGTGTCGATAAGGACAGTTCAACATCTTCGTCTAATAAACGGTAGGCGCAAATAAGTTGTGCTAAATCGGCGTCTTCCATAACCACTTTGGGCTCTAAGCCACCAGAATGCGGACGAAGTCTTGGGAAGGATATAGAGTATTTTGTTTGCCAATAGGTTTTTTGAAGGTATTTTAAGTGAAGGGCGGTAAAAAAACTATCTGCCCGCCAATCTTCAAGTCCGAACAAGGCGCCTAATCCAATTTTATGCACGCCTGCTTCCCCCAGTCGGTCTGGGGTTTCTAGGCGGTATTCGAAATTAGATTTCTTACCTTTAGGGTGGTGCTTTTTGTATTCATCCTTATGGTAGGTTTCTTGATAGACTAAAACGGCATATAAACCATTTTCTATTAATAACCTGTAGTCTTCGTGATCGAGAGGCTGTACCTCTATAGTGATATTTGCAAACGTTTTATTTAGGATAGCGATTGCATTTTTAATGTAGTCTACGCCTACGGTATTATTTGCTTCTCCTGTAACGAGTAGGATATGATCGTATCCCTTGTTTTTTAAAAAAGCTGCTTCTTTAAGGATTTCGCTATCGCTGAGAGTGCGTCTAGGAATTTTATTAGTTAAACTAAAACCACAATAGGTACAAATATTTTGGCATTCATTACTTAGATATAACGGTGCATACATTTGCATTGTATTCCCAAAGCGCTTTTTTGTGAGTTGATTACTTAGTTGTGCCATGTGCTCTAAATAAGGCTTGGCAGCGGGAGATATTAAGGCTTTAAAATCGTCTAAATCGCGCGTTTTTTTTGCTAGGGCCCTTTCGACATCTGTATGCGTTTTGTTATAAATATCGGCTACAATGGCGTTCCAGTTATAAGTGTTAAAAAGGGAAGTGAAGCTAGGCATTTAAAAAAGAGGTTAGAGGTGAACTGGCTTTTGCTGTTTGGTTTATAGGTGCTAACTTGGCGTTATATGCTAAACGACCAGCTTCAACTGCACGTTTAAACGCGCTAGCCATAGCAACCGGATTTTGAGATACTGCAATTGCAGTGTTTACTAGTACGGCATCAGCTCCCATTTCCATAGCGTGTGCGGCGTGCGATGGTGCACCAATACCCGCGTCTACTATAACAGGAACCGTACTTTGCGCAATAATTATTTCTAAGAAATCTACGGTTTTTAACCCCTTGTTACTTCCTATAGGGGCACCTAGAGGCATTACGCATTGTACCCCTACATCCTCTAAACGTTTACATAGCACAGGGTCGGCGTGAATATAAGGCATTACAATAAAGCCTTGTTTTACGAGTTCTTCGGCTGCTTTTAAGGTTTCTATGGGGTCTGGCAATAAGTATTTTGGATCTGGATGGATTTCTAATTTTACCCAATTGGTTTCTAAGGCTTCCCGCGATAGTTGAGCAGCAAATACAGCTTCTTTGGCAGTTCTTACTCCCGAGGTGTTTGGTAATAAGTGTATCCTAGAATGGTTTAAATGTGATAAAATAGCGTCGTTCTCATTGCCGATATCGACGCGTTTTAAAGCAACGGTGACCAATTCGCTTTCTGAAGCTAATAATGCCTCTTTCATTAGTGCTGAAGAGCTGAATTTTCCCGTTCCCGTAAATAACCGCGATGTAAAGGTTTTGTCTCCTATAGTTAAACGATCCTTCATATGTTTATTTTTTGTCAAATTTATAACGTTGTTCAAGGGTTGGACCATTAATTAGTTGTTGTAAAGTGGTAATGGCGTTGAAATTACGAGTGATTTCGCCTGAAACAGCAATGCCATAAATACCGGTTTCTAATAAATCTGGAATGTCTTTTATGGTGATGCCTCCAATAGCTATAATTGGTGTATCCGTTTTTAATTCTTTTAAAAGGGCCTGATAGCCTTTTAGTTCTAAAATGGGACTTAAGTCTGACTTGGTTGTGGTGTGCTTATAGGGACCAAGACCAATGTAATCTACTTTTTTATTAATCAGGTTTTCGCATTCTTCTAAGGTGTTTGCTGTGCCTCCAATACTATAAAATTTTCCAAGGTAATCACGGGCTTCTAATGGGCAAGCATCGGATGTACCTAAATGTACTCCGTCTGCTTTAACTTCTTTAGCAATTTTATAATGGTCGTTTATGATTAAACGGGTTTGAAAGTGTGAGGTAATACTTTGTGCCTTTTGAGCTGTTTTTAATAGCGTGTCTTCGTCTACATTTTTTAATCGTAACTGTATCCAATCGGCTCCAGAAGCACAGGCTTTTTGTATGTTTTCTAGATGTATTTCGGGTGTCTCTCCTTGAGTGATATAGTGTAATTTGCTAATCATTATAGTTGTAATTATGTGTTCCTAAAAGGGACGCGTTCGAGTTTAAAAAGGTTTCTGTATACTGTTTTGCCCGTTTGCAGGCGTCTTCTAATACGATACAGTTTGCAATATTAGAAGCTAAAGCTGATGATAATACACAGCCACTACCGTGTTTTTGATGTATAGCAGTTGCTGAAGGTGGGATGTTGAGTTGTACAATTTTATTATAATATACTTCGTCGAACCCTATTTTGTTGGGTCGATGCCCGCCTTTTAAGTAAATATTAGTTTTTTCTGAAAGGTAGTGAATAGTATCTTCAATTGATTTATCGGGAAATAACGCTTGAATCTCCTCGTAATTAGGTGTAATAAAATAACAGCTTTCCAATACTTTTGAAAGGATGTTTAATTGTGGTGATTCGTGAAAATTATAGCCTGCGGTGGCTTTTAATATGGGATCTAAAATGATTTTTACTTCGGGATTTAGGCGTTTTAAAGTGGCGACAATGGCGCTAAGATGTTGCCATGATTTTACGAGACCGATTTTCACTACTGGAATACTAAAGCGTTCGTATAGGGTTTCAATTTGCGCAATAACAACGGTGTTTTCCATCCAAACACAGGTTTTAAAAGTCGTGTCGTTTTGTATGGTTACGGCAGTGCAAACTGCTAGACCGTGTAGCTTATGGGCTTCAAAGGTTTTTATATCAGATGTTATTCCGGCACCACTTGAAGGATCGAAACCTGCAATGCTTAATACGTATGGTCTTTGTGTCATTAGTAAGGTCGCTTTTTGAGTTCTTTAAGTGTTTTTTGAAGGGTGGTAAAGGCCTTTATAGGGTTTTTGGCGTTCCATATGCCGCCTAAAACCCCTATACCATTATAGCCTAGTTGTAAAGCTTTTTCTGTCGTCTCTGGGGTAATACCTCCCAGGCCTATTATAAATTTGTCTATTTCGGAGACCTTAAACCCCTTGCCTTCGTATCCTTTTTTGGAGATGGAAGTAAATACAGGGCTAAGTAAATGATAATCGAATTCGAAGCTACATTCTTCTAAGGTTTTCGGATCGTGAAACGAACTGCTCATTGTTTTGCC
Source organism: Bizionia paragorgiae (assembly GCF_900107625.1). Taxonomy (GTDB): domain Bacteria; phylum Bacteroidota; class Bacteroidia; order Flavobacteriales; family Flavobacteriaceae; genus Bizionia; species Bizionia paragorgiae. The sequence goes on from NZ_FNQK01000015.1 coordinate 66,277, forward strand.
TAGCATTTGTAAATTGTTAAAATAGCCTTTTCCATTTTCTAAAGCATCAATGCGTTTTTGTTCTTGAAAGTGAATGCCTCTTAAACCGTAACTGTTAACTAATTCATGGTAATGGTGTATAACAATGCGGTTGTGGTATTCTGGTTTTATTTTATTTATATAAGCAACATACTCGGTTTTATTTTTACTTGGTTTTCGTAGGTGATACACTTCTAATCCGGCTTCAAATAGTTGGTGAATTATGACTATCTCATTCGGAATATCATTTTCGGGAGCTATAAGTACAATCATTATTAGGACTGAATTTTAAAGGAGTTCATGGGCTCAAGTTAGGGATTGTAGTGGCATCCTTTTGCTTTTATTGCAAAAGATATAACGGAAAGCCCGCCTTCGCCTTTTTTTAAAAGGCGAAGGAACTTCCACAGTATTTTTATAAATAGACCTCGGACCCTTTATCTTTAAATTCTTTAGATTTTTCTTCCATGCCTTTAGCAAATACTTCGTCATCTTTTATTTCATTTACGGCAGCAAAATCTCTGACTTCCTGAGAAATTTTCATAGAGCAGAATTTTGGGCCACACATAGAGCAGAAATGAGCGATTTTAGCACCATCGGCAGGAAGGGTTTCATCGTGGTATTCTCGTGCCAATTCTGGGTCTAGGGCGAGGTTAAATTGGTCTTCCCAACGGAATTCAAATCTAGCCTTGCTAAGCGCGTCATCGCGATGTTGAGCGCCTGGATGTCCTTTTGCAAGGTCTGCGGCATGCGCTGCTAGTTTATAGGTCACTACACCGGTACGTACATCGTCTTTATTAGGTAATCCGAGGTGTTCTTTGGGAGTAACATAGCATAACATAGCACATCCAAACCATCCAATCATAGCGGCACCGATACCAGAGGTAATATGGTCGTAGCCAGGTGCGATATCTGTGGTTAAAGGACCTAAAGTGTAAAAAGGGGCCTCGTCACAAACCTCCAATTGCTTATCCATATTAGCTTTTATCATATGCATAGGTACATGTCCTGGGCCTTCAATAAAGGTTTGTACATCGTGTTTCCATGCTATTTTTGTAAGCTCACCTAGGGTTTCTAACTCGGCAAATTGCGCTTCGTCATTAGCATCGGCAATACAACCAGGACGTAAGCCGTCGCCTAAAGAGAAGGCAACATCGTAAGCCTTCATAATCTCACAAATATCTTCGAAGTGGGTGTATAAGAAGCTTTCTTTATGATGTGCTAAACACCATTTCGCCATTATCGATCCGCCACGAGAAACAATTCCTGTAATGCGGTTTGCGGTCATAGGTACATAGCGTAAACGCACCCCGGCGTGGATGGTAAAGTAATCAACACCTTGCTCGGCTTGTTCGATTAGCGTATCTCTAAAAATCTCCCACGTTAAGTCTTCGGCAACGCCGTTTACTTTTTCTAATGCTTGGTAAATAGGTACTGTTCCGACCGGTACTGGCGAGTTGCGAACAATCCACTCCCGGGTTTCGTGAATGTTTTGTCCTGTAGATAAATCCATGATATTATCGGCTCCCCAACGGCATGCCCATACGGCTTTTTCAACTTCTTCTTCTATAGATGAGGTGGTTGCCGAATTACCAATATTCGCATTTATTTTAACTAAGAAATTACGACCTATAATCATAGGTTCGGCCTCGGGGTGGTTTATATTACTAGGAAGAACGGCACGCCCGCGAGCGATTTCATCTCTTACAAATTCTGGAGTTATTTTATCAGGGATACTAGCTCCAAAGTGCTGTCCCTTATGTTGCTTAGACAAACGTGTCATTTCATCGATTCGCTGATTTTCGCGAATCGCTACATATTCCATTTCTGGTGTAATAATACCTTTTTTTGCATAGTGCATCTGTGATACATTTTCGCCTTTTTTAGCGCGCAAAGGTTTTTTTAAAGAGCCAAAACGCAAGTGGTCTAAACGTTTGTCGTTTAAGCGCGCGTTGCAATATTGAGATGAGAATTTATCTAATTGCTCTACATTACCACGCTCTAAAATCCACGGTTCGCGAATACGATCTATACCACTGTGAACATCGATGGCTTTATTAGGGTCTGTGTAGGGGCCCGACGTATCGTAAACGGTTACCGGCTCGTTAGGTATACGCTTTTTTGTTAGCGAGTCTACCGTGTCACTGAGAGCGATTTCGCGCATTGCAACTTTTATTTCTGGAAATAACTTACCGGAAACATAAATTTTTTGTGAGTTGGGAAACGGATGTCTTGTTATGCCGTTTTGTTTTGGTGCGGTGTCTTTTTTTTTCATAATGGGGTTGAAGTGTGGTTGAAAGGTTACGATTTTTATAGGATAAAAATAGCTTTATGAGTTAACCGCCCTGTGTTGCTGTAATGATTAAAACGTCATCGTTATTCTCGAGTGTCGTTTCAGGCCACTTACGTTTTTGAATGATGGTGTTATTGATGGCAATAGCAATGCCGTTTTGAACACTATCAAGCTGGTTTAAAACCTCTAATAAGGTGATGGGGTGTGAAAAGGAATGTTTTTTTTCGTTTACTGTAATCGTTATCATAGTTTCTAAATTCTTTAATTTAAAAGAATAGACTAGGTTGTATGATAGTTGTGTAAATGAAAAATGCAGAAAGTGAAATACGTTCATAGAAAATGAACATATTAAATCAACTTTTCCCTACGTTGGTATGAGCCAAATCAGGTTCTAAGGTTATTTCTCAAACTATTTCTAGTTACTCCTAAAGTCTATGCCGTAAATGTAATAAATAAACTCTGATAAAGCCTAATGAAAAGTAAACTCTATACTATTTTTGAATAATTAGTCGCTAATTTTTTTAAAGTAGTCGTAGGTTGCTATTTGCGATTGTACTTGGGGTTCACTGCTTTGCACGTAGTTGTTTTTTTGCTCGGGATCTATAATTCGTGCTTTCACATTATCTGCGAGCTGAATATTTAAAACGTCTTTTACGATTTTGAAATTATCGGGATCTAAAACAGGAGCGACAACTTCTATACGGTGAGATAAATTTCGTGTCATCCAATCGGCAGAACCTATAAATAGCTTTTCGTTACCGTCATTATTAAATAAGTAAACCCGGCCGTGTTCTAAATAGCGGTCTAAAATACTGGTTATTGTAATGTTTTCACTCTGTCCTTTAATTCCGGGAACGAGACTACAAATACCGCGAATCAGCAAGCGTATTTTTACTCCCGCATTGCTCGCTTTATAAAGGAGTTGTATCATTTTCTTGTCCTGAAGGCTGTTCATTTTTAAAGTGATTTCACCTTCTTTCCCTGCATGGACTAATGCTATTTCATTTTCCACTAGTCGTGAAAATTTATGTCGTGAGGTGAAAGGTGAAATTAATAATGTTTTAGCTTTTGGAACAATGAGTACTCCTTCAAGAACTAAAAACACGCGATTAAGTTCTTTGCACATCTTTTTGTTTTTGGTCATTAAGCCAAAATCGGTGTATAGCGTTGCTGTTTTTTCGTTAAAATTCCCAGTGGCTATATAGCAGTAGGCTTTAAGTTTATTATTTAACTCACGTTCTATATATAGTATTTTAGAATGCACTTTTATTCCTGGGTAGCTATAAATAACTTTCGCCCCATTCTCAGAGAATGTTTTCCCCCATTTTATATTATTGCTTTCATCAAAACGCGCTTTAGCCTCGATAAAAATAACGACCTTTTTACCGTTTTTTGCTGCTTTAGCAATTGCGGTGTTAAGTCGCGAGGTTTTTGCTAAGCGGTATAAGGTCATTTTAATGGTTTGTACTGCAGGATCCTCAGCGGCTTCTTCAAGCAAGCGTATCACGGGTTCAAAGGACTGGTAGGGATAATGCATGAGTTGGTCCTTAGCATCGATAGCTTCAAATACCGAATCGTAAGCGCTTAGTAATTTATGTGGTAATGGCTTTAAAGGTATATTTGATAATTGCTTTTTTGTGGGGTTTGGAAAACTGAAAAAATCTTTAAAATTATGATAGACACCACCCAATATAATATCTGTATTATAAATGTCTAGTGTTTGCTTAAGAACTGTTTTTAGGTTTTCGGGAGCGTGTTCATCGATAAGCACGCGTGTGGCTTGACCGGTTTCACGTTTTGGAAGTGCATCTTTAATTTTTTGCATTAAATCTCCAGAGAACTCATCTTCAATATACAATTCGGCATCGCGAGATAATTTTAAACCGTAATACTTATGTTGATTGTCCTTTAAGAGGTTATGCTTTAAAATATCGTCTATAAAAGTAATGTAAAAGGTCTCGTCATCTTCCGAAGGAAAAACATAAAATCGCGATTCGTCTGTTGGTATTTCTACCAGTTCTATTACCCTGTCGTCTTTTAGGCAAGCGAGGTAGGATGCTTCATTTTTAGCAAAAAGGGAATCTTTTAAAAAGGCCTCACTTTTTTGAGTATTGAGCTTTCCTTTTAAAGTCTTTTGAAAATAAGTTTCAGCCTGCTTTTGGTGTTTTGGCGAAAAGTCATGGTAGTCGATTAAATGTATATTCTCGGCTTTTAGATCGGGAATAATTTCATTGTAGAAGGCGTCACCAAATTCTTTTTGTTGCAAGTGGACTTGCTTTTTAATTTCTTTTAAAACAGCATTCGGCTTGGTAACCAATTTTTTACGCAATGGTTTTTCAAGGTCTTTAACTTGTCGGATATCAGAAACACGAACCTTAAAAAATTCATCTAAATTAGAAGAGAAAATAGCCAAGAAGTTAATGCGCTCATAGAGCGGATTTTTCTTATCTCTAATTTCTTGTAAAACACGATGGTTAAATCGCAACCACGAAAGATCTCGGTGAAAATATTTAGAATTGTAAAGTTTGCTCATGTATTAAGGAATAATGAGCAATTTACAGGAATAGAACTAAAATTATGTAAGAATTTTGTTAACTTTTTTAGAATAAGCCGTTGATTTCGGCGTCAATTTTATTTAGAATAAAACCTAAATCTTCAGGGTTGGCAACGAAATCAATATCGTCGACGTCGATAATTAGTAATTTACCTTTGTCATAACCCGTTATCCATGCTTCATAGCGTTCGTTAAGTCGGCTTAGGTAGTCTATACTAATAGAGTTTTCATAGTCGCGACCGCGTTTGTGGATTTGAGATACTAAATTAGATATCGAACTGCGTAGGTAGATTAATAAATCTGGCCCTTGAACAAAGCCTTCCATAAGATTAAATAAGGAAGTGTAATTTTCAAAATCACGATTCGTCATCAGTCCCATAGCATGAAGATTGGGAGCGAAAATATGTGCGTCTTCGTAAATGGTTCGGTCTTGAATAATGTCTTTACCACTTTCTCTAATTTGTGCGACTTGACGGAAACGGCTATTTAAAAAATAGACTTGCAAGTTAAAACTCCAGCGTTCCATTTGATTGTAGAAATCATCCAAATAGGGGTTGTCTACAACGTCTTCAAGTTGAGCTTCCCATTTGTAATGTTTTGCTAGTAATTTTGTAAGCGTAGTTTTTCCTGCGCCAATATTTCCGGCAATTGCAACGTGCATATTATTTCGTTTTTAGTTGGTAATGGTAAAGAAATTCACCGTCGTAAATATAAAGGATTCCGTTGGTTAGAAAAAACTGTTTTATTAACAAATTCGGGACTTCTATTTCTTTTAAAGTTTTAGAGTTTTTAGGTAAATATAATAAGCTATCCCCTTTTTTTATAACGATATTTTCATTGCTTTCTGAAATGGATGAATATCCGTCATTTTTAATTTTATAAACTAAACTTCCAAAATAGTTATATTGGTATAAAAAGTTATTGGTTAGAAGCCAACTTCCATTAAAATTACTCGTTAAATCTAAAACGCTACTCTGCACCGGTTGGGTGGTTGCCCGTGTACTATTGTTACTATAGTCGTATAATTCTAAATGTTGCAGGTCTTGGTTGAAAATCCAAAATGTATGGTCGCTACCTGTAGAGATATGACTAATATTTTTGTATATTTTGTTACTATTAAAGTCAATTTTATAGATTTCCGCCAGTCTGTTATCTAAAATAATAACGGTGTTAAAGGCTTGATAAAACACATTTATTTTTAAAGGATTAAAGCTGTTTGCAGAGGTGAGTGTACCCAACTGAATATTACTATACGTTATTTCTTTAGTGCTGCTTTTTTTTATAAGCACATTGTTTTTTATATAAAATAAGTCGCCAAAAGCATCTACTCCAATAACGGCATCGGCTTTAAGTTTTGTCTTTTTAATAAATGATGTGCTCAACGGTTCTTGAGCAAAACAAGTGGCAGAGAGAAAAAATAAGAAGTATAAAAGGTGTTTCATATGGATTTGAAAAGTACAAAAATTGAACCAAAGTGAGCTACTTATTTTGTAGATAGCGGCTATTACCGAAGTCTTAAAGATAGTAGTTTAACATTACTTTAACACTTGTGAATTTAACATTTGTGTGTAAATACCGTCTTACTGATAATACTAATTTAATAATTGTCTTTAAAATGAATGACTTACACAAAAAAATAATTAAAACAGCCGTCGTGTGTTTTGCAATCTTTGCTTCAACGCTAACCATGGCCCAACAAGATTTTCAAGGCGTGGCCACGTATCAATCTAAAACCACTATTGATTTAGATAAATGGGGTGGCGATAAAATGAGTCCTGAACGTAAGAAGATGATTATGGAGCGTATGAAAAGTATGTTCGAAAAAACGTTTATGCTAACATTTAATAGAACAGAATCTATTTATAAGGAGGATGAGAAGCTTGCTGCACCTGGTGCTGGAGGAGGAGGATTTCGTGGTATGATGGGGAGTTTTACTGCGGGAGCTCAATATAAAAATGTAAAAGAAGGTCAGTTTTTACAAGATCAAGAGTTTTTTGGAAAGCAATTTTTAATTAATGATGAGTTAGAAAAATTAGAATGGAAAATGACTGGTGAGACCAAACAAATTGGTCAGTACATGTGTATGAAAGCTGTTGCTACTAAAAAGGTCGATGACATGGATTTCTCGAATATGAGACGAAGAGACCGTAATAAAGATGACGATAAAAAAGGAAAAGATTCTAGTGCTGTAGCTAAGGCAGACGAGCCTAAAGATATGATGGACGAGATTGAAATTCCTGAAGAAATCGAAGTTGTTGCGTGGTATACCATGCAAATCCCAGTAAATCAAGGTCCAGGAGAGTTTTGGGGCTTACCTGGTTTAATTTTAGAGGTTAGCTCAGGTAGGACTACAGTTTTATGTTCTAAAATTGTTTTAAATCCAGATGAGAAAACCGAAATAAAAAAACCGAGTAAAGGTAAAGTGGTTACCAAACAAGAATATGCCGATATCGTAAAGCAAAAAGTAGAAGAGATGCGCGAGATGTATGGTGGTAGAAATCGAGGTGGTTTTAGACATTAATTAAAGGGTAATTCTATAGAACCAATGAAAAACAACCTATTTCTGTTACTACTATTAGTAACAAGCGCAACTTTTGCACAAGTAAAATTTGAGGGTACCGTAAAAGACAGTATCGGAACCCCCTTAGAATTAGCTAATGTGGTAGCTATTAACCAAGCCACAAAAATTATGGATGCTTACGGTATTACCAATGCCGATGGGAGATATAAATTAGCATTAACAAAAAATACCACCTATACTATTCAAGTTAGTTATATAGGCTATAAAACCGAAGAGCGTGTTATTCAAGTTCAAGACACCGATATCGAGCGTAACTATTCGCTGCAAACCGATAATTCGTTAGACGAAGTAGAAATTGTTTACGAAATGCCAGTAACGGTAAAAGGAGATACTATTATTTATAACGCCGATTCTTTTAAAAATGGAACCGAACGCAAACTGGAGGATATTTTAAAAAAATTACCAGGAGTAGAGGTTAACGACGACGGTGAAATAGAAGTCGAAGGTAAGAAAGTGACAAAAGTAATGGTTGAAGGGAAAGATTTTTTCGATGGAGATTCTAAATTAGCCACAAAAAATATTCCTTCTAATGCAGTAGATAAAGTTCAAGTATTAAAAAACTTTTCTAGTGTGGGTCAACTTAGCGGGGTAACTAATAACCAAGATAATATTGCAATCAATATTAAACTAAAAGAAGGTAAAGACAACTTTTGGTTTGGTACGGTGACCGCCGGTGGTGGTGACTCTAGCAATAATAGTTTGTATTTAGTACAACCAAAATTATTTTATTACAGTACCAAGTACAGTATTAATCTTATCGGGGATTTAAATAATATTGGAGAGGTCGCTTTTACACGTCGCGATTATTTCAATTTTACTGGAGGCTTTAAAATGCCTAGCGAAACCAGTGGAACAAACCTGAATTTAGGAAATAATAACCTTGGATTTCTAGCGCTTCAAAACAATAAAGCGAAAGATATAAATACGAAGTTTGGTGCTGCTAACTTTAGTATGTCACCAAATAAAGCACTTGATCTTAGTGGTTTTGCGATTTTCTCAAACTCTAGAATTCAATTGCAAGAAAATAACTCTGTGCAGTACACCGACGCCGACTTTAATATTCCCAATGAAACTACAGCAAGTGCAACCAAGCAAAGCAGCGATTTAGGAATGCTAAAATTAAGTGCTAAATACAAACCGAATACAAATAATCAAATGGATTATGATGTGTTAGGTCGTGTGTCTAAAGAAACTCAAGATCAAAATTTCTTGTCTTCAGAAATCGGAAGCATCAATCAAATAGAAAAAACAAAACCGTTTAGTATCAATCAAAATTTAAATTACTATTACACGGCTAACGAAAATAATATTTTCGCCTTCTCTGGTCAGCATTTGTTACAAGATGAAGATCCGTTTTATAACGCATTCTTAGAAGATAAAGCCAATTATAATTCCACAGCAAACGGTTTGGGATTAGATAATATGCAGGTGGGTTATGATATCGCTCAAGAAAAGCGTGTAAAATCCAATCAGGTGGATGCTAAAGTGGACTATTGGAATGTGATAAATTCAAAAAGCAATATCAACTTAACGTTGGGAACTATTTACAGTCAGCAAAATTTTAATTCAAACCTGTTTCAGTTTTTAGACGATGGTAGTGAGTATAACCCGACACCGATTATTAATAATGGTCTCGATCTAAACGATACAAAATACACGTTTAGTGATATGTATTTAGGAGCGCACTATAGATTTATAACGGGTAAATTTACTTTTACTCCAGGGCTTTCAGCGCACGCTTATAGCTCTAAAAACGAGCAATTTGGAAGTGAGTACAAAAATGCTTTTACACGCGTATTGCCAGATTTTAATATGCGTATTCAGCTAAAAAAGAGTGAGCAGCTGATTTTAAATTATCGTATGCAGACGGAATTTACGGATGTTACTGACTTAGCTCGCGGTGTTGTTTTAAATAATTATAACGCCCTTGCTGTTGGTAATCCTGAGTTAGAAAGTGCTTTATCTCACGCCGTTAACTTAGCGTATTTTAGTTTTAATATGTTTAATTATACCAATGTGTTCGCCAATATTGGATACACTAAAAATATCGACCGTATTCGTAATACTTCGGTTTTCGAACCAGGAAGTGTGATTAGCCTAAGCGCCCCTTTTAATTCCGATTTTGCCGATGAGAGTGTAAACGTAAGCGGACGTTTTCAACGTTCTTTCGGAAAGTTAAAAGCATCGGTAAGTGGTAATTTTAGCTATGCGAAATTCAATCAGTTTATCAATAATAAAGTGTCTACTAACGAAAATTATACGCAAACCTATCGTGCGGGATTAAGTACTAATTATCGCAATGCACCAAATTTTGATATCGGCTACCGTTTTACGCTTCAAGATAACGATCAGGGAGCAACGCGTTCTAAGTTTTATACGCATGCACCTTCAGTAGATTTCGATGCCTTAATTTTAAAACGTTTTACGTTTAGAACCGATTATACGTTTAATGACTTTAGAAATAAGGAAGAATCGATTAATAGTTACGAATTCTGGAACGCCTCTTTATCGTATAGAAAAACTAAAGATAGTAAGTTTGAATACGAGGTAAAAGCAACGAATTTATTAGATACCAAATCTCAAAATAACACGAGTACAAATGCGTTTTCGGTGAGTGCTACCGAGTATTATATTCAGCCGCGATTTGTAACGTTTAGAGTGATTTACAGTCTGTAGTTTTTGGGTGTTCCCCTAAAGGGGCGCGTCTTCGCTACTCACTCTTTTTACTAAAAAAGTAAAAAGGAGTTTAAACAAACCGCTCAACCGCTAACACAAAACACACCACTAATTATCTTTCGAGATAACGAGTGGTGTGTTTGCTTTTATAAGATTCTGGTTTTTATAAGCTTGTAAAAAGAATGTAAAATGTAAGAGTATATGGTGAGTCCATCTTTTTGAACATATTATAATTAGAATAAAATTTCACCTTAAAACAAACAGCCGTTTATATTCAAGAAATCATAAATGGCGATAAGTCTTGCCGCTAGCGCTTTTCTTAATTTTAGGTTTCTAGAATAAGAAAAAAGCTCCACGCTTTCCATTATAATTTATAAGCTTCTCTAAAACGACTAGAATCATCAAAGTTGTAAGATGGTAATCTATATGTATTATAAAAACCTAAACTATTGATTTTAAACCCTTCAATAAAAATGAAGGGTTTTTTATTAATAAAGAGGTAAAAAAAACACGAAAACGCTTTGTGTATAACTAAAACTTAAATATATTTGCCATCGGTTTTGGGGAGATACTCAAGCGGCCAACGAGGGCAGACTGTAAATCTGCTGACTACGTCTTCGCAGGTTCGAATCCTGCTCTCCCCACAAAACTAAAAGTCTGCAATTTATTGCGGACTTTTTTTATACGCGAAATTCAGCTTTTTAAAGTCATAAAAAAAACGGATCATTCCTAAATGTTGTGTTTAGGCAAAAATTGTGGTCAATCTATAAAGGAAGAATTCTACATTTTTTACACCTCTGAACTGAGCTCTAAAAGCTTTTATTTTAGCATTAAATGATTCAGCGGATGCGTTTGTGCTTCTATTTATAAAATAGTTTAGGATCGATTTATAATTGAGGGATATAGTGTTGGCAATTGTATTGAATGACCTGAAGCCCGTGTTTTCAACGTCTTTGTACCAATGTGCCATTTTTGTGTATGCTATTTGTATAGAAGTTGTCTTATTGAATATATTTCTGAGTCCCTGTACTAGGTCGAAAGCGACCTTTATATCGGGATATTGGGCGAATAATATTTTGCTTCTTTCG
>NZ_FNQK01000034.1 GCF_900107625.1 Bizionia paragorgiae
ATAGAATGAAAAACCGGTTGACCTTGTCCTCCTCCTTGAACACCATCTGGAATAGCTAAAGCTATTGCGCCTGATTCGTAAAGATTACAGGTTTCACTAACTGTTGAATTTAAAGAAATATTTGATGAATTAACGTTGAAAAAAATATTTCCTACTGCTTCAACCATTACTCTACAAAATGGAGCTACAGTACTAGGTACTGTAACACCGTAAGAACCATTATTCGGAACGTTAGATGCCAAAACAGTATCATAACTAAGACCTCCGTTTGTTGATAATAAAATATTTACATGAGAAACATCAATTCCTGCTGCTGTTGTATTTGCTACATCCCAAGTAATTGTTTCGGTATCTCCACTTGTCCAACTAATTCCTGTTGCGTCTTGAGACGTTACTACGAATGGTCCTGCTGCTGTAGTCACAGAAGCTGTCATTTCATCTACAGCTGTTTGTCCTCCAACAACATCATTATCTCTAACTGTTAATCTGAATTTTAAGTCTCTTTGAACAGACGATAATTTTTCCCAAGCAGTAGAAACTCCTCCACTAATAGCTATATCTACTAATCTTGGAATATAGCGCGTAGTTTCTGATGTTCCAGGATATGATCTCACTAAAGGTCCTAAAGTCGTCGTTTCAGTAGGTAAGCCTGCAGGTCCTAAATCATACTGCTCCCAAGTGTAAGTGTGCGTTGTTGTACCATCAACATCTGTTGACGCACCTGTTAATTTATAAGGTGTAGACATCGGAATAATATAATCTCCACCAGCATTAGCTACAGGAGCAGTGTTACCAGTAGTGATTTCGTTTGCACAACTATTATTTATAGTAGCAAAAATCATTTGTAAACTTTTCTGGTGAAAATAAGCATCACTATTTCCTTGAACGTTTTGCGGTGCGCAAATTCCTGCGTATGCCATAATAGTTGATCCACTCCCTGGCTCATAAGCATTGGATGCCGATCTATTACTACCTCCACAATTTCCTGCATTACCATTAAAAGTATGTGGCGCTCCAAATTGATGACCTAATTCGTGAGCTACATAATCTACATCGTAAGCATCACCTACAGGTTGCGGAGAACCTGTAATACCTCTTCCTTTGCTATTAACTGAACATACCGATCCTAGTGCAGCTAAACCACCACCACCAGTACTAAAAGTGTGACCGATATCATAATTAGCCGACTGGATAATGTTATTTATAACTGTATGACTTTCATTAATTAAAGACCCAGCATTATCGTTAGAAAAATTATCCGAATTAATAAAAATTATAGCATCATTATTCGCCACAAGTGTCATTGTTACAGATAAATCTCTTTCATAAATTTGGTTATTTCTATTGATTGTAACCACTACTGCTGCTAAAACGGCTGCTTTCTTTTGTGCTTCAGTAGCCGCTGCAGTTAAACCTGCTGCTTGCCAATGAAAAGCAGAATATTCGATTGTAGTTGCAACTGCCAATCTATACTCTCTCATCTTACCGTCATTAGCATTTTTATAAGCGTTATAATCAAAATTTGAATCTAAGTCCATAGTTTCATCCTCGCCTTCAACAGCACATTCCCAAACTTGATCTAAAGCAGGTAAATCGCGCTTAGCATATACAATATAGTTCGCACCGTCTTTAGAGAAAGGATCAATAAATTGAGTCCCATTGTTAGAAGACATTGACATGGTGTGTAAGCCTTGATTCGTTATGCTAAAACGCATTGTTGTTCCTGGAGTATCTACACTCTCTCCAATATATGTACGAATTTCCGGGAATTTATCTTGAAGCTCTTTTTCCATTACAGATGCTTCCTTCACTCTAAATGATTCGAAAGTACTATTTGCAGTTGGAAAATCGATAATTACAGGTGATGGACCGAACGTTGTTTTCCTGTTCGGGGCATGTTGTAATTCATTCTTTAAAGCGTCAAGATTTAACGTGTAAAACTGAGCTTTAGCAGGCATTGTTTTTCTTAACACCTGTTCTTTCATTTTTACTTTCGACAGTGACGTTTCATTCCAAAATCCTTTACCTTTCTGAGAAAAACCAGATAATGAAAATAAAAAAACCGCTACCAAAACTAAACTATTACGTAAGTAATTGTGTTTCATGGATTATTTTTGATTAAATTAATACGCTATAAATATACCGTGTAATATATCAATTACAAAAGTTTAAAAGTTAAAGTAGCAACTAATAGTATGAAACATCTTACAGTTTTGATGATTTTGATTGTTTTTTCATGTCATTCAACAAAAAAAACGTCTAACAACGAACACAGTAAAGTTATGATTACCAACCAACAATGTCCAAAAGATGGGGTTTGCTCTCTTGAGGTTTTGAGAAAAAAATCTATCACTGTTAAAACAGATGAATTTGGCAATTCCTATACCGAGATAACAGAAAACGACCACTCTTCACTTTTAGTTTTCGAGTATAAACGCAATTCTATAGAAGGTGTTCAGGACGATAATTATCAAGAATTTGTATATATCGAATTAGCTTCTAAAACAGAAAATTTATCAATTAAAGATAGCAACTTACAAGATGCAAAGGTGACTTTTGTAAGACTATGCTTTTGCAAAGGACAAACAGGCGCCTATAAAGTAAACTCCGGAAAGCTTAATATTACCAAAATGGATACTTCTAATTACCAATTGGAGATGACTTTTAAGGTCAATGAAGTGCCACAAGTTATTAATGCCATTTCTACCACGTTCAAAATGTAAATCAATTAAAATATTCAAAACCTCATTGCATAATGATTTACTTGTAATTATTCTCTATATAACTTAAAACTAATTGGTGTTTATATAGCAATATATCAAGTTTTCCATGGGAGCTACTACCTTGAACATATACGCTACCATTGGATGGTTATGTAACCATTGTAGTAATAGAAACAATTGGTATTTTTAATACCAATTACAATACTAGTACCGTGAATAACTATTAAATCTACTACAACCTCCAAGCGACAGATTGAAAGCTCCTTATTAGGATTTTAAAGTTAATTTAAAGCCATAAAAAAACTCCGAAATGACTTCCGGAGTTTTATAATATTAAAAGAAGTTGAAATTATTCAACGATAATCTTTTTAGTAAAGGTTCTAGAACCGTCATTTACATTTAATAAATACATTCCAGATTCAACAT
>NZ_FNQK01000018.1 GCF_900107625.1 Bizionia paragorgiae
GTGTAATGTTTTGCTTTACTTCTCATAATTGCTAAAATAATAACTAGCAAACAAATTCTCTCAACTTAATGTCTAGTCTAATGTAGTAATTCCACAGTTTTACTCTTCTAAATTATTATATTTTTCTATGATATAGAGAATATTGTTTTGGGTTCCCTCTAAGGCATCAAATTCTTTTAAAATTTCTGAATTATCTTTTAATAATAATCTTATTCTCGAGTGTGAGTCCTTTCTATTATTTAGTCCACCAAAATCGGTTAATTTAATTTCAGAATGGCCTTTTGAAGTATAAAAGATAACACCATCAAGCTGTTGATAGACTTTTATTTTACCATCAATAATCATTTTTACAAACCACTTATCATAAACCGATTTTATGATACATTCACCATCGACACCTTTTAGAGAATATATTGTTTCAACCCCGTTAGGATATAAAAATCTCTTATTACCGTTTGATTCCTTGAGTTTAAATCTAACTTTTGAAGGGCTTAAGAAACTATTAGCTCGTGTAATTTTGCCATATAAAGTATCTCCTTTTTTGGTAACTGCATATTCTTTTTCTTGCGCAATACACACGGACAATACCAACATATTAAAGAGTAAAATAATTGTTTTCAATATGTGCCTTATCTTATTTTTAAACATTTTATTCTACTCGAAAATAAAACTCTTTTGGGGATTCATTTACAAATCTCCAAGAGATATTTCCACATTTGTTAAAACCTAATTGATTTGGGTGTAATTCTATAGGGTAGTCATCAAAAATGAATTCGTTTCTCTGATCAATAGTCAAAAAACTGTGATTACAACTCAATACAAAGTCACCCAAATGTAGTGCCTTTAACCCAATTCTATAACTATAAAATGAACCATCGGTACTAAGTTCAGAATGGACGGTCATTTGTCCATTTTCGCAAGAAGGTAAAAAAGATAGTCCACCACTAGCTGTAATCTTTAATTCATTGTCGTATTTTTTTGCCATAATTCAAATATATAATTTATGACCGTAAAAATTAGTCCTAGCTAAACTAGACAATCCACTTATAATGATGGCTGTATAATTTTAAAAATAAAACATAGCAGAGTTTAAATTCATGATTTATTCCGTTAAATCTATTTTCGTACCAGATAAGAAATGATCTTTAATAAACGCTACTAAAGTATTGTACTCATTTAAATTACTAGCTTCAACAGCTAAAATTGGCGTTTTCTCTTGTATTTTATCCCGTTTTTTTTCTCTAAAAGTAAAATAATAATACTTAGCCTCTTTAGTTACAACAACACGATTTATTCTGTTTAAATCCATTAAGGGAGACTTAAAACCAATAAGTTTCTTTTCTATTACACCTTTCTTATTTCCAACAAGAAATATTAACTTTTTCGTAATTGTAAAAGGAAGGATAATTATAAAAAACACGTGAACCAAAAGGCTTAAAGCTATAATACCCATAATCACACCTAAGAAATCAGGTAATTCTGGAAGGAAACTGAAGAAGAATAAAACAATGATGTGTATAATAATTCTAATGCCGGTCCATTTATAAGTGTCCAAAATTTTATTTCTTATATTAATTTGCTTAAAAACGAATTTGGTTTGGTTAGAGTTTTTATCATCTAAAACAAATTCTTCAGAAATCTTATCTGCTAAATCAGAATCTTTTATTTTTTTAATTTTATCTGATTTTTTAGTAAAAAAAAATTTAATCTTTTACATATTCTTTTTAGTTTATCTTGAATTCAGTATTGTTAATTAATCATGGCTTACAAGTCAGGACAGACTAGCACAAAGTATTCACACCGATTATTCCACGGTAATTATTAATTATAGTTAAAATGCTGAAGTGTTCCTTTATAGTATCCTACCACAGAATCCCCATTAATATCAGTTAAATTAATAGTAATTTCATATTCATTATTAACTTTTCGAATATTCAATGTACCACTTATAACTTCAATAGTATTTCTATTAACTTCGTCAAAGTCTATACTATATTCTGCAATATCGTAAGTAAAAACAGAGTAAGGTTCTTGGTTTGAAGCTGTATAATCCCCTTCACTTAAGTCGTTTTCATTCTCTGAAAACAACTCAAAATAAAGAAGCTGTCCATAACCTTTCAAATCTAAAACCCCATTGTTATCAGATGTGATTTCAATATTTTCAGAGGTTAAGTATAAATCAAAATTAGAACCTTGATAGTTAAAATCATTCGTAGGGTCGTTATCTACGCCATAATTCTCAAGAGTTCCATTAGTTAAAATGTATTCAGTTTCATTCACAAAGAAGCTATTCGCTTGTTGCTCCGGAATCGGTAAATTATTTTCAGTGTCATTATCATTATCACTACAACTTAACACAACGATTAGTAATGATAAAAAGAGTAAATTAATCTTAAAATTCATAGTCATTTAATATTTATGGTTTACTTGTATACAACTTAATTTTAAGTAGCCAATATAATATTTTTTACCAGATTTACTATCCTAATTATATGAAGTTTTATTCACAAACACTAGAGTTCGATGCAGTATATATTTAAAAACACCTAACAACCTATTCTTTTTAAATAGGTTTGACTATCAGGGTCCTTCGTCATGAAACCTGTTTCTTATTTTCAACAAATATGATACACATTATTATGCAATGTTTTCATGGCTAACTGTGTCGTAAAATGAAATAAGTTTATCATACACTTTTTCAGAATAGTGAAAGTAAGTTAGTACTTCCAGCCACACTTCAAAATACTCTTACAATCACGAGATTAAATTAAAATGTAGCGGCAGGTAATACATTAATCGCCGTATTTAATAGCTAATAAAACAGGCACTAATAATTGCAAAATCTGGGTTAATATATGATGATTCTTATAGAAGTACTTTAGTTAAAAGTTAATGAGTTTTTACTTGTTCTTTGCCGCAGTACTTTGTTGGCTACAGTATTTATTTTTTCAACTTTTCAATCAGTAATTCATTTTCTTTTTCCAAACTTTGCACTTTATTCTGAAGGTCAAGTAAATAAGTGGACATATTTGATATGGTTTCAGATTGTTGTGATTGCGTTTCAGATATTCGAATTATGGATTCGTTATAGTTCGGTTTTTCAAATATAAAATCTTTCGCTAATGGTATTACACTTATAATAATTGCAGCAATGGTTAGGAATAATGAAACCTTATATTGCACGTCAGAAATTTTAGATTGTAATTCAGCAGTTTTTAATTGCGTATTCATTAAATCTCTAATTTCAATTTGTGTTTTTTCTTCCGAACTTTGTAAGTCAAATGTTGGTGCGTTTATATTCATTTTAGGTAATATATTTATTTCACTAATTTTTTTCTTAAAATCCATTTTCAGAGAGTGATTGGTATATTGTTGCCAACATGTCATAAAACACCTAATATACACTTTTTCGGGTACTATAATCAGGGTAATAAGCTATTCTGTCCTCTTTTAAAGCTAGTCGTAAGTCTGTTTGCTTACCGAGATCACTAACCAAGCCCCTTACAAACTAGACAAAACAAACATAATATATTAACAAAAACATGTTTTACTATTTTCTGTATCAAAAAATTAATGCGTTTTCACTGAATTTCACCTAGCACTTTAATGCACTGCATTATAATTTTAAACGTTCGTTAATTTTCTCATACCACAAATCTCTTTCGTTATCCACAAAATCAAATTCTTGATGATCCGTTGTTACAACTCTAATGCCGTTATCTACTAACTTCAATGTTTTTCTTTTTATAATTTCTTGGATGTTTTGATATGCAATATCAGTTTGCCCTCTTTGAAAGTTAATTTTATGCGCTTTGAATATCAGTTTTTTATTGGTTAAGAATAGTTTTCCTCCAACGCCTTCCATGCCGCGAAATAAATTTCCAGGGCCTTCAATTTCAATAGTTTCATCTACTTCCAAATTCGGTATGATGTTCTTCTCCACTTTCTTTGAAAATTTTCTTGCAAATTTTTCATTTATATAAGGGAATCCTATTCCGAAAAAAATCCCAAATAAAACACTTTGAATAATCAACATTTTAATTGGAAAGAGCTCTTCATCTGTGAAGTAATCAAACACCCACAATAATACGGCGTAAAGAATTGCATTACCGATTGCGAATACTATTCGGTATTTCCAATTGATTTTCATCATTTTGTTTCCTATTTCCATAGTTTAGTCGATTGCAGTTCTACCTTATTTTCAGCATCTAATTTAGAAAAAAATAACAATTAAAGAATCCGCAGAACCTCATCACAGTGAACTGGCAAAGTCGTATTCGTGTGCTCGTAAAAACCAAGTTATTGGATATAAACGGCTTTGCAAACACTTTTTTTTATGGTTTTTGTCGGTAACTTTCATTTTGATAAGAATTTATTATTTATTTTTTTCTCATAAAGTCATACGCCCCTTTTCTAAGTTGAATACCGTATTCCAAATATGCTTTCATACAGGCCAGAAAATTTGCCCATCCTCCAGAATTCTCTAAGGCCCAATTTAAATTTTCTTCAGAAAACTCCTTTCCATTTTCGTTTACTCGTACTATGGTACTATTATCTGGCACTTTTTCTAAAGTGATTTTCACAACAGTTTCCGGGTCCCAAACAAAGGAAATTGAACTATTATTTTGAACTTTAATATCTTTAATAAGAAACTCTTCTTCGAATTCAGGAAATTTCCAAATCACTTCCTTT
The DNA here is from genome assembly GCF_900107625.1 of Bizionia paragorgiae. Lineage (GTDB taxonomy): Bacteria > Bacteroidota > Bacteroidia > Flavobacteriales > Flavobacteriaceae > Bizionia > Bizionia paragorgiae. The sequence continues at coordinate 4,693 of NZ_FNQK01000018.1, forward strand.
TCTGACTCTAGTCTTCCGCTACTTTCAGAAATAAAATACTTAGTCATTTTCTCTGGATTTACAATCCCCTGAAAAACGTCTTTAATCGGTTTTTGAATTTGTATAACTGCCTTGGATTCTAGTTTCATATTGTTTAATTTATGTTTTGATTTAGTCCAAATGACCGCTCTCGGTATAAGCCGTATTGCATTTAGTTTTAATGGACTAACAGTTTTTTCATTTCCTCTATCGCATCCGAATAATCAGAAACCTTACGTCCTTTTCCAATATGAATAGGACTTGTATTCAATCGATTTACTAAATCTTTAATAGGCATGTTATCTAAGCTACCAAACTCATGTTTCCTCCACTCCAATTCATGTAGATGTTGATTTTGAAAACCAATAGTCTTTCTATCATTATCGGTAGGTAAAAATTCAAGTTCACCAATTTCAAGGCTTACATTTTCAAATTCCGTTACTATTCCGTCATACACTAACTGTCCATAAAGCGCATTTTTAAATAGTTGCTCAATATTTTTAAAATCCGCCACTTTAATGTCCGTTAATACAACCACATATTGAGTTTTTGCATTTGAAATTAGCCAACACTTTTTTCTATCCATATAAAAAACAGTTGCATTCCATTTTCCCAAAATACCACATTGGTCACTTGAATCTTTTTGAATCAGTTTTTTTATCAATTTTTCAAGCTTTTTTGATGTGTAGACTGGTGTTTTCATTAAATTATGCAAAACATTGTTTTATAAGATTGACTGTATGTTTTCAGCATCTAATTTAGAAAAAAAAAAACACAATTACACCCTTGTGAAGCTCCTTTCAAAACCACATCACCACCTTAATTATACTCTTCACACTATAATTTCCTTTTCAAGTTTGGATTACCTAAATTACAGTCCTTAAACCTAGAGCTTTTTATACAGCCTTAGTTTCAATTCAACTCTTTATGTATTTAACCGATTTTCTTACTTCCTATGTTGCGTTTTCACACGATGAATTACAAGACATTCTTTCGTATTTCACCAAGGAAGACGTTAAAAAGAATCAACTTTTAGTAAAAAAAGGACAGGTTTGTCGTCGGTTATATTTCGTACACAAAGGCATGGGAAGAAGCTATTATCTAAAAGAAGACGGTAAGGAAGTCACCCAATGGTTCTTTGGCGATGGTGTATTTATGTCTAGTGCCGACAGTTTTTTTAATCAAAGTACAAGCTATTACTATCTAGAAACTTTAGAAGATTCCGTGTTATACAGTGTTTCGTACGACGATTTAAACCATTTACTCGTAAAATATCACACTATGGAACGGTTTACTCGGCTGTTAGCGATTACCATGCTTACCAAAGTCGCTCAAAAATTAAATGCTATTCAATTTCAAACGGCTAGAGAGCGCTATGATTATATGATTGCTGAATTCCCGAATATTGCTCACCGTGTTCCTCTAGGACATATTGCCTCGTACCTCGGAATGACCCAAGAAACACTCAGTAGGATAAGAAAAAACGATATGAATTTGTAATACTTTTCTGTTATTTGATTTAGGTCAAATGAAAATAGCTTTATCTTTAGGATATTTGCATAGCTATTATAAAAACAGGTATTATGAATACAAACATATCTAAAACAATTATTTTAACTCTTGCTATTATTGGGATCAATATTTATACGGCAAAGGCACAGCAATTAGACCCCGCGCTTAAAGATCTTATAAGCAAAGGTCTAGATAAAAGCCATAGCCTTACCATTAATAATTTAGACGCCGAGCAAGCAAAAATAGATCAGAATTTGGCCAAGACCGTATTCCTTCCTAAAATCACATTTAACGGGAGTTTTACGCGACTTAATGACGATCTTACTTTAGATGGGGACACCCAGAACTTACTAATGGGCACGCAAAAACTACTTATTAAAGAAGCTATTGGTATGCCTTTTAACAGTCCGTTTCCAGAAAGCATTCCCTTGTCCGAAATACCAAACCTTCAGGATAAAAACATCTTAAAATCTTCGGTCGATTTAGACTGGGTTTTATTTAGTGGTTTAGAAGCTCATAATGCTATTAAAGCTAGTAAGCATAAAGAAACGTCGCTAAACTACCTTGGTTATGCCGAAAAAGACAAAATCGCTTTAAAAATAATTGAAGCCTACGACAAGCTTGCTTTAGTTTATGCATCAAAAGAGGTTATAAACGCCACGAAAGCGTACTTAAGCGAACAGGAACGCTATGTAAAAAAGGCGATCGAAAATGGTTTGGCTATCCCTATTTCTCTAAAGAAAATTGAATTAGCACAGCAGCAATTAGCCTCTAAAGAATTAGAGTTTAATCACAATAGAATCTTATTAATCGAAGTGCTACATCAGCTTACTGGAGAACACAAAGAAGCCCTCGCTTTATTAAACCCTAAACTACAATCGATAACGGTTATCTCTAATACAGCTACCGATAAGCGCAATGAAATTAAGGCCCTTGAAGCTGCCGAGCAAGCAGCGCTTTACAAGTCAAAAATGGAAAAAAGCCATTTTATCCCTAAAGTGGCTTTAAAAGGTCATTATGAATTTATTGAGGAAGACTTGTCTCTGTTAGATCCCAAATGGTTTATTGGCGTGGGTATTAAATGGCAGGTTTTCGACGGCATGCAATCAAAATTAAAGAGTCAGAAATCAAAATTAGAAAGTCAGAAATACAGAGCACAACGAGAAGAAGCCGAAGAGCTCATAGCTATGAGTATTATTAAAGCGCAACTGGAATATGAATCGTCACTGCAAAATAGCGTCATAGCTCAAAAGGAGGTTGAATTGGCTACGGCTACCTATGAGATGATTAATAAACAATACAAAAACAACCTAGCCTCTATTAATGATGTTATAGAAGCTCTAACCGATTTAGAGAAAGCTAATTTTAAATTACAAGAGTCCTATTTCGATCAACGCCGAGCGAGTACAAATAGGCTTCATGCGAAAGGGCAACTCACTTCTTTTTATAAATAATACCGAAAAAAAATGAACACTATCAAAACTATATGTATCAGTCTTATTGCTTTATTAACATTATACTCGTGCGGAAACGATGAACCGATTACCTCCTACCGCGGAAAGGTTAAGTTTGAAACTATTTCTATAAGCAGTAAGCTAGCCGGAAGAATCGAGAAAATTTATATTGAGGAAGGTCAAAACGTAAAAAAAGGAGACACTTTAGCCTATATTGACATCCCAGAAGTTAGCGCTAAATTAACACAAGCTGACGGTGCCATTAAAGCAGCTCAAGGGCAGTTAGACATGGCATTTAACGGGGCCACAAAAGATCAATTAAACCAAATAAACGGTCAGTTAAATTCCGGAAATGCACAGTTAGAGTTTGCCAAAGAATCTTACCAAAGAATGCAAGCCATGTACAAAGACTCTTTAATAAGTCAGCAACAATTTGACGAAGTTAAAATGAAATTAAATATGGCACAGGCGCAAGTAGACGCCTTAGAAGCTAAACGTAACGAAGCTATAAATGGAGCGCGAATAGAACAAATAAATCAAGCCAAAGGGCAATTGGATCGTGCTATGGGGGTTAAAGATGAAGTGATTTCGGCATCCAACGAAAAATATGTGATTGCTCCTACTGATATGTCTGTCGAAACCATTAGCCTAAAAGAGGGCGAGTTGCTTTCTCCCGGTTACACCTTAATTAACGGTTATAAAACAAATAGTGTTTATTTTAGATTTACAGTTCCTGAATCTAAAGTGTATGACTTTAAAGTGGATATGCCTCTAAAACTGGTTAATCCCTACACTAAAGAGGAAGTCGACGCCAAAATTGTAGCTATTAAACAACTAGCTCAATATGCCGATATTACGAGCACCGCGCCATTATACGAATTATCAGAATCTATTTATGAGCTTAAAGTCGTACCGACCGAAAAAACTAGTGATCACGTGTTTTATTTAAATGCAACGATCCTAATTAAATAATATAGCCATGACAACGTTTTTAAAATTATTGCGGATAGAGTTTAAACGGATATTTTCGAATAACGTTTTACTCGCTATCTTTTTTGGAGCACCTATTCTTTATGGGGTATTATTCGGCTATGTCTATCAGCAAGCTAAAGTGGTCGACCTACCTATTGTTATTATTGACCAAGATAACAGTCCGACGACAGATAAAATTATTGATGCCTTCGAGGATAATGAGGGGTTATTGGTAAAAAGTTTAAGATTTACTCCGGGAACTATTAAAGAAGAAATGCCTTTCGAGCAATATGCTGCCGTAGTAACGTTTCCGACCAATTTCGAAGCTGATATCCTTCAAAAGCGACACCCCGAAGTTCGTGTAGATTTAAACATGGCTAACATATTAAATGCCAACACTGCAAGTAAACACATACAGTCGGTATTAATGACTTTAAACGCGGGGATAGAAATAGAGGGGCTTAAAAAACAAGGTATGAATGCCGATCAGGCGAAGTCAGCCTATGAGAGTTTTAAAATTAACTTTAATAAACTCTATAATTCTACTGGGAATTACGTCACTTTTATGCTTCCGGGATTACTGGCTGGAATCATGCAACAAATTATATTTCTAGCGATGGCCTTAGTATTTGCTAGAGATTTTGAAGATGGTTATTTTGGTGATTTGGTAAAAGAAAGCAAATGGTCTCTTTATCATATAGCACTTAAATCGACTCCATTTATACTAATGATACCGGTTATGTGGTTTCTAGTGAGTCTCTTTATACCTTATTTTAAAATCGACGCTGCTATTTACAATTTCCCGATGTTGGTATTAGTTAGCTTATTAACTTTAGGTTCTATGACCATAGGTATGCTGTTTTCGATTGCGATTCCGAGTCAATTAAAGGCTACCGAATTACTCATGGTAATCTCTACGCCAGCATTTGTATTGAGTGGATTTACATGGCCTTCGATGGCAATCCCTGATTCTATTAACGCCATAGCACAATGTATTCCATTAACACAGTTTTTAAGTGGTTTTAGAAAAGTAGCCTTTTATGGTGGTGATTTAAAAGCCATTGCTCCAGAAATCAATATGTTATTACTTATCATCTTAATTACTTTCATTGCCATGGTAATTCTCCTTCAATTTAAGATTTCTAGACAAAGAAAAAAACAAAGTCGCCTCGTAAACGACACCCAAAACTAGTGTTATGCAAGCGAATAATATTATAAATCCTATTAAGAGATCGTACTCCCCCGATGTACTTGGTGATGGCTTTGAGCAATTAACTCTAGCTTTTTCAAATGACTATGAAGGGGAAGTAAAAGCAACCTTAGTTCGCAAACAATCAGAAAAGCAAACGCCTAAAGCCGTGTTATACATTCATGGGTTTAATGACTATTTTTTTCAAGCCCAAATGGCTAATCGGTTTAATGCTGAAGGCTATAATTTCTACGCCTTAGATTTAAGAAAGTATGGGCGTTCGTATATGCCTCATCAAAAATTAAATAATGTGCGTTCATTGATGGAATATGATGAAGACATTACCGAGGCTTTACACCACATTAAAGCAGAAAAAAACGAAGAGGTTATTTTAATCGGACATTCTACTGGCGGACTTACGGTAACGTATTATGCCGGACGACACTTAAATAGTGATTTGTTTCACGGTGTGATTTGCAACAGTCCGTTTTATGAATTTAATCTTAGTGTCTTAGAGAGAAAAATCGGAGCCCCAATTCTATCCTTTCTTAGTCGTTATTATCCAAACCAAACGATTTCTAGCGGCTTTTCAAGACTGTATGGCTATAGTCTTCACCACGACAAGTATGGCGAGTGGAACTACTCGCTAGTTTGGAAACCTCATGATATTCCAGATGTGACCTTAAGTTTTATTGCTGCCATTCATCAGGCACAAAACCTCGTTCAGAACACTATAACCCTCAATGTTCCCCTACTCGTATTGTATAGTGATAAAACAATTTCAGACAAAAAGTGGTCCGATCGCTTTATGACAGGAGATTCAGTTTTAAATGTAAACCACATTAAACATTATGCCAATAAAATAAAAGGTGATGTAAGTACCTGCGAAATTAAAAATGGCATGCACGATTTAGTGCTTTCACAAAAAACGGTTAGAGAGGAAACGTACAAAAGGGTATTTGATTGGCTAGACCAGCACGTCAACCAAGAGTCTTATCAAAGTGAAGCACTTGCTAGCGGTTAAATAATCGAACCAAAGCACTAAACACAATTGCTACTATACGCTATGGCGAAGCTTTTAATTAATACTATTTTCATCTCATTACTAGCGCTTTGTAAACTTTATCTTGCCCTATAAAGCAACAGTAGATAAAAACGATTATATTCATGATACGGTAGAGTCTTTGGAAGCGTTCGAGTAAAAACTTAGTGCTGTCCTTTCTGATTACACAAATAAAAAACAGATTTTAAACCAGTAATGTAATACTAGAGTAACACATGTCGGAGAACTACATATTAGTTAAAAACGTTAATCAACAAGACTTAGAACGTATCTTAATGGATTTAGCTAATCTATATTCAGAGACCGAATTTGTAAACGGCATCCAGCTGTATAGAGAAAAGGGAAATTATGATTCTTTTTTAATCTTGTTTTCAGTCCAACCAGATTTTGAAAGGTTCAATTATTTTGTGAATTACATTAATTACCCTAAAGGCTATGACAAATTCTCACCTAAACTAAGTGGTTACTATCAAACTTCGCAAATTAATGAGACCTATGAGTTTAATTACGGAGAATGGCTTATGATTTATGTGTCTAAAACTGACACGGCTTTCGATAATGTACATGCAGTAAATTCTAAAAATGAAAGCTTCTTATACGACTTTGGTGGAAAAATCAAAAAGCTAAGCACCACAGAAGTCCCTTTTAAATGGACAGCTATCAACCAAGATAATTACCATCATATCATTGCGATCTATTCTAGTAAATCTTTTGAACAAAGCGAACCAAAAGCATGGTGGAAATTTTGGTAAAAAAGTAACAAATTAGATCCTAAGACCCCTCGGGTTACCCCTACAAATTTACCATTTACAGTTCGTTATTACTAGGACGTGAACGTCCTACTCATTTTCAAATTCTAAAATATCTGTAGAATTGAATCCTATAAAAATGGTGTCGGCAATATTTTTATCCTGAGTCATTACCGTTAACTGCTCTCCAGAATCCAGTTTTAAAAGCAGTTGGATAGATTCTCCTAATTGAATTTTTTTAATAACTTGTGCTGTAGTAATGTATTCACAATCTGTATCTGAAGACGACGGACTTACCTTTATCTTTTCATTACGGATAGCATAACAACAGGTTTCTTTTAGCGGACAACGGAAGGCGTGTTGCAAGTTTTTATTTATATGCACTGTACTTCCAAATAAAGAAGCGACGTATAAGGTATTAGGGTTAACATATAAATTTGCCGCGACGTCCTTTTGAATGACTTTACCATTTTGCAAAATCAATATTTCATCAGCTACCGAAAGTGCATCCTGTGTATCGTGGGTTACAAATAATACGGTTACCTCTGTTTTTTTTATAATATCGAATACCTCATTTCTTAATTGGGTACGCAACATGGTATCTAGGTTACTAAAAGGTTCGTCTAAGATTAATAGTGACGGTTCCGGAGCAAGCGCTCTTGCCAAAGCGACACGCTGTTGCTGCCCTCCAGATAATTGGTGCGGATACCGATCTCCTAAATCACTTAAACCCACCAAGTCAAGCATGTCTTGAGCGCGTTTTCTTTTATGCTTTATTTTTGAAATACCATATAGCACATTTTCTAATATGGTTAAGTGTGGAAACAAGGCATACTCTTGAAAAACCAATCCGATTTTTCTTTTCTCGGGCTGTACAAATTTATCTAAAGAGGCGATTACCTTATCTCCCATGACAATACTACCGTGATCAGGGCGCTCTAAACCAGCAATTAAGCGCACCAAAGTGGTTTTCCCACTCCCACTCTCTCCTACAATCGCACAGACCTGTCCAGCCTTTAAATTAAAAGTGACATCCTCCAAGGCAAAGTTCTTACCTTTATTATAGCTTTTTGAAAGGGAGTTTATTGTTAGCATGCTTATTTTTTAATCAATAATTTATTTAAAAATATTACTGGTATCATCGCCGTAAAGATAATGAAAAGAGATGGGATTGACGCTTCCATAACCATCTCATCACTTGCATACTCAAAAGCTTTTACTGCTAAAGTATCTATATGATAGGGTTTCAATATCAAGGTGAGTGGTAATTCTTTCATAACATCTATAAACACTAAAATTACAGCACTAAACACCCCGGTTTTAATCAGAGGAAATTCAATTTTAAAAAAGGTTTTTAAATTCCCTACTCCTAAGACTTTTGAAGAGTCAGGTATAGAATTATCTACTTTTAAAGCTGTCGAATCTATAGGATTATAAGCCACTGCTAAGAAACGAACGGCGTAAGCATAAAGCAATGCGATTAGCGTACCATTAATAATAAGCCCTGAATCGATACCAAAATTACCCAACACGTTAATCAACCATTTATCTAAGGCCAGAGTAGGAATCATAATCCCAATGGCTATAACGGCACCAGGAATAGCATAACCTAAAACACCGACTCTAGAAATATTTTTTATGGCGCTAAGGGTGCTCCATTTTGAAAAGTAAATTAGAATAAGCGCAAAGAACACAGTAATTACTGCGGAAGCTATAGCGATAGCAAAACTTTGAACAGAAATCATAATAAATTCCATATCAAAAACGGTAGCTGCTGTTAACACAGCCCAATAGATTAATTGTACTACTGGTAAAACAAAACCTAAAAGGATAGGTAAAAATACAACCGAAAAGATAAAACCTTTCATGATGCCTTTTGTAGGTTTACGCTGAATTTGCTTACTGTTACTTTTAGATGAGGTGAATTTCATCTTACGCACCTGCCATTTTTCAATCAGGATTAAAACAAAAATGATTAAGATAAGCAATGCGGAAAGGTAAACGGCGGTTTGAGGCTCTTCAAGAGAAAACCAAGATCTAAAAATTCCTGTTGTAAACGTATTTACACCATAATATTTTGCTGCTCCGTAGTCGTTAAGCACTTCCATTAAGACCAAAACTAATCCGGCAACAATGGCCGGTCGCGCAAGTGGTAACATCAGTCTAAAAAATGTTTTAACCTCACTAACCCCTAACATTTTTGAAGCCTCTAAAAGATTATTCGCTTGGTTAAGAAAAAAGGCTCTTGCACTCACATAAACATAGGGAAACAGAGAAATACTTAATACGAATGCAAGTCCTGCTCTATTCATAATATCTATACGAATAAAGGTCAAGCCGACTTCTCGAAATAATAGATCCATACTCCCCCCATAGTCGAAAATACCAGCATAGGCATACCCCACAATATAAGAGGGTATTGCTAATGGAAGAATTAAAAGCCACTCCATTTGTTTTCGAAAAGGAAACTCGTATCGCGAAACAAACCACGCCGCAGAGACCCCGAAAACAAGAACGAGAATGCTACAAAAGAAAACAAGAAAAAAGGAATTACCTATGTAATCGGGCAATAGGTAGTCTACAATATGGCTCCACGATTCTCCTGGACCAGCAAATAGTTCTACGCCGATAAATACAATAGGTAAAGCCAAGAAAAAAACAATGGCCAGTGTAAAAACTGACCACTTGTTACTATCTCTTTTAAGCCTTTTAATTCGTGTTTTTAACGAAAATGCCTCGTCTTTATTTCCAACCTGCTTCATCAAAAATCAACACTGCTTTTTTATTGTGTTCGCCTAACTTATTTAGACCTAAATTATCTTCTTTAAATTCCCCCCACACCTTAATATCTTCAACAGGAATTACACTCTCAAGAACTGGATACTCGTAATTCGAGTCTGTGAAAATTTTCTGTGCCTCTTCACCAATTAAAAATTCGATAAAAGCAATGGCATTTTCCTTATTAGGAGCATACTTTGCAACACCAGCACCACTCACATTAATATGTGTTCCTCTATCGTCTTGGTTCGGAAAAAATAAACCAATTTGCTGAGCTGTTTTCACCTCTTCTGCATCTGGTGAATTCAACATTTTACCAATATAATACGAATTTACAATAGCCAAATCACCTTCGCCAGCAACAACTGCTTTTACCTGATCTCTATCTGATCCTTTTGGAGAACGTGCCATATTAGCAACCATTCCTTTTGCCCATTCTTTTGCCGCTTCCTCACCGTCGTTAGCAATAATTGAAGCCATTAACGACTGGTTATAGATATTTGAAGACGATCGGACTAAAATTTTCCCTTTCCATTTCGGGTTCACTAAATCTTCGTAAGTTGTAAGGTCTTCAGGGTTGACTCTGTCTTTTGAATACGCTATAATACGCGCTCTTTTAGTTAAGCCAAACCATTGGTTATCGACATCTTGTAAATATGATGGAATCGATTGTTCTAAAACATCAGATTTTATACTTTGTAATAAGCCCTCATCTTTAGCTCGACTTAATCGTCCCGCATCTACCGTGATTAGTACATCGGCAGGAGATTGCTTTCCTTCCATTTTCATTTTCTGAATCAACTCATCAGCGCTAGCATTAATCACCTTTACTTTAATACCAGTCTTATCTTCAAACAATTTGAAAATCTTTTGATCCGGCTCATAGTGGCGGTGTGTATACACATTTACCACTTGATCTTTTGATGATTCTGGGGTTACTGTAGTTTCATTCTTTTTATTGTCCTTGCCGCAAGAAGCTAGTAGTGAAAAAGCTGTTATTGCTAATAGTATTTTCTTCATGATATGTTTTTTTACAGATGCAAATATAATAGTTTAGAATGGATATAAATAAAAACTTGAATACGATTATTATAAATTAACATCTCTTTAAAACTCTTTATACTACGAAGCAATTAGAATCCATAATGGCTACAAAACGAGCCTCACAGCTTCAGCAAGATATAAAACACACAACTCTAGAACCTCATCACAATTCTGCCGCTTATAACCAGTAGTCTTTTTCCACTAACGGAATATACCATACTAAATACAGGGAGTAATTCCGATACACGAGCTTTTCTAATAAAACATAATAATTAAGGGTAACAATATTTAATAAGACTTGATATAGAAATACAAACCCTTTTTAAATCACATTTTATAAGAACACATTTTACCCATCATCACATGTAAAACAAGAAGCGGAACCCGAAAAGCTAAAAGAGTAGGGATATAAAAAACATTACTATTATGAAACTAAAATTAAACCATTCTAAAACGATAAAAACAGCGCTGTTTATTGCTTTTTTATCCTTGTCCTATTCATCATTTGCTCTAAATTCGATTGAAGTTGATTTTTCGACTTATAGTAACGCAGTGAAGAAAAATGTTTATGGCAACTCTAACGGTGTAGACACCCACAAAACCTTCGAAATTACTATTCCTTTTTACAGTTCTACCTTAAATGAGCTCAACTTAAGAACAGACTACTCGAGCGTTTACTGCCCGGGTGCGACGATGATTAACGTAAATTCGAATAATTCCACCTATTCAAATAATACGAATACAAGCTTACATAAGTGGTATAAAATACAGAATCTACCTGTAGGCACCCATTATTACACCGTTAAAAGCCTTTGTAACGGTAGCGAAATTTCAGGTTCTAGACAACTAATTAGGGTCATTATACTAAAAGAAGCCACCCCTACTTTAAATTTAACACTAGGAGCGAAATGTAAAAAAGATAAAAAAGGCAAATACAATGGGTATATAGGCTTAACCATCCACGGTTCGTATACCAATGCTAGTAAACTGTATCTTCAAACCACGCCGAATACTAATAATTGTAATCAAAATGGCTTAGTTAAGTTAACCAATTTAGCCAATTCGACTTCACCAAATAACACCATTGCTAACAACAGTTTTTATAGTTGTAATACCAATACAACGTATACTGTTAAGTTATTTTATAAGAGTACATCGCTTAGTGGAAACACTATAGTACACCAAATAACGTCTGGTAATTACGGATGGACTGATTACACGTTCACTAAAACATTTAAAACCTGTATGAATAAATTGCTCTTACCAATGCAATTAAGCAAACCCGCTTTAGTAGGTGACTCACCTGTACATTTCAACAACCCGGTAAAAGACGATTTAAAATTGGTTATTCAGTCAGATAACACCTTAGATTACGAGATAGAGATCTATGACTTTTCAGGACAGCGTGTTAAAAACGCTAGAATTAACCAAGCCCAAAACAAATCGGCCCACACTGTAGATGTCCAAGATTTAAAGCAAGGAATCTATATTGTGGCCATTAAAAATGGCGAGTCGGTAGTGAGAAAAAAAATGGTGAAAGAGTAAAATCATATTTTAACAAAAGCTCCAGTTTTTCAACTGGAGCTTTTTAATTTTTAAAGGTATAAAGCCCTTACTTTAGATTATGGCGAAAGTATTAAAACTCACCTTTGCCCTATTTTAGTAATCCAAAATGTTTTTTAAACACGTCGAAAGACGTTCTATGTCCCATGGGTTCAAAAGTATACACAAAATTAGTGTTATTAGCTTTCAAAAACTGAAGGGTCTGTGACGGAATCACAACCTCATCATCTTGCCCCAACACAAGAGTGTGTAAAATACTGGTATTATCTACAATTTTAACTTCAGGCTTAAATTCACTTTCCTTTGCTAGCGCGGGGTTAAACAATAAAGTAGGGATCTGATATCTATTACCTAGATGAAACCCTAAGTAACCTCCCATACTACTCCCTATTATTAAATCGATTGTATTATTTTCAATAAGATCTTCTAAATCTGCAAAAATAGACTGTCCGGGGTCTTTATATTTTAGAAGCGGATTAAACACCGTATGTTTCTCCTTCAGCCAATCAATTTTAACGGATTGATTACTACTCATCAACCCGTGCAAATAAAGTATATTCATTCTATATTTCAGTTTTAAATTAAAATCTTTTTCTTTTAATGAGCATTAAAACTACTCGGTACGAATACGTCCAGTAATCTCATCAATATGAATTAAGAAGACGATAGGATAATCGTCAGTGTCAATTTTACTCGAAAATTCTTCAATAAAATTTACGGTTCTTAATTCGTTATTAATTATTAAATCCTTAACCCCTAAAGAAAAGGTATGCATTTGCGACTTCGCTTCGCTAGTAGACAGTTCTTGATATTTACCGTGTACTAAAACAGATTTCCAAGCATTTACAGAATCGATATCGGTGACCAATAAAGAAACCTCACGATTTTCGCGAAGTGCGCGGATTTTATGCCCCATGGCCGAATAGCCTATAATAGCATGTTTTTCCTTATTATAGAAATAGGTAATAGGCACTACGAACGGCTTATTTTGAGAGATATACCCCAAATTACCAATATAATTATCTTCTAGAATCCTTAGATTCTCGTTGTCTTTTAATGTTCTTCTCATAGTTTAATTGCTTACTTAAAACGCCTTATAGAAATGCTAAACTAATAAAACCTATGTTTACAACGACTGATTTTAGTCAGCTTAGCGTATTATTTCCAACACAGCACCTCTTTATATAGTCTGCCGCTAATAATTCCTTTAAGGCACCTGTGAATTTATTGATAGGCATTTAATTTATTTTTAAGCATACGCACTTCTTCTTGCAGCCTTTCCACTTGCTGCAATAAATTATAAATAGCATCGATACCCTCCAAATTTATATCAAGATCATAATGCAAACGCATCATTTTCTCCACCGTATTTATTTGAGTCGTTTTTATAAAATGATCGGTTTCTGTAACGGTGATTTCCACCAATTCGTACTCTTGTAATGCATTAATAAAGGTTACGGGTACTTGGTAATGCTTACAAAACTGCTGTATAGAGATTAAGTGTGTCGTATCCATGTTATCGTAATTTTGAGAGTTCGGTAAACAGTGCTTTTTCCTTATCGGTAAGTTGTGTTGGTGTTTTTACTTGGTAAGTAATAAACAAGTCTCCAAACTGACCGTCTTTTTTATATTTAGGAAAGCCTTTTCCTTTAAGTTTCACTTTAGCACCATTTTGGGTTTCTGGCTTTATACTAAGCTTCACCTTACCATTAAAAGTATCTACAGTGAGCTCTCCCCCTAGTAAGGCCGTATATAAATCTAAATCAACCGTGGTATACAAGTGGTTACCATCGCGTTTAAAAGCCGTAGTATTTACTATGGAAAAGGTTATTAGCAAATCACCATTAGGCCCACCATTTACACCGGCTCCACCGTGCCCTTTAATTTTAATGACTTGCCCATTCTCTACGCCTGCAGGAATAGTTATACGAATATTTTTACCGTTAACGGTAAGGGTTCGTTTATGTGTGGTGTAGGCTTCTTTAATATCAATTTGTAATTCGGCGGTATAATCTTGCCCCTTGAATTTAACTTGTCGGCCTTGAGATTGTGCACGACCACCAAACATCGAACTAAAAAAGTCTGAAAACTCATCGTCGGTAAACTGCTGTCCACCTTGCTGTCCTCGATACTGCTGATTACTGTGCTGCTGTCTTGCTTGTTGTTTCTGTGCCTGTTCGTAAGCTTCAGCATTTTCCCAATGCTCGCCATAAGCGTCATACTTTTTACGATTTTCGGCATTACTCAATACGGCATTCGCCTCATTAAGTGCTTTAAATCGCTTTTCAGCTTCTTTGTCATTAGGATTAAGATCGGGATGATATTTCCTCGCAAGTTTCCGGTAGGCTTTTTTTATATCTTTATCAGAAGCGTCCCTGGACACTTCCAACACTTTATAGTAATCTATATACGCCATTAGTGTTTAGACTTGGGTTTTAAATGAGATTTAAGCATGCCTTTTAAACTCGAAATATATTCCTTCAATATAGTAGCATCCATGTGAGGATCACTTACCGATGGAATAGTTATCGGATCTTCACCAAGATACACATAAAGCTCAGGGTACTCCGTTTTAAGACGCATTGTTAATGTGGTGACTTTGTTAAGAAGTTCATGAAGTGTTTTCATAATTTAAAACATTTTACAGTAATATAATTACTCAGTTAATTATTAACTTTAAGATACGAAAAAAGAAACTCATATCCCAATAACACTCTAGTCTTTAACGATTTATTAGCTTATAAGAAAAACGCGTATTCATATTTATATTGGGCTTTTAATCGCATCCGATCTTAAAAGTACAAATTCAATTAAGAAAGCTGTAGATTAAATTCTAGTTACAACAGCTTATAGGCAAGATTTAAGACCTATTTGTATAGACTTACTAAAAAATTTACAGGCCGATTTCAGGCCTACGTTTAAGCATGGTACTTATACCTTTTAATTCTTTAAGCCTCTTAATTACCTTTAATGCGTTGCCACAAATCTTTCATAAGTTTTTTACCTTCTCGTCTCCCTTTTGGAGCTTCAATTAGGTTTACTTTACCATCGTTAGTCACATTAATCAAATAACTAAACACAAAGTTTTTAGCATCGGGCTGTATACTTAATAATCCGAATCGCAAATCGTTAAAATACAACTGACCCTCTTTTTTTGAAATGGTATACCAGCCTTTAGAAATGGTAATCATACGTTGTATTTTCTCTGAATGCTTTAATTCGCCAAGGGCATCGTGATTTTTAGAATAGGACACAAAAGTGATGGGTTGCGAATCAAAAAACGAATAATATCCTATCAGGTATGCGTTTTCCGTTTCGACATTAGCACACCACAATATGGTATTTAAAGCGGAAGGTTTGGTTTCTAGTTCTCTATAGGCAATCCCCTGTTCTTTTAGAGCCTTTTCAAACTGAGTATACGCCATGCCTTTAAAAACCAAAGTTAATCCTAAGTAGGTTGTGCTCAATATTAACCCTAAACGATTATAAAATCGGCGTTTCTTAGAGCTTCTATGCTGCAGCATAGCCAAAATAACACACATTAAGAAAGGCAGGGTGTACAAGGGGTCGATTACAAAAATTGTTTTAAAGGCCAAGCGTAAATCGAAAGGCCAAAATAACTGTGTTCCCCAAGTGGTATGAGCATCTAAAATAGGATGTGTTATAAAAGCCCAGAAAAACAACCACGACCAATCTTTAATACTTTTATGGCTGTCGTATCGCGTTACTAACCACGCAAAAAAGGGCGCAAAAACTACCGAAAAGAAAATAGAATGAGTAAACCCCCGATGAATTTCAAGTGCGCTTACCGTATCGGTAACATGAGATGCCAAAACATCAAAATCTGGAATCGTACCCGCAATCGCTCCATATAACATAGCACGATTACCAATTTTACGTCCCAAAACAGCTTCCCCTACCGCTGCCCCTAGTACAATTTGTGTTAATGAATCCATGGTTTTGTAAACGATTTTTGAATTGGCAAAGCTAAGCAATCTAAATAGTTTATGCCTATTTTTTAAGTGCACACATTTTAATCGTTACCTCCTTAACACAGCATTAAAAACGAAAGACACTCTATTTTTAATTAAAGAAACGCTGAATTAAAACGATTACACGCCACTAAAATCAAGTTCTAATTCTGATAAAAATTGTAGTATTGTATTCCCTAAAAACACACTATTATGAAGTCCTTTATTCTTCTCTCTGCTTTCACTCTTATAGGTTCTTGTGCGACTACGAAATACAGCACCAAAATCGACAACTTAAAAAACAGTATTCAGGTGAATGATAGTACAGCCATAGCCACATACGCTAATACCATCTCTGTTGAAGAGTTAAAACACAATTTACACACCTTTGCCTCCAAAGCGTTTGAGGGCAGAAAAGTAGGAGAACCTGGACAGCTTAAAGCCTCTGCTTTTTTAAAAGAATTTTACAAGACACAGCATATTTTACCAGCTGTTGGAGACTCTACCTACTATCAAACTGTACCGCAATCCTTTTTACCACAAGGCGTTAACAGCTCGGCAAATGTAGTCGCTTATATAAAGGGCTCGAAAGTTCCTGAAGAACTCATTATCATTTCTGGCCATTTAGATCATATGGGGGTTGAAAACGACTCCATACACTTTGGAGCCGACGATAATGGCTCTGGAACCGTTGCCATGCTTGCTATCGCCAAGGCTTTTAAACAGGCACAGTCAGCAGGATACCCCCCTAAAAGAAGTCTTGTTTTTCTTCATTTAACAGCCGAAGAAATTGGTTTATACGGCTCGCGCTATTACGTTAGCAATCCCATATTTAGTCTAGAAAATACAATGGCTAACTTAAATATAGATATGATTGGTCGCATAGATGAAAAACACAAGAACAATCCTAATTATATATACCTGATTGGTGCTGACAGACTAAGTAAGCATTTGCATTTTACATCAGAAAAAATAAATGCAATGTTTACAAACCTAGAACTCGATTATACGTTTAATGATGAAGAGGATACCAACCAATATTACTACCGCTCTGATCATTATAATTTTGCAAAACACAATATTCCAGTTATTTTCTACTTTAATGGAGAACACAACGACTACCACAAGCCTACCGATACCCCAGACAAAATAGATTATAGACTTTTACAAAAGCGAGCACAACTTATTTTTGCTACAGCATGGCAATTGGCAAACCAAGAATACCATTTAGTACACAATAAAGATATGTAGAACTGTTAAAGATTGTTAATGAATTACTAAAAACCCCATTATTTCATGTATTTTTAGCAATTAATCAAACATATTATAGACATACTTTTTATGAAAAAAGCACTTTATCTAGTTGCCTTATCGCTTCTTTTTTCTTCTTGCGGTAGTACAACTCAGACTACAACGACAACAACTAAAAAAGCTGCCGACCCGTCGGTTTACGCCAACACGATCACTCAAGCAGAGTTAAAAACAATGCTTTACACCTACGCTTCCGATGAATTTGAAGGGCGTGATACTGGTGCTCCTGGTCAGAAAATGGCAGTAAATTATATTAAAGAACACTATATTAAAGATGGTGTACCTGCTGCAAAAAAAGATGGCGATTACTTTCAGAATGTTCCTTTACAAGTTCTAGGTAAGCCTGATGTTACCCTAAGTGTAAATGGTAAAGCTTTTACTTACGTTGACGATTTAGTATCGGTAGGTGCTGGTAATACACAAACAATTACGGCTAACGAAATTGTTTATGCGGGTTACGGATTTGAAACAGATACGTTTTCAAGTTATGATGGATTAGATGTAGAAAACAAAGTGGTTGTTATTAAATCTGGAGAGCCTAAAAATGCTGATGGGACTTACCTTTTAACAGGAACAACTGAAGCTTCAGAATGGTCTGAATTCAGAACACAATTCGCTAAAAAAAGAGATATTGCTAAAGAAAAGGGCGCTAAAGCTGTACTCTTCTATTACCCTGAAGTGTACAAAATGGCTGCTTTTAGATTTGGAAACCCTAGCGGACGTATGACTTTAGATGTGAAAAGTGATGACATGTATTATTTTTTAATCAATACCGACTTAGCAAAAAGCCTAGTTAGTGATATTGAAACGAATAATACAGCAAAGGTTGTTAAAACAAATATGACCTTAGATTTCACTAACAATTCAGAAAAAATCGTTTCAGAAAATGTTGCTGCTGTAATTAAAGGAAGTGAAAAGCCAGAGGAGTATATCGTAATTTCTGCACACTTAGATCATGAAGGTGTTAAAGATGGGGAAATTTATAACGGTGCTGATGATGACGGTTCTGGAACTGTAGCAGTATTAGAAATTGCTCAAGCTTTTGCAAAAGCTAAAGCGGCGGGACATGGACCAAAACGTTCTATTGTATTTTTAAATGTTACCGCTGAAGAAAAAGGTCTTTTAGGCTCTAGCTATTATACAGACCACGACCCTATTTTCCCATTAGCAAACACAGTAGCAAACTTAAATATAGATATGATTGGTCGTATCGATCCAAAGCGCGAAAAGAAAAACAGAGACTACATATACCTTATTGGTAGCGATAAGTTAAGTACTGAACTACATGAAATTTCTGAAATGATGAATTCAAAATACATGAACATCGATTTAGATTACACATTCAATGCTGAAAACGATCCAAATCGTTTTTACTACCGTTCTGACCACTACAACTTTGCAAAAAACAATGTGCCTTGTATTTTTTATTTTAATGGTACACACGACGACTACCACAAACCTACAGATACCCCAGATAAAATTGAGTACGACTTATTAGAAAACCGTGCCCGTCTTATATTTTATACGGCATGGGAATTAGCTAATCGCGATGCTCGAATTATAGTAGACAAAGCAACAGAATAAGTAGATAAGTTTATTTATACCGTTCTTAAGGCTTCATAGTAACCACCGTTATTATGAAGCCTTTTTATTTTATAGTTATATACCTACCCTGAGTTATACCTACTTAAAAATAAAAAGATCACCCACTACTTAGCACCGAATCACGCTTAAAATAAAATGTAAATACTTAAGGCTAAGTATTAATAAAAAAATAAAATGATTACCTTCGTTTTATATTAGTTTACCCTAAGTCCTTATACAGTGCTAATATTGATAACAATTATACTAAAAAATGGTATCTATTATTAAGAAGAAAGAGTTTTTTATAGCTCTTTTTGCCTTTATACTACTCAACCTATTTGTCCTTTTTATATGGGATAGATATAAGAACGACCAAAAATTAGAACTTGTTAATGACATCGAATTCTCTGGAGAACACCTCAGTGAAGATATTAGCCATGCTATACAAAAAGACATTCGGATTTTAGAAAATTTAAAAAACAGGTTAGAAATAACTAATGGTAGTTATTTTAATTATTGGGAACATGATGCACAGACCATTATAGGACAAAACCCGTCTTTTAAGTTTATTCAATGGATTGACAGTTCCATGATTATAAAAAAGACGACGCCATTACAGGGGAATGAAGCAAGCATAAACCTAGATATTTCTAAAATTGATTACCGTAGAAATGAGTGGATGAAACACACCATCGATAAATCTACCAATATAACACCGTGGGCTGAACTTACTCAAGGAGGGTATGCGTTTTTAGTAGACATTCCTGTGTATTTTAAAGGCTCATTACAAGGTACTATTACCGCGGGTATGGATTTTAAAAACAACCTAGATAAGTTTTCGAAAAACGTAGAAAATTATGCTATTGAAGTAAAAGATGACAAAGGCTCTTCCTTTTACACACATGATTTAGACAAAATAGATACGACACACTCTGATGTTACTTTTTTAAAAACGTTTACAATTGATCAATTAGACCATCAGCGATGGACGTTAATAATGAAGCCAAAACTATCAACTGTTTTAAAGAGTAACACTATTTCCATTTCGATCATGCTTATTTTCGGGTTGGTATTAACCTCTTCACTTAGTCTTATCATCTATTTTTACTTTAGATCTCGTAAAGAAAACTCGCGTGCAATAAAAGCGTACAAACGATTAAAAAAATCTAACAAAAAAATAATCAAAGAACGAAAGAAAGCAGAAAAAGCTTCGGAAGCTAAAACAGAGTTTTTATCTAATATGAGTCATGAAATAAGGACGCCATTAAATGCTATACTAGGATTTATAGAAATCTTAAAATATTCCAAGGATACGGAAACAAATAAGACCTATCTAAAGCTAATGGATAAATCCTCTAAAAACTTACTATCGTTGGTTGATAATGTCTTGGAATTCGATAAAATTGAATCTGGAGAAACACATCTTATAAATCTCATTTTTAAACCTTCGCAAGAAATTGCCTCGATTGTAAGTCAGTACGAAACAAAATTTAAACAACAGAACTTATATTTAAATTTAGAATGTATTGGTTCGAGCAATGCTACCGTAGTAGGAGATGAAGGAAAATACAATCAGATCCTTATAAACCTCATTAAAAACGCACTGAAATTTACAAATACCGGTGGCGTAACTATTAGATATGAAGAGCAAATAATAGAGCATAAACTCAACGTTAAAATCAGTATTAAAGATACGGGTATTGGTATACCAAAAGATAATTTGTCAAGTATTTTTGAACGCTTTACACAGCTGGATGTTGGGATAAAGAAAAAGCATAAAGGAAGCGGTTTGGGACTCTCTATAAGTAGAAATTTGATTAAACTTATGGGTGGTACTATTACTGTAGACAGTGATATTCAAAGGGGTACCGAATTTGTTATCTCTTTACCTTTTACGATCTCTAAACAACTAACTGAGGATGAAAAAACTACCGACTCCAAAGCCATTCATTTTAAAGATTTTAAGGTTTTAATCGTAGATGATAATAAAACTAATCTTTTAGTATTATCTAAACTTCTAGAACATCTGGGCATTCAATCCGAAAAGGCTATTAATGGAGCTGAAGCTATTAATAAGGTAAAAGAAAATCAGTATCAATTAATTTTAATGGACATTCATATGCCCATAATGGATGGATTTGAAGCAACTCAAATTATTAGAGAAACCAATAAGGACATTTTAATTTTTGGTTTATCGGCAGATGTTACTAGACAAGCCATTACGCATTCTATAGAAAAAGGTATGGCAGAGTATTTAACAAAACCTTTATCTAAAGAAAAACTATCTCAGGTCTTACTGAAGTATTTTTCTAATAAGCTCGATTAACACACGCATCAATAATGTTCGTTAGGTGCGCCTCCTTTATAATAATTTACAGCTAAGAATATAAGTAGAACCTAACAGCCTACAAAACGGCACTATTCTAGACGATTTAAGCCTCTGTTAAACTACAAAAACCCAAAATAGCACATACAAAAAAAGCTTCTCTTAAAAAGAGAAGCTTTTGCTTTTTGGGTGAAAGACGGGATTCGAACCCGCGACCCTCGGTACCACAAACCGATGCTCTAACCAGCTGAGCTACAATCACCATTTTAGCGTTTCAGTAACGCGTGTGCAAATGTATATTATTTACTAATTATTACAAAACATTTTTATCGAAATTTTTAATCTTTTTTCTAAATTAAATCGAACAAACTATTCACTGCAACGTAACGTTCTGTAGTAAAGCCTTCTGCATAATCCGTATTAATTAAGCGTCCCATATCCCTAGCTCTATATTCTATACTATCGGTGAAATTTTTACTCGTAATAGGTGTTTCTGGTTGCTTACTATCTTTATCATAGAACTGCGTTTTGTAGGCAAACACCGATTTTAACTTGACTTCCATAAAGCCAGAAATATCAACTACAAAATCGGGTTCAATATTTTTCCATTGTATATAATGGTATACTTGCTTGGGTCTCCAACGCTCTTGCGTTTTCCCCTCACTTTCAGTTTCAATTTTTAGCAAGCCACTTAAAAAGCATGCATTACTAACCAATTGACTCCCTTTACCGTGATCAATATGCCTATCATCGATGGCATTACACAACACGATTTCAGGTTGGTATTTTCTAATCATCTTAATAACCTCCAATTGGTGCTTCTTATCATTAACAAAAAAGCCGTCGGCAAAGCCTAAATTTTCACGGATAGAAACGCCTAAAATATCTGCCGCTGCTTTAGCCTCTTCCTTTCTAGTTTGCTCGGTACCACGCGTTCCTAATTCCCCACGAGTTAAATCGATTATTCCTACTTTTTTTCCTTCACTAATAGCTTTCGCTAAGGTTCCTCCAGCACCTAACTCGACATCGTCTGGGTGTGCGCCAAAGGCTAATATATCTAGTTTCATTTGTAATTATTATTTATGACTTCTTTTAATTCTTTTTCTGTGTAAAAGGTCCATGCCACTACCCTACTCACTTTATTCCCCATAGGCATAGAAATCACTTTTACCGTTTCGGCTTTTAGTTTTTTCAACGAACTTTGCATAGACTTAACATGAGCTTTGTTAGACACCAAACTACTGTACCATACACATTGCTTTTTATACAATGAGCTCTCATATAAATAAGTATGTAAAAACGCTTTTTCACCACCTTCAAACCATAATTCTTGAGCCGTACCCGCAAAGTTTCTAACTACCGTATCTGATAGCTTACCTAATCCTTTTAGTTTTCTCGTGGTTGCTTCGAACGCTTCTGCTTCATTTTTATAAAAAGGGGGATTGCAAATAGACAAAGAAAATTGGTCATTCTCTCTTAAAATTTCTTTAAAAATATGAGTAGGACTCCGTTGTAAACGAAAGGTAATAGCCTCTCCTAGTTTATTTTTATCTACTATTTTTTTTGCATTTTCCAATGAGCGCTCCGAGATATCCGATCCTACAAATTGCCACTCGCAGGTAGCATGACCCAATAAAGGATATATACAACTTGCTCCAGTACCTATATCTAACACTTTAATATTAGCATTGGGAGTGGGAGATTTTAATACATCGGCCATATAATGGATATATTCGACACGTCCGGGTATTGGCGGACATAAATTGGCCTTAGGGAATTCCCAATACCCCATATCGTAATGTGCTTTTAGCAGCGCCGTATTTAAAGCTTTTACAGCTTCTGGTTTCGCAAAATCTATGGTTTGTGTACCGTGTGCGTTAGTAAAAACAAAGGGATCTAAATCGCTATGAGCTTTTAATAAACGCTCAAAATCATATCCGTCTTTATGTTTGTTTCTTTTGTGCAAATTGTTTGATCTTTTAGTATGTATTAATGTAATGATTGTAAGGCTTGTTCAATATCTGCTTTTAAATCTTTAAGCGATTCGATACCTAGCGAAAAACGGATTAACCCTTTCCCAATTCCCAAAGCATCGCGTTGTTCTTGCGTTAGTAAAGCATGAGAAGTTAAGTACGGGGATAACATGGTGCTCTCTACTCCTGCCAAACTCATCGAGGGTTTTATAAGTTGTAAGCGCTTTTGAAACTGAGACGCATCGTAGGTCTCCTGTAGCTCGAAAGATAGCATCCCGCCAAAGCCTTTCATTTGGGTTTTAGCCAAAGCGTATTCTGGATGTGTTTTTAAACCTGGATAATACACCCTTTTAACAGCTTTATGTTGTGCTAAATACTGCGCCATTTTTAGGGCGTTCTTATTTTGCTTCTTGACACGCAATTTTAAGGTTTTCATACTGCGCTCTAACATCCAAACCATAAAATCACTTAAACTACCTCCTAGGTTTTTGGCAACATTCCAAATAATCTCCCTGTCTTTTTCAGAGCACGCTACTGCCCCAGCTAATATATCACTGTGCCCTCCTAGATATTTCGTAGCCGAATGAATAACAATATCAATTCCTAAATCTATAGCTGTTTGATTTATCGGACTAGCGAAAGTGTTATCGATAGTGGTTTTAATGCCTTTAGCTTGTGCTAATTTAGCAACAGCACTAATATCGGTAATAGTCATTAAAGGATTTGACGGGGTTTCGATATGAATAAGTTTGGTATTACTTTGTATCGCATTTTCAAAATCAGCGACACTATACCCATTAGTAAATGTGAAATCGATGCCATATTTAGGAAACTCTTCGCGTATAAAATTACTCGTACCTCCATACAGTGTGTTTTGTACCACTATATGATCTCCTGCTTTTAAAAAGGCTAAAAACACTGTGCTGATAGCGGCCATTCCAGAGCCGAAAATCATACCCGCTTCAGCGTGCTCCAAAGCAGCTATTTTTTTTGATACAAATTCTTGATTTGGTGTATTAAAATATCTCGGATAGCGTTTTACCGCAACCTCTTCAAAGGCATAGGATGTTGACATGTATATAGGGGAAACCGCCCCTTTAAACTGCTCGTCTTTTACTTCTCCAGTATGGGTACAAATCGTATTTACCCCAAATTTTGTTTTACTCATCTTGTAAAGATAAAAAATTGACCAAGGAATAAGATTTTAATACAAAAGTATTTTTAGTCTTATAAAGCACGTTAAGAGTAGTCAAACACATCGTCTTTATATACAATACGTCATATCCCTGTAAATATATACTTAAAACCATATAATACTAAATATATACTATAAATCATATAATTTAGGTTTTTATAGATAAAATGAATACATTTACATATAATCCATACTAAATGACAAGTATAATCACCGGTGATATCATAAGTTCCAGAAGTGCTGATCCCAAATTATGGCTAGCGGCACTAAAAGCAGAACTTAATAAGTACGGCACTGCTCCCAAACATTGGGAAGTTTATCGCGGAGACAGCTTTCAACTTGAGGTTAGTCCTAAACAAGCATTAATAGCCGCTCTATTAATTAAAGCAAGCATTAAACAATTTAAAACCATCGATGTAAGATTAGCCATCGGCATTGGCAAAAAAACTTACGATGCAGAGGCGATAACAGAGTCAAACGGCAGTGCTTTTGTGAATTCAGGAGAATGCTTTGAAAGTTTGAGAAAATCGCGTTTAGCCATAAAAACGGAAGACGATTCTTTTAACCAGGTTATAAATATCATGCTTGATTTAGCCTCGTTAACAATGGATAGTTGGACCCCTAAAGCGGCCCTCCTTTTTAAAGCCACCCTTGAGCACAGCGATTTTAACCAAATAGAGATAGCTAAATTATTAGACCGTAAACAAGGTAATGTTAGTGCAGGATTAAAACGCATTGGTTACGACGAAATATTAAAAATGCTTAATTATTATAACTCCCAATTCTAAGCGCCTATGCTCTTCTTTTTTCTAACACTAGTTCTTGCACATTGCCTTGGTGACTTTGTTTTTCAACCTACAAAATGGGTGAAACACAAAAGAAAGAAAAAATACAAGTCAAAATACGTGTACTACCATATTCTAATACACTTTTTAGCTTTAACCCTAGTCCTTCAAGCCGACTTTAGATCATATTGGCTAGCCTTTCTTATAATCATTCCAACGCATTATGCTATAGATCTAGTCAAACTACAACTGCAGACCAAGAAAAATGCACGGGTTTTATTTGCTGCCGATCAAATAGCGCACCTTATTATCTTAGCAGTAGTAACAGCTATTTATTACCCTTCTGAGTTCTCCATTGCCGCATTAATAACACCGCAACTTATTGTTTTCATAACCTTTTTATTAATAGCTACAGTTGTAGCCTCAGTATGCATGAAAGTGATAATTTCTAAATGGAGCTTAGAAGATACAAAAGGTGAAAAAAGTGGATCCTTAGAACAGGCAGGCGCTTATATAGGTGTGTTAGAACGTTTATTTGTGTTCGTTTTTATTATTACCGGTCACTGGGAAGGTGTTGGCTTTTTAATGGCTGCAAAATCTATTTTTAGGTTTGGAGATTTAAGCAAAGCAAAAGACCGCAAACTCACCGAGTATGTTTTAATAGGCACGTTAATGAGTTTTGGCTTCGCCATTTTAGCGGGACTAGGCTTTATTTATTTTAATAGCGCCATTTAAAAATCCTTACAAAACTATTAAAAACCAATGGTTTAACAAGGCATTAACGCAAAACACGTATTTCTTTTATTAACTTAGGCCTATGGTACACTCAGAGAAAAAAGAAAACGAAGCATTCCTATTGGAATCGATTAGCTATTTAGAAAATTTAGGATTTGAAAATATCAAGTCAGATATTGAAGGCTACGAGAGTCCGAAATCCTACAAGAAACAAGGCACCGATATCACAATTACCCCCGATATTACTGCTACACGACGCACTAGAAAATACTATTTTGAACTTAGTGTAAAAAGTCAAGAACCACGATTATTAAAAACAAAATGGCGTTTTTTAGACGTATTAACGCGAATGAACGACCACAGGTTTAGAATCATCACAAAACGTGGGCATTATAAATTTACCCATGATATGTTAAACGATTTGAACTTAAATAAAACTTTAATAAAACTGTAGAGCACATACTACAGTTAGCTACTAAAAAAGCAGCATACAATTCTAGAATTGTATGCTGCTTTTTTTATTATTTTAAAGGACTTTTCCCAAAATTAAGTATAGAATTATAAAAATGACTACAAACCCTACACAACCAAATTTATTTAATTTCTTCGCCCCCCAGTAAGCGGCGATAATCTGAAGTATTTTTTTCATAGTTTCGTATTTATAAATAAGTGAAATTTAAACGTAATGCTTTTTAAAAATACAAAAAAACTACGACGAATTAAAGTTAGAACAACTGGATTCTTAGATTACTTATCTTCCCTCTGAGACTTTTGCTTGCGCAACAACTCATTTTGTTCTTGCATAAGCGTATTTAGCTCGCTTAATAACTGAATATCTTTTGGGGTTTTCACCGTTTTATCTTTTGGGTTTTGCGATCGGTCTCGTAGCTTATTCATTGCTTTTACAACCACAAATATCGTCATCCCTATAATCAAAAAATCGATTAGTGCTTCGGCTAAAGCACCATATTGAATAGCAACTTCCTCTACTAAAACCTTACCAGCTTCGTCCAACTCACTAGTACGCAATACAAGTTTTCTATTTTGAAGGTTTATACCGTTACTCATTAAAGACAAGGGTGGCATTAACACCTTTTTTACCAGAACATCAATCACCTTATTAAAAGAGGCGCCTATGATAATACCAATGGCCATATCCATCATATTACCTTTAACAGCAAACTCCTTAAATTCTTTAAAAAAACCCATTACTGATTATTTCTTATAAAACTTCTTGAATTTTAAATATGAGAAGAATCCGATAACCGCTACAATCGCAACTGCTATAGCAATAAACTTAAGACTCACTATTTGGTCTCCACTAGCATACGAGTGCAAACCGGCAAGGTAGAAATTCACTCCAAAATAGGTCATTAAAATACTTGCAAAAGCGACTATTGACATAAGGTTGAAAATCCAACGACCACGTAAACCTGGCACTAAGCGCATATGAATTACAAAAGCATAAACCATAATACTAATTAAAGCCCATGTTTCCTTAGGATCCCATCCCCAGTAACGGCCCCAACTTTCGTTGGCCCATTGTCCCCCAAGGAAGTTACCTATAGTTAACATGACTAAACCTACTGTTAATGCCATTTCATTAATAATGGTAAGCTCTTTAATATTAATCAGCATTTTAGCTTTATTCTTCTCGTTGGTAAGTATCATTAAAAATAGTACCACGATACCCAAAATCATTCCAAGGGTAAACGGTCCGTAACTTGCCACAATAACTGCTACGTGAATCATTAACCAATAACTATCTAATACCGGCTGTAGGTTAGCAATTGCTGGGTCCATCCAATTCCAATGAGCAATCATTAAAATCATAGAGGTTACAAAAGCAGTAGATGCTAGGGTAAGATCACTTTTTCTACCAAAAGCGAGACCAAAGAACATGGTTGCCCAAGCCACATAAATCATAGACTCATAAGCATCACTCCATGGAGCGTGTCCTGAAATATACCAACGTAATATTAACCCTAATGTATGTAGCACAAATAAACCAACAATACTCCATTTTAAAACTTGTACTGCAATATGAATAGGTTTACTTCTCAGTTTAAAAATTTGAATAATTAAAACAACAAACAGCAAGGTACCCGCATACATGTACCAACTAAATAGTTTCTTAAAAATATCGTATTTGTTATACATAATTTCGGCGTGAACCTTATCGTCGTTAAGCATCACGGCTCCACCAATATTATGTTGCGTCTTTTTAAAGGTTTCTAAAAACTTATCTGCCGCAGCAAAATTACCTTTCTTTTTCGCTTCATTAAGCGTGTATAAATACCAGTTAAAACCAGAATCTATAAAACTAGCATACGTAGAGTCTGCTATTTTCTCTCTATACCCTTCCGTTCTAAATTCCATTGGAGAAATCCACTTGTTATTTTCATCATCAGGAATAGGGAATATTTTTAACGAGCGCCCTTCAATAGCATTCGATAATAGATTAACCTTTTGATTGGTCTCTAAAAACTCTTTTTGGTACCCCGTTTTAATTTGCGTATTTGACGCCTCTTCTAAATACGGGTTTAATTTATACTGAAAATCATCTGTAAAGAAATCCAATAAAGTCACATATTTCTGATCTTTTGGGACACCAATAATTTTACGAATTGAATCATCTTTCTTAGCCTTTAAATAAATGATTGGCACATTATACCAAATCATCGGACTTTCTTGAATAGACAAAAACACCTGATTAGCATCAAACCCTTCGTAGGTATCACTTTTACTCACTTTTCTAAGCAACTCCGAAGCATAGGTATTTAATGGCATCATACGTCCTCCTAGATCTTGAATCACCATATGACCAAACAACTCTGCGTGCTCTTTAGGTACAATATTTGCCCTTAAAACAGAATCTATTTGAGCTTTAGTTGCTCTAACCTTTACATGGTCTTCTTCTGAAGTATGGCTAGCTTCTTCAACCTGCTTTACGTCCTCAATATTAGCTTCCTCAACTTGGTGTTGCTCTGAAGTCGTTTGTGCCTCATTAGCATGGTCGTGACCAGAGTGGTCCTCTTGTGCGAAACCGGACACAGAAAGCATAAGTAACAGCACTGTTAAAGTCTCTGCTTTCTTCTTTTTAATCTTATTTAAAGCCTTTTCTAAATCCTTAAATCGTGTATTCTTGTCAAATAAAATAGCCATTAATCCAATATATAATAAGAAATATCCTAAATAGGTAAACCATGTCCCCCAATAGTCGTGATTCACAGATAAAATAGTTCCCTTTTCGTCAGGATCAAATTGTGCTTGGAAAAAACGATATCCGCGGTGATCTAAGATATGGTTCATATAAATCTTATAATCAAAATCGCCTTCTTGTTCGTCGATAACCGTTACTTGACTCGCAAACGACGAGTAGCTATTTTCAGTACCAGGATAACGCTCGGCAATAAAATCGTTTAATTTTATACTAAATGGCAGCTCAATAACTTTAGCTCCATATTTAATATCTAAATCTAAACCACCTACCTCAACATTGGTATAGCCGTTATTTGTACCGCTACCCCCTAATACGTTAACGCGTTTTGTTTCTCCGTTAGTGGTAATATTTAATACAATACCATTTTCTGATGGTGATTTTAATAATTTAGAACGCTCTTTAATATCAAAAACCCCTTTAATAACAGGATTTGGAAATACCATTTGCATATCGCCAATAATATAACGCGAACGCAACATTAAAGGTTGAATACTATCTTTTACAAGTTTCCCTGTATTCATAGAAGCCATTTGCAGGTATTCTCCTTCAAAAGGAGAATCGATAGTTATCTCACCGTCTTTATACGTTAAATTAACAGCTCCTTCTGTTGGTTTATTAAGAGCAATAAGCAGATTGTGAACATTCTCGATCGTTCCCACTTTTATAAAGTGGTTATGGGGATCTCCATTTCCAGCTTCCACTAATTTTAAGTATTCTTCACCAGATTCGTCAGGAACGATATCTAGTTCGGCACCACCAACATACTTCTCCATAGAAATAGTTACGGGTTGTCCGTCGTACTTCGTCTCAAAGTGAAACTCATTATCTAAACGTGGAGAAAAATCAACATGCTTTTCAAAGCGCAAACGCTGTGGCACTCCGTTAATCTCATAATCTCCATTTATAAAACCAGAAATATATGTTTTTTGAGACAGCATCGTGTTTTCGGTAGCGCCCTCTCTAATTGGCATCATACCTTCATATCCTATATAACGGGTAATAAATGCACCAATAAAAATAAAAATAAAAGATAAATGCAGTAATAATGTCGCCCATTTTTTCCAACGGAATAAGCGATACTTAAACATATTACCAAAAAAATTAATAGCAAAAAACACCATAATAGCTTCAAACCACCAGGTGTTATATATTAAAGTTCTTGAGTACGGAGTTGGGGAAGTGTCTTGTCCGGCGTCTAAAAAAGTTCCTATCCCCATAGCCAGGGCAAAAACAATAAACAAAATAGCTGTTAGACGGGTAGAAAAAAGAATTTTCGCGATTTTATTCTGCATAATAATAAGCCTTTATTTAGCTCGGGCAAAGATACTTATTTTTGTTTGTATTTACCGGTCTAACAAAGAGTAATCTTTTGTTAAATTTTCTTAATGACTTTGTCGTGATTCAAATATATTTAGATATAAAAAAGAAGCCATTTTACGAGCGCGACGTTTTGCCATTTCTGCAATATCGCCTTTAAAATTCTCATCTATCGTTTCTATCCATAGATTAAGCCATAGTCCGAAGTGCAATTCGCTTATCGCATGATCATTTTCCTTATCTACTTTTATATGCGCCTCAATAGGATTTCCAGTATACCTGTTTTCTAAAGTCTTACTAAAAAGCAAACTTGTTTGCCAAAAGGTCGTTAAATGCTCAATATGTTTTGGCCAATCGTTAATAACACGATTAAAAAAAGGACCTAAAGTAGGTTCTACTCTCACCTTATCATAAAAAGAACTGACTAGTAAAAACACATCGTCACGCGTTTCAATCTCTTTTTTATGCTCCAACATAAATTAAAGGTTTATTATAATTAATACTATATTTATTAGAAGGGATAAAAGTAAGGTATTAAAAATAAGTTTCATTCCTAATTGCGCTAAAATAGCCGCATTATAAAGCATGGTTATTATAACACAAGCTGTTAACTGAAAAAACGGGAAGTAATCTGGTGTACTCGATTGTAAGATTAGCATGGCCGCAACCGATCCTATACAACTTTGAAGTATAATAGTTAAAGGCATATAGGCCATATATAAATTTTTAAATTCGAGAAGGTAATTGTTATAAAGTTTCATAATATATCTGTTTTAATTTCTTCACAAATTTCTATAACATATCTTTGTTATTTTATGATTCAAATCATAAGTCTATGATAGCCACATCGCTTTTAGAAGCCAGTAACGCACAGCTTAAATTTTATCCTAAAAACACCGTGATTTTTAATGAGAAAGAGCAACCGTTACTTTATTATCAAATTAAAACCGGAAGTGTTAAGATGTTTAACTTAACGGAAGACGGTAAAGAATTTGTGCAAGGTTTTTTTAAAGACAATAATTCGTTTGCCGAACCTCCGCTATTTGGTGACTTTAAGTACCCAGCATCAGCACAAACCACCACCGACAGTTATATTTACACGCTAGCGAAATCTGATTTTTTAGAACTGTTAACCGCTCATCCGGAAGAACACTTAAAACTGACTCAAATTCTATGTCGCCGTATGATTTATAAAGCCAAAATAATGAAAGAGGTTTCCGTTTACCCTCCAGAACATCGTATTTTAACACTCTTAAATCATTTCAAAACAACTGATAATAAGCAAAATACATTGTACGAAGTCAAGCTTACGCGACAACAAATATCAGAATTAACAGGCATGCGTGTAGAAACAGTGATTAGAGCGATAAAAAAATTAGAACGGTCTAATAAATTAACCATCATAGAACGAAAAGTTTATCTCTAATTTAGTTACTTTTGCGGTATGATTAAAGTAGTTATTCTTGGTGCCGGCAATGTAGCCACTCACCTATTTAAGGCCTTTTACGCTTCAGAAAATGTCACCGTAGTACAATGGTACAACAGACATTTAAAAGCGATAGATTTATATAAAAACAAAGTTGCTGTAACCGATGATCTTTCAGCATTAATAGAAGCCGATGTCTACATGCTAGCCATTAGTGATGATGTCATAGAATCCTTGTCCGAACAGCTTCCTTTTACAAACCGATTGGTAGTTCATACTTCGGGAAGCACAAGCTTATATGCGATAGAGCAAAAGCATGACCGCGGTGTTTTCTACCCATTACAGACCTTTTCTAAAGATACAGAAGTCGATTTTAGTGCTGTTCCTATATGCGTAGAAGCTCTAAAAAAAGACGATTTAAAAACACTGAAAAAATTAGCAAAGGCAATAGGTGCGCAATCTCATAAAGTGAATACCAACCAGAGACAGGCATTACACCTTGCTGCTGTTTTTGTAAATAACTTTAGTAATCAACTGTATAGAATTGCTCATGAGATTACAGAATCGCAAGGTGTGGAATTTGACATCTTAAAACCGCTAATTAGAGAAACGGCTGCAAAAATTGAAACGATATCTCCGTATATGGCTCAAACAGGTCCGGCGAAACGCAACGACAAGAAAACTATTAAAAGACATTTAAAACAACTAGAAAAAGAAGAGCATAAGACCATTTATACTTTACTAACAGAATCTATTAAGACTACACATGGAAAACAATAAAAGCTACAAAGAATACTTAAAACACATTACGACATTTATTTTTGATGTTGACGGTGTACTTACCGATGGAAATATCACCATTACAACTACCGGTGAAATGCTGCGTACCATGAACGTTAAAGATGGTTACGCCCTAAAACAAGCCTTATTAAAAGGATATAACGTCTGTGTTATCTCTGGGGGTACAAATGAAGGCGTTCGCTTGCGATTACAACATTTAGGGATAACCGATGTGTATTTGGGTGCTCATTTAAAAATGGAACCGTTTAACACCTATATCACAGAAAAAAACATTAACATTGAAAACGTGCTCTATATGGGAGATGATATTCCAGACATTCCTGTATTGGAAAGTGTAGGATTAGCAGCTTGCCCCCAAGATGCGGTTACAGAAGTGAAGGTCATTTCTAAATATATTTCACATAAAAATGGTGGTAAGGGATGCGTTCGCGATGTTATAGAACAAGTTTTAAAAGTCCAAGATAATTGGGACTCTAATTTTAATGCTGAAGCACACTAACCATATTTATTTCAATAAACTAATTATTACTAATGAACTTTTTAAAACTGATTCGTTATAAAAATTTATTAATGGTTGCTGTAGTCCAGCTTCTTATTAAGTATGCCTTATTCCCTGCTTTTGCCATAGATATGACACTAAGCCCTTTAGGTTTTGCACTACTTATTTTAAGTACGGTTTGCATCGCTGCAGGTGGGTATATAATTAACGATATTTACGATGTTGATACCGATGCTATTAATAAGCCCAACAAAGTGATTATAGGTAATAAAATTAGTGAAAACAGGGCGTATAATCTCTATTTTGCACTTACAATAACAGGTGTACTATTAGGGTTTTACTTATCTCATACCGTTAACAAACCGCCATTTTTTGGACTTTTTGTTTTAATAGCAGCCTTATTATATATCTACGCTATCTATCTAAAACAAATTGCTGTTGCAGGAAATATAATTGTATCTATTTTAGTGAGTTTTAGTATTATAATTGTAGGGATCTTCGAGTTAATTCCTGCCATAACACTCTCTAATCAAAGTATTCAATCGACTATGTTTGAAGTGCTCACGGATTACGCCGTGTTTGCTTTTTTAATTAATTTTGTAAGAGAGATTGTTAAGGACATCATTGACGTTGATGGCGATTATAAACAAGGTATGCAAACCCTACCTATTATATTAGGAAAGGCGCGTACAGGTAAAATAGCCTTTACCTTAACCGTAATTACTATTTTGGTAATTATTTATTACATATCTGCATATTTATTTATGCATTATGAAGCTATTGTATACTTCTTAATAGCTGTAGTGGGACCGTTAATCTATACGGCTATAAAATTAATCATGGCCGAAAACACCCCCCAATACAAGCATGTTAGTTTTATGCTTAAAGCCATAATGGTTACCGGTATGTTCTCTATGCTACTCTATCGTTTTATATTTTAATCATGCTTAAAGAAAAACTTAAAGGAAAACATATTATTCTAGCATCGGGGTCTCCGAGACGTCAAGATTTTTTCAAGAATTTAGGTTTAGATTTTGAGGTCCGCTTAAAACCAATAAAAGAAGAATACCCGCTTCGTTTACGTCATTTTGAAATTAGTGATTATTTAGCGCAATTAAAATCATTGCCTTTTCTAGACGAATTAAAACCTAATGATATTCTAGTTACTAGCGACACCATAGTATGGCATAATGATAAAGCGTTAGGTAAACCTAAAAATAACGATGAAGCCTTTCAGATGATCTCTTCATTAAGTGGTGCTACACATGAGGTTATTTCGTCTGTTTGTATTCGAAACATGACGTTTCAAAAAACAATAAACGCTGTGACTAAAGTTACCTTTAGAGCATTAACTCCAGAAGAGATTTGGTATTATATTAACACCTACGCTCCATTAGATAAAGCAGGAGCCTATGGCATTCAGGAATGGATTGGCCAGATAGGTGTTACTAAAATTGAAGGCTCTTACTTTAATGTTATGGGCTTACCTACACACGCTGTTTACAATACATTAATCGCATTTGCAGAAAACAATTATTAATGTTATGTTATAATATTACTTTGTATAGAAGCGCTTGCTTACCTTTACAATAAAAGTTATATTAATGCTATTAGAAGTTTACAAAACGCAACTTATTAACTCAGTAATAATAATTGTAATATTTATAATTATTAGAGCTCTTGCGCGATTAGCAATTAGAAAAATAGGTCATAAAAGCGGTGTTAACGAAGCGCGAATCGCTTTAATTTGTCGTTACCTAACCGTAAGCTTGGTCTTTTTATTACTGCTAATCGAAGCGTTTATTCTTGGTGTAGACGGTAAAGACATCTCCCTCGTTTTTTCATCTGTATTTGCAGTAATAGGAATTGCCTTATTTGCAATTTGGTCTATTCTTAGTAATATCACCTCGGGAATTATAATGTTTTTTTCTTTTCCGTATAAAGTCGGTGATAAAATACAAATCCATGATAAAGACTATCCTATCGAAGCGGTAATTGAAGACATTAGAGCCTTTCAATTACATTTGCGATTAGACGATGGAAATTTAGTGACCTATCCTAATAACTTAATTCTTCAAAAAGCTGTAACTTTAATTCAGAAAGATGCTATTGAAGACTTTGGCGATTTTCACTAAATTAACCACCTATGTCCAAAAGAAAACCTAAAAAAAGAACACAAAACTATAAAAAGCAAATTGGCCAAGTTCCCGGAACCTTAATTTATACTGGGAATAAAAACTCCGATTTGTTTATAGACGCTTTCGATTATACTGAAAACTACTTCAAGGAGCAGGAATTAGAAACTGTAGAACATGCCTTCGAATTTAAATCTACAGAATCTACCACATGGATCAATATTAACGGACTGAATCATATTGAAGAAATTGAAAAAATTGGAAACCACTATAATCTACACCCTTTAGTACTTGAAGACATCGTAAACACTGGACAGCGTCCTAAACTAGATGATCACGGAGATTATATTTTTATGGTTTTAAAAATGATGTATTACGACAAGGATGAAAATATTGTATCCGAGCAAGTCAGTTTTGTTTTAGGTAGTAACTATGTGTTGTCATTTCAAGAAGCGGAGGGTGATGTTTTTGATTCCCTACGCGAACGTATCCGCCAATCTAAGGGCCGTATTCGCAGCTTAGGATCAGATTATTTATTATATGCCTTAATTGATTCGGTAGCCGATCATTATTACGCCATTATTGAAACCATGGGTAATAAAATAGAGGATCTTGAGGATAGTTTATTCGAAGGACAAACCAAAGAGGAAATCACTACCGATATCCAAAGTTTAAAACGCGAGATTTTAAAAATCCGCCGTTCTATTTTCCCGCTAAGAGAAATAATAAATCGTATTGACAAAAGTGAAAATAAGCTTATTGATGAGAAAACCCTTCACTATTTTGATGATGTTTACGATCATATTGTACAAATTACAGATACGATAGACATTTATCGTGAAATGACTTGGGGGTTAATGGATATGTACATGACCACCATTAGCAATCGTATGAACGAGGTAATGAAAGTACTTACAATTATAGCGACTATTTTTATACCGTTAACCTTTATAGCAGGTATTTATGGGATGAATTTCGATAATATCCCAGAACTACATTATAAATACAGTTACCATATACTTTGGTTAGTTATGATTATTGTTTTCATAGGAATGCTCTACTATTTTAAACGTAAAAAGTGGCTGTAAGCAAAAAGTTAAATAACGTTAAAATGAATACAAAACCAGTTGCTAAGCTGGTTTTCTTTTTATATTTGATTTTAAGCTAAGTAATGTAAACTCAAACCCTGTGCTCACCTCAGTTTTGCTTGATTGCAGCAAACTAAGAGCTCACAATTCCATCACTTATTAAAAGTACTAACTCTACAAACACAAAGTCAATAATGCAAAAATTCCTTGCTGCTTTACTACTAATAGTAACCTTTTCTACTGCTGCCCAACAACCCGAAAAACCCAATGCATCCGAAATATATGACGCCATTGAAAAGTTAAACTTCCTTGGTTCGGTATTATATGTGGCTGCTCACCCCGATGATGAAAACACGCGCCTTATTTCGTATATGGCTAATAATGTAAAAGCCCGAACGGCCTATTTATCGCTAACCCGAGGTGATGGAGGTCAAAATTTAATAGGTCCGGAAATTAGAGAACTGTTAGGGGTTATTAGAACTCAAGAGTTATTAACGGCACGTGCTATTGATGGTGGAGAACAACTCTTTACGCGCGCAAACGATTTTGGTTATTCTAAACACCCCGACGAAACCTTAGAAATATGGAATAAAAAAGAAGTACTTAGTGATGTGGTTTTGGCAATAAGAACCTTTAAACCGGACATTATAATAAACCGATTCGATCACAGAAGTCCAGGAAAAACTCATGGACATCATACCAGTTCGGCAATGCTAAGTATTGAGGCTTTTGATGTGGCTAACGACCCTTCGGCGTATAAAAACCAAGTGACTGACTTTGGTACCTGGCAGCCACAACGCTTATTTTTTAATACGTCCTATTGGTTTTATGGTGGTCAAGATAAATTTGATGCAGCCGACAAATCACACCTACTTCCTATAGATATTGGTACCTACTACCCTTCTAAAGGTAAAAGTAATACTGAAATTGCTTCATTAAGTCGCAGTCAGCATAAATCTCAAGGTTTTGGCGATACAGGAACGCGTGGTTCTACCATAGATTACGTTGAGTTGATTAAAGGAGAAATGCCGAAAAACAAATCTGATCTTTTTGAAGGTATAGACACCACATGGAATCGTGTAAAGGGCGGACAAGCTATTGGAGCGCTTTTGGAAAAAGTGCAACGGGATTACGATTTTAAAAACCCATCGGCTTCAATCGACAACCTTATAAAAGCTTATACCCTAATTCAGTCTATTGAAGACGAACATTGGAAAGCCGTAAAATCTGAAGACATAAAAAACATTATTGCTGCTTGTGCGGGATTGTATCTTGAAGCGGTTGCAGGCACTTCACAATCTACAGTAAATGACGAGGTAAACTTAGCCATCGAAGTGATTAATAGAAGTGCTAAAAACATGAGTTTGGCTTCAGTAGTTATTCCTAACCACCTCAGCATTTCTAAAAACATTTCCCTTGCTGAAAACAGAAAAATAGAACTTCAAGAGACTTTTATACCTTCAAACAAAAAAGTAGTTACCACCCCGTATTGGTTAACAGAAAAAGGAACTTTAGGTATGTATAAGGTTTCAAATAAAGATTTAATCGGTCGTCCTGAAACGCCAAGTTATTTTAATGTAGTCTTTAATATTACAATTAACGGCGTTACTATCCCCTACACTAAACCTGTAGTTTACAAAACCAACGACCCTGTTAAAGGTGAAAGCTATAAGCCTTTTGAGATTATTCCTGAAGCCTCAGTAAAAATTGCTGAGAAAGTCATTATTTTCGAAGATGACCAACCCAAAGAAATCCCAGTTATAGTAAAAGCAGGAAAAGATAATCTTGACGGTGTTGCTAGTGTAGACGCCCCTAAAGGATGGCGCGTACTACCAAGACAACAAAAGGTTAACATCGCTTATAAGGGACAAGAACAACACTTGGTTTTTACCGTAATTCCACCATCAAAACAAAGTGAAGGTGCTTTAAAACCGCAAGTAACTATTGGTGATGAGACTTTTAACAGCGAACTTATAGAAATCGATTACGACCACATTCCTTACCAAACCGTGCTACTGCCAAGTGAAAGCAGAGTGGTTAGATTAGACATCAAAAAACAAGGTGAAAAAATCGCCTATATTGAGGGTGCTGGAGATGTGGTACCAGAAAGCCTTAGACAAATTGGATATCAAGTAGATATTATTACCCCCGACGCTATTACTCCGGAAACCCTAAAACCATACGATGCTGTGGTTGTTGGTATTCGCGCTTATAATACCGTAGAAACGTTAAAATTTAAGCAAGATATTTTATTTGATTTTGTTAAAAATGGCGGCAATATGATTGTACAATACAATACAAACCACCGCTTATTAACGAATAAGCTTGCGCCATACCCCTTAACCTTATCTAAAGATCGTGTTACCGATGAGTTCGCAGAAGTCACTTTTTTAGCTCCTAATCACGCCTTGTTAAATTTCCCAAATAAAATTACTCAGGCTGATTTTAAAGGATGGACACAAGAACGCGGTTTATACTTCCCAAACCAATGGGATAATCAATTTACACCTATTTTATCTTTAAATGACAAAGGAGAAACTCCCAAACACGGAAGTCTACTCGTTGCTAAATACGGCAAAGGATATTATATATACACCGGTTTAAGCTTCTTTAGAGAGTTCCCAGCAGGTGTCTCGGGAGCCTATCGCTTATTTGCAAACATGCTTTCTGTAGGTAAAGAAGCCTCAGCTTTAAAAAACTAAAACACGAAACCTTATGGATAAGTACAAATGGAAATCTTTATATACCATCGTTTTGGTCGCTAATGCCTTATATATTATTATTTTTTATTTAATCATGAAAGCGTTTTAAGATATGCAAGCATTAGATTGGATTGTTTTAATTGTCACCCTACTGGCGATTGTAGTTTACGGAACATACAAAACAAGAGGTAGTAAAAATGTTCAAGATTATATTCGCGGTGGTAGCGAAGCCAAATGGTGGGCTATAGGCTTATCGGTAATGGCCACTCAAGCCAGTGCTATTACCTTTTTATCTACACCAGGCCAAGCCTTTCACTCCGGAATGGGATTTGTTCAGTTTTATTTCGGACTCCCAATAGCGATGATTATTATTTGTATGGTGTTTATTCCCCTATATCACCGCCTAAAAGTTTATACCGCTTACGAGTTTTTAGAAAATAGATTCGATTTAAAAACACGAACCCTAACAGCTATTCTCTTTTTAGTTCAGCGTGGATTAGCTGCAGGTATTACCATTTTCGCTCCTGCCATCATCTTATCGGCTGTTTTAGGCTGGAATCTATTACTCCTAAATATAATAATAGGTATTCTCGTAATTATCTACACCGTATCAGGAGGTACAAAGGCGGTTAGCGTCACGCAAAAACATCAAATGACCGTCATTTTTACCGGGATGTTTATTGCCTTTTTTATTATTGTTAGTAAACTACCTGCCGATATTTCATTTACAAAAGCCTTAGATATTGCTGGTGCTAGTGGTAAAATGGAAATTCTAGATTTTTCATTTAATCTAAATAACCGCTATACGTTTTGGACTGGTATAATTGGTGGTACCTTTTTAATGCTTTCTTATTTTGGAACCGACCAAAGTCAGGTGCAACGCTACCTTTCTGGTAAATCGGTAAAAGAAATGCAAATGGGATTAATTTTTAATGGGATATTAAAAATACCTATGCAGTTTTTCATTTTACTCGTAGGTGTCATGGTGTTTGTATTTTATCAGTTTAACGAAGCGCCTGTCAATTTTAACCCGACCGCCACCGACATAGTCCTTAATTCCGAATACGCCGAAGAATACAAGCAACTGCAAGAAGAGCAAAAACAGATTTTTAATGACAAAAAGCAACTCATTACTAATTATGCAGCAACGGGAAACCAAGACATGCAAGCTTATATCGCGACCGCCAATGCGACGAGTGATGATTTAAGAAACGAAGCGCGTGAGCTTATTGATAAAGCTGGCGAATCTCAAAATATAAAAGTAGAAAGTAACGATAAAGATTATGTATTTATCCACTTTATTTTAAACAATTTACCACGCGGCTTAATTGGTTTGTTATTAGCTGTTATTTTAAGCGCTGCCATGTCTAGTACGGCAAGTGAACTAAATGCCTTAGCAAGTACTACGACCTTAGATTTATACAAAAGAAATACCAGCGAAAAATCGGAGTTACAAATGGTAAAAGTATCCAAACTCTTTACTTTACTCTGGGGTATTATCGCCATAGGAATTGCCTGCGTTGCCAATCTCGCTGAGAATTTAATTCAATTGGTAAACATAATAGGCTCCATATTTTACGGTAACGTATTAGGTGTCTTTTTACTCGCTTTCTTTTTTAAGTTTGTAAAAGGTCAAGCCGTATTTGTAGCCGCTTTAATTACTCAAGTAATCGTGATTGCTCTTTTCTTTTTAAATGAATATGAGGTGATAAACCTTCCATTTTTATGGTTAAATTTTGTGGGTTGTGCTATTGTAATTGCGATTGCTAGCCTAATTCAAGGCGTCTTTAAGTCTAACTAATAAAAAATGAAGTAAGGCAGGTTATGACCATTCAAAACACTTGTATAGAAGATATCGATGCCGTTTTTTATTTGTACGATGAAGCTAGCAAATATCAAAAACGACATCAAAAACACTATTGGAATGGTTTTGATCGTGCACAAGTCGAAAAAGAAATAAAAGAGAGCCGTCATTTTATTATAAAAGAAAAGGACACCATTGCCTGTACCTTTTTAATTACGTACGAGGACCCGCTCATTTGGCAAGCCGCCAATAAAGATCCGGCTCTCTATTTACACCGCATTGCAACACACCCAAAATATCGAGGCCGTGGCTATATTAAATCCATTATCGAATGGTCGAAAGTCCACGCTAAAGCTAAAAATAAATTATTTATTAGACTCGATACTCACATTGGAAATGATAAAATAAACGCTTATTATACGAGTTGTGGATTCACAAATAAAGGTATTAGTTATTTGGATCCCAACAGTCCCATTCCAGAACACTACAAAGCAGGGGCCTTTACTCTATTTGAAATAAAACTTTAGTTTTACTAAGCTTAAGCAAAACCAATATTACTCAAGGTTAAACAGCTTTAAGCTATCGCTTTCTCCCCATCATAATAAGCTGTATTCCCCTTAGGCATACCCGGTATCCGTATTACTATATCTTAAAATTCTATAAAACAAGACCTTTCACTTAATATTCTCCCATTAGAAAGCACTTATTCATAATTACTTATTATATTTAAGTCTATGGAAAACTTAGTTCAAGCTTATAACACAACAAGAGCACACACACAGAATCTATGTAAACCCTTACAAATTGAAGATTACACGCCGCAATCTGCCGCGTTTGCCAGTCCGCCGAAATGGCATTTAGCACATACCACATGGTTTTTTGAAGAACTAATTTTAAAAAAACATGTGACTAATTACAAGGTGTTTGATCCTAGCTATGGTTTTTTATTTAATAGTTATTACAATAGTTTAGGAGACCGAATACAAAGAGGGCATCGCGGATTGATAACGCGACCTTCGGTAGATGAGATTTATAAATACCGTGAACATATTGATCGCGAAATGAATGTCTTACTTAAGAATTTGCCTTCTCATGAGGTTTTAGCATTAACTACCCTAGGGATTAATCATGAACAGCAACACCAAGAGTTATTAATTACCGATTTAAAATTCACCTTTTCTCATAATCCAACCTATCCAAAATATAAAGACACTAATTATACCTGTAAAGCACCAAAAACTAATGAGTGGTTGGAGTGTACCGAGGGTGTTTTTACTGTTGGGCATACCACAGATGATTTTTGTTATGATAATGAACTCGGTGCCCACCGTGTATTTTTAGAGCCTTTTAAAATAGCCAAAGACCTGGTTACCAATGGTGAATTTATAGCTTTTATTGAGGATAATGCGTATAAAAACCCTAAATACTGGTTAGACAACGGCTGGCAATGGCTACAAAACAATCAGATATCTCATCCCTTATATTGGAAATCAATTAACGGTAAGTGGCACCAATATACCTTATCCGGTTTACAACCGGTAGATCTAGAGGCTATAGTAACTCATATTTCTTATTACGAAGCCTCGGCTTATGCCTTCTGGGCGGGATACCGATTACCAACGGAGTTCGAGTGGGAAATTGCTGCGGCACAACTCGATTGGGGTATGGCTTGGGAATGGACAAATTCGGCCTACCTTCCCTATCCAAACTTTAAAATAGCCGAAGGGCCTCTTGGAGAATATAACGGAAAATTTATGAATAATTTAATGGTGCTTCGCGGCGCATCGAAAGCTACCGCAGCAAACCACAGTCGCCACACCTACCGAAATTTCTTTTCTCCAGAATCACAGTGGCAGTTTTCTGGAATACGATTAGCCAAATAAACTTAGTTATGAAAGATACATTTAAAAACGATATTGACAAGGGGTTGAGTGCTCCAGAAAAAACACTGCCTTCCAAATATTTCTATGATAAAATTGGGGATGCCCTTTTTATTAAAATAATGAACCTCCCGGAATATTATTTGACGAAAGCTGAATTTGACATCTTTAAAAATCAGACGCAACACATAATTAAAGGCTTAAAAATTAGTCCGGATAGGTATTTTGAATTGATTGAACTAGGCGCTGGTGATGGGACTAAAACCAAAGAATTATTAAAAGTTTTATCTAACAACAACTATCTTTTTAAATATATACCCATAGATATTTCTTCGAATGCTTTAGAGCAACTGGAGTCGCGATTTACAGAAGAATTACCCGCAGTAAAAATAGCTCCTAAACAAGGCGATTA
Source organism: Bizionia paragorgiae (assembly GCF_900107625.1). Lineage (GTDB taxonomy): Bacteria > Bacteroidota > Bacteroidia > Flavobacteriales > Flavobacteriaceae > Bizionia > Bizionia paragorgiae. The sequence goes on from NZ_FNQK01000018.1 coordinate 48,202, forward strand.
TTTTCATGTTTTAGACAGCCTTAAGGCATCGAAACACCCTAAAGTGGTTTTATTTTTAGGCTCTAATATTGGTAATTTAACCGATACGGAAGCAGAATCATTTATAACAAATTTAAGTGCTGTTTTAAATACTAACGATAAGGTTCTATTGGGTGTCGATTTAATAAAACCCGAGCACATTGTATTACCTGCCTATAACGATAAAGCGGGCATCACTAAAGACTTTAATTTTAATTTACTAAACCGCATTAACTCCGAACTAGACGCCAACTTTAATTTAGATCATTTTTATCATGCTCCAGAGTATTCCGAAACGACTGGCGTGGCTCAAAGTTTTATTGTTAGTAAAAGGGATCAAGAGGTTAGAATTGAAGCTTTAAATAAAACCTTCTCTTTTAGGAATGGAGAAAAAATTCATACAGAAACCTCTCGTAAATATAACGATGATGTTTTGCGTAGCATTTTAAAAAATAGTAAATTAACTATCGCCTCAAAACTATTAGATTCTAAAGAATACTTCGCCGACTATATTTTAGTTAAATCATAGAAAAATGGATCAAACGGGAAGTCGATTGGGCGTATTAGGGTTAGGTAACCGCAGCACTTTGTATTATATTAATGCCTTAAACACTGCGTTTAACAGGCAAGAAAAGGGATATAGCACGTTTCCACTAATCGTATACAACACTAATTTCAATACGATTAACTCCTATTTACCAAATAAATTCGACGACCTTATCCCCATTCTTTCAGAGGTGCTCAGTCAAATTGAATTGCTTCCCATTTCAAAGTTATTAATACCTAATATCACTTTACACGAAGCCATTGATCGCTTAAGTCTGCCAGTACAACTCATTCACCCTTTAGTACTATGTCGGCAAATTTTAAAAGAAAAACAAACCACATCAGTAGTTGTTTTTGGTACCCATTACACCATGACTTCACCTTACATTTCAAACTACTTTAGCGTGGAAGGCATCCAAGTACTTTCACCTTTAGAAAAACACAGGCTATTTATAGAACGCTTCAGACAAAAAGTATATTCTAAAACGGAAACAGAAGCAGATAAAATCAGCTATTATCAATTATTAAAATGCTATAGTGCCAAATCAACTGTTATTTTAGCTTGCACCGAATTATCCGTTATGCAAATATCAAATGACTTGCCACAGGTTATAGACTTAGCCGACTTACAAATTGAAGAGGCTTTACGTTTACACTATTCCCAGTAAATATAAAACGCTACTTAAGGGCTTTTTTATAGCTGTGAGAATAGGCTATGCCCCACTTTTTATTACTATATTTAACGCAACTTTTTAAAGTGTAAACCATTAAACAACCAACCTACTACCCGTAATGAAACCCATTTTGCTCCTTTTTTGTTCTTTATTTTTTTCCATTGCTAGCCACAGCCAATCGAATAAAAAAGTACTTTTTATAGGCAATAGCTATACGGCATCCAATAATTTACCCGCTCTTGTACAAAATATGGCTACTAGTACGGGTGATGTCTTAACTTATGATTCGAATACACCTGGAGGCTATCGTTTTATAAATCACGTTTCTAACGCCACAACCCAAAATAAAATTAACGCTGAAGATTGGGACTATGTTGTTTTACAAGCACAAAGCCAAGAAACCTCTTTTCCTCAGGCTCAAATGGAAGCTGAATTATATCCAAACGCCACGGCGCTTAGCAATGCTATTAGAGCAAACAATCCTTGTTCGCAACCTATGTTTTATATGACTTGGGGTCGCGAAAATGGAGATGCGAACAATTGTCCTTATTTACCTTGGGTGTGCACCTATGAAAGTATGGACGATGTGATTCAGGCAACCTACACATTTATAGCAGACTCCAATGATGCAGAACTTGCTCCCGTAGGAGCTGTTTGGCGTTATTTAAGAACCAACCACCCTAACATTAACTTGTATTCTGGTGATGGATCCCACCCTTCATTAGCAGGGTCTTACGCCGCTGCCTGTGCTTTTTACACCATGATTTACAAAAAAGACCCAACCCTAATCTCTTGGAACGCCTCATTATCGGCTGCCGAGGCTAGCACTATAAAAACAGCTACGCAAACCGTTGTATTTAATCTGTTATCAGATTGGGACTTTACAACACCTCCAGCCCTAGCCAGTTTTACAGAAGTGGTTTCTGAAGATACCATTGCGTTTACCAATACAAGTGATCCTTCAGAATCTATTTATTGGGATTTTGGAGATGGCACTACGGCTACCGAAATGAACCCTGAGCATACGTACACAGAATCTGGAACCTATACCGTATCCTTAACGGTTACCGCCTGTGGTAAATCATCAACAACAACCAAAGAATTTACTATTGATTTATCCTTAAGCACCGATAGTTTTTCTAGTCGTTCGTTTTCTGTATTCCCAAATCCGACATCGCACTATGTCACTCTTACGACCGCTAATAACTACCAAAACATTAATGTGCAACTTATCGATATCACAGGAAAACTGGTATTATCCAAAAACCACCATTCTGAAAACACTATAAAACTTGACCTTTCTGAGTTTCGCAAAGGCGTTTACTTTTTACATGTAAATGCAGACCAAAAAAAACTTACTAAAAAGATAATACTGCAATAGCAGTACTAAATTCTATTAGAATAGAAATGAAGGGATAATAAAAAAGTGTATTTTTAAATATCTTAAACACAGCACGTGGATTCCATATACTTTTACATTGTTTATTCTATTGTTTTGTTTCTTGTATGTATTCGTATTATTTACAATACGAATTCCCCGAGTAAAACAACTGCTTACCTTTTACTAGCCATCCTATTCCCTATTCTAGGCATTTTTGTTTATTTTTCTTTTGGTGATAATTACCGTAAAAAAAAATTATATCTCAGAAAGCTAGACTATGACAGTAAATCTTATGGTGAATTAAAAGAAATAGTAGCTCGACAAACCCAAGATGTTTTAAAAACCTATAAATCAGAGATTGCTAACTTTTATCCGTTGGCAAACTATAGAAGAGGCACCCAATTTATATCGGATAACAATGTTGTAGAACTCCTAATTAATGGTGAAAACAAGTTTCCCGAAGTAATTAAAAGTATAGAAGCCGCTAAGGATCATATTCATATAGAATACTACATTTTTGTCGATGATAAAATAGGAAACACAATTGGCGATTTATTAATTAAAAAAGCACAAGAGGGCGTCAAAGTCCGCTTTATATATGATGATTTCGGGAGTATCTCTATTAGAAAGAAGTTTATTACAAAATTAAAACAAGCCGGTGTAGAGGCCGTGCCTTTTTATAAGATTAACTTCATACAGTTTGCCAATCGTATTAATTATAGAAACCATCGAAAAATTATTGTAATTGATGGTGTTGTAGGCTATGTAGGAGGTATAAACGTTTCTGATAAATACGTGAATACTGATGCTAACGATTTGTATTGGCGCGACACACACATTAAAATTACAGGAAAAGCAGTATTAAATTTACAATACATATTTCTAACCGATTGGAATTTCTGCGCCGATCAGAATATTACATTCGCCTACCGCTATTTCCCATTAGAGGACACAAGAAAAAATTTTCAAGGCTCACAACTCACCCAAATTGTTTCTAGTGGTCCGTCGTCCGACCATCCTAATATAATGTACACCCTTATTCAGGCAATCACCTTAGCGAAAGAGGAAATTTTACTAACCACCCCCTATTTTATACCTGAAAAATCATATTTAGACGCTATTAAAATTGCAGCCCTTAGTGGAATTAAAGTAAAAATACTTGTGCCTAGCGTATCCGATTCGTTTATAATAAACGCGACTTGCAAATCATATTATCAAGAACTATTAGAAACTGGTGTGGAAATCTACAAATACACCAAAGGGTTTGTTCATGCCAAAACAATGGTCTGCGATGGTTATGTTTCTTTTGTTGGCACGGCCAACTTAGACAACCGCAGTTTTGATTTAAATTTGGAGGTTAATGCTATTGTTTACGATACCACGTTGGCTTCAGAATTAAAAGATCATTTTAATAAAGATCTAGAAACCGCAAATAAAATAGAAATTGAACGTTGGATTAAAAGACCGCTTTACGTAGTACTTTATGAACGTGTACTTCGCCTATTTTCATCTTTAATGTAAAGCTAGTTTTTAAAGCTTCAATAGTTTCAATTGCCAAAAAACACAATAAAAGTCTGGGATTACAGGTCCTTTTCGATATTAAAATTTAATAGACACTATAATATGCGGGTAATTAGAAATCTAAAAAACTAGTAACAACGGCTTAAATACACGTTTAAACCGCTATGCTTAAGGTTTCAAGTCGGTATAAAAAAATCTTTTCAACTTTCTAATTATCAATGCAAAAAGATGTAGTACATTTGCGCCTTATTTAGAAAACCTTTTTATGAAGCGTATTAACGAGTACAAAAAATTATTTAACGTTGAAAATGAGATGACTTTAAAAAGTTTAAAGACATCTTACAGAAATTTAGTTAAAGAATGGCATCCTGACAAATTTCAAGATGGAGACGACAAAGCGATTGAAGCTGAACAAATGAGTCGTAAAATTATTGATGGTTACCATTTCTTAGTCAGTATGGCCCCAGAAACAATTGAAGCAAACAAAGAAGAATATACTACCACTATTTCTAGCCCGATTATGGATTGGAAACACAAAGGATTATTATTAGAAGTGACTTTTCTTGACGGTAATACTTACGAGTATTTCGGAGTTAACAAAGCCCTTTATATTAAATTCTCTCAAAGTGATAAACAATCACGTTTTGGAAAACGAAGTGTTTTTAACTCTTTTCCATACAGAAAAATTAAAAAAAGTGAGGTAGAAGCATAAGCTTACACTGTATTAAATTAAAAAGCCTAGCTATTCAATAATAGCTAGGCTTTTTTTATATATAACTACTTACGTTTTACTTAAGCTTTTATTACCTTTTTAGAAAAACCAATTCTCTTGGTGTAAAAGGTAATTCTAATCCCAAACAACAATACAAATCCACCAATTACCATTTGTATCGAAATGGCCTCATCAAGAAAATACCACGCCAATATAGAGGCTAGTACCGCCTGACCTAATAAACTAACCGATACCCGAGTGGCACGCATGTGTTTCGTAGCGAAACTTATAAGTAACCATGCTAATAACTGACAAACAACACCTTGAATTAATAAAACCAACCAACCGGCATTACTAAATCCTGAAAACGGCTCGCCAATGACCCAACTTATTAATCCTAAAGCTATTGTAGACGATAGCAAAGTGATAGACATAAAGGTTACGACATCAAGCTCGTTAAGAACCTTTTTACTGACCAACATATAAACGGCATAAAGCATACCTGATAAAATAGCAAAGCAAAAAGCCAAATTAAAGTCTAAGTTCACAAAGGTTTTTAAACCAACCAATAATACCATTCCTATTATAGCGATAACAGTACCAATCCAAAAATTGGTCGTAGGCTTATCTTTTAAAAAGAAAAACGCACCTATTCCCACCCAAACCGGAGATAAATTGGTAAGTAAGGTCGCTTGTGTTGCCGTAGACTCTTGGATAGCAACATTCCAAACAGCAACGTCTAATCCAAAAACAACCCCGCAGATAACAGCTAAAATAAAAGTCCCTCTAGACTTAATTTTAATTTTATTTGTAATCAGAGCATACGGTAAGATAATTGCAGAAGCAACCGCCATCCTATAAAACGCGGAGATAACACCCGGCGTTAATTTTAATTTCACCAAAATTGGAAAAATAGAAATGCAAAAAATTCCTATCACCAATGCGATTCGTGCCTTCTTCATAAACCTAAAAATTAGCGGGCTAAATTAGCTTTTTTTATCCTACAAAACTACAATTAGCAATTTTTCAATACGTTAAATTTTACCCTATTAAAACACAACGAAAACAAGTTCTATATATAAGACAATTAAATTATCTTTGCATCTTAAAGTTAACCTATGAGAATTGATATCATCACCGTATTACCCGAACTATTACAAAGCCCTTTCAATGCTTCTATTTTAAAGCGCGCTATTGATGCCGGTTTAGTAGAGGTACATTTCCATAATCTTCGTGATTATACTACCGATAACTATAAGACTATCGACGATACCCAATTTGGTGGTGGTGCTGGTATGGTAATGATGATCGAACCCATAGATAAATGCATCTCAGCTTTAAAAGAAGAACGGGATTATGATGAAGTGATTTATATGACGCCAGATGGAGAAACCTTAAAACAAGGTATGGCTAATCATTTATCGCTAAAAGAGAATATTATTATTCTATGTGGTCATTATAAAGGTGTCGATCAGCGCGTACGCGACCAGTTTATAACCCGTGAAATATCTATTGGAGATTATGTTTTATCTGGAGGCGAATTGGGAGCTGCCGTATTATGTGATGCTATTATTAGACTCATCCCAGGGGTTTTGGGAGATGAGACTTCTGCCCTAACCGATTCGTTTCAGGACAACCTTTTAGCACCTCCTATATACACGCGACCTAGAGAGTATAAAGGATGGAAAGTTCCGGAATTATTACTTAGTGGTAATTTCCCAAAAATTGAAAAATGGAGAGAAGAACAAGCCTACGAACGCACTAAAGAGAGACGCCCTGATCTTTTAGAAGAATAATCTGTTATTATTTTAAGATGAATAGCGTCCCAAAAATTGAATCCATTAACTCAAAACAACTGGTTGGCCTTTCCTGTGAGATGTCTTTAATCGAGAATACGACTGAAGCGCTATTTTCTCAATTTATACCTTATAAACTAAGATGTGCACTGCAAAATAATGCAACTGTATTTGAAGTGTTACTATACGACAGTACTTATTTCTCAGCTTTTAAGCCGGAGAAAACCTTTGTAAAATGGGCGACAATAGAGGCTAACGACTGTGCTACTGTACCGAGCTCCTTTAAATCAATACAAATTCCCCAAGGCTTATATGCCGTGTTTTCTTTTAGAGGACGCGTCGCTGATTTCCCTAAGTATATGCAATTTATATTTACAGAATGGCTTCCAAATTCCGACTATAGTATAGACCACAGACCACATTTTAATGTTTTGGATACCGCATTTAAAAAAGGTGACTCCCACACAAATGAAATGGTATATATTCCCATTACACTAAAAACCAAGACCTTTTAGATGGATTAGTTATGAAAACTAAGGCGTTGTTAAAGGAGTATAATATATAAGAAGCGAACAAAGTGAGGAAATAAGTCTTCTATCTACTTTAGATACAACGCTTAAACAGCTCCATATAAAAAAGAAAAAAATTATTGGTTATTAGTAATTAATGGTTATTTTTGCACTCAATTTCGGATTAACCTCTGGCGAGATACGTGAATGTTAATTTGAATATATAATCAATAAAAACAAATAAAGATGGAATCTTTAATAAAATTTGTACAAGACGAGTTTGTAACAAAAAAGGACTTTCCTGAGTTCGGAGCTGGTGACACGATCACAGTTTATTACGAAATTAGAGAGGGTGAAAAAGTACGTACACAGTTCTTTAGAGGTGTAGTATTACAAAGAAGAGGCGCTGGTGCTTCTGAAACATTTACAATTAGAAAAATGTCTGGTATCGTTGGTGTAGAGCGTATCTTCCCAGTTAACTTACCTGCATTACAGAAAATTGAAGTGAACAAGAAAGGTAAAGTTCGTAGAGCTAGAATCTTTTACTTTAGAGGTCTTACTGGTAAGAAAGCTAGAATTAAAGAAGCAAGAAGATAATATCTTTTTACCCTATATAGTATTAAAGCCCTGTTTTATTAAAACAGGGCTTTTTCATTTATTAACAATTGTTAATAAACTCCGTTTATAACATACTGATAACTAAAGTGTTAAAACTCTTGGATTACAGGATACTTTAATGTATCTTAGCATAAGAATTTAAGAGCTCCCCGACTTTATTTGGGTAATATTTTTTAAAATCTTTGAGTCATTAAATTCCACGTTCTTTAACACCTTAATTTTTTATTGATATTTAGGATTAATAATATAGTATTTTATATATAAAAATGTATTGATTTAGTTTAGTTATAATAACACATTTTTATATTGAAGTAAAAACATTCAACTTTCTGAATTTCTCAAAAAATTAAGTTTAAATTGTTTTTTTAGTTTCGAAGTATTTTACATTTTATATTTAGACTTAGAGACTACAGTATTTTACCATTTTGGATTTTTATAATCAAAATAGTAAAATCAGAGTTAAGCTTAGGAAATAGATCGCAAGAGAAATAGTACTACTTAACAAAACACAAGTAATACCTATATTAAAACGAGGTGAAGTTAATTGTGTTTAAAAAACAATTCTTGGGTACATAGTAGTAATAGCTCAATACATTTTGAACGTTACTGGATGTATCATTGAGTAAACAACTCTTGAATTGAAATCATGCAAAACTCATGTTTTGGATGCCTTTAGGTAAAACTAAATAGATCACGATGCGTTATCTCAAAGAAAGCCATAGCAACCATAGTTAAATCTATCGTGTTATGGCTTTTGTATTTTAATTACTCTCAAACCATCCAAATGGCTAATCGATTTACTAATTTTGTTAGTTATAATCTCAACATTGAAAAACAAGCTTTTAATGAATAGCCCTTACATTACCGATTCCTCGTATAAAAACAAAGTCTTTACCACCTCAGAACTTCAAAACACAGAATACGATACCTGTACTTTTACAGACTGCGATTTTACATCTGCTTTTTTAACATCTACGGTGTTTTCAGAGTGTGAGTTTATAGATTGCAATTTCAGTTCTGCAAAAATTAAAAACACAGCTTTTAAATCCGTTCACTTTTCTAACTGTAAACTTCTAGGCACACCTTTTAATGCGAGTAATCCGTTTTTACTAGAAATGACATTCCATGCTTGCAACTTAAGCTTAGCTTCCTTTTATGGATTGAATCTTAAAAACACGACATTTACAGACTGTAATTTAGAGAAAACGGACTTTACGAATACAGATCTATTAGGAGCAACCTTAAGTCATTGCAATCTATACCAAACCTTATTTAGTGGAACCAATTTAGAAAAAGCAGATTTAACCACTGCAGAAAACCTTAATATCTCTCCCGAATACAACAAGATTAAGGGTGCAAAATTTTCTAAAGAAAATGCTTTAGGCTTATTAGCAGATTATAAGATTATAATTACATAATATTTTGGTAATATATTATGAATTTTGCAATTTATAACCCCCAAAACCACAAGGTTATGAATTCTAAAAACCACTTGATTTTAGGCTTTAAAAAGCTATAAGAATTTTGTATATTCGCAACTCTTAATTTTAAAACAAAGCATACACGATATTATGTCACAAGCACCAAAAATTATTTACACAAAAACAGATGAAGCTCCAGCTTTAGCAACACGATCTTTCCTACCTATAGTAGAATCTTTTGTTGCCTCTTCAGGAATAAACATCGAAACCAAAGATATTTCTTTAGCAGCACGTATTTTAGCTGTGTTTCCAGATTTTTTAAATGATAACCAACGTGTGTCAGACGATTTGGCAATGTTAGGAGAATTAGCTAAACAACCTGAAGCTAATATTATAAAACTACCAAATATTAGTGCTTCTGTTCCGCAATTAAATGCGGCGATTAAAGAACTACAAACACTAGGTTTTGCGATTCCTAATTACCCGGAAGAAGCAACTACCGAAGAGGAAAAAAATATAAAATCACGCTACGATAAAATAAAAGGTAGTGCCGTTAACCCTGTTTTAAGAGAAGGAAACAGTGACCGTCGCGCGCCAAAAGCCGTAAAAAACTACGCAAAAAACAATCCGCACTCTATGGGAGCTTGGTCTAAAGACTCTAAGTCTCACGTAGCGACAATGAGTTCTGGTGACTTTGCTCATAACGAGAAATCTGTAACATTAAACGAAGCAACTTCTGTTAACATAGAACACACAGATGCCTCTGGAAAGGTAACCGTTTTAAAAAATGATTTGGCTTTATTAAAAGGTGAAATTATTGATGCTACTGTATTAAGTAAAAAAGCACTACTTAGCTTTTTAGAAGAACAAATTAAAGATGCTAAGGAAAAAGAGGTCTTGTTTTCATTACATATGAAAGCGACCATGATGAAGATTAGTGATCCTATTATTTTTGGTCATGCCGTACGTGTCTTCTTTAAAGACGTATTCGCAAAACATGCTGAAACTTTCGAAGAAATTGGGGTTGATGTTAACAACGGATTTGGAGATTTAATTTCTAACTTAGAAGAATTACCGCAAGATAAAAAAGAAGCGATCCTTAAAGATATCGATGCAGAGTATGCTGTGCGTCCTGCTTTAGCTATGGTAAATAGCGACAAAGGAATTACAAATTTACACGTGCCAAGTGACATTATTATCGATGCATCTATGCCAGCAATGATTCGTAATTCTGGACAAATGTGGAATGCCGAAGGAAAAGCTCAAGATACTAAAGCCGTAATTCCAGATAGTAGCTATGCAGGTATTTATACTGCTACTATCGAATTCTGTAAAGAACATGGTGCCTTCGACCCGACAACTATGGGAACTGTTCCTAATGTTGGACTAATGGCTCAAAAAGCTGAGGAGTACGGATCTCACGATAAAACATTTGAAATGACTGCAGACGGTATCGTTCGCGTTGTAGATGCAAATGGTAACACTTTACTAGAACATACTGTTGAAGCTGGAGATATTTGGAGAATGTGTCAAGTAAAAGATGCTCCTATCCAGGACTGGGTTAAATTAGCCGTTACCCGTGCAAGAGCTTCACAAACACCAGCAGTATTTTGGTTAGATGAAAACAGAGCTCATGATGCAGAATTAATTAAGAAAGTAAACACGTATCTTAAAGATCACGATACGACTGGTTTAGACCTTAGAATACTTTCTCCTATCGAAGCAACTAAATTTACTTTAGTACGCTTAAAGAAAGGTGAAGACACTATTTCGGTTTCTGGAAACGTATTAAGAGATTACTTAACCGATTTATTCCCAATTCTTGAAGTAGGAACAAGTGCAAAAATGCTATCTATCGTTCCTTTAATGAACGGTGGTGGTTTATTTGAAACAGGTGCTGGTGGATCGGCTCCGAAACACGTTCAGCAATTCGTAAAAGAAGATCACTTACGTTGGGATTCTTTAGGTGAGTTTTTAGCATTAGCCGTGTCTTTAGAACACTTTAGTGAGGTAAACAATAACCCGAAAGCTAAAGTTTTAGGTGATGCCTTAGATGATGCTACCGAAAAATTATTGGAAAACAAAAAAGGGCCTAGCCGTAAAGCTGGAGAATTAGATAACCGAGGAAGTCACTTCTATTTAGCAATGTACTGGGCTGAAGCTTTAGCAAACCAAACTAAAGATGCCGAGTTAAAAGCACAGTTTGAATCTATAGCAAAAGAATTACAAGCTAACGAATCTAAAATTGTTAGTGAATTAAATGAAATTCAAGGACATGCAGTGGAGTTAGGAGGATACTATATGCCTAATGAAGAATTAATAGTTAATGCTATGAGACCTAGTAAAACATTAAACACAATTATGGAAAGTATTAACTAATTAATACATCCAATACTATTAAAAAAGCACCCTAATGGGTGCTTTTTTTGTATTTACTCTTGTCGGTTTAGTAACTAATAAATTTCACTAAATGTAATAACTACTTTGTATCTTCAGTTTTAGGATAATAATGTTTTAAAATAAACTGATACTGATTAACAATTCTATCAGCTAACCATTGGGGTTCGATTACTTTTACCCATAAATTAAACTTGAACAACTCGATAAGAAACTCATAATTGGGCTTTAGCGTAACCGAAATATCTCCAAAAATAGCTTCATCAGTATAATCTAAAACATCAGTATTCATTTTTAAAGGCCGACTTAGTATCTTTTGAGAATGATGAAGTGGTTTAGATTCTAAATACTTAAAATGATGATTTGCTACTTTTAAACGAATGGTCTCTGTAGGCATATCATCGTTAAGAATACCAAAAGCATCCTGAAAATATATAGATGCATCAAAATGATAGGGGTCTTTCACTTCCTCTGAAGTTATCAAAACCTTAGATACACGTTTGTCTAAACACAGCACTTTAACACCAATCTCATCATTATACACTAATAAATACCACGCTTTATTCGCTTCCTTAATATGTAAGGCTTGCACCTTAGCTTCTTTAATCTCGTTAAAGTGGTCGTCGTCATACCAGCCTTCATAACTTATTTTAATATAAACTTTACGCTCTATAGCCTTTACTAAGCCTAGAATATTAATATCAGTATTTAATGAGGATTCTTCGGTAGAAATATAAGGCGACCATTGCCGTTCTTTATGACTCGCTAAAAACAATTCCATTTTATCAAAGACAGTACGATGCGTCTTACTAAGAGCTGTATTGTCCACCATATAATGCCCTTTATGCCTAATATGGTCTATTTCAACTCCGAAAAAAGACTCGATATCTTTAACATCGCGCTTAATTGTTTTTTCGTTGCTTACCAACAGACCTTGATAAAGCTTATCACCCAAATGATAATCTAAATAGGTTTGCTCTAAAATATCTATTATCTCTTGCCTAGATTTACAGTTATTAATGGATGTTTTTGATAAAATTTCGTATACATGGAATTTTCTTATAAAGTCAGGGGTCATCAGTCAGTTTTATTGGCCCTAAAGTAATAAAAATTGTTGGAAATTTCCTCTAAAGTTTTACTTTAGCCCAAAAGAAAACAGTGCCCCTATTTAGCAAAAAAGATTTCGCGAATACCAAATGGTATATTTTAGAAAAAATATGTCAACTCATCGTAGGTATCTACATCACTCCTAAAATATTTAATAGTTTGGGGGCTTTTAACTCTGGTGAGTTAGAAATTTCAAAAGCTATTGTCGGCGTTTTAACTCCCTTTTTCTTTTTAGGCTTATCGGCCATCTGTATTCGAGAATTGGTTTTCAAACCCAAACTAAAGCATAGCATAATAGGAACGACTTTAATACTTCGGTTCTTTAGTTTTTTAGTTGTTTCTCTCTGTTTATTAACCTACACCTATTTTACAAATACAAGCGAAATAACACTCATTGTATTAATCCTAGCTTTTAGCTATTTATTTAAAATTAGCGATGTTATAGAATACTTTTTTGTAGCTACTAAAAAATACAAAATTGTATTTTACTGTAAAATCACTACCCTCGCATTAGTTCTTGCCGCACAATACTATGGGGTTCAAAATAACTTCGGTGCCTTTTATTTTGCTGCTCTACTGTGTTTCGAATTCGCCGTGCAAACGCTAATATATTTAGGGGTTATCACTCTTTCAAAACAGCTTTATTTTAAACAATTAAAATGGTCAAGTAAACTAGCTAAAGACTTGATAAAATCGGCCTTTCCCCTGTTAGTCTCAAATTTTATTATTGTCTTTTACTTAGCAATAGACGATTTTTTTATTAATCATTACCTAGGTAATTCCGCAAATGGAGTATTTTCAGTTGTCGACTTTCTAGTCATTTTTATAACTTGGAATATCGGAGCTGCTTTTATTTACGGGTTATATCCCGCTCTTGCCGAATGCTATTTAGATAATAAAGAGCTTTACTTAAAACGTTTAAAATTTATGAGTAAGATTCTACTTGTTTACGGACTCTGTATTGGCTTATTCTATACGTTTTTTGCCGATTTTATTGTTACAACCTATTACGACGACAGTTTTAAAAGTGCTACCCGTCCACTAAAAATATTTGCGTGGTCTCCCCTTTTTATTTTTATTGGTATGCTATTCGAAAAGCATTTAGTAAATCAGAATAAACTACATCGCAACGTATATCGTTTTGTTTTGGGATGTGTGGTAAATAGCATTCTATGCTTTTTATTAATCCCTAAATATGAATTAATAGGTGCCGCTTTTGCCGTATTAATTAGTCATTTTGTAACCAATATCGTGTTTATTCTACTATATAAATCGTACCGAACACATATAAAGACTTTTTTGCTAGCTAATCACTAATATTATATAAAAACAAGAAGTAATTAGAGGCTTTTTCATTATTTTTAATGTGAATTAAAGCCCACCTCATTCGTGACTAAACACTATCTTATTTTTTGTTTTACATTCTTAATTTTTCAACTTTATGGCCAAGAACGCTATACGTTTAGCGGTTCTGTTTTAGAAGAAAAAAGTAACGAAACCCTTATTGGCGTTAATGTTATATTTCCCGATCAAAAAGCAGGTACCATAACTAACGAATATGGTTTCTTCTCTATTACAATGCCAAAAGGAGACTATACCATTGTTATAAGTTATTTGGGATATCAAGATCATATAGAAACAATAACTCTAGATCAGCATCTATCTAAAACGTTCACTTTACAAGAATCCTCAGAGCAGTTAGAAGAGGTTGTAATCACCAATAACATCGAAAAATTAAATCTTAAAAATCCGCAAATGAGTGTCAACGCACTCAACGCTTCAACAATAAAACAAATTCCAGTAGTACTTGGGGAACCAGATGTTATCAAGTCTATTACCCTACTCCCTGGTGTAACTAGCGCCGGAGAAGGCGCTTCTGGATTTAATGTCCGTGGTGGTGCTGCCGATCAAAACTTAATACTTCTAGATGAAGCCACCCTTTTTAACTCCTCGCATTTATTTGGCTTTTTCTCCGTCTTTAATCCTGATGCGATTAAAGATTTAAAATTATACAAAGGAGGAATCCCCGCGCGCTACGGCGGCCGTGTGTCTTCGGTATTAGATATCTATCAAAAAGAAGGTAATAATAAATCCTTTCAGGCAAATGGTGGTATAGGCCTTGTATCTAGTAGGCTGTTAGTTGAAGGCCCATTAAAAAAGGAACAAGGCTCCTTTTTATTAGGTGGTAGAAGTTCTTATGCTCATTTATTTCTTCCGCTTTTTAATGTCGATAATAGCGCTTATTTTTATGACCTTAATACCAAGTTAAGCTATAAACTAAATAGTAATAATAGTATTTACTTATCAGGATATTTTGGTCGTGATGTCTTTAATATTTCAGATAGTTTTGAGAATACCTATGGCAATTCATTGGTTAATTTACGATGGAATCATCTGTTTTCCGATAAGCTCTTTAGTAATATGTCGTTAATCTATTCCGATTATTATTACGGACTAAATTTAAATTTTGTGGGTTTCGAATGGAATTCCGGTATCTCTAATATCAATTTCAAATACGATTTTAAACACTATATCAGTAATAGTATAAAATTACAGTACGGTCTTAATAGTATGTACTATACTTTTAATCCAGGTGAAATAAAACCATCGTCTGCGACCTCTGGAATTAATGAGAAAAATTTAATAAAAAAATATGCCTTCGAAAATGCGGTCTATATCGATGCAGAACATAAAATTTCAGAACACCTAACAGCGACTTATGGTGTTCGTCTTAGCTCCTTTTTAAGATTAGGACAAAACCAACTTAATGTCTATACCAATAATAATCCAGTCATTTTTAACCCTGACTTCCAAATTTACCAAGGAGCAAAAGCAATTGGCACAGCATCCTATAATCGTAAAAATACTATTAAATCGTTTGCCAACATAGAACCTCGTGCAGCTCTGGCTTATCAACTTAATGCGACATCATCTCTTAAAGCAAGCTACAATAAGATGAGTCAATATCTTCACCTATTGTCTAACACATCTTCGCCAACACCTTTAGATGTTTGGGCTCCAAGTGGAAAATATATAAAACCGCAACTACTCGATCAATATGCCATAGGCTATTTTAAAAATTTTAGTAATGCAACCTATTCTTTGGAGGTGGAAACGTATTATAAGACTATAAAAAATAGAATAGATTATATAGATGGCACTAATCTTATTGCAAACGACGCGATAGAACGGGTTATCTTAAACGGAAAATCTCGTGCATACGGCCTAGAAGTATTATTCAAAAAAAATCAAGGGCGCTTTAAAGGTTGGTTTGCATACACCCTCTCTAAATCCGAACAAAAAACAGCAGGACGAACTGCCATTGAAAGCGGGATAAATAATGGAAACTGGTATAATACCGCTTACGATAAAACGCACGATATATCTGTAACCACGAGCTACGATTTAAGTAAAAAATGGTTATTAAACGCTAATTTCTTATTTCAATCAGGGCAACCAACAACCTACCCTAACGGCCAATATGTTTATAACGGTATACGAATTCCTAATTATAGTGACCGAAACTCAACACGACTGCCCAATTATCACCGCTTAGATATATCGGCTACCTATACCCCAAAACCGGATACCACAACCGGGTCGACAAGCCATTGGGTTTTTGGTATTTACAACCTTTATAATCGCCGTAATGCGGCATCTATAGCCTTTGGCCAGAACCGAATAACAGGAACAAACGAAGCAACACGTTTGGCAATTTTTGGGATAATCCCTTCGGTGTCTTACAATTTTAAGTTTTAAATTATGAATAAATTAAGTCTGCTTTTTATCGTGCTATTAACCTTTTATTCTTGCGAAGATGTTATCGATATACAAGTCCCTAAAGCCGCACCAAAATTGGTGATCGAAGCCTCCATAAATTGGTTTAGTGAAACTCTAGGCAACGAGCAGGTTATAAAGTTAACACAATCTGCACCTTACTTTAACGACAGTATTCCTCCAGCAAATAATGCTATTGTTACTATTAGCGACTCCGCTAATAACCAGTTTATCTTTACTGAAGATAATACTAGTGGGCTTTACAAAAACAACAGCTTTATTCCGGTTCTAAACGAAGAGTATACACTAAATATCACTTATAATAATGAGGAGTATACCGCCACTGAAACGTTAACCTCAATCACCCCCATAGATTATATCGAACAAAAAAATGATGGTGGATTTTCGGGAGACGATATAGAAATAAAAGCCTATTACACCGATCCTGAAAATATAGAAAATTTCTATTTCTATGAATTTATAACCGATATATCCGTGTTACCAACCTTAGAAGTATATGAAGATGAGTTTTTCGATGGGAATCAAATATTTGCTTTTTTCACAGAAGAGGATCTTGAAGCAGGAGACACACTAACTATACGAAACTATGGAATTTCAGAACAGTTTTTCGATTATATGTCTATACTTTTACAGCAAAGTGATCAAGCCGGTGGTGGCCCCTTTCAAGTTCAACCCGCAACCGTACGCGGTAACTGTATAAATGTAACCAACCCAGATAATTTTCCCTTAGGGTATTTTAGACTGTCTCAAGCACATGAAGTAAGCTATATTGTAGAATAGAACCCCTTTAATATAAAAAAAGCTTCATATAATATGAAGCTTTTTTTACTCGATGGATCGTATATCTTAATAGCGCTAAACATACAATCCATATAAACTGACTTTTCCCAAGTCTCTCCTAACAAAAATTGTATTTCTTAATCTGTAATCTAATACGTTGCAAAAATAGGCGGCAAGTGGACAAATCGTGTCCCTTTAAATAGTAATTATTATATTTTTTTGGGCGTTACCTTACAGGTCGTGTCTTCGCAAGTCGCTTCCCAGAAAATGGGAGAGCTCCAACAAGTGCTCAACCACTAACGCAAAATAGCAAAAAATTAAGCTAAAAAGTGTATTTTTGAAATATGGATTTTATTAAAACAACCGAACAAGAATCACTGTACAATCACCTCGAGGAGATGAGTGTGCAACAACTTCTAACAAACATAAATAAGGAAGACAAAACCGTACCAAATGCCGTAGAGCAAGCATTACCACAAATCGAAGCATTGGTTAATCAAACCGTTTTGAAACTTCAAGATGGCGGTCGCATTTTCTACTTAGGTGCTGGTACCAGTGGTCGACTAGGAATTGTAGATGCGTCCGAATGTCCACCAACTTTTGGGGTGCCTCACGATTTGGTTATAGGCCTAATCGCTGGAGGAGATATAGCAATTCGAGAAGCTGTGGAGTTTGCCGAAGATTCAAAAACTCAAGGTTGGAAAGATTTACAAGACTATAACGTAAGCGCTAATGATGTTGTTATTGGTATTGCAGCGTCAGGAACCACACCTTATGTTATTCACGCATTAAATGCATGTAATGAAAATAATATCTTAACCGGATGTATTACCTGCAATAAAAACAGTCCATTATCTCAAGCCGCTAAGTTTCCTATAGAAGTTATCGTAGGTCCAGAATTTGTAACCGGAAGTTCTAGAATGAAAGCCGGTACAGCTCAAAAACTGGTTCTAAATATGATTACAACCACCGTCATGATACAGTTAGGTAAAGTAAAAGGAAATAAAATGGTCGATATGCAACTTAGCAATAATAAGTTAGTAGATCGCGGGGTAAAAATGATCATGTCTGAATTAAAAATTCAACGCTCACACGCCGAAAAGCTATTAAAAGAACATAAAAACGTAAGATCAGCAATAGAAGCCTATACCTATGGAAACTAAAAGAACAGATAAAGACCTTTTGGTTAAAGGTGTAAAAAAAATAGCTATAGCCGTGGCTTGTATGTTTGTTGGACCAACACTTTTTTATGTGGCGTTTAGCAATCAGGAAAAGCCCTTATATATTCCTCTCCTTATCCTTGCTGGTGCATTATGTATCACTGCTATAGTTTTAGCTTTTAAAGGCTTAAATACTATTATGGACAGTATGTTTAATAAGAAATAAAGTTTGTATTTAACATTAATTATAGCAACCACTCTAAATTAATGGCTTCATCTATTCTTTAGTAATCGTAATCAAACTAAGGGTTATAACCAGGGCAAGTAGTGGTTAACTCTTTTACAATAACAGAGTACCCCAAGGAAGCCTAGCTGTACATAATCCTATACTTTAAGGAGCACTACAATCTATTCCAAAAACTCAATAGGCAATATTTTAAATCCCCTCATTTGTAAGCCTAAATAATGAAGATTAAAACATGTTAAAGTTTGCCATTTCAACATTTAATTAAGTACAAATTGTCGCTTTACACAGCACAAGTTTAATAAAAATAAATACACACTACTGGTAGAATTATTTAAAAACCTTGGACTTATAGCAGTAAACAACGCGGCTCAATTTCAGGTATAACTTGATAGTGATTAAAGGCAGAACTGGTTTGTGGGCATCTGTAAAGCTGTAAGAAAAGGTATAAGCTGAGTTCCTGTTGTATTTATCTGGTTTTACTGCATAAAAAAACCCTTCATATTTCTATAAAGGGTTTCTAAAAAAGGCGACGACCTACTCTCCCACGAATGTAGTACCATCGGCGCAATTGGGCTTAACTTCTCTGTTCGGAATGGTAAGAGGTGAGCCCCAACGCTATAATCACCTTAAATCTTTCGGTGTGTGTAGATAAACTACTTAACCGTATAAAATAACATATTGAAAAAAGCACGCTAAGCGTGAGTATACTGAAAAAAATATAATAGAATGTGTACTTAGTAAAAAAACAGGCGTACAATAAGCCTATGGGTTATTAGTATCACTCGGCTATGACATTACTGCCTTTACACCTATGACCTATCAACGTGGTAATCTCCCACGAC
>NZ_FNQK01000005.1 GCF_900107625.1 Bizionia paragorgiae
TTCGTATTTTTATCTAACCATCTGCGACGTTTTACGTGAAGATAGACTGTATTACCTCGAAGTGGAAAATCTTGAATAGTGACTTCTTTGTGAAAACCATGAGCAACAAGCATTTTGGATTTCTCCTCTTTAGGAATCACATTGCGCTCTTCAAAATAAAGGTGCATTACTTCACCATTTTTTGTGTTTTTTATTAAATCGAAATGATTAATTAAAAATTCAGGGAGAATAAGTTTCAGTAATTCTAAATAATTGTCCACGGCTATTTTTTTTACAAAAATCGTAATCTTATTTCAATTCACACACAACTTTTGAGATTGATCCGTAAGAATCCAATCGTCTTATAATACTTGGCGTTGACTCGCTTACAAAAGATGAGGTGTCGTAAATAAGACCGACTCCATCTGCATAATAAAAGTAATCTAAACCAGAAAACTGAAGACCTTCTGGTGATTTAGCGTAACGTTCGGAGTTTGTACACTTGAAACCCCCTGCTTTAACAGTCATTGCGGAATCTCCTTCTGTTAATGTTTCATAAATAGTACCCTATGGATTGTCTACAATTAAGCGTTCTTGAAAATCATTATTTGTAAACTGAATAACACCATCTTCATTGACTAAATTTCCAGAATTTTCTCTAAGGAGTTCAAAATGCTCTCCGTTAGGATTACAAAAAGTGATTTGTTTTTCGTTTTCTGTCGTTAGGCGTCTAAACTTATAAAAAGTATGTCCCGAAACAGTTTTAGTGCCCACAATACTTACAGAATCTATAACTCCAGTGTTTTCATAGTTTTCTGTATTTGCATTGTATTTATAATTTTTATAGACCCAAGAATTTCCAACAGTTAGTGCCTAAAAATTAGCTTCTGGAGGAGTGGCTTGGTTCACCGTTTCCTCCGATTCGCTAAAAGAAAAAGAAAGAGTAAGAATTAAAAAACTTAGCAGTATACGTTTTATAATATTTTTTTTTTGTTAAAGCAGATTCTATAGTATTTTAATAGCGGTCATATACATCTTAACTCTTAAAAATATAATTTAGCATTATTTAGAGTTGTTGTTATTTAATTTGAAAGATGAGATTTTATTTAATTCAGCTAATAAAGACGACAAACAAAGTGCCGATGTGTTTTTAAAAGGCTTTAATTTGTAAAACGGTTTAAGAGATTAAAATGAAACGAGAGAAATCTAAAAGGTTAAACAATATCAGGTTTTCTAACCCTATAATTAAAGATGAAATTGAAATACTGTATGATACTAAAGAAAAGTTGATTTTTAGAACTTATCTTGAAGCTGATGGCGGACAAGCGGCATTACACTATCACTCTCAAATAATGGAAACTTTTAAGGTGATCAAAGGCGAATTAACAGTAATTCTCAACACTAAAAAAATACGTTTAAAACCTAATGAAGCTGCTCAAATAAAGCCTTACGACACGCATCAGTTTTTTAATGCAACACATCAAGCTGTAGTTTTCGACGTGGAGATTTCTCCAGCAAATCATATTCTAAAAGGATTAAAAATTTTCTATGGCTTGGCAAAAGAAGGGAAGGTGTACAAGTCCGGACTGCCTAAAAATATCTTGTATACGGCTATAGGTTTACAGTTTATGGATGCTTATAGTCCTAACATACCACGTAAACTCCAACAATTAGGAATTTCTGTTTTGGCCGTAATAGGTCGCGTCGTTGGGGCGGAGCGCAAGCTATTGACTAAGTATTGCAACTAGTCAATTTCAGCAGGGTAAACTCGTGTTTTCTCTAGAGTGTTATTGATTAATTACACCTAATAGTTCCTGTTCAAAACTAATGTTAAACATGTTTGCTTTAGCGTTTACTATCTCTGCTTTATCATTTAGAATAAAAACATTATTAATAGGCTTTACAGATAAGACATTTATAGTTTCGGATGCCGATTTACAACGGTATTCTTTATTGATTTTTACGTTGTATAATTTTAGTATTCGCAATTGTTCTTTGTAAGAAATGCTGTCCACATTTAAAGCTATAAAATCAACCTCAGGATATTTTTTCTGTAATTCAGCGGCTTTATTGTGTGCAATAATCAAGTGGTTTTTATTGGTTTTTGTCCAAAAATAGATAACCGTCGGTTTTTTTATTAATTCTTGTAAATCAACAACATCGTCATTTTTGTCTAGAAGTTCTAAGTTTGGAATCTTTTTTCCCGGTTTTAATCGCTTATAAGAATCTACAATACGAGTCACGCGTTCTATATGCTCATTATTTGTGCTTTTCTTTTTAAAGGACTCCAATAGGGCATCGTAATCTTCTGTGTTTTTAGTGATACTAATAAAATGAATGATGTTATAATTTAGAAGTCCGTTTTTTATTTCCTGATTTTGGATTTTCTCATCTATAACCTCAAGCTTGTCTAGCGTGTAATCTAAAATCCTATCGTTGTAGGTAGAGTCATCAGAGTGCTTAAAGTGCTTTTGTAACGCTGCATTATTGACATAAAATCGCAAAAATGAATTGTAAGGGCGGTAGTCTTTTAATAAATCGTTGTTAAAATCAACATCTTTACGGTAGGCATAAAAATCTTCAGGTAAAATTTTAAACAAGTCACGTTCCGATTTGCTATAATTTGCTAGGGGATATAATTCTTTATTAGAATAGTACTTATAATTTATGTTTGCCTTTGCTAGCTCTAAAAAAAGCTTTGAAGGCTTGTTTTTCTTTTTGAATTGTGCTAAACGATTTAGTTTTTCGTCTCTTAATTCATGAAGTTTGCTTTCAAACTCTTTAGGGTTTAATTGACTTATAGATAATATATCTTTGTCTTCCTGTTCGTTTTGAAGAAATAGATTCGTTAAAAAATTATTTTCTTTCGCATTGGTTCCCGTAAACACTAAAGACTCATCAAAATCAATGGTGTTTAGTCGTAACTGTAAACTGTCGTTAGGTTCTAATAAAAAAGTTTGGGTTTCTCTACCATCAAAAAAATTGTACATACCAGGTGTTAAACTTTTAAAAGTATAAGAGAACCTATTTTTAGCATCTAAAAATAAGGTGTCTACAAGTTTTCTGTTTTTAGAAAGTACGAGGTAGTTAGAATATGGGTTTACAATTTCACCTCCAAAAAAAGCACCACCTTGTAAATTATTATCTGTGGCGTCTCCTTTACATGAGGTAAGGAGTACCGGAAGAATTAATAATAGATATAAGGCTTTAATATTCATTAATACAGTGTATAAGGTGTGAATGCGATAACAAAAATATGTTTTGCTCCTCTTAACTCGTGTTAAGGCGTTGTTAAAGTTATTAAGCCCCGTTTTATTTCGTCTTATCGAAGTAATTTTCTACTTTTGCAAAAAATTTATACTACAATTTATGTTATCAGTTTCAAACCTTTCAGTACAATTTGGTAAGCGAGTACTTTTCGATGAAGTAAGCACAACCTTTAATAATGGTAATTGTTATGGGATTATTGGTGCTAATGGCGCAGGGAAGTCTACCTTTTTAAAAATAATTTCTGGTCAGCAAGAGCCTAACTCTGGTAGCGTACACTTAGAGGCCGGTAAGCGTATGTCGGTTTTAACACAAGACCACAACAAACATGATGAGGACACGGTTTTAGAAACGGTTTTAAAAGGAAACCAGCCTTTGTATAAGTTAAAGTCAGAAATTGATGCTTTATATGCAGATTATACCGATGAGAACGCTGAGAAAATTGGTGAGCTTCAAGTACAATTTGAAGAAATGAATGGATGGAATGCCGATAGTGATGCCGCAGCAATGTTGTCTAACTTAGGTATTAAAGATGATTTGCATTACTCTTTAATGGGTGACTTAGATGGTAAACAAAAAGTACGTGTGTTATTAGCACAAGCACTTTTTGGTAATCCTGATGTGCTTATTATGGATGAGCCAACCAACGACTTGGATTACGAAACTATTTCTTGGTTGGAGAACTTTTTGGCGAATTATGATAATTGTGTAATTGTAGTTTCTCACGATAGACACTTTTTAGATTCAGTATGTACTCATATTAGTGATATTGACTTCGGAAAGATTACGCATTATTCAGGTAACTATACGTTTTGGTATGAGTCTTCTCAATTAGCAGCAAGACAGCATGCGCAACAAAACAAGAAAGCCGAAGAAAAGAAAAAGGAATTAGAAGAGTTTATCCGTCGTTTCTCTGCAAACGTAGCAAAATCAAAACAAGCTACTAGTAGAAAAAAGATGATTGATAAATTAAATATTGAAGATATTAGACGAACAAGTCGTCGTTATCCAGCCATTATTTTTGAACGCGATAGAGAGGCCGGGGATCAAATATTAAACGTAGAAGGTTTAACAGCTTCTTTAGATGGTGAAGTTCTGTTTAAAGACATCGATTTAAACTTAAATAAAGGAGATAAAGTGGTGTTGTTCTCAAGAGATTCTAGAGCTACAACTGCATTTTATGAAATCTTAAATGGTAAAGCAGAGGCCGATTCAGGAAAATTTGCTTGGGGAGTAACGACTACGCAGTCTTATTTACCTTTAGATAACAGTGAGTTTTTTGATAATGATTTAACGTTAATCGATTGGCTACGTCAATGGGCTACAACCGAAGAAGAACGTGAAGAAGTACATATTCGAGGCTTTTTAGGGAAAATGATTTTTAGTGGTGAAGAAGCCTTTAAAAAATCGTCAGTACTATCAGGAGGAGAAAAAGTACGTTGTATGTTGTCTCGTATGATGATGACGAGAGCGAATGTTTTGCAATTGGATGAGCCAACGAACCACTTGGATTTAGAAAGTATTACGGCTTTTAATAACTCGCTTAAAAACTTTAAAGGAACTGTATTGTTTACAACACACGATCATGAGTTTGCACAAACAGTAGGTAACCGCGTGGTGGAGTTAACACCAAATGGGGTTATTGATAGATTTATGACATTTGACGATTATATGCAAGACCCAAAGATTAAGGAAATGAGAGATAAAATGTATGCAGTAACTGTGTAATTTTTATCCTTAAAATCAATAAATTATAAAAGCTCTGATTCTATCAGGGCTTTTTTTGTAAATAATTACCTTATATTTGGTTGAATTTGTTAAAATACAGCCTGTAAACATCTAAACGGGTCATCTTTGCGTTTAAAGAGTATAAGGCAAATTATAAAAAACATAGATTATGAATTTACAAACAATAGTAAGAGCAAAGTTATTTATCGTATTAGTAGCACTTTTAGGTGGTGTCGGATATGGTATTGCTCAAAATAAAGAAGTGAAAAATAATGTAAAAACGACTGAAGGTAAAGCGGTTCAGCTTAAAGTTGATGGCTCTAACCTGTCGGTTTTAGATAATAATAACACGAAGCCTGTTAGTCAAACTAAAGAATTTACAGATATTTTTACGTTTTTAACTGATTCTGAAGATCATGCTATTCTAGTTCGAGCAATTAAAGTTACAGGCTTAAAAGAAACTTTAGAAGGTAAAGGACGCTTTACAGCGTTTGCACCAAATGATGCTGCTTTTAATGCTTTAGGAGATGAGGTTTTAGAATCTTTATTTAAAGCTGAAAATAGAGCGGTTTTAAAAGAGGTTATTTCATATCACGTTATGCCAGGCAGTCAAGGTGTGAATGAGTTAACGAGAGCGGTTAATGGTAATGGTGGAGAAGCACGTTTAAAAACGTTAAACGGATCGACACTTAATGTTAGATTAAATGGAGATAAGGTCGTTATTGTTGGTGCTAATGGTGCTAAAGCAACGATAGTTTCGGGTGATAAAGTACAAAATAATGGAATGGTGCATACTATTAATACAGTTGTAATGCCTAATTAATAACCACTCTAGTAAATAAAAAAAAGCGATCTAAAATTTTAGATCGCTTTTTTTTATTCTCAAAAAGGGCGTTTATTTATTTTCCATTTCTCCACGAACGGTTTCGACGATTTTTACTGCTTCGCCTAATTCTTTTTCATGAACATAGACTTCTGGTTGCCCTTGTAAGGCAGCAGCGAAACCAGCAAGCCGTCCCGATTCGGATTCGTCTTTTATTACTGGGCTGATACCAACCTGCTCTAACCGGTCTTTAATTAATTGGACTATAATATAGTTTCCTGTATATATTTTTACATATTCTGAGTCTGACATCGCGATTTGAATTTAGGTTATACTTAAATGTACAAAATAATTAGGAATGTATACGCGCTTTAACGGTAATTTAGCGGAAAAGAATGTATTGAGTTTACACAGGGATGAATGGTAAAAAAAAAATAGCCTACACAGAGGTAGGCTATTTTATATAATGTGTCTGTAAATAATTTTTTACTTGCTGTACTTGTATAAACTATAGATACCAAAACCTATAAAAGCTACAGCAAAAAATAGTCTTAAATTAGACAGTATTTCATCGGTAAAAAAGTGAGTGTAAATACGGTAACCGCCAATGCCAACAAAGGCTATTCCCGATATTAAATCCCAAATATTTTTCTTTTTTTGCGGATTTTCTTGCTGTTCTTTTTCCATAGTTTATCTTAATTCAGCACCTAGCTTTGTTTCAAAATTTGATTTTAGTTTACTCATAACCTTATCGACTTGCTTGTCAGTTAGTGTTTTGTTTTCATCTTGAAACGTAAAACTTACGGCATAACTTTTCTTACCATCCGGTAAGTTTTCACCTTGGTAAACATCGAATAAATTAATATTTTTTAAAAGTTTTTTCTCCGTTTGCTTTGCAATGGTGTGTATATCCTCAAATAACACTTTATCGTCTAATAGCAAAGCGAAATCACGGCGCACTTCAGGATATTTAGAAATGGCTTTAAAAGAAATGGTATTGCGTTTTGCTATTTCTATAATAGCATCCCAGTTAAAATCGGCATATAAAACTGTTTGAGAAATATCAAAATGTTTTAAAATGGCATTTTTCACCATTCCGAACTCCACTAACTTCGTTTTACCTTGCTCTAACATTAAACCTTCGCTAAACACATCGTTTTTAAAAGGTTTCGTATTGAATCTTGTAATTCCTAAACGCTCTAAAGTTGCATTAATAATTCCCTTTAAATAAAAGAAATCACTAGGGCTTTGAGGAGTACTCCATGTTTCTCCGGTTTTATTTCCAGTAGAAAACAAGGTTAGATGTTTCAACTCTTCTTTGTTATCTCCGTAATTATGGTACGATTTTCCAAATTCAAAGAATTTTAAATCAGTTGCTTTTCTGTTTATATTATAAGAAATGGCTTCTAGTCCTGAAAATAATAAAGACTGGCGCATTACCGATAAATCGTTACTTAACGGGTTTAACATCGTTACATTATGCTCCGCTTTTAATTGTTCGCTTAATGCGGTGTAATCGGGGCTAGTAAGCGAGTTTGCCATAATTTCATAAAAGCCTTGGCCAGCGAGCTGATTACCCACTACGTTTTGTAGTTTGTAATCTTCAAAACGTGAAGAATTTGAAATTGATGCGTTTAGTTTCGTTGTAGTTTCGATTTTATTATAACCGTAAACCCTTAAAATTTCTTCAATAACATCTGCTTGTCTTTGCACATCATTTCTGTAAGCAGGGATTGTTAATCCTAAACCTGTTTCGGTAACGTTATTAATTTTAAAATCTAAAGAGGTTAAAATACTCTTTATCGTTTCTTCAGGGATTTCTTGCCCCACTAATTTAGTTACCTTGTCGAAGGTAAGGTGAACGTGTAGGTCTTCAATTTTATTTGGATAGAAATCAACGATATCACTGGTTATGATTCCTCCTGAAATTTCTATGATTAAAAGGGCCGCACGTTTTAGGGCGTACTCTGTAATATTAGGATCAATTCCTCTTTCAAATCGAAATGATGCATCGGTATTTAATCCGTGACGTTTAGCAGTTTTTCTTATGCTAACAGGGTTAAAATATGCACTTTCTAAAAATATAGAGGTCGTAGTTTCGGTAACTCCAGAGTGTAAACCACCGTAAACACCAGCGATACACATTGGTGCTTCAGCATTACAAATCATTAAATCGTCTTCGTGTAATTCGCGTTCTACACCATCTAATGTAGTAAACTTTGTACCCGAAGCCACTGTTTTAACTTCTATTTTATTACCTATAATTTTTGCTGTATCAAAAGCGTGAAGAGGCTGACCCAATTCGTGCAGTACATAGTTAGTCGCATCTATGATATTATTTTTTGGTGTTAAACCAATTGCTTTTAAACGGTGCTGTAACCAAGCTGGTGAGTCCTGAACTTTAATATCAGAAATCGTAATACCACAATAGCGTGGTGCCAATTCCTTTTTGTGAATATCAACATCAATTTTTAAAGATCTATTATCGACATGAAAAGCACTTACCGACGGTGTAATTAATTGCGTAATGATATCTTGTTGAACCAACCCAGCTCTTAAGTCCCTCGCCGTTCCGAAGTGACTCATAGCATCGGCACGATTTGGTGTTAAACCGATTTCAAAAACATGGTCATTTTCAATCTCAAAGATATCTGCAAGAGCGGTTCCAACAACAAGATCGTTGTCTAAAACCATAATGCCATCGTGAGATTTACCTAAACCTAATTCGTCTTCTGCACAAATCATTCCGTGACTTTCCTCACCGCGAATTTTTCCTTTTTTTATGGTCCAAGCTTCACCGTCTTCAGTATATAGCGTAGTACCAATTGTTGCTACTGGTACTTTTTGTCCTGCGGCTACGTTAGGTGCTCCACAAACTATTTGTACCGGGTTCTCTAAGCCAATATTTACAGTAGTAACTTTTAATCGGTCTGCATTTGGGTGTTGAATGCAAGTTAGTACCTCGCCGACAATAATGCCTTCTAAACCGCCTTTTACGCTTTGGTAAGTTTCTAATCCTTCAACCTCTAGACCTAAGTCTGTTAATAATTCGCTAGTTTGTTCCGGAGACCAGTCAGTTTTAATAAACTGTTTAATCCAGTTATAAGAAATTTTCATTTATACAATACCGTTTTAAGTCAGCAAATATAACAATACTTAAGGCTTCTTGGAATTGAAAAACTCTTTTGTTGAAAAAAAAATGAATAATGATGGAATAGGACCGCTTTATTGTGGAATTTGAATTGTATTTGTAAGGTTTTTATTGTTTCTTCGATTACTTTTAAAATCAAAAATTGGTATGCGAAAATTACTTTTTATAGCGTTAATCACTGTTTTTATGTTTTCTTGTGAAAATGATAAGGTTTCCGAACGACTTACTCCAGGAATGTATCGTGCGGAACTGGTAGTTAGTGATGCAGAGGTTTTACTATTTAATTTTAAGGTGAACACAGCGTCTACGCTAGAGATTTATAATGCAGAGGAAATTATAAAAGTCGATGAAATTGTCTACAAAAATGATTCGGTTTATATAAAACCACCTGTTTTTGAAGGAGAATTAATCGCAAAGATAGAAAAAGGTGTTTTAAATGGATATTTTGTGGTTAAAGGTAAAGGTCGCAAAGTGCCTTTTACAGCACAAATGAATAATGATCGGTTTGATAGTTTTCAAGATGCTGATTTTAATATAGATGGAAATTGGGAAACGACTTTTAGCCCTGAAAGTGAATCTGAAAGCTACAAAGCAAAAGGGGTTTTTAAACAAGACGGAAATAAAGTTACGGGGACTTTTAGGACCGAAACTGGTGATTATCGCTTTCTAGAAGGGGTGTTATCTGGTTCTACCTTAAAACTATCGGCTTTCGATGGGGCTCATGCTTTTTTATTTACAGCTCAGGTTACCGATTCTACCCTTCAAGGGACTTTCTTCTCTGGAAATCATTATAAAGAACCATTTGAAGCAATACGCAATAATGACTACGAATTAAAAAGTGCCGATGAACTTACATTCTTAAAAGAAGGTTACGACAGTTTGGCGTTTCAGTTTCCTGATGCTAATGGGAATCAAATAGCGCTTAGCGATGCGCGTTTTAAGGATAAAGTTGTAGTCGTACAAATTATGGGAACCTGGTGTCCTAATTGTTTGGATGAAAGTACTTATTTCGCCGAGTATTATAAAAAGAATAACGATAAAGACTTAGAGTTTGTAAGCTTAGCGTTTGAATACGCGAAAACAGAACAACAGGCGTTTAATAATATCAAACGATTACAAGATCGGGTAGGTATTACGTATCCTATTTTGTTGGCCCAGATTGGCTCGACTAGTAAAGAAGAGGCGCAGGAGAAATTACCTATGTTAAACCATGTGCTAAGCTATCCTACAACCGTTTTTATCGATAAACAAGGCAAGGTTAGAAAGATACATACGGGATTTAACGGTCCAGCAACAGGGGAGAAGTACACCGAATTTAAATTAGAATTCGATAATTTTATTAATCGTCTATTGGCCGAGTAATGTGCTTAATTACCCGTGAATCGTTTCGCTTTTACCGTAGCTTTTTATAAGTTCTCCTTCAAATTCTACGAGTTCTTTCCAACGGGCATCAACATCGATACCTTTGCCATATTTTCTAGCAAATGTGATAAATGTGGTGTAGTGGCCCGCTTCACTAATCATTAATTCGTGATAAAACTTAGAGAGTTCAGGATCTGATATACGTTCAGAAAGTAATTTAAAACGCTCACAACTTCGGGCTTCAATCATGGCAGAAAACAGCAAACGGTCGACCATACTTTGTAAGCGACTGCCGCCCTTATTCATAAACTTATACAGCTCATTGACGTAACTATCTTTGCGTTCACGACCCAATGTATACCCACGCTCTTTTATGATGTTGTGTACCATTTGAAAGTGCTCAATCTCTTCTTTCGCAAGTTCAAGTAACTCGGTTACCAACTCAGGGTATTCAGAATTGTGAGTAATTATAGTGATGGCGTTAGTGGCAGCTTTTTGTTCGCACCACGCATGATCGGTTAAAATCTCTTCGATGTTAGATTCTACAATAGTTACCCAGCGCGGATCGGTTTCTAGTTTAAGGTGAAGCATAATACTGTTTTAAAAATGTAAAAATATATAATATAACAGTCGGAGTAAACAGTTTTAGGAAATATAATTCCAAATGTTCTTGTATTTCGCCATTTGACGGTACGTTTCTAATATAACCGCATGTTCTGGAGCTTGTAAACTAGGATCTGAGGTTAGAATCTTCTTAGCGTGATAGCGGGCGTGTTGTAAAATGTCGTTATCCTTTACGATATCGGCAATACGAAGATTTAAAATACCACTTTGTTGTGTTCCCATAATATCTCCTGGACCGCGAAGTCTTAAATCGACTTCCGCAATTTCAAAACCATCGTTAGTATTTACCATGGTTTGGATGCGTGTTTTACTGTTTTCTGAGAGCTTATGACTTGTCATTAATATACAGAAACTCTGCTCGGCACCACGGCCAACACGTCCGCGTAATTGGTGTAATTGGGACAGTCCAAAGCGTTCTGCGCTTTCAATAATCATCACCGACGCATTAGGGACGTTTACACCGACTTCAATAACGGTTGTTGCTACCATAATATTGGTTTCGCCTTTTACAAAACGTTGCATTTCGTACTCTTTATCGGCGGGTTTCATTTGGCCGTGAACTATCGATATTTGATAGTCTGGCATCGGGAAATCACGAGCGATACTTTCATAGCCATCCATTAAATCTTTATAGTCCATATTAGCACTTTCTTGAATTAACGGATATACAATATAGGCCTGTCTTCCCTTTTGTATTTCGTCTCTTATAAAGCGTAAAACTTTTAGGCGATTAGTATCGTATCTATGAACTGTTTTTATAGCCTTTCTACCCGGTGGTAATTCGTCAATAATAGAGATGTCCAAGTCGCCATAAACAGACATGGCTAAGGTTCTTGGAATTGGTGTTGCTGTCATCACTAAAACGTGTGGAGGCGAGGTGTTTTTTTTCCATAATTTAGACCGTTGCTCAACACCAAAACGATGTTGCTCGTCGATCACTGCAAGCCCTAAATTCTTAAATTTCACCTTGTCTTCTAAAACAGCATGCGTACCAATAAGGATGTCTAATTCGCCATTTTCAAGCGCTTCATGAATTTTTTTGCGTTCTGAAGTTTTACTTGAACCTGTTAATAGTTTTATATTGATATTCAAATCTTTGCATAGCTCATACAATCCGTTATAGTGCTGAACTGACAAAATTTCAGTTGGCGCCATTAAGCAAGCTTGAAATCCGTTGTCAAGCGCCATTAACATTGACATTAGGGCTACAATGGTCTTCCCTGAACCCACATCACCTTGTAATAAGCGATTCATTTGGGCATTACTACCTAAATCGGCGCGAATTTCTTTAAGAACACGTTTCTGAGCATTGGTTAATTCGAAAGGTAAATGCTGTTTAAAAAACGTATTAAAATGTGCACCGACGGTTTCGAAAGGGAAGCCTTTTATTTTGGATTTATGAATTAGATTTTTTAGAATTAATTGCAATTGAATATAGAATAACTCCTCAAATTTAAGTCGGTATTTTGCCTTAAAAAGGAGGTCGGAATTCTTAGGGAAATGAATGTTAAAAAGCGCTTCCGATTTGGTGATTAATTTTAATTCTGAAAGCAATTTTGGAGACAAGGTTTCAGCAAAACGACCTTTGGTTTCAAGGAATAAGTTTTGCATGATTTTGGTCATCACGCGATTCGAAATACCGCGATTCGAAAGCTTCTCGGTAGAAGGATAAATGGCCTGCATCGATGAACGTAAATTCTGCTCGTGTTCACTTAATAATTCGGTATCGGGATGGGGGATGCTAAACTTACCGTTGAAGTAATTGGTTTTTCCAAAAACCACATATTCGGTGTTGAGTTTTAGGGCGTCGCGAATCCATTTTTGGCCTCTAAACCATACCAATTCCATAACACCAGTATCATCTTTGAAAGTCGCAACTAACCGCTTGCCTTTTTTTTGGGCAACCTCTTCAAACTTTATTATTTTTCCAATAATCTGTACCTCGGCATTATTGGCTTGTAATTGATTAATTTTAAAATACTTGGTACGATCCAAATAGCGATTAGGAAACAGATTTAATAAATCTTGATAGGTATGAATACCAAGTTCCTTACGAAGCAAATCTGCACGACTTGGTCCGACACCTTTTAAATAATCAATGGGCGTTTGTAGGCTAGTACTCATACAGCAAAAATATCAATTTATATTTTATTCTTTAACAGTTTTCTTGACAGTATTAATCGATTTGATATCTTTACTACATAAATAAACCAACTTACTAACTTAAAAAACCGATTTATGAAACTAACCAAACTTAAAACCAATTTAGGTTTTATTATGTCTGCCCTTATTCTACTGCTTTTTGCAGGTTGTAGTGATGATGACTCTAATACACCAGCAACTACGACAGGTACTACAACAACGTCAACAATCACTGTAAATAGTACCTTGTTGAGTTTTCCTGATGCGATCGTTAATACAACAACTGAAGTCAAGGAATTAATTGTAAAAGGAGTGAATTTAAATTCACAAATTGATTTAACCAGTACTAATGGTTTTGAAATGTCTTTAGATGGCGTTAACTTTTCAGATAACTTACAAATCGATGCTGCATCGGCAAATACCGACACTGTTGTTTATGTGAACTTTTATACAGAAGTTGTAGGTAGTAAAAACGGAACAATAAGCTTATCTAGTGCAAATGCAGCTAATGTTAATGTATCTCTTTACGGAAATGCATCTCCTGTAATTCATAATTACGTAACATTTAATCAACAAAGGTTAGCCTTTGGAAGCGGGTTTAATCAGTCGCATACGGAAACATTTAATTTACACGCTGATCAATCAAATATTGAAACGGTAAAGATGTATGTCAAGTTAACCTGCCCTACGGGAGGTTGTGACGAATGGGATGTGTATGCAAATGTAAAGGTTGTAGATCCAACAACTGGGAACCTGTATGAATTAGGGCGTTATATAACCCCTTATTGGAATGACAATAGTCAATTAGATAGAGGTTTTGAGTTTGATGTAACAGATTTTAAATCGTTACTAACTGGAGCTACCGAATTAAGAATTAGAACCGAATGTTGGAATGATAAAGGTTATGAAGTGACTGTTGATTTCGATTTTATTGAAGGGACTCCAGATTATTTATATTATGCTGTATCTCCGGTTATTGCGTACGACGACTGGTCGTCTTCAGGAGTGCCATACGGGGTTGCTCATAACTTCGATTTAGATAAAACAGTAACGATACCGGCAAATGCCGAAAGCACGCATCTAAGGACTATAATTTCAGGTTGGGGACATGCAACACCTGCAGATTCGGCGACCAACAGACCTTGTGCTGAGTGGTGCTTTAGAACTCATAATATTAAAATTAACGGAGCAAATACTTTCGAACATTATATGGGGCCAATTGGTTGCTCAAGTAACCCTGTTAATAATCAAAGTCCAGGAAACTGGTCTGCAGACCGCGCAGGATGGTGCCCAGGAATGGCAGTGCCAACGCGTAAAGATGTCTTTAATACTAGTGTAGCAGGAAGTACATTCACTTTTGAATATGATTATGAAGATTGGACTAACGACGGAGCAAATGGAGATGCTTTTTATGCGACATCGACATTTGTGGTTGTTAAAAGTAATTCACCAATTTCGGCGCCGGTAGTAACAAATTAAACCCTTCGCTATTAATACCAAAAGCACGCTTTTTATAGCGTGCTTTTTTTTGGTGTATATTCTCAAGTTTATTATCTTCCTTGCTTATGAAACAACTCCTTTTTATACTAATTTTTTCTTCTTGGTTTTCAGTATTGGCGCAGCAAACGTCGGTAATAGATTTTAAAAGAGCTAGCGTTACTATTAGTTCGGTATCTGTTGAAAACAAAACGGTTAGCGGTAGTGTAGCCTACCAATTTGATGTTTTAAAAGCAGTAGATTCTTTTTATTTGGATACCAAAAACACCACTTTTTCTAAAGTTGTCTTAAATAATAAGTCCGTACCCTATCATATTACAGATAATAAAATATGGATTGTAAACAGTATGTCGCCCTCAAAAGAGCATACTTTACAGTTTTCTTTTGTTTCACAACCTAAAAAAGCCATGTATTTTATCGATGCTGATGATGAAAATAATCATCAAATATGGACGCAAGGTCAAGGGCAATATACAAGCCATTGGTTGCCAAGTTTGGATGATACCAATGATAAAATAGAGTTTGATTTAAAAATCACTTATAAAAAAGACTTTACCGTTATAGCTAATGGGAAGTTAATTAACAAGGAAAGTAATGCAACACATACCACTTGGTACTATGATATGCAAAAACCTATGTCGAGTTACTTGGTAGCCTTAGCCATTGGTAAATATGAAAAGGTTGAAGAAATTTCTGCTAGCGGAACTCCTATAAATTATTACTATTATCCTGAAGATAGTGCTAAGGTAGAACCCACTTACCGCTATTCAAAAGTGATGTTCGATTTTTTAGAAAACGAAATTGGCGTTGCCTTCCCTTGGCAGAATTACAAACAAATTCCGGTTAAAGACTTTTTATATGCCGGTATGGAAAACACGGGAGCTACTATTTTTAGTGATGCTTTTATGGTGGATACCATAGCATTTATAGATAAAAATTACGTGAATGTAAATGCTCACGAGTTGGCTCACCAGTGGTTTGGCAACTTGGTTACTGCTACCCAATCTAAGCATCATTGGTTGCAAGAGGGCTTTGCAACCTACTACGCGCTAATGGCGGAGCGTTATGTGTTTGGCGAGGACTATTATTTTTGGAAGTTACACGAGTATGCTCAAGAGCTATTAGAACAAGAACAGGCAGGAGATGCAACCCCTTTATTAGATCCTAAAGCGAGTAGTGTGACTTTTTATAAAAAAGGAGCATGGGTATTAGAAATGCTAAAGAATAAGGTCGGAGATAAAGCTTTTAATGAAGCTGTACAGACCTACTTGAAAACCTATCAATTTAAAAATGTAGAAACAGACGATTTTTTAAGTATAGTAGAAAAAACGTCTAATCTGAGTTTAAGTGCTTTTAAAAAGAAGTGGTTAGAGTCTAATATTTTGCCAATAAATGAAATGACTAGCCATTTAATCAAAGAATCAGAAAGCATATCCACCTTTTTAAAGTATGATTGTGAATTGGATCCTGATAGCTGTAAGAAGTTGTTACTAACCACTCAAGACCATAGATTAAAATCGAAAATAATTCCTTTACTCAATGGTGATGTGCCATCATTTTTGTTTTTTGAAACGGATTTAAAAGTCCGGCAAGCGGTAGCTAAAAGTTTTACATTCGTGCCTTTAGAGTTAAAAAGACAATATGAAACCTTTTTAGAGGATAACTCGTATATAACTAAAGAAGTCGCTTTATACACTTTATGGGTTAATTTTCCAGAAAGCCGTACAGGTTATTTAGAGCAAACAGCTAATGAGGTCGGGCTTAATGATAAAAATATTAGAATGTTGTGGTTGGTATTAGCACTAAACACCGAAGGAATAAATCATTTAAACAAACAAAAATACTATACAGAATTGGTAAACTACACGTCACCAAAGTATGATTTTAACGTGAGGCAAAATGCGATGTCTTACCTGCAATCTTTAAATGCTTTTAATGAAATAGCTTTAAATCATGTGTTTTTGGCTACAAAACACCATAATTGGAGGTTTAAAAGTATGGCTAAAAACCTTCTAAAATCTTTGTCTGAAATCGAGAAGTATAAAAGCATAATCACTAATTTACAAAAAGAAAAATTTTAATAATTTGAAAGCATTAGTAATTTCTGGTGGCGGTAGTAAAGGAGCCTTTGCAGGTGGTGTCGCGCAATATTTAATGGAGGAGCAAGGTAAGGAGTATGATATGTTTTTAGGAACTTCGACGGGTAGTTTGTTGGTGCCTTTTTTAGCGGCTAATGAAATTGACAAGCTTTATAGAATTTTTACAAGTGTAAACCAACGGTTTATTTTTAGTGTGAATCCTTTTGTTGTTAAAAGGAAAAACGGACGAGAGTACGTGTCTATAAATTATATGAATACCATTCTTCAGTTTATAAAGAAGAAACGCACCTTTGGAGAAAGTCGGAATTTAAGAAAAAATATAAAGAAACATTTTACTAAAGAGGAGTTTAATCGCATTCGTGCAACAAAAGAAGACGTGGTGGTTACGGTTGCTAACCTTTCAAAAAATAGAACTGAATACAAATCCATAAACGAATTTGAATACGACGAGTTTTGCGATTGGATATGGATTTCCTGTAACTACATTCCTTTTATGTCCTTGGTAAAGAAAAATGGATTCGACTATGCCGATGGGGGATTAGGTTGTGTTATTCCTATTCGAGAGGCTATACGTCGTGGGGCTACCGAAGTCGAT
This sequence comes from Bizionia paragorgiae, assembly GCF_900107625.1. Taxonomy (GTDB): domain Bacteria; phylum Bacteroidota; class Bacteroidia; order Flavobacteriales; family Flavobacteriaceae; genus Bizionia; species Bizionia paragorgiae. The sequence goes on from NZ_FNQK01000005.1 coordinate 17,268, forward strand.
GCTATTGTTTTAGAAAGCGAGGAGTTGGAGTATAATAAAGTACTGGGGAATAACCCGTTTTCCTTAATGTTTAGTTTGTTTGGGCATTTGTTAGATCAAGTAGAGAAAGGGGATATTGCTATAGGCAAATTAGCAGCCCAATACAGAAACGTTAAATTAAACTTGTACTATACGCCAACCAAACTTACAGAGAACTCATTAGTATTTAATAAAAAGCTAATGGAAAAATGGTGGTTAGAAGGGTACGCGCATGCCGAAAGTAAACACAGTAAAGGACTTTCTATGGATGGTAGTAAATCTCTAGAAAAAGAAATTACCAAATAGTCGTTATTTCTTCTTTAATATAAGCTAAAGCCGTACTACTAGGAGCTTGGTTTTCCATCATTTCAGTTAAAATAACTTCACGTAGCTTATTGGCTGTATCCGTTTTTTCAGACATATTCGCTTTGCGAATCAACTGAATAGTCGTGTTTTTTGCGGCTACAATAATACTCCAGCAATCGCTAGTTAAATAGATTTGTTGCGATAAATTATGTTCAAATTCTTGCTCTATATTGTCAATTAATAATTTCTCATAATCATTTTTATCACTAGAAAGTGGAGCTACTCTTATAAGTAATTTGGACGGTACTATGCGCTCTAAAAATAAAGTCATTCGTTCGTAGGCTTGCAAACGCATTGGTAAAGCTTCCTTTTTTAAGTCTTTCTGCATTAAAAAGAGACGTCTGTTATTCTCGTTTTTAATGTGTTCTCTAAAAAAGAAATAAGCGATTATACCTGTTATTAAAGCAGGGATACTATACATTAATAGTTCTACAAGTTGTTGTTCCATGATTTATTTTTATGTTACTACAAACATAAGTTATTTTTATAATAGCGCAAATATTCCTTTCATGGAATAAAAGCAGGACTTGCTTAGATGAAAACAATGTTTCCTTAAATTCAATAATGTAGTCTTTCTATTACACACTACTTTACACCTGCTATTAGTCTGTTAAACAAAAATCGTCAGTTAAATCTAATTCTTTTTCTGACGATTTTCAATTAAGAATTGGGTAGTAGCTAAATAAAAACTAAGGTGTTTTATGTTCCCAAAGGTATTAGAGTTTTCATTATCCGATTTTTTTTCGAGTTTGTTTGGAGTAAAACAAGTAAGCATTTATAGCTATGCTACTTTAATTGCTTTAGGAACTTTAGTGGCTGCCATTTATACTAAGCGACAAGCAAAAAAGGATTTGGGAATTAGTAATATATCTAACACTTTTTTCTACGGTATATTTATAGCAGGTTTTGTTGGCGGAAAATTATTTTACTACTTGCAAGATCCTATACTTTTTATTGAAGACCCAAGCTTAATGTCTGATAATTTTTCAGGTGGATTTGTGTTTTACGGCTCTTTTGTAATGATCATGCCCTATGTCGTCTGGTATTTAAAAAAACATCAAATACCTGTTTTTCCCATGTTAGACATCTTTGCAATAACCACTACTATCGTTCATGCTATTGGTAGATTAGGTTGCTTTGCTGCTGGATGTTGTTTTGGTTCGCCTACAGATAGTGGCTTCGGAATTATTTTTCCAACAACCCACAATACCGCGGTGCATCCTACGCAATTGTATGAAGTTGTTTTATTGGTTTCTATTATGTTGCTTTTACTTTTTATTAAAAAACACCAACAATTTAAAGGTCAGGTGTTTCTAGTCTATTTAATGCTATATGCTTTTGGAAGAGGGATTTTAGAACTTTTTCGAGGCGATGAACGCGGTTTTATTATAGATAACTTATTATCTCATTCACAATTTATAGCGCTTTGCCTTATTTCTATATCTGCCTACTTCTATTATAAATTTCACAACCAAAATAATATAAACACAACTAACATTTAAAATTATGAAAAAACGATTTTTAAAAACATTTTTACCGGTGATGCTGTTAGTATCAGCCGTATTTATAATAGGATCTGGATGTGGGGATGGTATAAGTAATCCACCTCAAGATTTCCAAGATTATTGGCCAGACATAGATCAAGATAGCTATGGCGATGCATCTGTATCTCCTACTACTTATGCATCTAGTGACGCTCCCGCAAATTACGTGATGGATAACACCGATTGTAATGACAACGATGCAACTATATATCCAGGAGCAACAGAAATTCTTGATAATGGAGTTGATGAGGATTGTAATGGTTACATATCTATCACTTTATTTGTAGATGCAGATGGAGATGGTTTTGGTAAAGCAATAGAAGTTTTAGAATTATTGGTAGATGAAAGTATACCTAGCGGATATTCATATTATGCAGGAGACTGTAATGATGATGATGCCGCTATAAACCCATTAGTCGATGAAATTGTAGGTAATGGAATAGACGATAACTGTGATGGAGATATAGACATTGTAGAATATTACACAGACGCAGATGGCGATGGTTATGGAGCAGGTAGTGCTTTGCCGCCACCAGCAGCAGGTGTAAATAATAATTTAGATTGTGATGATACTAATGCTAATATTCACCCCTATACTAGAGAATTTTTAAATGATGGTATAGACAGTAATTGTGATGGTGAAGATAATACCTAGAAAATAGTACAAACTAGACTTTGAAACCTTTAAAACTCCATATTTCAATTTATTTACTATTAATATGGAGTTTTTCTATTGCCCAATAAATTACCAATTATTTTGTAGGTACTGGCTTACCAAACAACAACATATACAGAATCTGTGATTATAAGATGATTACAAATCTCTTAATCCATATGCTAGTAAAATTAAAAGTAAGGGAATAGACAATAGTCGAAATGAAGGTCCAGACATCTATGAAATTTATGAAAACGCAAAAGGTGATGATACTATTATAAACTTATGAAATTGAAGTAAAAAACGGTATGGATAATACGTGTAATATCATGATAATGATAGATGAAAATTTATAAAATTAATAAATTTTTAAAATCCATTTAAGAATGAAAACCATAGTGAAATATATAAGAACACATCTAAAAGAGGATTATAATACCTCTACATACCTTATTTTTATATTGTTTTTAAGTGTTTTTATCTCTATAAATCATGCTACAGATTTAGCCGTAAATTTTTTAAGTAATACTATAAATACGCCATTGCTTGTAGTGTCTTATTTTTTGTTTTTTGGATTTGCTTATTACGCAACAATAGCAATAATAGTTTTTACAAAATCAGATTATAGCTTTATAAAATCGCGTGGTTTTTGGTTTACTAGCATATTTGCTATTCTTTTAGTGAGTTTACGATTAGGATTTTTAGAACACTACAAATGGATTTATGAAAATACTGCACCTGAAAAAGCTTTTTTTTATATTAAAATAGCCACTAGAGCAATGCGTACCCTTATATTTTCCTTCGGAATTTTATTTTTCTATTATTTTTTTGAAAAGTATAACACCAATTTTTATGGTTTTTCAACAAAAAAATTAAGTTGGAAACCATATTTTTTACTCTTGCTATTTGTAATTCCTGTTATTATTATTGCATCATTTCAACCTAGTTTTTTAAGTCAATATCCTTCAATTGGTTATACAGGTAACACTATAAATAAGATGAATGCTTTAGCTATTTATGAAGCTGTATATTTATTAGATTTTATTTCTATAGAGTGGTTTTTTAGAGGATTTCTTGTTTTAAGTATGATTAAAATTTTGGGCTCCAAGTCTATTTTACCTATGGTAGCATTATATGTTTTTTTTCATATTGGAAAACCTACTGGGGAAATTATAGGCTCAATATTTGGCGGTTATCTTTTAGGGATTATTTCTTTGCACAGTAAATCTATTATTGGGGGAATTATTATTCATATAGGAGTCGCATTTTTAATGGATTTTATGGCAATTATTCAAAAACTTGATATTTATTATCGTTAAATACAAAGGGCAGTTCCTTGCAACAAATACACGTTTGTTTAAATAGCTATTGTTTTTCGCTAACATAAAAACAATGTTTGTTTAACTACAGTAAAAAAAAATATATTAATAACCTTACTCTTTACCTTAATTTTTGTGGTAAAAGGGTGTTGAAAACCAGAAAAAATCTGGGTAATATGTTCTAATGGAGATATTCATCCGTATGCTATGGAAAGAGATAATGGGATTGATAATGATTGTGATGGTATAGTAGATGAATTAATCTAAAAATTTAAAAAAAAATTAATTAATGGGTAACAATTTTCAACTTATGGTATATAAAGATGAAAAATGATACTTCTGTATTATTAATAATTCAAAACAAAACATATGAAAATTTACACCAAATCTCTAAAATTCCTGACCCTTACAGTTGTACTCACGCTGTTTTTTAGTTGTAGCGATAATAGCTCTTCAGATCCTTCAGGAAGTACAATTACGCCACAGTATGCCTATATTACCGATGGTAATGAATTAAAAATCATTGATGTTGCTACGCCAACATCACCTCTATTTGTTAGTGGTGTGACGGTAAATACATCTTATTTTGTAAGTGTATCTCCTAATATTGCTTACGTGGCACAATATGATGCTACGGCTCCGTATTTGAGTCTTATTGATATTAGTAACGCTTCAAATCCAACGGTTTCGTTAACAGTGCCTAAAGACAATTCGCTTGCATTTAGCTTATTAAGTGATATGTATACGGTGAATAATGTGGGGTATTTAACCGATGTTTATCGCGGTTTACATGTTATAGACGTCGCTAATAATAATTTTAGTTCTCAAGTGAATTTAGGAGGAGACGCCATGAGCTTGACAAAAGTGCAAAACGAACTCTTCGTTATAGATCAAGCTAACGGTTTACATTCTTACGATGTTACTACTCCAGGGAGCCCTGTACCAACAGGAACACTAAATAACACAGATATTGATACAGCTTCTTATAGCGACTCCCCGTTTGGTCAATACCATAGTTGGGTGGAAACAGATGGTGTTTCTCTTTTTGTAGCAAATACAATTGATAAAAAGATAAAGCAATTTGATGCGACTACCTTAACCTTAGTTAATGAAGTATCATTAGAGGGGTATCCAACGGCCTTTGCAATTCATAATGGTCACGCTTTTATAACCATGAAGGCAAGTAGTAATGCGCCGTTACAAAACAGTTTCGACGGAGTAAGGATGTACGATTTGGCAACCTTAACATTAGTCGATATGAAACCTCTAAGTAAAACGAGTGGCATAGCATTACACAATAACCATGCTTATGTAACCGATGGAGATGGATTGCATATCTATGATGTGTCTGGAAATAACTTTGCCTTACAATCTACCTTGGCTGCTGGTTTTGGAAACTTTATAGCTCTTGGTCAATAATTTGAAAATAATTTAAATAAAAAAATATAATGAAATCAACAATAAAATATTTAGTACTAGTCGTATTTGCATTATCAATTTTTAATTGTGATAATGATGACGGTGACCCGGTAACATCACCAAATGAAGATGTTTGTAATTATCAAGGCCTAACAGCACTTATAAATAATACACATACATTAATTCCTGAAGCCGAATTACAAACCGATTTTTTCCCGAACAATGATGGTCCAGGTATACCGGCTGTAGAAGTTTTTTATACCACTAACCCAGGTTCTACATTTATTGTTACAAGAGCGGTTACTTTAGGGGCTGTAGATTCTAATCCAGAAATAAAAATTGATGATGTAGACTATTCTGGTGTGATTACCTGTCAAAGAGCAGGAAGTGCCGTTGGAGATGAGTTAAGATTCGATATTCTTTTAGACAACGGTTATGAAGCAGAATTATGTGTAATTATAGATGATGTAAATCCATAAATAGCCATTAAACATATGAAACACATAAAATTACTTTTAGTTGTATTAATCACTGTTTTTAGCTGTGATAATAATGACGATGAACAAACCGATCCAGTAACACCTACTGATGGATTTACACATAATAATGTATTCTATCCAACGCCAAATGCCTATTTTGAAATCGATGAGGACGATGACGATCCTAATATTGGAGGTGATGGTTTTCCAGATAATTATAGTTTTTTCTTTTCTAACGGACGGATGTTCGATAATGAAATTCACGTTAACGGGGTAAATGATGATTATCTATTTTCTTTAAATACGACAAACTGGGTTTTTCTAAATGTAGAAGTGGAGGATAATCCAAGTCTATCGAATGCAGGACCGCTACCAGGAAATACATATATAGTATCGAGTATTCACGATTCTGTAATTATTGAAGATGGTCAAATAGAACCTTTAAATCCTGTATATATAAATAATAATACAGAGTTCGGAATTGGAAGCGAAAATACGGGCATTTTTAATTTTCCTGGGACACAAGGACCAACTGTAACTATAAACGCTATTAATATAGACAATGCAAACCAAGAAAATAGCACTGTAGATATTGACTATACGTTTATGAACGGCGATGGAGAAGTTATTACAGGACATTATGAAGGTACATTTGGTATCATTTTAGACTAAATAAACATGAAACAAATGAAAAATATACGAATACTACTTGTAGCACTAGTCATTTTATTTTACAGTTGTAGTGAACAAAATGGATCTCAATCTTATATAGGGGATTTATGTGGAGACGGTGAACAGGGTTTTGTTGTAAACACAACAGGTGATAGCTTTAATGGTAATGTCCATTTTAATGGCGACGATGTGATTGTACAATATGTTACAGGTCACCCAGACGGTGATTATTACCACATTTTTAATACTACTAATAGTCCTCTTATGGATTTCTACACCTTTGCAATTGCTACAGGGAGTACGTCCACATTTGGTCAAAATTTTAATGTTTTAGATGGTACTTATCTTGCTATGGATGGAAGTACGTTTCCCCTAAATAACTCTTATGTTTTAACGACGACTCAAGGAGGTGCCCAGCCCGGGGATTTGATAAATATAGAATTTTCTGGATTAAGTGAGTTTCATGAAGAACCGTTTACTTTAGAAGGACGCTTGTGTGTAACTATCGATGAGGTAGTAAGCGTAGCAAACTATGTGTATATAACAGATGGTTCAAGTCTAAAAGTGGTTAATGTTTCTAACGTTTTATCACCAAGTTTAGAAACCACTATTGCAGCACCAACATCTTACTATGTAAATACTGCTAATAGTGTTGCTTATGTCGGACATTTTGATGCCATCGAACCATTTGTAAGTTTTGTAAATATTGCTAATCCTCCAACGGCTTCTATTTATGGATCTGTTGCTAAAGGTGCAACTTACGGTAGACTTACAGATGTTGTTAAAGTAGAGGACTACACATACCTTTCGGATGAATACAGAGGATTTCATAAATTCCATATGTCTAGTGCAGATTATAATATAGTTGATGGCCATGACACAATGAGTATGGTTAAAAATGGCGATGATTTAGTTATTATAGATATGGCATCCGCTTTACACAAAATAGATGTAACAGATGCCAGTGCGCCCATAATTACAAACACATATAGTACGTATACAGATGTCGATACGAGTTCTTATCCATTCAGCAATGGCAGTTTTCATAGTTGGACAAGAACCGACGGCACGAACTACTACGTGGCTAATATTATAGATAAAAAATTAAAGAAGTTTCAAGAAACCGGTTTTGGTTATAATTTGGTTGGAGAAGCCGTTATTGATGGGCATGCTACTGCTTTGGCTATTAATGGTTCTTTTGCTTTTATTACAATGAAACCAAGTCCAGATGCACCTCTTCAAACAAGTTTTGACGGTATTAAAATGGTGAATTTAAATACTATGACAGTTGTAGACTCTAAACCATTAGCTCAGGCAAGTGGGGTGGTAGTAAATTTAAACTATGCATACGTAACCGATGCTAATGGATTACATATTTACGATATATCTAGTGGAAGCTTAAACCACTTGAGTACGTTTACAGGTGGCTTTGGAAATTATATTGCGATTAATAATTAAAACATTTCTAAATTATGAAAATAATAATAAATTACGTAGTCGTTTTTGTATTAGTAGTAACAGCTTTTAGTTGCGGTAGTGATGACGATGCTGTAATAACACCAACCCAAAATACTGCGGAGTATTTTAAATATTCTATTGACAATGGTCCAGTACGTATTTTCGATTTAACAGCTAAAGGTACCCATAGTACAAATGCTAATTCTCTATCTGAAAGATTCGCTTTTAGGGCAGGAGCAGGTACGGCAAACGGATCTAGTGTTTTTGTGGATGCCGATTTTACATTTCAAGATTTTAATGCATTTTTAAGCACAAATACATTTGATTGGGGAGTATCAGATGGGATCTCAAATAATTTTTATTTTTATGAGTTGTCTAATTCGCACCCTTTTGTACCTAGTGGAATAGATTTTCCGCCAAACCCAGTGGTGTGTACTGTTACATTGCACCCTACTAATGTAGGAGATTACCTAGAGTTTAGTTTTGAAGGTAATTTTTTATATGCTTCCGATTTATCTATACAAGGATTTGTGTCTGGTGAAGGAAGAATTTTAAGAGAATAACACCAAAGTCTTACATTATAGGATTAATTATAAAATGTAATCTAAAAATAAATTTATCCGTTATATTTAAGGCTATAAAACCAACCAACATTGAAAAATAAAACACACCATATTTTAGTAGTTTCATTATTAATATGGGGTGTTTCCTTTTCTCAGCAATTCACGAATTACACGACCAAAGACGGGTTGCCAAGCAACCATGTGTATACCATTTTACAAGATGTTAATGGCTTTATGTGGTTTCTTACCGATAAGGGAATCGCTAAGTACAATGGAGCGGTTTTTAAAACCTTTACCACGAAAGAAGGCTTGCCAAACAACGATGTGTGGGATGGGTTTACGACTCCAGACGGTAAATTTTGGTATTTATCAAAATCTATCAGTCTAGGATATATTATAAAGGACAGTGTTATTTCGTTTTCAAATGCTAATAAAAACGAAATCATGAATCCTATTTATTCCTCTCAGATAGGAAACAATGTGTATCTGGGTGGACCGAATAAAATATATAAGCTAGATAATAAACAATGGAAATCTGTTTCTGTTCTTAAAAACGGGCGGAAAGGAGAGGGGTTAATCCCTGTTTTTAACAACCCAAAAGTAGCCTATTTAAATTTTTATTATGATGCCCTAAATAGATTTACATTAAGCTTTTTAGATGCCAATAAAAAAACGTTAAAACAGGTTTCGGCAGAGGGTATTTCAAATCAGAAATCGGTTAGGGGACAGGTTACCGATAGCTTGTATTATTGGGTGTCGGAAAGTGAATACTCCATTTTAGATTTAAATACGTTAGAATTAAAAAGATATTTTTTTAAGGATGAGGTGGGTTTTGAAACCGTTAAATACGCTAGATTAAATAAGGTAGGTGATCAGATTCAAATCTCGGGAAATAAATTTGTGGGTTACTTAGATAAAAATTTCCACATTGTTGATCCGTTTTATATCCCCGAAGAGTTAAATGCTCATTTTGGGTTAATTGATAGTAAGAAAACGATTTGGTTATCAACTTTTAATAAGGGGGTTTTTAAATTACCACACATTAAACGACATATCGTATATCAATTTGAAAATGATAAAATTTTAAATTTAAACTATATTGAAAATGACTTGTATTTAAGTGTCTTTAATAAAGGCTTTTATAAATATAAGCCCAAAAACAAAACGTTTAACCTTATTAAACCTGCCGACGATTATGTTTTTGGGGTGTGCCATATTAAAGAACGTAACACGACTTATTTTTTATCTCAAAACTCAATATTTATAGAAGAGAATGGTACATCAAATCAAATATATTTTGATAAAGAGTCCGTTAATCCTAAGCTGCTTAGCGGACATCTTAATGATTTAGAATACTTTAATTCGGAGTTGTACGCCAGTTATTATTTTGGGGTGTATAAGTTAGACCAGCATACACTAGAAATTAAAGAAGACTACTCCCAAAAGGGGTGTAATGATTTATTAGGATTTAACTCACGGTTACTCTTAGCAACTAATGATGGGTTAAAAGAATTGCGGAATGATTCTATTCAAAAAATTCACTTTAAGAACACTGTATTTAATAGAGCGATACTAAGTATAAAACCATTATCGGATACTAAATTATTAATTAATACCGACGGTTATGGGAGTTATATTACCGATTTGGATACTATTAAACCCATAAAAGCTTCAGAGTTTTTAATTGTTCAGGATGCGTATGTACAAGAGGAGTCCATTTGGTTAGCAACAAATACAGGGGTTTTGCATTTAGGTAAATTTAACGATACTTATGAACTGGTTAAAAGTTATAGTATTAACGACGGGTTACCAAATAACAATGTGAACTCCATTGTTATTAAAGGCAAAGACTTGATTGTGGGTACGAATAGCGGATTGGCGATTATACCTATTAATCAGGATCATGAAGATTTGTTTATCGATATTATAATTGAAGATGTGACGTTTAATGATGAAAGAATCACAGATAGCCTAAATACGTTTCGGTATACTGCAAATAACCGATTGAATTTAAAAGTAACCCCTATTAATTTTTCTGAGGATAACAAGACCTTCTTTTCCTATAGGCTGGATCCTATTCAAAAGGATTGTATAGTAACGAGCTCTACGACGTTTAACTTTAATAATCTAAAACCGGACGACTATGTTTTTAGTATTGAATCTGGTACTATTAAAAAGCAATTAAGTTTTACTGTTACGCCGTTATGGTGGCAGACATTGTGGGCTAAAATTAGTTTGTTAGCGCTTGTTTTGTTTGGCTTGGTGTATAGTGTTTGGAGTGTGAGTAAGCGGATTCAGAAAAAAAAGAACAACGCTTTAATTCTCGAGAAAAAAAATATTGAAATTCAGTTAAGAGCTTTGCGATCTCAAATGAATCCTCATTTTGTTTTTAATTCTTTAGCAGCGATTCAGTATTATATTAATACGAATGACATTGCAGCTTCAGAAACGTATTTGGTTAAGTTTTCTAAGTTGATACGGCAGTTTTTTGAATGGTCTAAAGAAACTCAAATCAACCTGAAAGAGGAGTTAAAGTTAATTGAAAATTACTTAGATATTGAAAAATTGAGGTTTAAAGACAAATTTATATATCATATTACTGTCGATAAAAAATTAAATTTAAGGAAGGCGATGTTGCCAACAATGTTGTTACAGCCTATTGTAGAGAACGCAATTAATCATGGTATTTTTAATAAGATAGATAACGGTAAGGTATTTATTAATGTCTTTTATGAATCAGAAAAGCGTTTTAAAGTAGAGATTATTGACGATGGGGTTGGTTTTGCAAACACTCAAAAGCAAAGTGGTCGCAAAGTAAAATCGTCGAATGTATTAGAAGATCGCCTGCGGTATTTAAACAAAACAGGAATTTGGGATATAAGCTATACTGAAGATGAACTTCATCCAGATTTAAAAGATAAGGGAAGTAAATCTACCTTTGTAATAACACAATTATAAATTATGAGTAAACTAAGTGCTGTAATTATAGATGATGAAATTTCTAACCTTAAAGGGTTGGAGCAGAAGTTAGGAAAATTATTTCCTGAAATCCAAGTTGTAAATACGTTTCAAAAGCCGGAAGATGCTATTGCTGCTTTGAAAATAGAACAGCCGGATATTGTGTTTTTAGATATCGAAATGCCAAGAATTAATGGTTTTGATTTATTAGCACAACTAGTAAGTATTCATTTTCAAGTAATTTTTGTAACGGCGTACAGCGACTATGCCATCGAAGCTTTTAAGCAGAATGCTGTAGACTATATACTTAAACCTATAGATGATGAGGATTTAAAACTGGCTATTAACAAGGCGATTACATTAGTGAAAGGTAAAAAAGAAGTGACCAATAACGATAAGTTAGTGAGTTTGTTAACGTCTGTATTATCTAATAATAAAAAAATAATTGTACCCACTTCTAAAGGGCTTTCATTTATTCCTCAAGAAGACGTTTTACATTTAGAAGGTTATGAAGGCTATACTAAAATACATGTTAACAACTCAGCAACAATAATGAGTTCGTATAATTTAGGACGGTTTGAAAAGTTGTTAGGGCATAACTTTTTTAAATGCCATAAATCGCATATCGTTAACTTAGAGCGGGTAAGGCATTTTGAAAATGAAGGTTATCTTTTATTGGAAAATGAACAACGTGTTCCCATATCTAAAACAAATAAAAAAGCATTTTTGGACCTGTTTAAATAAAGTAAACGGTACAGAGCATAAAAAAAGGTCTAGAATGAAAATTCTAGACCTTTTTTTATTAAGAAATAACCCTTATTAGTTAACTAATGTTGTTGTTTCTTTTGTTGTTTCCTTTGGGGGTTCTATATCCCCAATATGAGCATCTTTTCCTCCTAAGTACTTACAATCTTTTAAGTCTTGCATGCTTATAAAAGGCACTTCTTTTTTATTGTATTTAAAGGCACCACTTAACTCTCTCGTTAAGTCTCTATCATTAATGTTTAAATCAATATCATCCATAGTAAACTGGCACGGGTGTTCGTATCCTGCTGCGTGGGTGATTTCAATAAACTCTTTTCTAAACGTTTTAAAGTACTGTGCTAGTCGTTGTGACTTTAAAGTAGGGTCGATTCCATTTTGCAACCATTTACTTTGTGTAGCAACACCGGCAGGGCATTTGTTGGTATGGCAGACTTGCGCTTGGATACAACCAATACTCATCATAGCTTCACGAGCTACATTTATACAGTCAGCACCCATAGCAAAAGCCATTGCTGCTTTGGCAGGGAATCCTAATTTACCACTTCCTACAAAAACGATTCTATCGGTAAGGTCTCTATCTTTAAAGACTTTATATAATTGACTAAAACCGTAAACCCAAGGTAACGACACGTGGTCGGCAAAACTTGGAGGAGCTGCTCCTGTACCACCTTCACCACCATCAACAGTAATGAAATCTGGACCTTTTCCTGTTTTTTTCATAAGGTTAGCCAGCTCTTTCCATTGCTCCATTTTTCCTATCGCTGCTTTAATTCCAACAGGAAGACCTGTTACTTCAGCAATATCTTCGATAAGTTGTAGCATTTCTGGAATGGTACTAAATGCCGAGTGGGTAGGAGGGGAAAGTACATCCTGACCTAAAGGAACACTTCTGATTTCTGCAATTTCAGGTGTAATCTTAGACGCTGGTAAAACACCTCCTTTTCCTGGTTTAGCACCTTGAGATAATTTAATTTCTATCGCTTTTATATACGGGAAATCTTCAACTAATTTTTTTATCTTATCTAAAGAGAAATTACCTTCCTCATCTCGAACACCAAAATACCCTGTACCAAAGTGAAAAACAACATCGGCACCACTACGGTGGTAGTGAGAAAGACCACCTTCACCAGTATTGTGATAAGCGCCAGCCATTTTCACCCCTTTGTTCATAGATTCTACAGCTTTTGCTGATAAGGATCCAAAACTCATTGCCGAAACATTAATTATCGAACCTGGGCGGTAAGGCTTTCTTCTTTTATTATATTCCCCCATTATCTTAGCACAAGGAATAAAAGAAGGATCTACCTTATTAGGGTGATTGTCTTGTAATTTATATGAGAACATCGCATTATTAATAAAAATATGCTGGTGCTCGTATATATCACGGTCCGTACCAAAACCTTCATAATTATTTTGCTGTTTTGCCGAAGCGTAAATCCATCCACGTTCAATACGGTTAAACGGTAATTCTTCTCGGTTGTTAGAAACGAAATACTGACGTAATTCTGGGCCAATACTTTCTAACATATACCTAAAATGTCCTACAATAGGGAAGTTATGACTAATAGTATGTCTTTTTTGTAAGACATCCCTAATAGCTACAAGTAATAGCCCAATAAGAACCCACATCCACCACGAAATATTAGATAGAAAATCTAAAACAGTATCCATAATAATTTTATTGAAAATTTTATTCAAAAATAATCAAATTATTATATAAAGTCGATTATAGTTAAAGAGAAAATCTAAAAGTGATTAAAATTATTTTTTCTTCAAGAGTATTTACTATTTATTGCTAATTGTTTATAATTTAAACCGAAACCTATAGGGGAATACCACCCGTAATTAGTATTTTTATACCCTAAAAATAAGAAGAGTTTGGAGAAGTATTTAAGTCAATTAAACGAAGCACAATTAGCACCAACTATACAAAAAGATGGACCTATGATAGTTATCGCAGGTGCAGGTTCAGGAAAGACCCGTGTGTTAACTTTTAGAATAGCCTATTTAATGAGTCAAGGAGTAGATTCCTTTAATATTTTAGCGTTAACCTTTACTAATAAAGCAGCACGTGAAATGAAGGGACGTATTGCTGAAATTGTTGGTAGTGGGGAGGCTAAGAACTTATGGATGGGAACGTTTCACTCTGTATTTGCTAAGATTTTACGTTTTGAAGGGCACCACTTAGGATTCCCAAGTAATTTCACTATTTATGACACCCAAGATTCTCAGCGTTTAATGGGATCTATTATAAAGGAAATGGGGCTTGATAAAGAAGTATATAAAACAAAGCAAGTCTATTCTCGTATATCCTCTTACAAAAACAGTCTGATTACCGTTAAAGCATATTTTAAAAACCCAGAATTAATGGAAGCCGATGCCATGGCACGCCGACCAAGAATGGGGGAGATTTATGCAGCATATGTGGATCGCTGTTTTAAAGCAGGAGCTATGGATTTTGACGACTTACTGCTAAGGACCAACGAGCTGCTAACGCGTTTTCCAACGGTGTTAGCGAAATATCAGGATAAATTTAGATATATTTTGGTGGATGAGTATCAAGATACCAACCATTCGCAGTATCTTATCGTTCGTGCTTTAGCCGATCGTTTTCAAAATATATGTGTGGTGGGTGACGATGCTCAAAGTATTTATGCGTTTAGGGGGGCAAATATTAATAATATTTTGAACTTCCAAAAAGATTATGATAACGTAAAATTATACCGCTTAGAACAAAATTACCGCTCTACAAAGAATATTGTAAATGCTGCCAATTCAGTTATAGATCATAACCAAACGAAATTAGATAAGGTGGTATGGACCTCCAACGAAGAGGGGTCAAAGGTTATCGTGCATCGTTCTCTAACCGATGGTGATGAAGGACGCTTTGTAGCGAGTAGTATTTTTGAAAACAAAATGCAGCACCAGTTACCAAATAGCGATTTTGCTATTTTGTACCGTACCAATGCACAATCGCGTGCTATGGAGGACGCTCTAAGAAAACGTGAGATTCCTTACCGTATTTATGGAGGCTTGTCTTTTTACCAACGCAAAGAAATTAAAGACGTATTGGCTTATTTACGTTTGGTATTAAACCCTGCCGATGAGGAAGCTTTAAAACGTGTAATTAATTACCCAGCGCGAGGTATTGGTCAAACAACTATAGATCGATTAATGGTTGCTGCTAATGGTTATAAGAAAACCATATTTGAAATCATTAAAAATATTGATAAAGTCGATATTAAAATCAATGGTGGTACAAAAAATAAACTAAGAGATTTTGCTACCCTTATTGAAAGTTTTCAAGTGATGAATCAAACGGCAAACGCTTTTGATTTAGCCGAATATATTACGAAAACAACAGGGCTAATAAAAGAACTTAATAAGGACGGAACGCCAGAAGGTGTCGTGAAACTTGAAAATGTTGAGGAACTTTTAAATGGTATTAAGGATTTTGTTGAAGGGCAACTAGAACTTGCTGATGCCTCAGATTCCTTAGCCGAATTTTTAGAAGACGTGGCATTGGCTACCGATATGGATGCCGACAAAGGGGATGAAGACCATGTGGCCCTAATGACGATTCACTTGGCAAAAGGATTAGAGTTTTCTCATGTTTATATCGTAGGATTGGAAGAGGATTTATTCCCGAGTGCCATGAGTATGAATACGCGAAGCGAACTTGAAGAAGAGCGCCGTTTATTTTATGTAGCGCTTACACGTGCCGAAAAGCAAGCGTATTTAACCTATGCTTTATCGCGATACCGCTGGGGTAAATTGGTCGATTCCGAGCCTAGTCGTTTTATCGAAGAAATTGATGAGCAATATGTGGAGAATTTAACTCCTGAGGAAGAGCGACGCATAAACCCGATGCTTTCTGAAGATATCTTCGGAGACGCACCACCAAATAAAATAAGGTTTAAAAAAGCTGTGCAGCCAAAAATTCAGAAAAAATCGAGTAAAAAAGAACCTGAGAACTTTAAATTAAGTGTCCCTAAAAAACTTAAGAAAGTTGAAAAAACTGCCGCTACAACAGATAATGCTAACTTATTTGATAGCGAGCTAGCTGTTGGGAATTTTGTAAAACACTTGCGTTTTGGTAAAGGAGAGGTTCTTAAAATTGAAGGAAAAGGTGGTGATGTAAAAGCTGAAATTAGATTTGAAGTAGGCGGAGTGAAAAAATTATTACTGCGTTTTGCTAAACTTAAAATTATAGGGTAGGCCTTACGTGATTTTTTTAATATAAAATCGAATAGGTTTACACCAGCTTGTAAAGCTAAAAACAAAACAGGGATAGTTATACTAAGTTATAGCTATCCCTTTTTATTTGATTTAATGATGGGTTAATATAAAAGATTTAAGCTTGGTCCAAGTATCTAAGGCGTTGGCTCCAGTCCATCCATGACCTTCATTAGGGTATAAGGTAAATTCGTTTTCAACACCAAGCGCCGTTAGTTTTGCTTCCATATCTACACCTTGAGAGGTAGGAATTAAAGGATCCATTCCGCCATAAAACAAAATGGTAGGGGCCGAGGAAGCTTGAACTTGGTGATAGGGACTGTACTGTTCCAAGACACTTGTTGTTGGAGTGACACCAAAATATAAAAAGGACGGATTAACAAAATCGCTGTAAGCAGGGTCTGTAAAGTTAGTCGGCCCCACAAGACTCGCTACCATAGCCACATCCTGTTGTGTGTCATAGTCGTAAGTCCATAATAATGATAAATGTGCCCCAGCGCTGACACCAATAAAAGCATAGTCTTCCGAAATAACATATTCATTTCTCTTGGCCTTTAACTGATTAATAACTGCAGTAATATCATCTAACTGCATAGGAAAAGGAGAAACACCTTGGGAAGCTAAGCGATAATTAATATTTACAATCGCATATTCGGAAAGTTCTGCTTTAGCAATATCCCTATAAGGATTCATATCTACTTTATCACCAGCAGTCCAACCGCCACCGTGTACAAGAATTAATACTTTAGTGTTTAAATCTCTATGCGCTGGTAAATAAATGTCGTAAACCTGCTGGTTATTATTTCCGTAAGGCACATCAAGGAATTGTGTTTCTTGAGTTTGTTGGATGATGACCTGAGATTCAGAATCGTCATCAGAACAGGAAAAACAAAACAATGTTAGCAATAGGAGTGATAAAAATGGAGCAGATAATTTTTTCATAATAAAATAGTATTTACTTTAGTAAACATTAAACCAAGGTAAGTATTATGGCAGAATTAATTAGAATTTACGAAGAAAATCCGAATCCGAAGGAAATTAAGAAGGTTGTCGATGTATTAAAGCGTGGTGGTCTCGTGGTATATCCTACCGATACGGTTTATGGTTTAGGTTGTGATATTAATAACACGAAAGCTTTAGAAAAAATCGCTAGAATAAAAGGTGTTAAGCTAGAAAAGGCTAACCTGTCCTTTATTTGCTCCGATTTAAGTAATCTAAGCGATTATGTAAAACAAATTGATACAGCAACTTTTAAAATACTAAAGCGAGCACTTCCTGGCCCTTACACCTTTATTTTACCGGGATCACGCTCATTGCCTTCCGTGTTTAAGAAGAAAAAAGAAGTAGGTATTCGTATACCTAACAACGCTATCACTTTAGAAATAGTTAAGGCCCTTGGGAATCCCTTAGTATCCACTTCTATAAGAGATGAAGATGAGGTTTTGGAGTACACTACCGATCCAGAGCTTATTCTAGAGAAATGGGATAACCTTGTCGATCTAGTGGTCGATGGAGGTTATGGAGATAACCAAGGATCAACAATTATTGATCTGTCTAATGGTGGTGATGACCCTATAATCGTTAGAGAGGGAAAAGGTAGTCTAGAAATTTTTTAAACAAAAATCAGGATATAAAAAAAGCCTAATCGCGAGATTAGGCTTTTTTATTATATTAAATAAATCAAATTATTCTTTAGATAAAGATTTCATTTCTTCTTCAATCATGTTGTAGAATTGGTCAATTCTAGGCATAATTAAAATCTTAGTACGTCTGTTAATTGCACGGTTTTCAGCAGTAATATTGTCCACTAATGGCACATACTCAGATCTACCAGCTGCAATTAATTTAGAAGGCGCAACTCCTAGGTCTTGTAAAGCTCTAACAATAGATGTACTACGTTTTACACTTAAATCCCAGTTGTCTATTAAACCTTCTCTTTGTCTGTAAGGTACATTATCTGTGTGACCTTCAACCATAGCTTCGAAATCAGGTTTTCCATTAATTACAGTCGCTACTTTAGCTAAAATTTCTTTCGCTCTGTTGGTGATGTTGTAGCTACCACTTTTAAATAATAGTTTATCTGATAATGAAATAAATACAACGCTCTTTTCTACGTTAATTTCAATATCTGGATCATTTAATCCAACTTCTTTCTTAAGGCTAGTAACTAAGGCTAGTGTAACACTATCTTTTTTAGTTAATGCATCTTGTAAACGAGAGATTTTTAAATCTTTCTCTTTTAAGCTTTCTAAAGATTTTTCAAGATTTGTTGCTCCTTTTGTAGTAAGAACAGTCATGTCTTTAGAGGTTTCAATTAACGCTTGGTTAGTAGCTCTCATGTCTGCTAAACGCTCTGTTAATTCTTTCGCTCTTGCTGCCGATGCTGCTTCATCCGCTAAACAACGATTTAATTTCACTGTTGCGGTATTTAATAAATCTTGTGTTTCTTTGTGCTTTTCTTCTAGCGCTAAGTATTCCTTTTTAGAAACACATGAACCTAAAGTAAGTAGTGCTACTGCACCAAATAATATGATTTTTTTCATAATTGTATAAAGGTGGTTTAATTGTTAAACATATCAAAAGTAGATAAAATTAAAATGTTAAAAGAAGCATTAACAAAACTTTGACTATAAGTATTAGAAATCTTTAAACAAACGCTTCCTTTGTATGTAATATAGCCATACTACACTAGAATGAGAATAATAGTTTTTGCGTTGTTTCGAGTGTTTTCGCTGTTTTAACAGGGTGTTTAACGCTGAGTAAAAGCTAAAATGGGCTTTTAGAATCGCTAAAATATGTTTGGGTTTTAACTCAATTAAAAATTTAATAGCGGCAAAGCCATCTAATACCAAACGGGTAAAAATTAAAGAAAATAGGTTACCGGAGGCATTTTTTGTTAGGCAGAATAAACTATTCCTAAAGTTTAGGTAGGTTTTTTTGGGATTTTGGGCATTTAAAGTAGCGCCACCAAGGTGGTAAACTGTCGATTCGCCTACGTATTTAGTTTGATAATTTAAATTATAGGCACGCCAACATAAATCGATTTCTTCCATGTGTGCAAAAAAAGACTCATCAAAACCGTTTAAGCTGTGAAACACGTTTTTTCGAATAAAAAAACAAGCCCCTGAAGCCCAAAATATTGATGTGCTTGTATCGTATTGATTGGAATCTTTTTCGATGCTGTTAAATACGCGTCCGCGGCAATAAGGATAGCCATATTTGTCTATAAACCCTCCAGCAGCCCCAGCATATTCAAAATGTGATTTGTTATTGTAATCTAATATTTTGGGTTGAATAATTACAGTTTCTGGTTCAGCCTCAAAGGTTTCTAAAATTGGAGATAACCAGTTTTTAGTCACTTCAACATCACTATTTAATAAGCAAAGTAACGGTTCGTCTACGAACTTTAAAGCATCGTTGTAGCCCTTGGCATAGCCTCCATTAACTTTGTTTTCTATTATTTTTACAGAAGGAAAATGATCGCGTATAAAACGAAGTGAATCATCGGTAGAAGCATTGTCGGCAACATAAATAGTCGCGTTTGGAGAATGGCTGACTACCGACGGTAAAAAGGTTTCCAATAACGATTTACCGTTCCAGTTTAATATTACAACAGCTATTTTCATTTTTCTAATTTATATTCAGGAATGTCTTTTAAGAAATGATACCTCTCTGCATCAAAATCCATTTGGCAATAATAGTGATGGAGTCCATTGGTTACCATAAGGTAGGTGGCGTTTAATGCTAAATTATAACGGGCTACCTGGTCGAACGTATTTTGTTTTATAGGTATTTTTGGAGCTTTACACTCTACAATTAAGTGAATACTGCCATCCGGATTAAACACAACGATATCGTAACGTTTTTTTAAGTCATTAATTATGAGTTCTTTCTCAACATTAATTAGGGATTTCGGGTAATTCTTTTCTTCCATGAGGTATAACACGCAATGTTGTCGTACCCATTCTTCGGGTTGAAGAATTACGAATTTTTTACGAATAGCATCGAATATAGATACTTTATTTTCGCTATTTTTGAATCGAAACGAATATGTAGGAAAATTTAATTGTTGCACTACACTAATTGGATGAATGTTTAGTAATGGACGAAGTTAAGCAGTTAGTAACTGATATAAAAAATAAAAACCTAAAACCTATTTATTTATTAATGGGTGAGGAGGCGTATTATATAGATAAAATATCAGATTTTATTGAAGATACCGTGTTGGCCGAAGAAGAAAAAGGGTTTAATCAAATGGTGCTTTATGGTCGCGATGTTACCATAGATGATATTGTTGGTCAAGCAAAACGCTATCCTATGATGGCCGATAAACAAGTGGTTATTGTTAAAGAAGCTCAAGATTTATCGCGAACCATAGATAATCTGCTAACTTATGCTAAATCGCCACAGTTATCTACAGTTTTAGTGTTGTGCTATAAATACAAGTCTGTAGATAAGCGTAAAGCCGTTTATAAAGCCATAAAAAAATCGGGGGTCGTTTACGAAAGTAAAAAACTTTACGAAAACCAAGTGCCCGACTGGATTCGACGCGTATTGTCGGCACAAGGCTATACTATAGATCCCAAAGCCTCCCAAATGCTGGTCGAATTTTTAGGTACCGATTTAGGGAAGATAAATAACGAATTAGAAAAACTTCAAATTGTTTTACCTAAGAATTCCGAGATAACTCCCGTGCATATCGAAGAGAATATTGGAATCAGTAAAGATTATAACAATTTCGAATTGCGAAAAGCAGTAGGCTCAAGAAATGATGCTAAAGCGTTCAAAATTATTAAATATTTCGGCGAAAACCCTAAAGACAATCCTATGGTTGTCACTGTAGCTTTACTCTTTAATTTCTTTTCTCAGATTTTGCAGCTGCATGGTATGAGTGATAAATCGCCAAGAAGTGTGGCTTCTGCATTAAAAGTTAATCCGTATTTTGTAAACGAATATATCGATGCCGCTAGAAATTTCCCAATGCGAAAAGTGAGTGGTGTTATTGGTGTTTTAAGAGAGTTTGATGTTAAGAGTAAAGGGGTGAATGCAAATGCAACTCCACAAAAAGATTTATTAAAAGAAATGCTCGTTAAAATATTAAGTTAATAGACCTCCTTTTCAGCACTAACCGCGTTCCATGGTATTTCCCTCTATTTTGGTTAGACCATATTTTTACTAACAGGAAATGATTTATGACGATTCTAGCGCTTCGAGTTGCAGATTAAAATCATATTGTAAATCTTCGTGGAGCGTTGGTATTTTCTTTTTAATGGTATCGATTTGTCGGTTATAAATCAATAACAAGGTCGTGTTAGTTCTAATTGAAGGTTTAAAGTTTTTAAGCTCTTCACAAAAATAAAGAAGGAGTTCAATTTCGGTTTCTTTACTATTAGAATAACGCACGTATTTTTTGATTAGTCGGAGAATTTTCCGAACACTTTTTTTAATGTAGAAATAGCTGTTTGTGTTTATCAGGGTAAACTGTTCGCTAATTTCCTCTTTAATACCTTCTATATAATCAGCTTCATTATGAGATTCGAATAATAAGTAGGTGAGGAGTTCCTTATTTTCTTTCTTAAAACGCGATAAGCGTAAGCACAAGTTTATTAAGTCTTCTTGAGACGTGTGTTTTAACTCGTCTTTTATTTGTTTAACAGTGGCAGCTTTCATGTTTACTTATAATGTTTGCGAATGATTTTTTTTACGTGAAATAAGCGTACAATCCCTATTATAAGTAAAATAGGAGAACAACTTATTAATACAATCCCGAAGCCTTTTATATCGGAAAACCAATCCAGCTTTAAAATAGTAATTCCGGAACCTAAAAAGACCATAAACGTTCTAAAATAAGCTAAAAAAGTACGTTCGTTAGCGAGCTTTGTTCGTTCGATAGCTAACCAATCTCGGGTGGTTAATGGGGGTGCGTCGTTAGTATCTTTCATGGTTTTGTTATTTTGGCTTTAGGATTGGCTAATAAGGTAAAAAGATAGCTTATAAAAAGCAAAAACCTTTCAAACTTAGAGTCAGAAAGGTTTTTGTATAATCAGTTTTGAAATGACCTTATCTCAGTTTTGGAAAATCGTTAGGATTAACTTCATGCATAACGTCATAAACCGCTTCAAAAATATCCTCAGCTGATGGTTTAGAGAAATAATCTCCATCTGTACCATAAGCAGGTCGGTGTGCTTTAGCAGTTAGAGTTTTTGGCTGACTGTCTAAATATTTATAACCGTTTTGAGTGTTTAATACTTCGTTTAATAAGTAAGCAGAAGCTCCTCCAGGTACATCTTCATCAATAACCATTAAACGGTTTGTTTTTTGAAGACTCTTCACTACATCGTGATTTAAATCAAAAGGTAATAATGACTGTGCATCGATCACTTCTGCATTAATCCCTACTTCTAATAATTCTTTTGCTACCTGATCTACAATTCGTAATGTAGAACCATAAGACAATAGTGTGATATCAGATCCTTCTTTAACGGTTTCAACGACACCTATAGGCGTTTTAAACTCCCCAAGGTTTGTTGGTAATTCTTCCTTTAAGCGGTAACCATTTAAGCATTCGATAACAATTGCTGGTTCGTCACTTTGTAAAAGCGTGTTGTAAAAACCTGCTGCTTTAGTCATATTTCTTGGGACTAAAACATGTACCCCTCTTACTAAATTGATAATACCTCCTAATTGAGAACCTGAGTGCCAAATCCCTTCTAAACGGTGTCCACGAGTACGAATAATTAATGGCGCTTTTTGACGTCCTTTAGTACGGTAACGTAAAGTTGCTAAATCATCACTTATTATTTGTAGTGCGTATAAAATATAATCTAAGTACTGTATTTCGGCAATTGGGCGTAAACCACGCATAGCCATACCTATACCTTGTCCTAAAATTGTTGCTTCTCTAATACCAGCATCAGACACACGTAATTCACCGTATTTTTCTTGTAATCCTTCTAAACCTTGGTTAACATCACCGATAGTTCCAGAATCTTCACCAAATATTAACGCTTCAGGGTATTTGCTAAAAATAGCATCGAAGTTATCTCGCATTACAATACGCGCGTCTACCTCTTCAGCATTGGCATCATATTCTGGTTTAACCTCTTGGATGTTTACAGCAGAGGACTCTGTTTCATTCACCAAATGTGAACTAAATTCAGGTTGTATTTTCTCTAAGTAAGCGGTTATCCACTGTTGTAATTCTTGTTTAGCTGATGTGTTTTCGTTTAAAACATAGCGTAACACTTTACGTGCAGAAGATAGAATATCTTTTCTGTTTGGTTCACTTACTTCAGATAAGGTATTGATAATTTTTTCAATAAACACTTTATTAGAACTAGATGCAGCTACTTTATTAAGTAACTCTAAAGCCTCTTTTCGTTCTGATTTAATAGGATCTATAAAAGCAGACCAAGCGGCTTTTTTACCATCTCTAACTTGCTTTTTAATCGATTTTTCTAAGTCTTTTAACTCGTCGTCGGTAGCAATACTACTAGAAATAATCCATGATCTCATTTTTGCGTTACAGTCATTTTCTGTTTCCCATTGTAAACGGGCTTCATCCTTATAACGTTCGTGAGAACCTGAAGTCGAATGACCTTGTGGTTGTGTTAGTTCGCTAACGTGAATTAACACAGGAACGTGCTCTTCTCTAGCGATTTTTGAAGCTTCTTGATAGGTTTCCATTAAGGCAACATAGTCCCAACCTTTAACGCGTAGTATTTCATATCCGTTAGTGCCTTCCTCTCTTTGGAAACCACTTAAAATAGTAGATATGTTTTCTTTTGTAGTTTGGTATTTTGCATGTACTGAAATACCGTATTCGTCATCCCAAACACTAATAACCATAGGAACTTTTAATACCCCGGCAGCGTTTATAGTTTCGAAAAACAAGCCTTCACTTGTACTGGCGTTACCAATAGTTCCCCAAGCAACTTCGTTACCATTATTAGAGAAATTATCGGCAGCAATACCGTCTACATTTCTATATATTTTTGAAGCCTGTGCTAAACCTAATAAGCGTGGCATTTGGCCCGCAGTAGGAGAGATATCAGAACTAGAGTTTTTTTGCTGAGTTAGGTTTTTCCATTGTCCATTGGCATCTAAACTATGCGTGGTAAAGTGACCACCCATTTGACGTCCGCCAGACATTGGCTCTTGCTCTAAGTTGGTGTTTCCATATAATCCTGCAAAAAATTGCTCTATAGAAAGCTCACCGATAGCCATCATAAAGGTTTGATCGCGGTAATACCCTGATCTAAAATCCCCATTCTGAAATGCTTTAGCTAATGCTAATTGTGGCACTTCTTTTCCGTCTCCAAAAATCCCGAACTTGGCTTTACCTGTAAGAACTTCTCGTCTTCCTAATAAGCTACATTCTCGACTAGTTACGGCAGTCTTATAATCGTTTAAAACTTGTGCTTTAAAGTCTTCAAAAGACATCTCATTTTTTAAGTCTGATAATGTTTGCATAATCTATATCTCGTTTTCTGCAAAAGTAGGCAATATTTATACATTTTGCAATACCAAAACACGACAAAAAATTGCGATATTTTAACTAAAACAACTATTTCTTTGTCATATGTTTAAAAAAAACAATAAATGGGACTTTTTGTTAATAATATAACAATGGATTTTTCCTTAGGTGCAGCTCATTTTGTGTTTGTGGCTAAACTTGCCGTTTAAGTTGGGGTTACACAACACTAATTGGTAGCTTGCTAAGGTGGTATAAAGTATTGATAGTGCTATTAATACCAGCGGCGAGTAAATAACTTTAAAAGTGTGTTTGGGGATAGGGTGACTATAAAGCGAATGCTTTTATCGTATTCGGGTTTAGAAATTTCCCAACCTTTATTTGAGTATATCGGAAAGTAAAGTTCGAAATAATCTTCGACTAAATTTAAACGAATACCGGTGTCGTAAACAAACTCAGGACTCGTATTATGGTTTTTTACCAAGCCCACATCTCCATAAGCCATAATATAACGCCAAAGGGTGGTGCTGGTGTTCACAGTAGAAATCCACTGGTTTGCAAATGGGGTGTCTAGTTGCGATTTAAATCCTCCTTCGGCAATGATTAATTGCTGACTTAATAATCCGGCCTCTTCGGTGCGACCTAAGTAATCATAATCAAATAGATAATCGGTAGGGCGGTCTAAAGCAAAACTAAAAAAATCTGTGTCTTGATAGGTGGAGTTATAGATAAAGGTTCCGAAATAGGCGCGTAAGTTATACTGACGGTTGTTTTCAGTAAGGGTTCTAAATTCTAAAGTGGTCGAAAATTTCCCGAAGTTTTTAGCGAATTGAAGATCTGTATTCCAAGAACTGTAGTTTTTAAGGTTTGGGTTGACTTCGGTATAACTTGCATTAAAGACGCTATACTTAGGTTCCCCTTCGGTTTTAAATTCTCCAGTAGCATCAATTTCTCGGTTGATATTTACATATCTAAAATCCAGATATTGTTTTTTGTTTTTACGTAAGTCGTCAGGATTTCGAAAACGAAAACTTACCGAGGGCGTAAATGAAGTGTACGATAGGTTAGGAGCGTAGTTATAGTATTCTCCACGAAGGGTGTACCCCGTAAAATAATGTTTGCTTCCTTCTTTTCTATCGGCATAACTTAAATAGGCACTACCAACTAATTGGTCGCTTTTAATTGCGTATTTCGGACTGAATTTATAAAGGAAATCTTTAGATAATACTGTTTTATTATAAAGCTTTAAACCCGGTGAAAATCCGTCGTAAAAGTTATAAGCGAATTCTGGCATAAAGAATATCTGACTGTAATCGGGGTCTTCAATATCCTTAAATAATCGAAATTGAATGGGTTTATCCAGTAGTTTGTTAACCCGTTTCCAGTTATTTCGGGTGTTTACTTCTGGTATAGTTTTATTGTAATTAATAGCTAACCTATCGGCATCCGAATTAGGGATAGTAATCGTTTTTTTGTGTCTAAATCCGGGAATCCATTGTTGTGCAATAACCGAATCGTTTTTTATAGTAAATAAAGACACTGGCATACTGTTGTTTTTACGATTATGCAAGGTGACAATTAACGAATCGCCATGTTTTTTTACATGGTTTATTTTAAAGTCAATTTTCTCGTTGGTACTGACGTAATCAGTATTAAACCAGTCAATATCTTTATCGGTATGTTCTTTTAAATAGGAAATAAATGTTTCGGACTTCGTTGGTTTTAGGGCTTTGTCTTTTAGGAACTGTTTAATTGCTATTTCACCTAAGGGACTATTGGTATAGTCGTCTAAATAACGTAATCCAGCACCGGCTTTATATTTGTTGGCAATGTTTTCGTTAAACTTAAGTAGCGAATCCTTAGCCATTTTTAAGGGCTGATCTAAATGTGTTCTCGCCATATGAACATATCCCAAGTTATATTGGTCGTTAAATTTTAAATCGGCCGCATGGAACGCGCGTAGTCCCCAAATGTTACCAAGAGTACCGGTTAATTTAATCTCAGGATAGTGTGTGTCTATATATTTTATAAGTAAATACGTTTGAATAGCGTCTACCACCCACTGGTCTTCTCTAGGATTGATGAGTACTGTGTTCTCAAGAAAATTTCGCAATCCTGTTTTTAATAATTTGAGCTCGTATTGAAAAGTATCTGGAAAGGGGCGAATAAAACTTGGTAGTAGGTTTAAGCCGTAAATCGGATCTTTTTTATAGTCGATAGCGGTTAATAGTAATTTATTGTGAGGGTAAGGTCCTAAATGATCGGTTATATATTTTGCTACTTTGTCGGTTGCTAAAGCGACTCTAGTCGCCTCCAAACTCTCATCACCTATATTAGATTGTATGGTTAAAAAATCAGTTTGAACGGTTTGGTAGGTATTCTCCTTATTTAAAAACAGTCTAGAGTTAATTCTATCATTACCCTGTAAAAGAGTTGTTTTTTTATTTCCACTAACTCTTGTTTCTACCGTGTTTAGCTCTGAAATAAGGGTGTAGTTTTGAGGATACGTAAAGTTAAGGGAAATATTAGATTTTGGTACATAAGCATCGTTTAAATCTTTATTGCTAAAGTAGTGCCATTCACCATCAAAAACTGCTGGTGTTATGTACCAAAATCTTAAATTAAAATCATTAGTATCTGTAACGCCATACCTTGTGAATTTATCATGTGGTATTTGTAGCGTATACTTCAGGTTTAAATGATAAGATTCCTGAGGTAAAAGCGCCTTGTTTAGTACGACGGCAATAATGTCAGGGTTCTTTTTTAGTCGGCTAAAAGTAACCGCATTATTTTGATCTGTTATTTCTGATAAAACTGTAAACCCACGGTCTTCGTTTTTTGCAAAATGAAATGTATTTTTAAACTCTTCAGCGAATCGGGTAGCCAACGGTGTGTTCTTAGTCGAATAACTATGGCTCCAATCGGTTAAATAAATGGTGTCTAACGTTTTTTTAGAATCATTTAAATACATGATATTTTGCGCGATGTGAATACTTTTTGTTTCAGCATCCAAATCGGCATTAATAGTCATAGTATTCTGACTACTACTAGTAAAACTAAAAAAGAGACACACGAAAAGTGTCGTATAAAAATATTTCAATGGGGTTTAACGCTTTTTGTAGTAATAACGATAAAATTAAGAGATTAACATAGCATTTTTATTAAAAATTCGGACTCAAGCGGTATTCTTTATAGAATTCATCTAATATAGTAACCACTTCATCTTCTGTATCTACCAAGTGTATTAAGTCTAAATCACCAGGACTTACATTGGTGAATTTTTCTAATACCGTATCTTTTATCCAATCTAATAATCCAGACCAAAAATCTTTACCTACTAGTATAATTGGGAATTTTTCAATTTTATTAGTTTGAATCAGCGTAATCGCTTCAAAAAGTTCGTCTAAAGTCCCAAAACCTCCAGGCATAACCACAAAGCCTTGTGAGTACTTAACGAACATAACTTTACGTACAAAAAAGTAATCGAAATCTAAGGATTTATCATTGTCTATATACGGATTATCATGTTGTTCGAAAGGGAGGTCGATATTTAAACCAACAGAGGTTCCGTTTGCTAAATGTGCTCCTTTATTTCCTGCTTCCATAATTCCTGGTCCACCACCGGTGATAACGCCATATCCAGCTTCACAAATACGTCTTGCAATATTTTCTGCTAATTTGTAATATTTATGATCGGGTTGGGTTCTTGCCGATCCGAAAATAGATACACTTGGACCTATTTGACTCATTTTTTCAAATCCGTTAACAAACTCACCCATAATTTTAAATATGGCCCATGAATCGTTAGTTTTATTCTCATTCCAACCTTTGTGATGTTGTTCTTTTCTCATTTATAATTTAATTTTTAATAGTTTTTTTACTGTTACGTTATTGACAAATTTAATAGATTTTAAGACAATAATAGGAGTTTATGCTGTTTTTAAAAACAGCTTATAAATCTGTCATTTTATTGCCCAAAAAAAACGAGCCGATAGGCTCGTTTTATAGGTGATTTATTTACTTTCTTATAATGGTTTTCGTCCGGTAATAATATTATATAGTATAACAATAACTGCTATAACTAATAAAACATGTATTAAACTATTTGTTCCAATGCCTGGCATGACACCTAAAAAACCTAGGAGCCAAACAATAATACAGATAACGGCTACAAGCCAAAGAATACCTCTCATAATTTTGTTTTTTTATAGTTAGTTGGTCTAATATACTAAACTTAATTACGTAGAAGTGTTAAAATTTTATGAAAAAATTAGAATATTTTAATTTAACTTACAGATTTAGCTCTTTTTTTAAGAATTTAGCGGTATAGCTTTTCTTGTGTTTAGCTACGTGTTCGGGGGTACCATGGGTAATGACTTCGCCACCGCCTTTACCTCCCTCGTATCCGATGTCGATAATATGGTCTACCGTTTTTATAACGTCTAGGTTGTGTTCGATTATAAGTACACTATTTCCTTTGTCTGCCAATTTATTTAGCACAATCATAAGTACTCTAATGTCCTCAAAATGAAGACCCGTTGTAGGTTCGTCTAAAATATAGAAGGTGTTACCGGTATCGCGTTTACTTAATTCGGTAGCGAGTTTAATACGTTGGGCCTCACCGCCAGATAAGGTGGTGCTTTGTTGTCCCAGAGTGATATATCCTAAACCGACATCTTGAATAGTTTTTAGTTTTCGGTGTATTTTTGGAATGTTTTCAAAAAAGTCAACCCCTTCATTAATGGTCATATTTAAGACATCGCTAATACTTTTTCCTTTATATCGGATTTCTAGGGTCTCGCGATTAAATCGTTTACCTTGGCAGGTTTCGCATTCGACATAAACATCTGGTAGGAAATTCATCTCAATAACACGCAATCCGCCACCTTTACACGTTTCACAGCGCCCTCCAGCAACATTAAAACTAAAACGTCCTGGTTTATAGCCACGAATCATGGCTTCTGGGATTTTGGCAAACAAACTTCTTATTTCTCCAAATGTTCCGGTGTAAGTTGCAGGATTACTTCGAGGTGTTCTACCAATTGGCGATTGATTAATGTCGATGACTTTATCAATATGTTCTAAGCCTTTAATGCTTTTGTAGGGCATGGGTTTCTTTACACCATTAAAGTAATAGGCGTTGAGAATAGGGTATAGGGTCTCGTTAATTAAAGTCGACTTACCGCTTCCAGACACTCCAGTAACACCAATCATTTTTCCTAAAGGAAATTTAACCGAAACATTTTTTAAGTTGTTTCCTGTACAGCCTTTTAATTCTATAAAATGGCCATTACCTTCACGGCGCTTTTTCGGTATTTCTATTTCTCGCGTGCCATTAAGGTATTCGGCGGTTAAGGTGTGTTCTTTTAATAATTCTTTAGGTGTGCCTTGGCTAATTATTTCACCTCCATATTTACCTGCTCGCGGTCCGATGTCGATAACGTGATCTGCTCGTTCTATCATGTCTTTATCGTGTTCAACAACAATCACCGAATTGCCAATGTCTCTTAAAGAAATTAGAGAGTTGATTAGTTTTTCATTGTCACGCTGGTGTAATCCAATACTCGGTTCGTCGAGGATATATAATACACCCACCAATTGAGAGCCAATTTGGGTGGCTAATCGAATACGCTGGGCTTCGCCTCCCGATAGGGATTTTGAGCTGCGATTTAAGGATAAGTAATTTAAACCAACATCTAATAAAAACTGAAGCCTTGCTTTTATTTCCTTTATAATTTCTTCTCCAATTTTAAGTTGTTTATCGGTAAGATGAGTGCTTAAAGTGTTAAACCACTCCGACAGGTCAACAATGTCTTTGTTGGCTAACTGCGCAATATTTTCTCCGTTGATTTTAAAGTATAATGATTCTTTACGTAAGCGTGTACCTTCGCAAACCGGACATTCCACTTTGTCCATGTATTCCTTAGCCCATCGTTTTAGAGATTTTGAATCGGCATTTTCGTACTGACTTTCGATAAAATTTGCAATACCTTCAAAGTCTATTTTATACTCTCTAGTAATGCCAAGCGTTTTACTGTCTACAGTGAATTTCTCATTACCACCATATAAAATAACTTGTTTAGCTTCTTCAGGAATAGATTTGTAAGGATCTGTTAACTTAAAATTATAGCGTTGTGCAATAATTTCAAGTTGTTTGAATATCCAACTTTTCTTTTCTGGTCCTTGAGGTGCTAAAGCACCATTTTTTATCGATAAGCTATCGTCTGGGACAATTTTACTTTCATTAACCTGATAGAGATCACCAATACCGTTACAGTTACTACAAGCGCCTTTAGGTGAATTGAATGAGAAGTTATTAGGTTCTGGATTAGGATAAGAAATCCCTGAGCTAGGACACATAAGATTACGACTAAAATAGCGTGCTTCTTGGGTATCTTGGTCGATTACTAGTAGCACATCATCACCGTGATACATGGCTGTATTAATACTCTCACTTAGGCGTTTGTCATTTTCGGTACTGTCATCGATTTTAAGTCTGTCGATAACGATTTCAATATCGTGATTTTTATAACGGTCTAGTTTCATTCCTTTTTTAAGGTCGACAATCTCACCGTCGGTTCTTACCTTAACAAAACCTTGTTTCGCAATTTGCTCGAAAAGTTCACGATAATGCCCTTTACGAGAACGTACTACAGGTGCTAGAATATTAATGCGTTTACCATTAAAATCACTTATAATTAAGTCTTTAATTTGTTCATCATTATAGCTTACCATTTTATCGCCGGTATTAAAACTATAAGCATCGCTAGCACGCGCATATAGCAAGCGTAGAAAATCATAGATTTCGGTAATCGTTCCTACGGTAGAGCGCGGTGACTTGCTAGTCGTTTTTTGCTCGATAGCAATAACAGGCGAGAGTCCGTCAATTTTATCGACATCCGGACGTTCTAGTCCGCCAAGAAACTGTCTAGCATAAGCTGAAAAGGTTTCAATATAACGTCGTTGTCCTTCGGCATAAATCGTATCAAAAGCTAATGATGATTTCCCACTTCCCGATAAACCTGTAATAACAACAAGTTTTTCTCTTGGAATAGTAACATCTATATTTTTTAGATTGTGAACTCTGGCACCTTGTACCTCAATATTTTCTTCAAAATTGGTCATAAAAAAGCTGTTTAGCCTTAAGTTTTAGCAAGATGCAAAGGTACGATTTTTACCAATGCTTTTAAAATGGAATGCTTTAGTGTTTTCTTAATGGGTACGGACTCGCTACAGGGCGTCTTCGGGGTTTGTGTTAATATTTTCAATTTCAATACCAAGAACTAAAAGTTTGTGAAAAGTTGGTAATTGTGCCCCTGTGTCTGTCGTTGTCCAATCATTCCAAGTGGCTTTTAAACCGTCAATAGGTAAAATGTCTACCCACATCTGAAAGTGTGTGGGTTTGCCAGTGTCGTCAAAATGCCATAAATAAGAATCTCCAGGTGTTGTCCCTCCAGAATTATAGGTTACTAATAATGCTTTTTTCTCTTTGTCCAATGTAACCACGCGACGCGTAACCCCAGGGTCGAATACCTTGTAGGGTGCGACTAGCCAGAAAGAATCGTTATTAAAATAGTTTGTTGCTTGTTCTACTAGGGCTTGTTTATCGTCTCCTTCAATTTTAATATTATTTTTATAAACTTCGGTGTTGGACGAGGAGTCTAAATCTAAAATAACTTTATTATTCTTCCAGTAGACCTCACACTTGTTTTGAGCTTTATACCACTTGTAATGGTGGCGTTTTTTAAAGGTCCACTCGATATAATCCGTATTTTTGTAAGCTTCAAAATTCAAGGCTTCTAGCATACGGTTAGCCAAAACATCAGCTTGAGGACTTTCTATGCCTTGTGGTAGTTTTTCGTTGTATTTAAAATATACAAATCCAAAAAGTAGGAGTGTTGGTAGTGTGAAAAATATAAGGACTCCGAGAACAATTTTTAAAATTTTTTTCATGAGATGTTGTGTGATGTATACAATGTTTTTTTTAGGTGTTATGGACGATTAGTTTAAAGTTGGTAGTCGCTAATTAAAATTAAAATCCCACGGCAGTATCGTCACCGCGTTTATCTGCGCCTCCTTCTAGTGTACCGTTATCTAAGACTAAAACGCCATCGACTTTACCGATTACGGGCGTTCGTTTTTCGTTAATCGTATAGCCTTTTTGTTCTAGTTTTTTAATGGTTTCAAGAGGGAAACTGTTTGGTTCCATACGTATTTCATCGGGTAGCCATTGGTGGTGAAAACGCGGTGCGTTAACAGCGTCTTGCATGGTCATATTATATTCATGTACATTTAAAATGGTTTGCAATACCGAGGTTATAATTGTAGAACCACCGGGTGTACCTAAGCTCATATATAATTTTCCATCTTTTTCTACTATGGTAGGCGTCATGGTGCTGAGCATTCTTTTTTCTGGTAAAATCGCATTCGCTTCAGCGCCTATAAGTCCGTAAATATTAGGCACTCCTGGCTTGCTAGAAAAGTCATCCATTTCATTATTTAAAAAGAAACCGAGTTCACTACAATACAATTTTGAGCCATAGCCTGAGTTTAGAGTGGTGGTAACTGCTATGGCATTTCCAAACTGATCGACAATCGAGTAGTGTGTGGTTTCATCACTTTCTATAATATCTACTTTCCCATGAGACACCTCTGAAGAAGGGGTAGCTTTATCAAACGAAAACGATGCCATACGGTCTTTTAGGTAATCAGTACTTATTAATTGGTCTTGTGGAACGGTAACAAAATCAGGGTCCCCTAAATAAAAACTACGATCGGCATAAGCGCGTCGCTCGGCTTCAGCAATAAGCTGAATTGCTGCTACCGAATTGTGTCCCATGGTATCCAAATCAAAAGGCTCAATGGATTTTAAGATTTGTGCAAGCGCAATTCCTCCGCTAGAGGGAGGGGACATCGATATGATACGTAGGTTGTCGTAATTAAAAGTTATAGGAGTACGCCACTGAGCTTCATAATTAGCGAGGTCTTCTTTAGTAATAATACCCCCATTATCTTTTAGGAATTGCACTAAAGTTTCAGCGACCTTACCTTTGTAAAACGCATCACGACCCTGGTGCATTATGTTTTCTAGCGTTCGAGCTAAATTCGGATAGCTAATCGTATCGTTGGTTTTCCAGGGTAGCGCTAAGTGGATTGTATCGGTATTTGTTTTTAAAAAATCGCTGCGTTTTTCGTTTAACCGCGCTTCCTGTTTTTCGGTTACAACAACACCTCTTTTTGCTAATGCGATTACAGGTGTTAGGATGGTTTTTATTGGGAGTGTTCCAAATTTTTGGTGTGCAGCAAACACGCCAGCAATGGTACCGGGAACGCCAACGGCTAAAGCACCTTGCGTGCTTAATTCAGGGATCACCTCACCGTTTTCGTCTAAATACATATCGGTGGTAGCAGCCATAGGTGCTTTTTCTCTATAATCTAAGGCGCCAATATCCCCATTGTTTAGTCGGTACACCATAAATCCACCGCCACCAATATTACCAGCATAAGGGTAAGAGACTGCTAAGGCTAGTTCGGTCGCCATCATAGCATCGAAAGCATTCCCACCTTGTTCTAAAATAAGTTTCCCTATTTCTGAAGCTTCGACTCTTGCGGATACGACCATGGCCTGTTTACCAATAACACCCCGTGTGTGCGTAATGTTTTTGGAGCTGGCCTTTTCGGAAGTTGGTTTGCAAGACCAAATGAGTAGTAAGATTAATAAAAAAGGGTATATTTTTTTCATTCTTGTATTAGCTTTAATTGTTCTTTTGAAAATAGGATTAAATCCTCAAAAAAGGAAGTGAATTCAGCTTCAAATTCATCATAATACTCAATAAGGTCATGAACAGCCAAATTCATTTGTGCTTTGTTCTTTGTGCGCCTATTCATCCCTTCTAAGGTTTGCGAGATCCCTTCAATAGTAGCGTAATTTAAAATCCAGTTATCAGCTATCATATACGGCATCATATTAGTGATTCGCTTGGGGAGAATGTCGTAGTTATTCTGTAGTAATTTATAAAAATTAGCGACGTATTCATTAAGAGGCACGTTGGAATAACGCGACCAGTTTTTAGCTAGAAAATGGTCGTAAAGTATATCGACAATAATGCCAGAATAATGTCCGTATTTTTTATGAAGCTTTTTGGTACTTAGTCTTACCGTGGGATGGGCATCGGTAAAGGTGTCGATTTGGCGGTGCAATAAAATACCTGTTTTTATATCAGTGGGATAGTCAAGATATTTTTTACCGCGAATACCATCGGCTATAAAATTACCTATAATGACACCCTCATTATCACCAGAGAGGTAAATGTGTGCGAGAAAATTCATTGTGTGAAATTACGAATTAGGAGGCGAGTAAAACAAGTTTGAAATGTTATATTTGTAATAAAATTAATAAACTTTATGACGCTTATAAAATCAATTTCAGGAATAAGAGGAACCATTGGAGGGGAAGTAGGAGAGAATTTAACACCAATTGATGCTGTAAAATACGCAGCAGCTTATGGTACATGGATAAAACAACAATTAAACAAGGACAGTTACCGCGTCGTTGTAGGTCGCGATGCTAGGCTTTCTGGAGAAATGATTCAGAACTTAGTGATGCAAACCTTAGTAGGGATGGGGATTCACGTTATAGATTTAGACCTATCTACAACACCAACTGTTGAAATTGCTGTGCCTTTAGAGCACGCCGATGGAGGTATAATATTAACGGCTAGTCACAACCCTAAAGAGTGGAATGCCTTAAAATTATTGAATTCAAAAGGAGAGTTTTTAAATGCTGTTGAAGGTGCTAAAATATTAGAATTAGCGGAGTCGGATAGTATGCAGTTTGCTCTAGTAGACGATTTAGGAAAAATCACAAAAAATGATGCTTATATAGATATACATATTGATGAGGTACTCGATTTAGAGGTTGTAAACACCCATGCTATTGCTAAAGCTAATTTTAAAGTTGTGGTTGATGGTGTGAACTCTACCGGAGGTATTGCTATTCCTTTATTATTGGAACGTTTGGGTGTAGAGCCAGTAAAATTATACTGTGACCCTACAGGGCACTTTCCTCATAATCCAGAACCTTTAAAAGAACACCTTACCGACCTATCTGATGCGGTAAAGAAAGAACGTGCAGATTTCGGAATTGTGGTGGATCCGGATGTCGATCGTTTAGCCTTTATGGATGAAAATGGTGAAATGTTTGGAGAAGAATACACCTTAGTGGCTTGTGCCGATTATGTGTTGAGTAAAACTCCAGGTAATACGGTGAGTAATATGAGTTCTACCCGAGCGTTACGCGATGTAACAGAAAAGCATGGTGGAACTTATGAGGCAAGCGCCGTTGGTGAGGTTAATGTTGTGGATTTAATGAAAAAGAATAATGCAGTTATCGGTGGTGAAGGTAACGGGGGAATTATATATCCGGAATCGCACTATGGTAGAGATGCGCTAGTTGGTGTGGCTTTATTTTTAAGCTTATTGGCTGAAAAGAAAATGAAAGTTAGCGAATTACGTAAAACGTATACGAGTTACTTTATGAGTAAAAAGAAAGTTGCTCTAACCCCAGAAATAGATGTCGATGCTATTCTAGCCGCTATGACCGAAAAGTATAAAAATGAAAAATTAACCACTATAGATGGGGTTAAGATTGATTTTGCAGAGAATTGGGTGCATTTACGTAAAAGTAATACAGAGCCTATTATTAGAGTATATACTGAGGCGAAATCTCAAGAACTTGCGGATAGTTTAGCCGATGAAATGATAGCTGAAATACATGCTGTTGTAAATGCTTAGAGGCATAATGCAACCAGTGATAAATTAAAATAGTAATAAGCCTCTAGAGTATCTTATTGAAACTCTAGAGGCACACTATTTCTGTGCTTCCAACGTTTATGCGTCCATAAATAGTACTGTGGTTCGGCATAAATTTGCTCTTCCGTTAGTTTTAAAAAGGCATCAGTAATTTCATAATCCTTAAACGAGTTAGGTTTTTCTGCAATTGTAGTAAACGTGGTTTCATAATAACCTCTTTTAATACGTTTCACACCGAAAAAAACGACAGACATATCCAAACGCTTAGCTAGTAATTCTGCGCCAGTATGTACAGGAACTTTTATACCCATAAAGTTTTGCCAGTGGTGGGCCTTATTTAACTTTGGTGATTGGTCCGAAACAAAACCGTTTATTGTTAACTCATTATTTGCCTTTGCTAACGCTAGGGTTGTAGCCGTTTCCTTAGTAGTGATTAAATACGAATTAAATTTTGCACGTATTTTTTTTACTAGTTTATCAAAATACGGATTAGCTAAGCGCTTATACACCGCATAGCCTTTTGCTTTTACATGGGTTTGTAATACAAAAATCCATTCCCAACTCCCGTAATGTGCGCACATAAGTACAACGCTTCTGTTGTTTTCTTCGTGCTTTCGTAGCTCTTCAATATTGGTAAATGTAAATCGCTTTTGCATTTCCTTTTCAGAAATGGTTAAAGATTTCATAGCTTCTACGATCATATCACACAAGTGGTGATAGAATTTATTCATTATTATCTTAATTTCCTCCGGTGATTTTTCGGGGAACACTAAGTTTAGATTTTCTTTAACGACCTTTTTTCGATAACCGAATACTTTATAAACTAAAAAATATAATACATCTGAAAATGCGTATAGTAGCTTAAAAGGGAGACTTGAAATTAACCAGATGAACGGGTAAATTATAATGTAGAGTAGAAATTGCATTAAATAGTTTTAATTTTACACTAGCAAATATATGTTATATTTGAAACAAAACGTAAAGAAGTAGATGAGCAATTTAAATAGTATAACTATTATTTTAATCGCAGTAAATGCGATTTTTTCATTTAAAGGTTTTAATGATTTTGCTTTTTTCGAAAAGTATAAATTTAATGTCGGTGCCATCCAACGGGGCGAAAAATATAGAATGTTAAGTTCTGGTTTTTTGCATACGACTCCCACTCATTTATTTATGAATATGTTTGGGCTATTTTTATTTGCTAATCAGGTTATAGATGGAGTAGGGCAGATAGGGTTTTTAGTCGTGTATTTTGGTAGTTTATTAGCTGGGAGTTTACTATCGCTTTATTTTAATAAAAACGATTACAATTATACGGCCGTTGGTGCAAGTGGTGCTGTAACAGGCGTGTTGTACTCAGCGATTGTTTTAGGTCCTGAATTAAAATATTATTTTCTTTTTCTGCCGGCTCGAATAGGAAGTGTCGACCTAGGGATTAAAGGTTACCTTTTAGGGATAGGTTATATGATGTATACCATTTATGCTATGAAAAAGAAATCGGATAATATTGGTCACGATGCGCATTTTGGCGGTGCCATTGGCGGTTATGTGTTTACTTTGATGCTTGCCAGTGGGTTGTTAACGAAGAATTTAACCGTTACATTACTATTAGCATTACCAATAGTTATATTATTTGTAATGAAGAAAACAGGAAAGTTATAAGCATAAAAAAAGCCTACACGTTGTAGGCTTTTTTTATAATTTGAATAGGTGTTTTTTTCTATTATTGTAATAGTTCGGCAACTTTGTCTTCTAATTGCTGCCCCCTTAGGTTTTTAGCTACAATAACGCCATTTTCATCTAAGATAACAGTAGCAGGTATCGAGCGTACGCCATATTGTACAGCGATAGGCTCTTTCCAACCTTCTAAATTAGAAACTTGTGGCCAAGTTAGTTTATCGTCTGCTATCGCTTTAATCCAACGGTCTTTTTGTGATGCTTTATCTAAAGACACACCAATAATTTCTAAACCTTTACTATTGTACTTATTGTACATTTTTACTACGTTAGGGTTTTCTACACGACACGGTCTGCACCATGAAGCCCAAAAATCGATAACGGTTACTTTAGCTTTAATGTCACTAAGAGTCATAGCTTCACCTTCTGGTGTAAATCCTGAGAAGTTAGGTGCTTTGTTGCCTACGTTAATAGCTCCAGGCTTAGAAGTCGCTGCAGAAGGGGTAGCTACCTTAGTAAAGGTTGTTTTTATATTTGTAATAGCGCGAGAATTTTTTACTACATCCGATAGGTTTTCATAAAGCGTATTAAATTCTGCTTCGTCCACTTTGTTAGTCTTTACTAAGCGCTCTAAAGTTATACCTGAAATAATAGCATCGTGATGTGATTTTATAAAGTCGATGTCATTTTTAGTAGCAACAACCATCAAGCTATCATAAGATTGTTTAACAGCATCCATAGCCGATTTGTCACCCAGTTTTTGAGCATTTGTATAGCGCTCGCGTAACTCCGTATTAAAATTTCTTTTTAAAACGTGTGCTTCGTTGTATTCTGTAACAAAATCATTTTGTCGACTTCCAGAAACTTTAGAAGCGTGTAAGCTGTCTTTATACACTTCTATCGACATATTTTTATTTTCAAGTATGATTGGAATAACACCGTTTAGGCTTTCTACAGACATATAAAAGCCTTCTGGAGCATCTACTTTTCCGGTAAATTTAAAGGTTCCGTCTTTAATGGTATCGGTATCAATCACTTTGTTTGGAATACCGTAAACCGCGTGAATACTCACCACTTTGTTATTAAGAGAAGAGTCAATAACGCCATTAATTTCGTAAGCATCATTTTGTTTTTCACAAGAAAAGCCTAGAAGAATAAGGCTTAATAGTGCTAGCTTTTTAATCATAGTAAAATAATATTTATATTTTTCATCAAATATAATAGATAAAAATTAGAGGATTAAAATTTTGGGAAAACCTTTTGAGTTTAATTGCTTTTCAATTTAGTATTTTTGCAGTATGATTTATAACGATACTATTGTCGCTCTTGCCACTGCATCTGGTGCCGGAGCAGTTGCTATAATCCGTGTTTCTGGTGCGGATGCTATTACTATTTCAGATTCTTGTTTTAAGTCGGTTACCGCAAAAAAAACGCTTGTGAATCAGAAAACCCATACCATTCACTTGGGGCATATTATAGATGATAAGCGTACCATAGATGAGGTTTTGGTTTCTGTTTTTAAAAACCCAAATTCGTATACGGGTGAAGATGTTGTTGAAATATCTTGCCACGGATCGGTTTATATTCAGCAGGAAATAATTCAACTATTACTGCGTAAAGGTTGCCGAATGGCTGATGCCGGTGAGTTTACATTACGAGCTTTTTTAAATGGAAAATTAGATTTAAGTCAGGCGGAAGCTGTAGCAGATTTAATTTCTAGTGATAATGAAGCGTCTCACCAAATTGCTATGCAGCAAATGCGTGGTGGTTTTTCGAGTGAGATTTCAAAACTTAGAGAGGAGCTTTTAAATTTTGCATCCCTTATAGAATTAGAACTTGATTTTGCTGAGGAAGATGTGGAATTTGCCGATCGTGGAGAGTTTAATGCTTTAGTAGAGCGTATAGGATTGGTTTTACGTCGCTTAATAGATTCGTTTGCGGTTGGAAATGTTATTAAAAACGGAATTCCGGTTGCTATAGTTGGTGAGCCTAACGTAGGTAAATCGACCTTGCTAAATGCCTTATTAAATGAAGAGCGCGCTATTGTTAGTGATATTGCAGGAACAACACGAGATACTATAGAAGATGAGTTGGTTATAGATGGTATTGGTTTCCGATTTATTGATACTGCTGGGATTAGAGAAACTAAGGATGTTGTTGAAAGTATTGGAATTAAGAAGACTTTCGAAAAGATGGAGCAAGCTCAGGTAGTGGTGCTATTGTTTTCGGCAATCGAGTTTAAAACGGAGGCGGCAAGACTAAAAGTTGAAATCGAAAAGATTAAAAACCGACTGCCTTTAAAACCGATGGTTATTATAGCTAATAAGGTGGATACCTTAGATGCTGCTGAATTAGAGCGACTACACACCGAGTTTAAAGATGTACACCTGTTATCTGCTAAAACAGGAGAAGGCGTGGAAGAATTAAAAAATAAACTGATAAGTTTTGTAAATACGGGTGCTTTAAGAAATAATGAAACTATTGTTACTAATACACGTCATTATTCGTCATTACTTAAAGCGTTTGAAGAGATTGAGAAAGTGAAATACGGATTAGAAAACGGTATTTCTGGTGACTTGTTAGCTATCGATATCCGTCAGGCATTATATCATTTTGGTGAAATTACGGGACAAGTTACTAACGATGAGCTTCTTGGTAATATATTTGCTAATTTCTGTATCGGAAAGTAATTCAACACCTCAAGCTAGAGTGTTTAAATAAGTGTGGATTCGTTAGCGTAAAAATTGGGTGATTTTCTTTTTTACCTAGGTCAATTGGAATAGGTTTGTATATCATGCACTCCTTATGAAGGAGGATAGGAGATGGTGTGTTTAATTATCTTATTGCTGAATTTGGAGCATAATTGGGAGTCGACATTAACTTAAGTTTATAACTAAACTTTAAAGGATTATATGGTTATACTAAAGAAAAACCAAGAGTTAAAATAAAGGGAGATCTAAAAAAATCAGATGAGAAATTTAGTTATTATAGGTGTATTGTTAAGTGGTTTTTTCGCATGTAGTCCTATGAAAGAATCAGTTGTTATTTCACCAAATTTATTACGTAATTTGGAATTAATCATAGAAAAGCATGATTCTCTTGTTCAAAGCACTCCCTCTTCATCTAACTTTCATATATATAATGTTAGATTTGACATAAATGAGAATGATTGTTATGTCATTATTGGTACTTCTAATAATTATAACACAAAACTTATGGATGGTTATTTATTATTAGATGAAAATCTAATTGTATTTGAAAATGCTATTAATAACCCTTGTAATCACCTTGTAACAATAAAGAATAGAAATATTCTCGAAAAAGAGCTCTCTAAATATGCAAGTATGAATGATGGAGTTGATAACTATAGAGGACATGGATGGGTATTTAGGATAGAAGGTGAATCTTTGATCCCATTTCATCAAAGCGGACTTAAAATAAATTTCAATATCAATTAATTCTTTCAGTCCAAATTTGAGTTTTAGGATAGTTGTGCCTTTTTATCCGAGTAAATGAGCTCGTCTTGTTTAGCTTCTTTACATAAGTATATGAGAAATGATTGTACTTAAAAAACAAACACAAGTTTTAAACTACTTTGAGGGTTATTCTGATGAGTTTTACTAATTTTAATTGCTATTAAGAATTTCAGTATCATTAAAAACGCCTGACTACGATAGGTTGTAATCCTGATTTAAAATCAAATGAGCCGATTAAATCTCTTAATCGGCTCATTATTTTTCTTATATTTGAGCCAATTAAAACCGATAATCGGCTCATGGAATACAATTGGCAACAGAAAGATTGGAGAAAATTCAGCTTTAAGCAAGAAGATTTAGAGGACTTATTATTCCGTTTTACAGAAAACACAGGAGTCGTAAAAGGACTTTTAAAAACACTGTCG
This sequence comes from Bizionia paragorgiae, assembly GCF_900107625.1. Lineage (GTDB taxonomy): Bacteria > Bacteroidota > Bacteroidia > Flavobacteriales > Flavobacteriaceae > Bizionia > Bizionia paragorgiae. The sequence goes on from NZ_FNQK01000005.1 coordinate 59,582, forward strand.
AATGAGAATCGTAATGAATCACTCGTAGATATTCTAGTGTCTGAAGCTATTAAAACTTCAGAAATAGAAGGCGAATTTTTAAGTCGCAAGGATGTAATGTCTTCAATAAAAAACAATTTAGGGTTAACTAAAAACCCCGAGATTGTAAAGGATAATCAGGCAAAAGGAATGGCATCTTTGGTTTCTCAAATTCATACGACATATAATGCTCCATTAACAGAAGCGATGCTGCTTGATTGGTATAAGGTTATTTTCCCTGGGGTAAACAAAATTGCGGTGGGTGAATGGAGATCTCATTTAGCGCCTATGCAAGTGGTATCTGGTACTTATGGGAAAGAAAAAGTACATTTTGAGGCTCCACCTTCAAAACAAGTTCCAAAAGAAATGACAGCTTTTGTAGAGTGGTTTAATGACACAGCTCCAAATGGGTCTAAAGAAATTAAGCACGCTCCAATTCGTTCAGCTATTGCTCACTTGTATTTTGAGACCATACATCCGTTTGAAGATGGTAATGGAAGGATAGGAAGAGCAATTGCCGAAAAAGCCTTATTGCAAACCTTAGATTTTCCATTATTAATAAGTCTTTCATCTGCTATAGAAATTAATAGGAATCAATATTATGAAGCATTAAAAAGTGGTCAGCGGTCAAATAAAATAACTCCATGGCTCATTTATTTTATCGGAATCATTATTACTGCGCAACAGCAGTCTGAAGCATTAATTAATTTCACATTGCAAAAAACAAAGCTATTCGACACGTATAGAGATCAGTTAAATACCCGCCAAATAAAAGTATTAAAACGTATGCTTCAAGAGGGTGTAAAAGGTTTTGAGGGAGGTATGACTGCAAAAAAATATATGCGAATTACTCAAACATCAAAACCTACTGCAACACGAGATTTGCAGAAATTAAAGGAAATAAACGTCTTTGAATCTTATGGTGAGGGAAGGAGTACAGCGTATAAATTAAACCTAAACTTTTAAGATGTTTAGCTCCTAGACAAGAAATTTAAAAGACACTCTTTTTCATGCTGTTTTTACAGCAGAAATTAAAATTTAATACCTTTGAGTTAATTCACAACCGGAAGCTGTGATTGGGTGTTTCAGAATAGAGTTTGAAATGAATAATATCTTGTGAATGTTAAAGCGAAATATTATAAAAATTTTACCTTTATGTCTTTCAACCAACAAAATCATATAAACAGCATGGTTAGAATGAGAAGTTTAATAACTTAAAATTTTAAGCTAATGATTTGGTTCTGCTCAATGATGAGTATGACCATAACAAATTAGAATACTATAACCCAGCAGCTAGCTAAGATAGCTGCTATAAAAAACGTATAATATGAAGACAGAATATAATGATATCCCTTTAGTTAAAAATGAAGAAAAAAAGCGTTTCGAAATTGAAATTGATGGCCATTTTGCCTTTATAAATTATGGTGAATTTGGTAGCCAGATTGCATTAGTCCATACCGAAACAGATCCGGAGTTAGCGGGTAAAGGAGCTGCGAGTGCTGTGGTAGAAAAAACATTGCATTATCTTGAAGATAAAAACATAGATTTACTTCCTTTTTGTCCGTATGTATTCGCCTATATAAAAAAGCATCCAGAATGGAAACGCGTGGTTAGTCCTACATTTAAGGGCTATGACGAATTGTAACCGAATACAGCAATTAAACAGATTGTTCTTGTAGTTAAACTAAACGAGTTGACTGATAAGAATGAATAAACATTTAATTTATACTATTTTAAAACCCACAAATACATGTCAAACACAAAGCTAATCATTGAAGAACGCGCGGCCGATATAGGTAACTTTATGGTCGGTAGGTTATTACCATTCCGTCAAAAACGTATGGTAGGACCTTTTATATTTATAGATCATATGGGGCCAGCACATTTAGGACCTGGTCAAAATATGGATGTAGATATGCATCCACATATCGGATTATCTACCTTAACATTTTTGTTTGAAGGGTCTGTATTCCATAGAGATAGTTTAGGTACGGCTATAGAAATAAAACCAGGTGCTGTAAATTGGATGACAGCAGGGAAAGGAGTGGTTCATACCGAACGTACACCAGAGTATCTACGCGATCAAGAGAAAGAGTTACACGGATTGCAAATATGGGTGGCCTTACCTAAAGAAGAGGAGGAATGCGAGCCTTCATTTACTCATATCAATGCTAGTGACTTACCAGCTTGGGAAGACAATGACGTCAATTATAAACTTATTGCTGGTGAGGTTTTTGGTAAAAAATCGCCTGTTCCCGTTTATAGTCCGTTGTATTTAATCGAGATAAAAACAAAAGAAGCAAAAACAATAAATATTGGGGAGCATCTATTTGGAGAAAGTGCCTTGTATATTTTAGAAGGTGCTATTAAATCGGATGGTAATACCTTTGGTCCTAAACAAATACTAGTGGCTAAAGATAGTACATTGTGTTCTTTTGAAATGGAGGCAAATACATCTGTTTATATATTTGGAGGAGAAGCCTTTCCTGAAGAACGATTTATAGAGTGGAATTTTGTGTCGTCGAATAAAGATCTAATTGAAAAGGCGAAAAAAGATTGGACTAATGACGCGTTTCCAAAGGTTCCAAACGAATCTGTTCGTGTACCCTTACCACAACCAAAATCATTTAAATCTAAATAACAAAGAATGAATAAAATAAAGGCAACAATAGGCGCGCAAAAATATAAAACTGAAATCCAAGCAAAGAACCACATCATTACGGCAGACGAGCCTGTTGAGGTTGGTGGGCAGGATTTAGGGTTTACACCTACAGAATTATTGGAGTCCTCTTTAGCTGCATGCACTGCTATGACCATACGTATGTATGCCGACCGCAAAGCGTGGGACTTACAGGAAGCTCAAGTGAATGTAAGTTTTAAGCGAAATATAAAAACCCATTTAGTCACTTTTAAGAAGCAAATTGAACTGATTGGTAACTTGACTAGTGAGCAACGTGAAAAATTATTAGAGATTGGAAAAAAATGTCCGATTGAAAAAATAATTAAAGGGGAGGTTGCTGTAGCGTCTAAGCTTATTTAAGTTTGTTGTTATACGTCGCAATAACACATAATGATGCTATTAATTGATGGTGTGTAGAAGCTGTAACCTTTGGGTGATTTTGTAGCATTAAATTGATGTGGTGTAGATTATTTGTATACCCTGAAATGGATTTAAAACTCCTTTTATAACTGGTAATACATACTATTCACTAAGCTTATAAACGGTAAAAGACGAAAAACGGGGTGATTTGCTGATTATTTCTACAAATATGCGCGAGATATTTTTAATTAACAGAACATATAAGTCATACGAATTAGGATTCACTTATCTTGCGCTCTTTTCTTTGTTGTTAAAACAAAGAATACAATAACATATAATAATGAAGAATAGTAGTCAAGGCGAAGAAAGAATCGCCCAAATTAATAAGGTAGTAGAAGCTTACTTTAATACACATACAAATAAAGAATGGATTCCTGCAAAAGACCTCATGCCCGATCTTATAGCAGCAGGGGTTTTTACTAAAGATAATAAGAAGGGACTGCCACTAAGAAAAGTGCTACGCGATTTAGACAAGGAAAAAGCTTTAGATAGCATACCAACGTTGCACGCGGAGCGAACAGAAACAGCGGTATACTGGTATTTTGTAAGAGAAGGGGCTTTGTTTGTGCCTAGCGAAGAAATTCCGGCAGTTTCTAAAAAAGAGAAAACAAATATTAGCGCAGAGGAAACCGATGAGTTTTATATTTTGAACCTTTGTGACGATTTGCTAAAAGAAAAGGCATCACGTAAGCATACCTTTGCATTTTTATTAGGTGATATGCATAAAAAAGGGAAGACACGGACAAAATTATCACTTGCCGCTTTTTATGAAACCTCGAATTTAGTTATTGAGTTCCTAGAAAAAGGAAACAAGTCAGGCGAGCAATTGGATAAATTGGAAGTTATGACTGTTAGTGGTGTGTCTCGAAGAGAGCAAATCGAAAAGTACAGGAAAAGAAGACGTGACGTACTAAAAAAGAAGAACATCAATTTAGTAGAAATCGATTACGCTTTATTCGAATGTGATAAACAAAAGAATTTAATTAGAAACAAAGATAAAGATATGATGGTGCTTAAAAACGTACTTAAGCAGTATCTAAAGTAAGACCTTCATAGAGATCAAAAAAACACAATCGCTGCTTATTATCTTTATAAGCAGCGATTGTTTTGTTTTACGATACCATCTAAAATATAAATAATCCTTAAGCTAAGCATATGGCTAATTCAAATGCAAACACCTTTCTTAATACCTTAATTAATTCGTCTGTCGATTTCCCTATAGAAACAGTAGATAACGGTATCTATAAAAATCACCTATTCGGAATCTCTTTTAAAATTCCTGAAGGCTGGTCTGTAGTATCTTCTGAAACCTTTAATGGTGAACGACAAAAGCAAACCTTAAGTGAGGGCTTCGAAGACTTAAAATCGGAGTTGTTCGAAATTTTGGGGTCTCCAATATTAATTATTTCCAAATTAGATCCTGAAAACCCTTTGTATGACGGCATTGTTTCGCCTACCATTAATTTTAATATGGATATTAAAGAAGGGGAGTATAAAGGGATGTCGTTATTAGATTATGCTAATGAACTAGATGTTGACGAAGAAGACTGTGCTTTAAAAGCGTTTAGAATTTTGAATAAAGGCGACATTTTTAGAAATAATGGATTCGACTGCATTCAGTTTGATACAGAATACTTATTCGAGCATTTAGATATTTCGGATGGTGTTATGGTGGAAATGTCTGTTTTAAATATTGATTATAAAGATTTTTTTATAGATATTACCATGACGCAATGTAAAGCTCAAAATCAAATGGCTGTTAATGACTTTAATGAGTTTGTCAAGTCAATTACCTTAGACTTTTAAATGCAGATTGTCTAATGCAAGAAATTCTAAAATGTTCAAGAAGAGCAAATGGAGGGGCTTAAAAAAAGGGGGCTTTGCTTTTATTTGCTTAAATAAAACGTGAATTCTATAAAAAAAACTAATACAATGAATCAGAAACATCACATCGTATTTTTTACCGGAGCAGGTATAAGTCAAGAAAGTGGTATAGAAACGTTTAGGGATACTAATGGTCTTTGGCATAATCATAAGGTTGAAGACATAGCCTCTAAAGATGGATTTGAGAAAAATCCGCAAGTTGTATTAGACTTTTATAACCAAAGAAGAGAGGTTGTAGAAAAGGCACAACCCAATTTGGCTCATAATCTTATTGCTTCTTTAGAGGACAGGTATAAGGTTTCTGTAATTACTCAAAATGTAGATGATTTACACGAAAGAGCAGGGTCGTCTAATGTAATGCATTTACATGGTGAGCTTAACAAATGTAGAAGTAGTAAAAATAGTCATCTAATTTACCCGTACACAGGGTCGCTTAAAGTTGGTGATTTGGCAGAAGATGGGAGTCAGTTACGTCCACATATTGTTTGGTTTGGAGAGGAGGTTGTTGAGATTGAAAAAGCAATTGAAATCACTCAAACTGCTGATTTATTCATAATCATTGGAACCTCCATGGTAGTGCAACCTGCGGGATCACTGCTCTTGTCGGTGCCTGTTGACGCGCAAACCGTATATATAGATTTAAATCCCGATGTCGAAGACGGTATTAATTTGTTAGTCCTTAAAGAAAAAGCAACCGTTGGTATGAAACAATTGGTTGAAGACTACTTGCCTTATTAATAGTGTTTTCGTGTTTTTGGAGGTCATTTTGATTAGTGTTGTTTTAAGACGGTTAAAAGCCTCCTTATTCTTTATATATTTTTTTAGAGGATTCGTTACTTTATAATAAGATGATACGATGGGTGTTTTGTAAATTGATTACGATTATCTCACCTTTTCTTTTATTAATCTACTTAAAGCTTTTCGTAGCTTTTGTGTTTGCTGTTATTTTGTTTCGTCAATTTTATCTCAACAGGGTATAAATAAATGGTGTAAATAATTAGATAATAGATAAATATATTGTGTTGTTATTGTCTTTTTTTTCTTAGATTTAAAGAATAAACAAGTTATTTACCCCGAAATGACCGATCTACCAATATCAGAGAAACTAAAAGAAACGGTACATATTGCTCAAGCAATCGCCAAAGAATATTCGCATCCCAATTATTCTTCTGCTCACTTATTAAAAGCACTTATGCATAAATCTATTGGTTTATTAAACTATTTAGAGAGTCATGGCGAAGATGGGTATTATGTAGAAGAATGGGCTGAGGTACGATTAGAGAGTCTGCCCAAAACAACCAAGCCATCAGATAATTGTGAAGGGGATGATTTGGTATCTGCAGTTTTTTATGAAGCAGAAAGTATTAAGCTAAAACTCGATAAGGACGAGCTGGATGAGTTTTGTATTCTTATCGCTCTTAGCACGCCCGGAGTTGGTTTTACACACGAACAACTAAAAACCTTTCCGTTAACTCCACAAGGCTTATTAGCTACTTTAGGCGCTAGTGGAGACAGTAAGCCTGTAAGCGCTACCGACAATAAGGGTGGAGGGACTATTCCTGCAAATAACGCTGTTTTAAATACCTACTGTGTGGATAAAACACATTTGGCGAAACAAGAGCAGTTGGAGCGCATTTCAGGACGCGACTCCGAGATAAAAATGATTACCGAAATTTTAGGTCGTCGGTCTAAACCCAACGTTTTAGTTATAGGAGACCCGGGAGTTGGAAAAACAGTTTTACTAAATGGCTTAACGTATGCTACTTTAAATAAGGCTATTCCTGAACATCTTAAAAACGCAAAAGTATTCGAGTTAGATTTTATTCATCTCGTATCGGGAGCTGGTTATAAAGGGGAAGTAGAAGACCGTTTAAAAAAAGTTATTGAGGCTGTTAAAGCCTATGAAAACCCGATTTTATTAATTGATGAGTTAAATAATTTAACCGATAAAAACTCAGGGAATCAAGGCCTAGCAAATATTATTAAAGCTGAATTGGTAAAAGGGGATTTAACCATTATAGGTACGGCAACTAATGATGCCTATCGCAAACATATTGAAACAGACGAAGGCTTATCGCGTCAATTTGAGACGATCCGCTTAGGTGAACCTTCGGAAGACGAGGCTTTTAGAATGCTCTCGGATACCATTTCATATTATAAAACTCATCATAAATTAGAAATTGATAGCGATAGTATCAAAGAGGCTATTCGTCTTTCTAAACGCTATAATAAGGAGCGCAGCTTACCAGACTCGGCTATTAGCTTAATAGATAGGACGATGTCTGCCACAAAATACATGCTAGAAACCTCGATACCCGAAATTGATGCACTGCGCGTTCAGCTAGAAGGTTTAAAAGAAAGTACCTTACAGGAGAATGAGTTGCTAGTAGAGCTATCGTGGTTTTATATGCAAATGAAAAACAAGCTTAGTTATTTGTTATTTGATGAACTTCCAGAAACATTGAGCTATCAAAATATAAGTTCAACTGAAGCTGCTTTTGAGTTACTTGAGACGATATTACAGACCTTATTAAAGATTGCTAATCGAGAAAAGAACAGTGTTACCAAGGAAGATATCGCTTCTACTATTGCAAATAAGACTGGAATTCCGGTTGGCAAATTACAATCGGATGAAAAAGAACGGTTGCTCACCATGGAAAGCGTACTTCAGCAGCGAGTAATAGGTCAAGATCATGCCGTAAAAGTTATAACTGAAGCGGTACTAGAGTCACGTTCCGGCTTGAGTAAGCCAGGCTTGCCTATAGGATCTTTTTTCTTTTCAGGGCCAACAGGCACAGGTAAAACGGAATTAGCTAAAGCTTTGGCGGAATTTTTATTTCAGACAGAAACATCGATTATTAGATTCGATATGTCGGAGTTTAAAGAAGAGCATTCGGCAGCATTACTATACGGTGCTCCTCCAGGATATGTGGGGTATGAAGAAGGTGGGTTGTTAGTAAATAAGATAAGAGAAAAACCATATTCGATAGTGCTTTTTGATGAGATTGAAAAAGCGCACCCTTCTGTATTTGATATTTTTCTTCAAATATTAGATGAAGGTAAGTTACACGACAGACTAGGGAAAGAAGGTGATTTTAGTAATGCCGTAATTTTATTCACCTCTAATATAGGTAGTGATTTTATAGTGCAATCCTTTGGAGAAAATGTTATCCCCAAATCGAACGTTTTATTAGAAATGATGGGAAATCATTTTAGACCTGAATTTTTAGGGCGATTAACCGAAATAGTTCCGTTTTCTCCTATAACAGAAGATAATGTTGCTAAAATTTTTAAAATTCAACTTAAAGATTTATTAAAAGCTTTAGCGAAACAAGATATAAGCTTAGAACTTTCCGATAAGGCAATTCACAGCTTGGCAAAAAAAGGATTTACTCCAAAGTATGGAGCACGTCCTTTACGGGGAGTTATAAGAAATGACTTACGATCTCCGTTATCTAAATTATTAATCTCCGGTGACTTACAAAAAGGCGCTAAAATTAACTTAGATGTTGATGAAAATGGAGATTTACTGTGGAAATATTAATAAATATAATCTTACATATTAAAAAGTTGTTATATTTATAGAAAATACATTAACCCAAATAAATGTACTAATATGAGTGAAACATATGGATTAGGTGGAACAGAAGTGCAATCGGATGCTAACGAGGCAATTCAGGAAATCCCACAAAACAGAACACTATTAGTTGAGAAATTAACAGATACACAGCCTATTAAACCAGAAGTAGTTAAAGGACTGAAAACTATTGATGAGGTTTTTGAGCACTATAAACCTGAAATTGATGTCGATTTTGAAGATGAAGACGGTGTGAGTAAAAAAGAAACCTTGTCATTCACTAATTTAGGAGATTTTGGTGCTAAAGGTATTACTAAGCAAAGCAAGTTTCTTAAAGACTTGAACACAGAAAAAGATCAATACGTTAATATTATTAAGCAGTTAAAAACGAATAAAATTTTAAAGGCTGCATTAACAGACCCAGAAGCTAAAACGGCTTTATTAGAATCCATTCGAGCATTAATAACTGAAATAGAACAAAACAAATAATTATGGCTGAATCAAAAAAAGCACAACAGTTTACTCCTGTTGAAAATCCGACGCAACACCTTAAGGAAAACAACGCGAAGTTAGCCAAATATGGAGGTTTTGATTTGCTTGAAGCTTGTATTGAAGGCGTTCAGAATTTAAATCCTGAGCGTAAAGCAAGAAAAAAGATTTTTTTAACCGAAAATGCTAAAAAGGAAAACCGTGAGACGCTTAAGAAAACGCTAGAGATTTGGGCAGATGCTTTATCTCAATCAGATAATCTCACAGAGATGGTTGAAGAATCCGAAAAACGTTCACAAATAGCTCAGAAATTATTAAACAAGAATTTGGGTGAGGCTATCGATGCGACTAGAGATTTAGAACGCTCTTACCGATCGGTTGCTTTGTTTTATAAAAATACAGAATCAGATAAAATAAAAAACATTTCTATTGTAAATGCGGAATTAGATCAAATTAAAGATTTGGATAATACGCGGTTTATTGATGCTGTTTCCGATGAGTTAAAAGCGACTTACGATCGTTTAGACTTAAGAGAGAATTACGGTTTATTAGTTATTCCTGGATATTTAGGTTCTAATAAAGTGGTCGAAAAATGGGCGAAAATCGCCTATGAAAACAAGGTGATGTTAGTCACAGATTTTGCACATTTAGATGAGCCGGACGATGTTATGGAAATGTTTGAGGCTGCAAACCTAACCGGAGGTGATAAGTACCGATCTAATGTAATCATGTCTTGTAACTGGTTAGTAGGTCGTGGAAAACATGATGAAGTAGGGGAAGAAGACGATTTATTTGTGCCACCATCGGGAGCCTTAGCTGGTAAAATATATAATACGTTAATGTCTCAGGTTACCGCTGGTAAAAAACACGGTGGTATTAATGAAATTGATGGTGTTCGCTTCGATTTAAAAAAGAGTGAGATAGCACAATTAGAAAAATTAGGTTTAGTACCTATGGTTAATGAGTATGGCAAAGTCATGGCCTTTTCAGCTAAAACCTTATTTAACGGTGATAACTTAGGACTTCAAACGTATTCAGTAGTTCGTGTGTTTGATTACGTAACAAAAGTGTTAATGGATTTCTTAAACCGACGTGCTTTCGAAAACTTTAATGCAAAAACACGTAAAGAATTAATGGGTCAGATTGTTAAGTTTTTAGATGGCATTACGGGGCCAGATAAATTAATCGAAGACTTTTCTATTAAGCGTTTTGAACAAGATCCAAACCAAAAGGATCGCGTGTACCTTGATGTACATATGAAACCTTATTTCCCCGCTAAGAACTTCCTAATTAAAATGGACGGGCAAAAAGGTGATGATGGTGCAGAATGGGATGCAGAATACGAACAACAAAAGAAATAAAAGATAGTTTCTACATTCGACATAAAAAAAGGATTTAACTAACGTTAAATCCTTTTTTTATATTTCATAGCTAATAGTGGTTTAATCCTATTGGGCGCGACGGCATGCGTCTAAATCACGTTGCATTAAAATATAATCATCTTTACATTTCTCTAAAGTTTCTTTATATTCTTGAATGGTGCTTTCGGTGTCTTTTAAGCTATTAAGTCTACTTTTAGCTTCTTGAATTTCTACGTGTAAGCTCACAATTCGAGTATACATATTGTAATTGTAAGTCGAGTCTTTAGTCGGAATTATTCCTTGTAAATCGACTAGCTTTTTACTTATAAGGGAATTGATATAGGTTCTGTGTGTGCCAGGAGCATCTAATGAGTCTAATAGTACTTTTACCTGGGTCATTTCATTAGAAAATTCTTTTTGAAAAGTTCTTTCTTTTTTGATGCCCTTTTCCTGTTCCTTAAGTAATTGATTTTCTTTTGTAGGGACTTTAAAATTAAAGAAAACAGCAACCACAATGGCTAATACAGTAACTATAAAAAGCAGTAAAAATTTTAAAAAACTATTTCTTCTCTCTTTGGTGTTTTTAGGCTTCATATGGTTTGGGGCTACGTGGTTATAATAACAAATATAACAAATAAATCAAATGGTTTATTATAAACTTAATAGGGGTTGAACTGTCATTTTAAATAAGTTTTGTCTATTGGAAGAAATTATGGAGGTTTAAAAGTATCCTTTTCCATAATGGCTTAATTAAACCTTTAAAAATAGAGCAGAGGCGTTTATTTGCCTAAAGCTATTCCCGGAATGGTAACGGCTATCGCTTTAAATTGTTCTATGACGCTTCCCATGCTATTGACCTGTGTGGTATCGGTTATGGTTATTTTACCTCCAATAGCACATAGGCACTCAGAGTCTTGGAATAGCCACTTTTTAGAACCACCTAAAGTCGATTTTTCTGAGGTCTTAGTCCATTGTTGTAATTGAGGAGTGCATGGTAAATAATCACTATTACTCGGTTTTAATTTGCATTTAGTAAAGGTTTTAGGGACTTGAACATCTCTATCGGTTGCTTTAAATTGGCCTTGGATTTTTACTTTTTTATTTTCAGTCACTAATAATTGTGCAGGCGTGAATCCTTGGTCACACTGTACGATTGCTCCGTCTAAAACATATTTTTTACTGCTCATTTCTTGTCTAAATTTATGGTTACTGTTGCTGTCCTGTTATAAAGATTGGATATAGAGAGGTCAAAGAGCAATTGTGACTGCGTAATGAGACCGATATCGGGTTCAATATGATAGGTGCCCTTGTAGTTGAAATGCAGGTCACACGGGGCGTTATTTGATGCTAATTTTCCAGCAAAATTGTTTAAAGCTTGAAGATCAAAATCAGGATGATTGGTGTCTAGTTCTGCTGTAGTACTGACTGTGACTTTCGAAAAATCTCTGTTTTGATTTGTAATTTCTTTTGTTTCAATAATAGGTAATGCAATGTTGTCTATAGCGTTGGGTATTGTTTTTTTTGTGATTAAGGCCCATGTGCTATTAAAATCATAATAATAAATGGCACTAAAGAGTGAATTAAAAAAAAGATCGTTTTTAAAATGCTCTTGTATATTAATATCCATTAACTGTTGGTCTAAAGAGTGAACTAATGGGCTAATATTATCGAACTCTTTTAATACAGTACCCCGAATCCTTTCCCATTGATCTCGTATCTGTTTCGTGTTCAAGATTTTTATTAGCTTAAAGTTTTTAGAGACTTCAATACTTAAATGATCATTAATTTTAGCGACTTCTAATGCTAGTTTCTCGACGGTATTCAGCGTTGTTTTTGCCGAGTTTTTTTCATTGAGTACATAGCGTTTATTAAAATTAAGATCAAATCTTAAGTGATTGTTTGTCGGACCTATAAAAGTTAAATCAAATAAAAGTCCAGTAGCAGTGCGAGTTGTTTTATTGTTTACAGTGACCTCATTACATATTTCAGCAGAATAATGTCGCGTAACACGTTCACCATTTAGCTTAAATATCGTTTTTGTATGTGGCGCTGTTTTGTTCATTTCCTAATGCTAATTATTTCAATCTGAAGGTTGTTTTTAAATATACTTCATATTTCTTTTTGATTACTCAGACTTCTTTAAATAGTCTTTGGTTTCAAAAATCTTAACTTTTGTTTTTTCAATAGGTATAGAATCGGAATCATTTTTTAAAACTATGGTCATTCCTCCATTGTATTTATCTACAGTCACTATGAGATCTAAATTTTTAGAAGTTGCCGTTCCGTTTAAAGAACTAAAGGCTTGTGTTATTTCAGCTTCATCAAACCATAATTTACTGCCGTATAGGTTGTTATCTTTGTCTTTCCAGTAAAGCTTTGCGTATTTTGGTAAGGCTAGGGGGTGATAGTCTTTTAGTATCGCATTCTTACCTGTAGTAAAAAGATGCTCACCGTTAACATAGTCAATAAACACTTCGTGGAAATTTTGTTCTTGGTCTTTTATTAAAACGGGTTTCCATGCGTAGCGCTTGCGGTAGGCGGTCCACTTACCAAAGGTAATGCCTTCTCGTTGTAGATATTGTTTTTTAGTGTCATCCAATCCTTCTAACCTGTTATTTACATAATCATTTCTTGAGATTACTGCTCCAGGAGCAAAGTCTTTCATAGCGACTTCAGTCTCTTTTGCTTGAAAATGGGCGACTTCAGTAGTTTTACCAGCGCCTATAAGCCAAATGCTTACCACGCCACCGGGAGCCATTCCACAAACAATTCCTGTGTAGGTGGTGTGTTGGTTCATCCTATTTAAAAACCCTTCTTCAAAGAGGTTTAATATTTTTTCTCTCGGTAAATCGAAATCCCCAGTGTAAAAGGTATTCTCTGTATACGATAGCCACGTCAGATTTAAACGATCGGGAATGGGTTTAACATCGTCTCCAACCACCCACATCGAGCCCTGTTTACCCCATCCATTTTGTACCGTCCTTCCGCCGTCAGGAATACTAGCGACGTGACTGTTATTTAAAAAAAAGGTGCCTGAATGTACCGCTATAGGGTAGTTTTCAGGAGCACTTTCTGTAGGTGACCAGTCATAAGATTTGTCTTTTTTAAACACGTTCATAGTAGAGGGTTTGGTTGTATTTGTGTTGTCTTTACAGCTCGGAGTAAAGAAGCTCACACAAGCAGTTAAACAGATAATTTTTAAAATTTTCATATTATCCTGGTTGAATTTGACGAGTTCGTACGCCATTATCTCTGTCGGGAGACATAGGCGCAATAACACCTAAGATACTGTTGTTGTAATGCGCAGAGAAATGAAAATACTGATTTCTTAAGGCTTTTAACATGACTTTATCTTCGGAAGAATCAAATGTAAATTGACCTTTTTTTTCATTAACATAGTGGTCTATACGCTCCTTAACTTCTGTTAATTTAACCGATTTATTTTCATTAACTATAGCGTATGAGTCTGTGATAAGAGATATATCGTATTTGACTTCTTTTTTTTCTGAATATTCGGCCATGACATGCATGGGAATATAACTATAACGGTTAGAAATGTTTTTTCTTTTAGCACGTAGAGATCCCCAAAATTTATTGACTTCAATTTGATGTGGTAAGTACCAGCCCATAGCAATAAGTTTTTGGCGTTCGTCTTCCATCTTTTTTAAAGACATACCGTAATCTAATGTTAGTTCTTCATCTTTTTCGTGTCTATAACCACCACCAATATCTGAATGAACACCGGGAAGAAACCGCTCTAATCCTTTACGTGCACTTTTAATATTTGTTAACCTGAAATTCTTACGATGTTCATCGGCGGCAGCTAGTTGAAACGTAAAACACGCTTTAGAGATGGCGTCTAAATGTAGTTCTTTGGTGTCGGAATCATGATTTAATCCGAAAGACGCAACGGTATCATACAATCCCACAAACCGCACTATAGGACCAAGTCTAAGACTAATTCCGTTTTTAACAAGTTCTTCTCCCAATACACCAAAATCCTCGGTGTATTTAGCTCCTAAATACTCATAAAGCCCTAGGCCATTGTTAACCTCTTTGTTAGCGCCTTTGCGTTGGAAGATCTCATGAATAAAATAGCGTGCTGCAGCAGCTCCTCGGCTAAATCCATAGGTGTCTATCGTTAATATATTAATATTGTGAACGCCATTTCGAGCTAAAAGTTCGGCGATCTTTTTACAACCTTTTTTTACCTTACCCTTAACACCTGTTACCCCTTTACCCATTGCGCTTCCCCAAGTGCTATCACCTTCATAATTTTCTGTGCCTATGCCTTCAATATACAATGAGAGTTGGATGTTTTTTTCTGTGTTTATTTTTTTATAAGCGGGCTCCATTCGAGATATGTTAGAGTGCTCGTTGTCATAACTTCCCGACTTTTTAAATGTATACCACGTATTGTAATGTTTAGCAGCTTCTTTGTCTTTAGTAGGATCACTATCGTCTTTTTCATACTCTTTTCGAGCGTTAACATTTTTCCTGTTATTTCGTGTGCCATCATAAAAAACACCAATCGTTACATTAACAAGATCTTCAGGAATTACTTCATCATATTCAGCATTGCAAACATTAACTTTACTCGTGTTAACGGTGATGCCGTTAAAAACCGTTCTAAAGTCTTCGGGATGAGATGGGGTTGGGGTTAAACGTATGGCCATAATCAATTAATTTATTCACCGTATTCTATAGTTTGTGCACTGGCAATACTTATTTTTCCTCCAGCATTGGTGGTGATTTCACCACTAGCATCAGTTGTTATTTCTTGAGCTTCCTGCTTGTAAGTTGCGCTAATAACCTTTATTTCTTCGGCGACGTGTTTATTTTCATTCATTGATGAAATGGTATGCGTTTCATTTATAGTCTCCGATTTATTTTGTCCTACAGAAATATCCAGATTTTCTTCAACATTAAACTGCATGTTTTTGGCATTAAAAGTCATGTTTTCTAAAGCCGTGACGGTAATGTTGTTGTTGGCTGTATCGATGGTGATGTGGTTACCTTTAACATCGGTTATTGTAATAAATTCACTGTTTTTAGTGTCGTTTAATTCTATAGTGTGACCACTTCGCGTTCTAATAGCTTTTATATTATTATCACCGTCTTTAAATGCATCTGCTTTACCAGAGCCATTATATAGGCTCCCTAGCATATAGGGTTGTTCTGCATTACCGGCTTCAAAGTCAATTAGCACTTCTTCACCTTGTTCTGGAATAAAATGAAACCCTTTGTCACCGCCAGCATGTGGTGTAACAATACGTATCCACGGAGTCATCTCTCCCGTACTTTTTTGCCAAGGAAATTGCACGCGAATACGTCCATATCCTTCGGGATCGGCATTTTCGATAACCGTGGCAGTTTGGCTTTCGCTTTTAGGAAATGCATTAATATTCGTTTTAGGATAAGCATCCCATTCGGCAGAAATAGCTAAAAACTGATTTTGGTAATCACCCGTTTCGTTGTTTGAATGCACTATACTAATTACGCGATAGCGAGCTCCTTCAATAGCTATAATACCTCCTAGTGTTACACCAGGATTATCACTAATCCCACTAAGTTGGACTTGATTAATTTCTATAGCCTTTTTTTGGTTTTCTATACTGTAATCCAAACGTTGTTTGACTGTTGGGTCGGTGTAAAGATTGTGCCAAACCGTAGATTCTTTTCTGAAAATAGCTTGTGCTTTATTGGAAACAAAACCATTATAACCGTTGCTGTTTGACGGAATCGTTTGTGATTGTTTCTGATGATTCTCGTGTAGCAGATAGTCGTTTGAAAAATAATTGTAGTTATTAGAAAGTGGTTTTAAACTCAGGTGATATTCTTTTAAGTCGAAACCGTAATTAAGAACTAATTCTTTGTTTTCCGGAGTTCCAAAAACAAGTTGAGTTCCGTTGTAATAAAACCATTCGCCATACTGAGCAGCAAGGCGACTCGTGTATTCAAAAGTACTTTCATTGTGTTGTACGGAGTACTGTAATGCCGAATTATTTTTAGGCTGGATTACAATATTGAGCTTCGATTTGTCGTAATCTTGAAATGACTTTTCTAGGATTTCAGATAGCGAGTGGTCGTTGAATGAGGTGTAATGCGGACCGTCATCGGCAAGGAAGGAGGGGCTTTGAGCTCGAATAATAACACTATCGCCAGAGCTAGCGTCATGGCCCTTAATTGTTTTTATTTCGGTAACTATACCTTTAAATTCTAAATTTTTATAGCCCGATAAGGTATCTAAGGAAGCTGTTTGTAGTGTGATTATTTCGCCTAAAAAATTCTTGCTAGCTTCTCCCAAGGTAGCAGATAGATTTTCTAGAACATCCATTCTACATACGACCTCTAAATCATGGTGGGCATCAATTTCTTGAAATAAAGAGATGCTTTTAAATGCAGTGATTTCTGTTTCAGCTACGCGTAGGGTAGTGGTATTTTGAAGTGCCATAATATTAAAATTTAAAAGAGATATATCGTATAAGTAACCAGGGGAAAACACGAATACAGCTACGCTTATACTTCATGATATAACTGATCTCACAGTAGTTTAGAGCCGCATAAATAATAGGTACGAAAAACTAATGTATGCTAGAGCGTGACGTATGCGTGATCGCAGTGTTTTTTAACTACTAAACTTTGTTGGGCCAATTATTCCTAAAAGTGGTGTCTTTAACCGTTAATTCTTTAGCAGAAATGACTAGACTGGTCTGTAAAGGCTCGTCACTAACAGCATCAAAATCTTCAACATATTTTAAGCAATAGGCGTCTTTAAAAATTATAGTTTTTAAACTCGATAGGTTATCACGTTTATAAAAAATAATTTCACCGCTTTTCACCATATTTGGAGAAATCATCCATTCTAGGAAGTCAGTTTTGTTAGTCGATTCAATAAGAATACTTATTTGGCCACCTTTGGGCCTTTGCGATGGTCGTCCTGTATTATCAGCCCCTTGTTCAAATGAGAAAGAGCATTTTAATACGTTCATACTTTCATCGTCTATAGTTAATTTTGATAAAAATGACATATTCGATCGGTTTTAGGGGGTTAAACAACAAAAGAAGTGCTACGAACACTTCCTTTGAATGAATATTAAGATAATGGATAGGTTATAAATTAAACCCAATCATTAACGTGTTCTCCGTTACCAATTGAAATACCTTTAGCAGAAATAACAAAGGTTTCAGCCATTGGGTTTTTATCCGTTGCGTCGAAGCTTTCGTGGTATTTAACCATGTAGCCTTCTTGGAACTTTAATTCTTTAGCAGTGGCCTCTGTATCTCTTTTTAGGAAGACAATAGAACCATCTCTACGCTCAAAATTGTTAAACATCCAGTCCGATAAACTCGTGTCTGCTGTAGATTCTACAGTTAATCTAATTTTACCACCTCTAGTGATAGATGAAGGTCTACCCGTGGCATCTGTTTCTTGGTGTAGTTCGTAAGAGCAATTCAATACATTGTACTCTCTTCCGCCTACTTTTAATTTTGCTTTAAATGACATAATAATTAAGATTTAATAATTAATAAAAAAATATATTTAAAAACCAATAATGGTATGACACTAAAGTAGATAAGTATTTCTTTTCTTACAAAATAAATGGATTGTTTTGGATAAAGTGAGGAGTAATCAAGATGAAATGCGTATTTTACCGATGAAATACAAATAATTAAGAATCAACACGTTGGCAGATGATAACATTGTCTTCTTTGATATTGTTTCCAGAGATGGTTTTAAGGAAATTAATGTGTTTAATGGAGCTCCACCAATTAGGTTTAAAATAAAAAATCCAACCTTGAGGTTCCATAGTCGCGTTGTCGATAAACTCAATTTTACTTTCAGGGTGTCTTTCGTTATAATCGTTGATAAAGAAGTAAAATAGTTTACCAAATTCCATAGCTTCTGGAGCCTTAACTCTAAAATTAGTCACATCATTAAGATGTTCTTGTTTCCTAAATTCGAAACTGATAACTAAAGGGTTTTCTAATTCTTTTGGTGTTGGATCTTTAATATTTTCACCCACCGGATATAGCCATTTTTTATAAACTGGCACAGGAATTAAAGTAGCAAAGATGTAGAGCTTGTAAAAAAGGAGTGGGGTTATAAACGCTGTTATCGATGCTAGAAAAATAAATTTATAATCGGGTCTAAAGATATTGACAACATTAAAAAAAGCAATGAGACCAATACATGCTACAACTACCGTAAATAAAAACTCGGTAAAGAAAGCTGTTTTATCTTGAGTAATGCCTTGAAAGTAATTTTTCATTACAAAGATATGCCCTACACCTAATAATAAAAAAAGGAGTTGAAAGCCTAAAAAACTATTTAGAGGCGTGTCGTTTAAGACTTTGTCTGAGCTTAATAAACCGACTAAAGCGAAGGTTATAAGGACTAAGATTAAATAGATAATGATACTTTTTTTATTTTGAGAAAATTGTTTTCTCAACTTAGTCATAAGCATCATAATTAATGCTCCGACAATAAAAAAGACAATACTAAGCTTAAATAAGTCTCCTTGAATGATACTACTAAATGAATTCATTTTTATGCGTTATAAACGTGTTGTAAGTCCTAAGCTAGAACTTTTATTTTTATTTAGAACAAAACCGTCCTTATTAGCAACACTATATTTAGTTTTAACATCGAGTTCCAAAGATATAAAATAACTATAAAAAGCTTCTAAGAACTTTTGTACACCATGATTACCACAAATAGTGTCAATGTCTTGAGTGGCTATTGGACCAATTTCTACTTCTAAATAGGGCTCTAAAATCTCGGTTTGTTTCGATTGTGTAATTAAATTAACTCCTAGTGTTAAAGGCTCTGTGGTTTCAGAACCTAATTCCGATTGGTATTTAAGCGTGAACTTAACACTATACTCTAAAATGTTTTCCAAGCTTAGTCGCGTTAACTCTAGGTCTCCAGAAATCTTAAAACAGTAAGGTAGGAGTTTAACTAGTTTTAATGCATACGCTTTAGGAATGTTTTTGTCTATTTTCCAGAAATCTATCAGAAACTCATCCTCTAAATCATAAAAATTTCTTAGAATATCACGTTCGTTGGCTTCAATATGTAATCTCTGGTTGAAAAATTCACTTTCTATCGGACTAAAAAAGCGTCTAGCTTCCTTTTCTTCTTCTTTGTAGCGTTTTCGTTTAAGCCTATAAGATAAATGTTTTTCATTTTCTTTATGGCCGTGAAATAATCCTTCAGGTAAACTATCATACAATCCATTTCGGGATAGGTTTAATTGTATGCCATTAGAATCATCTAAATAGGCGACATCGATAATATCTCTGCGGTATGATCGTGAAAATGAACTTTGATTTTGAACTAAAAAGTCAATGGTATTACTCGTGTTTTTCTGAACTTCGGTTACAATAATTTCAGCTTTTAAATTATCAAAAACTGAAATTAACTCTTCAAAAACACTGCTAAGTTCATCATTATTCATTTAGAAACGAATTAGTTATTACCTATTCTACGACCAGCACTAACTAGTTTTGATTTCCAATATTTATCGTTAAGATTACTTATTTTAACGCCTTTTTGTCCGTTTTTTCCTCGGTTGCTTGTAGAGTGAACAAACATATTATTATGTAAATATACGCCTACGTGGTTTACTACTTCTTTTTTATCCGGACCAGAAACGCCTCCAAAAAATAGCAAATCGCCTTCTTTTAAATAACTTGTGTCTCTAAATTTATCGGTATACTCTGAATTATATTGTTTCAGGGCAGTTCTCTCAATATATAACCCCAAAGTTTGGGTGTAAATGCGTTGCGTAAAGGAAGAGCAGTCAATACCATCTTTAGTTTCTCCACCATAAATATAAGTGGTTCCTAACCATTCGTCAATAAACTCGTATAGGGCTCTATTGCTTAACTCTTCGACCGGAGTGTCTAAGATTTCAGCAAATTTTAATTGGGCTTCTGTAAAAGGTTCTATATCGTCATCTGGCTCAACTACAACTGCAGCATCAATATAGTCTATGTCGACCGTGTTTTCCTTGCGTAGCTTTCGTTCTTGTTTGGCGATTTGTTTTTCCTTAGCTCTAAGTTCTTTTTTAATCGCTCGTAAACGCTTCTCTTCTAATTTTTGGGCTCTATTTCTTCTTTTAGCTTCCTCTTTGGTGATTTCAACAGTAACTTTATCTAAAACAATTTTTTGATCTTTATTAGCAGTGATTAAGAAAAATTTGGTTTCGTAATTCTCTTTTTCTACAGAGACCACATGTTCACCTAACGGAATTTCATTAGCAAAGCTAAAAACACCATTTTCGTTTGTTTTCGAAACTAAAGCCGTCCCTTCTATGGTAACAATGGCGTCGGCTACAGGGTTCTCTGTGCTTTCTTCTAAAACAACACTTTGTAATTCAGCATTTTGGGAATAACTCACTACACTAAAAAGAGAAATAACTGTATAAATAAATAATTTGTTCATGCTATATCATTTAATGTACTAAAATAAAAAAAAATATCAGTATTTAACGTTAAATGTCATCTGTTTTAGAAACGCATGCCGATTTGCAAAATAAAAAGTAATGTAAAGCTTTTCTGTCTAATTGATTTATTTGCGTATTTTTGGTTTAAACCCAAGTTATGAGTTCAGATTTTTTTTCTTTACCATTTAATTCAAAGGCTATTATTACGAATAAGGAGCATAATAAATGTGCAATAAAAGAATCTATTGCGCACTTTATACATTTACTAACAACCTCTTATTTCGGAGAGTGCACTTTTGATGAGACTTTTGGTTGCTCTATCTGGGATGTTGATTTCGACAATCTTTCGAGTGTGAATAAAATTAAAAGCGTGATTATAGATTCGCTTTACGACTCCATAAAAAACCATGAGCAACGCTTAAGTAATGTTAGCATTGAAGTGAGTATAAAACAAGAGGAAATTTCTGTTGTAAATAAAAATAACATGGTAAAAAAGAAGGTTTCTTTACGCGTAAAAGGGAAGGTAAAGAAGACCAATGAAGACTTTCTGTATAATGAATATTTTTATATAGGACCATTATCTTATTTTTAGTAGATTTTGAATAGCTAATATATTATGAGAGATAACAGTAAGGAGGAGATTAGAAATAGAATGATGAAGAATGCGGCTGCACTTTGGGGTGTGCCTGCTAATGAAATTGATATGTCTTTCGACCCCATTGTTGCCTTGCTGATTAGTGCATGTGCCGCCGAAATTGAAAAAATAGCTAGTGAAGTCGACGAATCGCAAACGCGGATTACTGAAAAAATAATTCAGTTAATGACCCCAGAGTTTGTATTTGGTGCGCGTCCAGCACACGCCGTCTTATATACTGAGCCTATAGATGGTGTTTTAAAAATTAAGCCTGAGTACCTGTTTTCTTTTAAAAAGAAAGTATCCTATAAAAATATAGCCGAAAACTTTAAAGACATTTACTTTTCTCCATTGCAAGAGTTTAATCTTTTAAATGGAACTTTAAAATATATTGCTACGGGAAATTCAATTTTTGAAGTAGATAGGACCAAGCAATTACAACCTGTTTTTAGCAATGGAAATTTACCCGAATCTACACTGTATTTGGGAGTTGAGACACATGAGCTATCAGAATCTCTAAAAGATATCTCTGTTTTTTTTGAACAGCAAGACACTAAAAATGACACGATGTTTTATCACCATTTAAAAAATGCTGAATGGTTTATAAATGGAGAGAAAATTAACACCCTTGCGGGGTTTTATAATAGTGAGAAACAAAACGAATTAAAATTGGATTCTATATTTAATAAGGTTTCTAATAAAACTTTTAACATTGAAGAACAGGTAAGAAATAACTATTCTAAACATTATGTTACTATAGCCGATGATATAAGAATTGAAGACTTTAAAAGATCTTCTTATAGGGAGTTGTCAACACTTATTTCCGATAACAAGATTAAGATTGAAGAGGGAGTTGCATGGATTAAAATTGTGTTTCCAAGAGTGGTAAATACTTCTATGTTAGAGACCGTGTTTACAAGCCTAAATGCGGTGCCAGTTATAAATAGAAAATTAAATAGCTTTACGTACCAGTTAAAAGAGTTTATAGATATTATTCCTATCACAACCGAAGATTTATTTTTAGACTTAAAAACCCTAACTAATACTTCAGGAAAATCCTATAAGCTTCAAAGTAAAGATGACTCTAGTAAACAGAAAGGTACTTTTATAGTAAGAGCCGATAATGTTGGTAAACTAGATCATAGAAAAGCGAAGGAGTATGTGACGCATTTAATTGAATTGTTAAAAGATGAAAGTGCTTCCTTTTCGTTTTTTAACAACGATTTTCTATTCAAAAACCTTAAAAACCTAAATCAATTAATAGCGCTATTAGAGAATAAAGTATCTGAAATTGCTCATCAAATAACAGAAACGACTTACATTTCTTTAACTCCGTTTAAAAAGAAAGAAAACCTTATCATTGAATATTGGACAACCAATGGAGTAGAAGCTAACGCTATTAAATCAGGGAGTGTTTTAAAGGTTTATAATGGTGTTGGTATAAAGCAAAAAAGCTCTGTTCTTTTAACCTCTAGTTTTGGAGGTAAAAGTAACTTAACTATGAACGAGCGTTTAAATGCTTACCGACGATCCTTATTATCTAGAGATCGCATCGTGTCGCGCGAAGATGCAAAAGCCTTGTGTTACGAAATGTATGACGATAAAATTAAAGCGGTTTCTGTAAGTAAAGGTTACACTAAAGATATCGATTTAAAGAAAGGATTGTTGCAATGTATAACCATCGAAATCACGCCTAATCCTAATGTTCAAACAAAACGTAGTGAATGGGAGGCTTTAAATAAAAATGTATTGTTATATTTAGAGAAACATTCGGTGAGTGTTTTTCCTTATATAATTAATATAATAGACTAATTTTATTGTAACTTTAAGTAAGCTCCTTTAAGCCGAAACTTTTAAAAGTATATTAAGAATGAGTACTCAACAAACTATTTCCAAACATCTCGATAAGTCTGTTATATGGCTTTTTGTTATTGTTTTTCTAATTTCTGCATCTGTTTTTGCATACCGCTATAAAAACTATAAAACGTGTGAGGATGTTGCTTTTACTGTAAAAGCTAAGGAGTTTAGGGTTGGGGAATTAATAAAATTTACAGACAACACAGATCAAGCTGCCAATTGGGAGTGGGATTTTGGGGATAGTACTGATGTTAAAACAAATAAAGAGGTACTGCATATCTTTAATAAAGAAGGTGAATATAAAGTCCGACTTTTAGTGAATAATATCTGTCAAGATGAAAAAACAGTGACTATTAAAGAGAAACTTTTTATTATAGATTCTACAAAACTTCCGGTGTTTAACGTGAAGAGTAGTATAGTGGTTGGGGAAACTTTAAACGTGGAAGATAAAACCAATAATGCCTCGACTTGGGAATGGCGCTTTGGTGAGACTACACGAGTAAATTCGGTAGAAAAACGTGCCAGTTACGTGTATAAAACTCCAGGATTAAAAACCATATCTTTAGTTGTTAACGGAGATGTAAAACACACCACAACGAAGCAAATAAACGTGTTACCTATCGAGAAAAAGGAAGAGCGAATAAGTGAGATTACAGGTACGAATAGGCGACTGGGTGATGGTATAAAAGCACGTCCCCTAGGTTATGAAGATAAAGATAAAGAAAAAACTAAAGATGAGCCTAGCGATAAACCTAAGGTTGTTCCGTTTATTGGTGACTCTCAGTTTATTAGTAAGTTAGAATTGGTTTCAAATAATAAGTTAGACGCTAATGCTTTTAAAGAGTATTTCTGCGGAGATATTAATAAAAACATTATTGTAAATGGTAAAAACACGAGTTTCTTGATATTCTGTGAAAAAATTAAAAATAAGAAACTGCGGATAAAAGACATTACTATTTATCGTGAAAAAGGATCTAATTGTATTAATACTGTAACTATTTCGCAAAACAAAATATTGGGCATTTTTTAAATATTACACCTTATGAATTCAAATAATTATAGAGTCAATTGGATAGATGGAATGAAGATTAATAAAAATCATTTTATAGCTTCAGAAAATGCACTAATTTCATCCCTTACAACAGCGACTAAATTAAATATTACGCCTTATAATTTTGGTCTACTACCCAGCTTCAACGACGGTAAAAACGGTATAGATGTCTCTATTTCATTAGATGGTCAAGACAGTATAGAGGTTGTTTTAAACCGTTGTGTTGCCGTGACTCTTGGTGGGCATCAAATACATCTTACCGAAGAGACAAAATCGCTATTAGAGCAGTCAGGGTATGTGTTAAAAAAGCAATACACGATTAATAAAGAGGATTTAGAATGGTATGTGGTTTTAAAAGTGGATCCTTTTAAAACGATACCTGTGGGTAATGCCGACCCCGATGAAGAACCACCTAGGCATCCTTTTACCTTACCATCTTACGCCTTAGATATTTTACCAAAATCTGAAACATCTAAAGAAATTATTGGCTTACATCATATTACTATAGGTAAAATTATTATGATAGACGAGCAACCTATGTTGTCTGAAGATTTTATTCCACCGTGTAGCTCTGTTCAAAGTCATAATGATTTAAAATTCACCTATACCGAATTGGGCGCTTTTTTAAATCAGATGGAAGCCTATTCCATGCATATTATTCAAAAAATACATCAAAAGAAGCAAACCAATGATTTGGCACATATGGTATTGCATCTGGCGCAACGTACGTTGCAATATTTAAATAATAATATTTCTCAATTTAGATTAGAAGATAAACACAACGCGCCCATTTTTATGATCTCGAAGCAGGTAAGCCTAGCGCGAACCATAAAAAGTAGCTTAGATGTTTATATCGGAACAGGTAAAGAGGATTTGTTAAACTACCTCACCGATTGGTGTGATTTAAATCAAGGAGCCTTCGAAAATGTACTTATAGATATGATAGACCTTGAGTATGTTCATACTGATATCAATTCTTCATTGTATAAAATATCGGCATTTACGAGGTTAATGTTGTCCTTATTTAAAAAGTTGAACGAGCTAGACTATATTGGTAAAAAATCGGACTCGAATATTTTTGTAAAAGAAGAAGTTGTAGAGAATCAAGAAGTGAAAAGTCGACGTAGCTTTTTATTAGACTAATAACACACTTGCCAACTATGAGTTTTTTAGCAAAATTATATATCAACGATGAAGTAAGAAACATCTTAAATGCAAATCAGGTGTTTTCAAGATTCGCAGATGTTAATGGCCGTCCCGTTACTAAACCCAAAGGTGGTCGTTTAAACTTAAGTATTGAATCGACTAAAAACGATAGCTTCTTCTATAACGCCATGTTTTCTCCTACCGAAAAATGTAAAGGGGAGATTGTGTTTTTTAAACGCGATGGCTTAAGTACTTTATATAAGATGGAGTTTGCCAATGCTTATGTGTTACAGTTATCCGAACATTTTGATGCCTCTGGTGATAGTCCGCTATATATGACTATTTCTATAGGTTGGGGTATTTTAAAAATGAAAGGTGTTGTTCATGAAGAAAATTGGAATCCTAATAATCCATTTATTAGCGTTGAAGAGACGGTTATATCTTCCCCAGAAAAAGAATTGATTCGGTATTTTGTAACCGATACCGATGGGAATGCGTTAGAATCCTATAAGTTAGGAGAGAAAATAGTTTTGAATATTGAAACTAAAAATAGAATTGGTGATGTGATCTCTATAGCCTTAAATGACAAGACGCATGATTTTAACTATAATGGAGAAGTTTTAAAAAATGATAAACTTACCAATTATACTATAGCGAATGATATGGAGAAAATAACACTAGAAGTTGTAAACGCACAATAAGCTTTAAAATTGAAATCTTATAGCTGTTTTATTCTCCAACAGGGACTTTTTTTAGGATGAGAATAATCAGGGTTAATTCAATTAATTAAATACAAACTCGGGTATTATTGGTGGCTCTAAATAATTAACACCCTCCATATTTCATGAAGCCCTCTAATCAACTTGCTGTAAAAACACTTTCTTTATCTTATGATTATAAATAAAAAAAGGCTAATATACCTGTGTATAAAAGCCTTTTCTGTGTGCTACTATTATGATATTATAATAAAAACATCACCCCAAATTTAGCTGTTTGGAAAAAGTTATTGATGATATTTAAATCAGCAGTTATGGTCTCAATAGGTTTTGATTCGTCTGCTTTACTCATCTTATAGTTATAGGTTACCAAATCAGAAAGTGTGAACGAGATTATAATATTTTGGTTCACAAAATAATTTAGACCTAAGCTTAAACCAGAATTAATAGTATTTATACCATCTAAATTATCGGTTATCCCTTCTCTATCTGTAATTGAGGTTTCTGTTAAGCCGTAAGTACCACCAATTTCTGTATAGCTAAAAAAGCGTTTGCCAATTTCTAAGAAATAATAACGGGCAAATATACCTCCAGCATAGGTATTTGATTCTACGTCAGCTTTAATATCTTGTTCTGTATATTTTGAAAGCGTATAATTTCCTTGTAAGCCTACCGCTAGGGCATCAGTTATAAAGTACCCTGCTTTTGGGTTTACTGAAAAATCGGTAGTTTTAATATCTATATTATGGTCATTGTGAGAAGAAAAACTCAGGTTACCCTCAATAAAAACTTCCTCCGGTAAAAAGCCAAAGGCATCATCATTGGGTGTTGTTGATTGTGCATTGGCTAAGAAAAAGCTGCTGCTAAGTAGGAGTGAAAATAATAGTTTTTTCATGATATAGATTTTAGGTAAAACAAATATAAAAAAAATGACTTATCAATACGCTTATTCTTAAAGAATTAACCCAAGTGCAAACAACGTCCTACAAAGCTATTGGTTATAGCCTAAAAGCATCACAGTGTTTTTACCACATCGTAACTAATCTCACTAAACGTATTAATAACACGGTCGGCTTGTGAGTAATCTTGGTTTTTAGAATTTAAACTGTCGTAACCTACACAGTAAATACCTGCAGCCTTAGCGGCTTTTATTCCATTTGTAGAGTCTTCAATAACAAAACACTCATTTCTTTTGACTCCCGCCGCTTCGGCAGCTTTTTCAAAAATTTCAGGATGTGGTTTAGAGGCTTTTAAATCGGCACCACTCAATTTGGCCTTAAAATAGCGATCCAATTCAAAACGCGTAAAAACATTGTTTATAGTGAAATGAGAGGCGGAAGAGGCTAAAATTAAGGTTAATCCGTTGTTGTAATAGTCTTGGATAAGCTCTAAAACTCCCGGTAACAATTGCAGACTAGGGTCCTTATGGAAAAGAGAGGTAAAACTGGTTCTTTTGGTTTGCACTAGATCTTCAGGGTTAGCGTCTAATTGAAACGTGTCGCAAAGTGTTTTACAAACGTTTAGTGTGGACTGGCCCGTAAACGACTCGTACATCGATTTGGAGACCTCTAAGTCATAGTGGTTAAACATCATATAGTAAGCCTTAGTATGTAAGGGTTCGGTATCTACAATAACCCCATCCATATCAAAAAGTACCACTTTAATCATATCAAAATAATTTTTAAAGCGCTAATATAATCACTATTTTGCTGCCTTGTAAATCTTATGATAAAGAATAACTGTATCCGGAAAAAAACAGTTAAATTCAGCTTTTGTAGTCAGCTTTTGTAGTCAGCTTTTGTAGTCAGCTTTTGTAGTCAGCTTTTGTAGTCAGCTTATGGTATATAGCGTTGTATTCGTTTTTTTAGTAGCTTTTGGCATCTTTGCATTCTCTAAATTGAAGCGCAAAGCAGTCGATCCCTTTCCAAAAGCATGGGGTCCTATTTTAGAGGCTGAAGTTCGCTATTACAACACCCTTTCTGAGGCAGAGCAACAGCGATTTAGAACACGGATGATGGCTTTTTTAAGTGAAGTACATCTTGAAGGCGTACAATTAGAATTGGAGGATTTAGATAAAATATTAATTGCAGCGAGTGCGGTAATTCCTGTATTTGGCTTTAAAGAATGGTATTATAATAATTTAAGTGGCATAATTCTATACCCCGATACCTTTGATGGCGATTTGCAGTTTAACTCTGAAAGTGACGATAGAAAAATCTTAGGGATGGTGGGAACTGGTCGTTTTGAAAATCAAATGATTTTGTCACGACGTGCTCTACGTCAAGCCTTTAAAAACGATACCGATAAGTTAAATACACCTGTTCATGAGTTTGTTCACTTAATAGATAAAATGGACGGAAATATAGATGGCATTCCAGAGCAGTTAATGGGGCGCGAGTATATTACCCCGTGGATGGAACTCATGTATAAAGAAATGGAGGCGATTAACAATGACGACTCCGATATAAGACAGTATGGAGGGGTTAGCAAAGTTGAATTTTTTGCTGTGGCCTCCGAGTATTTTTTTGAACGACCGGAACTTTTTAAAAAAAAGCATCCTGAGTTATACGCTATGTTAGTGTTATGTTTTCAACAAAAACCAAGTACAAAACGTAAAAATAAATGATAGAGGATTTAAAACACCATTATGCTTATCTTTTCGAGGACGAATTGCTAAAAGAAATACAAGCTGTAGGGCAGTTAAAAACATGTCCTGCAAACGATATTATTATGGATATTGGTCAGAAAGTCACCATGATACCTTTGGTTTTAACAGGGGCGATTAAAATTTTCAGAGAAGATACTAATGGCGATGATTTGTTGCTGTATTTTATAGAACAGGGAGACACTTGCGCTATGACCTTAACTTGTTGCTTGGGGGTTAAAAAAAGCGAGATTCGTGCTATTGCCGAAGTGGATACCACAGTATTAATGATTCCCGTGGAGTATATGAGTTTATGGATGACGCGTTATAAGTCATGGCAAAACTTTATTTTACAAAGCTACCATGAAAGGATGACCGAGCTACTAGAAGCTTTAGATTCCATTGCCTTTTTAAAATTAGATGAGCGTTTGTTAAAATACCTCCGCGATAAGGCTTTGGTAAATCGCAACGATACCATTCAGGTTACCCATCAAATTATTGCTCAGGACCTGCATTCCTCACGAGTGGTTATTTCTCGGTTATTAAAGACCCTAGAGAATGAAAAGAAAATAGAACTGAATAGAAATCAAATAAAAATTTTAGACTTGTAAGCGATACCTTAAAGATTAATAGGTTTTCGAAGGCTTCCTTACAACGCAATAAAATATGGAATTAACAACAGTTTTAGGTTATTTTGGTGCTTTAATCATAGGTCTAGTAATGGGGCTTATTGGAGGAGGTGGTTCTATTTTAAGTGTCCCCATATTTGTATACCTTTTTGCGGTTAATCCTATTGTAGCAACCTCTTATTCTTTGTTTATGGTCGGGGTGTCCTCAAGTATTGGTGCGTTTAAGAATTATAAACGCCATACTATAAACTTTAGAATAGCTTTCCTTTTTGCTGTCCCAGCATTTGTTGTTATCTATATAACACGCCGTTTTATATTACCAGAAATCCCTCATGAACTACTTACACTAGGAACGTTTACACTAACCAAAAGTGTTGCCATAATGATACTATTTGCTTTTGTAATGTTGTATTCCTCTGTGTTGATGCTTAAAGGAAAGAAAGGGCTTATAGAGCCGGAGGGACTTATGACTTATAACATTCCTAAAATTATATTTCAAGCCGCGGTTATAGGCTTTTTTACAGGGCTAATAGGAGCCGGTGGAGGCTTTGTTATTGTACCAGCCCTTATCGTTTTAGGAAACTTGTCGATGAAGCAGGCGGTGGGGACATCATTATTTATTATTTCAATAAATTCCTTAATCGGGTTTAGTGGTGATTTCGGTCATTTAGATATTGATTGGCCATTTTTAATTAGCTTTACGAGTATTGCTATTATTGGCATTTTAATAGGGACCTCGTTAGTACACCGTGTAGAAGGAGCTAATCTAAAAAAAGGATTTGGATGGTTTGTATTAGTAATGGGCCTCTTTATCTTACTAAAAGAGTTGCTTTAATAATGTAACTTATGTCACCTTCATTATGAAACATAAGTGTTATTTTTGCAAGAGTTAAAACTAGAATATCATGAAAATTGAACAAATTTACACAGGGTGCCTAGCACAAGGAGCCTATTACATAGAAAGTGAAGGGGAAGTTGCTATTATAGATCCCTTACGTGAAGTCGATAATTACATAGCCATTGCAAAAGACAATAAGGCGACCATAAAATACATTTTTGAAACTCATTTTCATGCCGATTTTGTTAGTGGGCATATTACGCTTTCAGAAAAAACGGGAGCTCCTATAGTTTACGGACCAACAGCAGCACCAAAATTTGATGCTATTATTGCTACCGACGGACAAGTGTTTCAGTTAGGAAAAATAACTATTACGGCCCTACATACTCCTGGGCATACTATGGAGAGTACAACGTATTTAGTGAAAGACGAAAACGGAAAAGATCACGCTATATTTAGTGGTGATACCCTGTTTTTAGGAGATGTCGGACGACCTGATTTAGCGCAAAAAGCTGCGGATATGACCATGGAAGATCTTGCAGGACTGTCTTTTGATAGTTTACGAAACAAAATCATGCCCTTGGCAGACGATGTAATTGTGTATCCAGGTCATGGAGCAGGTTCAGCTTGTGGTAAAAATATGATGAAGGAAACGGTAGATACCTTAGGGAATCAAAAGCAAATGAATTACGCTTTACGTGCCGATATGACTAGAGAAGAGTTTATTGAAGAAGTAACCGATGGTTTATTACCTCCACCGTCGTATTTTCCTTTAAATGTTCAAATGAATAAAGAAGGCTACGAAAATATAGACACCGTGATAAAAAAAGGAAGCAATGCATTGTCTCCTGAAGAATTTGAAACTGCAGCTAATACTACTGAGGCGCTTATTTTAGATGTACGCCACCAGTCAGAATTTATAAAAGGACATATTCCTCGTTCTATATTTATAGGTTTACAAGGCGGATTCGCGCCGTGGGTTGGTGCCTTAATTCAAGATGTAAAACAGCCGTTATTACTGGTTGTGGAACCCGGAAAAGAAAAGGAAGCCATTACACGTCTGTCTCGCGTAGGTTTTGATAATACTATAGGGTATTTAGAAGGTGGTATCGACGCTTGGAAAGCATCCGAAAAAGAAATGGATACCTTAGATTCTATTTCTGCTGAAGAATTTAGAAGACGTTTAGAAACCGATGATATTCCTGTGTACGACGTAAGAAAAGAAGGGGAGTTTATCGCTGGTCATATCGATATAGCAAAATCGACACCCTTAGATTTCTTAAATGATTATTTAGGTGAGTTTCCTAAAGAGGAACCATTCTATGTGCACTGTGCAGGAGGGTATCGCTCGGTAATTGCGGCTTCCATATTAAAAAGTAGAGGCATTCATAACTTAGTAGATGTTGCTGGTGGTATGGGAGCTATTAAAAAGGCAGGGATACCAACTACGGACTTTGTTTGTCCTACAACTTTAAATAAATAAAAATACAATTTATATGGAATATTTATATAGCCCATGGCCATGGTATGTGGCGGGGCCTTTAATTGCTGGTACCATGTTATTACTTACTTTAATGGGTAAGAAATTTGGTATGTCATCCAACTTAAGAACCTTATGTTCTATTGGTGGAGCAGGTCGGTTTGTCGATTTTTTTAGATTTGATTGGAAAAAAGACCAATGGAATTTATGGATTGTGGTAGGGGTGATTGCAGGTGGCTTTGTAGCCCTTCAATTTTTAAGTCCTGAAGCACCACAAATAAATGAAGATGTCGTAGAGCAGCTTGAAACTTTGGGTATACATAGTACCAATACGAGCTTTGTGCCTACCGAGTTGTTTAGCTTAGACGCTTTATTAACCCTTAAAGGCTTTTTAATTATACTCGTAGCTGGCTTCCTAGTAGGTTTTGGTGCGCGTTATGCCGGAGGGTGTACTTCTGGTCATGCCATTTCTGGCTTAAGTAATTTTCAAGTCCCTTCTCTAATCGCTGTCGTAGGTTTTTTTATTGGCGGATTGGTTATGGTACATTTAATTTTCCCTTTACTATTTTAAGATGAAAAAAGTTATAGCATATTTAGCAGTTGGATTTTTCCTTGGCGTTCTTTTTATTAAGTCAGAAGTCGCTTCGTGGTTTCGTATTTATGAAATGTTTCAGTTTAAGAGTTTTCATATGTACGGCCTAATGGGAACGGCAGTAGTTATAGGAATTATTGGTGTTCAGTTAATAAAACACAAAAAAGCAAAAGACTTTTCGGGTCAGCCCATTTCGATTGCCGATAAAGATCGCAGTATTGCGCGTTATTTAATTGGTGGTACCTTATTCGGTTTAGGATGGGCTTTAGCTGGCGCTTGTCCAGGACCTATGTTTGTGCTTATCGGAACAGGTTTTGTAAGTGTACTGGTTCTTATTTTTGGTGCGCTTTTAGGAACATTCGCCTATGGCGCGTTGCGTTCTAAATTACCGCATTAAACAATCCGTTTTCTTATAAATCACGCCGTAAAGTACGGTGTAAGGATGTGCGTTTTATGCGACTAAGAATGGAGGCGATTAATAACATAACGCAAACATATTAAAGACGTGTAACATTAAATTTAAACCGTATTATGGCTAAATTTTCAGAAATTATAAATAAAGATAAACCCGTATTAGTCGATTTTTTTGCGACGTGGTGCGGACCATGTCAAACCATGGGGCCAGTTTTAGAACAGGTTAAAGAAGCCTTAGGTGATGAGGTGTCTATCTTAAAAATTGATGTCGATAAAAATCAAGCCCTAGCTTCCAAATTTCAGGTGCGTGGTGTACCCACGTTTATTCTGTTCAAGAACGGACAGCAAGTGTGGAAACAGTCGGGAATCATCCAGAAAAGAGAACTTATTCAAGTCATACAATCAGCGTAATGGAGTTGTCGGCAGACTATTGGAACAACCGCTATAAGCAGGAAGATATAGGCTGGGATTTAGGCCAAGTATCACCGCCTTTTAAAGCGTATTTTGATCAATTACCAGAAGCGTACAAGTCAAAATCTATTTTAATTCCTGGTGGCGGACATGCCTATGAAGCCGAATACCTTCACCATTTAGGATTTAAAAAGGTGTTTGTTGTCGATGTGTCACAAACGGCATTAGCGCAATTTACAGCGCGGGTACCAAACTTTCCGCAGGCGCACTTATTACATCAAAACTTTTTTGAACTGGAAGCAAAGTTCGACCTTATTATCGAGCAAACGTTTTTCTGTGCTTTAGATCCCACATTACGTCCGCAATATGCACGTAAAATGAATGCCTTGCTAGAAAATAACGGTGAACTCGTGGGTCTCCTATTTAATTTTCCCTTAGCGTCAACCCAACCACCATTTGGAGGAGATATAGGCGAATACCGGTCGTATTTTCAACCTTACTTTACAATACATACCTTAGCGCCTTGCTATAACTCGATAGCTGCAAGAGCAGGGAAGGAGTTGTTTTTTAGATGTAGCAAGCAGGCTGTATAACACCAGATCAATAAGATCGGTTTTTAAGTATTTCAATAAAAAACGCTCACTTAAAAAAGTGAGCGTTTTGTGTGTTAAAGCAGTTTTAAAAACAGCTTTTATGTGTTTTGTTGTATTAGCTGTTAAGCATTACTGGCATAACAAGCATAGTAACGTGTTCACCTTCATCTAAACCATCAACAGGCGTAAGAATTCCAGCTCTGTTAGGCATACTCATTTCTAATTGTACCTCGTCGGCATTTAAATTGTTTAACATCTCAGTTAAGAAACGCGAGTTAAAACCAATTTGCATATCATCACCTTGGTAATCACAAGTTAAACGCTCTTCAGCTTTGTTACTGTAATCAATATCTTCGGCAGAGATGTTTAATTCAGCTCCAGCAATTTTTAATCTAATTTGGTGTGTCGTTTTATTCGAGAATATACTCACACGCTTTACCGAGCTTAAAAACTGTGAACGATCGATACTTAATTTATTCGGATTCTCCTTTGGGATTACCGCTTCGTAGTTTGGATATTTTCCATCAATTAAACGACAAACTAATACCGTGTTTTCAAACGTGAATTTAGCATTCGAATCGTTGTACTCGATAGTTACATTCTCATCGCTAGCCGCTAAAATCCCTTTTAATAAGGTTAAAGGTTTTTTAGGCATAATAAATTCTGCCTGTTGTGTTGCGCTTACATCTTCACGAGTATATTTTACTAACTTGTGAGCATCGGTAGCTACAAAAGTTAGGTTATCGGTAGAGAATTGAAAAAAGACACCACTCATTACCGGTCTTAAATCGTCGTTACCAGCAGCAAAAATAGTTTTGCTAATGGCTGTAGCTAATATATCACCTGAAATAGTTGTTGAACTTGGATCTTCTAAAGTAATGGCCTTTGGGAATTCAGCACCGTCAGCATACGCTAAAGCATATTTACCATGGTTAGAGCTAATTTCAACCGTATTGTTGTCTTCAATAACAAAGGTTAACGGTTGCTCTGGAAATGTTTTTAAAGTGTCTAAAAGTAAACGTGCAGGGATAGCAACGCTACCTTCGCTGTCACTTTCTATATCTAAAACAGATGACATAGTCGTTTCTAAATCACTAGCAGAAACTGTTAATTTAGAGTGATCGATGTCAAATAAAAAGTTATCTAAAATAGGTAAGGTGTTCGAACTGTTAATAACACCACCTAAAACTTGGAGTTGTTTTAGTAAATAGGTACTTGATACTATAAATTTCATTTGATTCTTTTATTTTTAAAGGGTAAATGTGCCATTCTTATTACCAGATTCATCGCTAGAATATAATCCTTAAATACGAACGTTTCATTTATGATTGGTCGTTTTTATTGAGATACATTATCTATTACAAATATATTATTTAACATCCTAATACTGAAACAAACTTATTAACACTTTTAATTTTTTAAAATGCTATTTATCGCTCTTTTTATTAAGCCGGTTTAGCGTATTTTTTACGTCTTAAATAATAGAATAAAACGCCGAAAACACCTAGTAGCACTAGTGGTAATGCAATATTTATAATCTGCCATTTTGTTTTTTCATCAGCTATTTTATGCTGATCTAAAAAGGCAACTTTTACTTCCTTCGATCTAATGTTTATAAGTCCGTCGTCGTCCAACAGGTAATTTACGGCATTTAATAAGAATTCTTTATTTCCGTAGCTTTCTTTAGTCCATTTATCAAAGCCTAAACTCAAGGGACCATTTCTGTTAATATCATTCTTAATCACATCACCATCGGCAATAACTATCATTTTAGTCGGCGAACTATTATCTTTAGTTTCTAAAAGATCAAGAGGTTTAACACGGTTGTGATAAACCGAAGTAAACTCACCTTCTAAAAGCACGGCAAGGTTTTGTGCTTCTTTATTAAACAGCTCGGAATCCGGTTCTTGTAAAGCAAACGACAAGCTAATCTCCATTGGTGTCCCCTCAAGTCGTGCCGGAGCATCAGACTTTAAAAGTATCGTTTTAGAAATGTCATTTTTTAATGTGTCTATCTGATTGGCAAAATCAAATTTCACCAAATTGATATTGTTAGAAATCGGGTGGTTAGTTGCGCTAATACCCAGCGGTGAATACGGCCAATTAAAAAGCTGAATTCTCGTGCTTTCATTCTCGCCACTCTCTAAGGCTATGCGTCCGATATTCTGACTTTTAACACTGGTTAATAAGGGATTGATGCGCACACCGTATTTAAAGAAGAAATCGGTTAAATTTAAATCGCGTGGTATCGCTACATTTTTTCCTTCAGGGTTAAATAAACTATCCTTTTCCATCGCAATAGCATCAATAAGCCACAAGCTCTTTCCGCCCTGCATGGTGTATTGGTCTAAAACAAATTTCTCTTGCTCGCTAAACGCCTCTGTAGGTTTTGCTGCAATGATTAAATCGTAATCATTAAGGGCTGATGCTGTTTTTTGCGGACTCACAGCAACGCTGTCTAAGGTAAAAGGAGCTATATAATAGTAGTCGCGTAAAGTGGTTACAAAATCGGCGATATATTGATTAGGCATTTCTCCGTTGCCTTTTAAAACCGCCACTTTGCGTTTTTTAGGGTGGATAAGCTTACCCAAACCATCGGCAATAGCATATTCTAAATGCTGTACCGAATTGGTAACCAGTTCTTGCTGGTCGGCATTAACCTTGTATTTAACTAAGCCTATTTTTACGGTTTCACCATTGTAACTCGCTAATGCCCAAGGGAAAATTATAGCCTGCGATTGCTTGCCGTTTTCTTGAACGTTGACTTGCATAGGGGTTAACCCGCGAGCGTTTAATTGCTCGATATTGCGATCTCGAGTGGCATCATCTTCAATAGGGTCTAAAAACTTAAACGAAATATTACTGTTATAAGCAGAGAACTCTTCTAATAACTGGCGTGTTTCCGACTGTAAGCGTCGAAATTCAGAAGGAAACCCTTCGCCTTCCAAAAACACGTCAATAACAATAGGCGAATCGGCGTCTTTTACAATATTTAATGTGGCATCGCTAAGTGTATAACGTTTGTCTGATGTTAAATCAAAACGACTATAAACCGATGTGCTTATCGCATTCAAAACAAAGATAGTAGCAGGAACAATGGCTAGCATAGACCATTTTATGGCTTTCGATGCTTCACTATTGACGCGTTTTACGGTGAAAAATAAAAACAGAACGGTCACACTTAAAAAGTAAATGATATCGCGTGTGTCAAGGACACCGCGGCTCATACTTTTATAATGCGAACTCATGCCTAACTGATCGATAAAACGACTTGATGTCATATCGGCAATTCCCTCAAAACCGATATAAAAGAAAAAACATAAAAAGACCGCGCTTATAAAAGCTACAATTTGATTGTCACTTAAAGTGGAGGCAAACAAACCAATAGCCGTGTAAGCAGCAACTAAAAAAAGGAGTCCGAAATACGACCCTAAGGTGCTTCCCATATCTAAATTCCCCACAGGTTTACCCAATTGGTATACCGTAAGCACGTAAAGTAGGGTAGGGATTAGCGCTAGTACTATAAGTACAACAGCACCAAAATATTTACCCAATACGATTTGTAAATGAGAGATAGGCTTGGTAAGAAGCAGCTCTAAAGTACCTTGTTTTTTCTCATCGCTAAAACTGCGCATGGTAACAGCAGGGATTAGAAATACAAGAATCCATGGTGCTAATAGGAAAAACGAAGATAAATCGGCAAAACCATAGTTTAAAATATTAAACTCCCCTTTAAACAGCCATAAAAACAGACCGTTTAGTAATAAAAATAGAGCAATTACCAAATACCCAATTGGCGATGCGAAAAAGGATTGTATTTCTTTTTTTAATATAGCAAACATAATGGTTTGTTTAAATTATTAGGGCGCTGCATAATCTTAGCAGCACCTATTTTATATCCCTTGTTATTAGGTTAAAGACGCAAGTTTATCCACACTCCACGCTTCTGGTTTATCACAAAAAAGCGGTTTGGTTTCTGCCCAAACACTTTTAAAAAGCTCCGAATGACGGTAATTTTCTAAATCGGCTTCCGACGACCAATAACTATACGTAAAAAAAACGTTTGTATTGTTTTTATCACGGTAAAGCTCTAAAAAATTACAACCTTCAAAACCGCGAATGCGTTCTTTTACCTTTTCAAAATTAGATAAAAATAAAGGAATATGTTCTTCAGCAAAAGTTAATTTTACTATGCGTACTAAGTCGGTAGTTATCATAAGGTTTTAATAAAATTTACAGTTACAGTATCTCGTAGTTTTAAGCCCATTAATGTACTCGCCCCACCAACAGTAACCGTGTTGCTTTTATACATCGCGATTTCCAAATAATCCGAAGAGTTAAAAACCACCAAGGGGCGGCCTTCGTCATTACGTTCGTTTTCGGGGATATCAAAATTAACCACATCGGAGTATTTTGAATATATTGTTTTTAGCTTATGGTTTCTTGCCGAAATTATAAACTGTCGCCCTTTACAAAGCGATTCAAAAAAGGACTTTTTAATATTTGTAATCACATTACCGTAATTATCAATATAGATAATACTACCTATTATTTGAGACTCATCTTCGTTAACAATAGGTTTTATATTGGTAATCGGTTTTATACGGTCTATACGTTTTCCTACCACGTCTAAAGTCCCACCGCGAGCTATATGGCAAGCCACTTTTACAAAAACATCTAAAACAGGAAAACTCGATTCAAAACGATCATGGATGTTAATTTCTACAATCTGCTCGGGAGCGATTTCGGCACAAATCATACTCATAATCCCGTTGTTAGCACAAATAAAATAATGATCGTCTAACTTTATAGCAATGTGTTTATTTTCAATATTAAGCTCAGAATCAATTCCGATAATATGAATCGTTCCTTTAGGAAAACTACTGTAAGCACTCTGAATAATATACGCGGCCTCCGGCACACTAAATGGCGCTACAGAATGTGAGATATCAACAACTGTAACCTCGGGTAATTCGCTATAAATAGCTCCTTTTACCGCGCCAGAAGAGTGATCTTTCTCTCCAAAGTCTGTTGTTAAAGTAATAATTGCCATCGTTTAATTGTTGATATTTTTTTAGATTAATGACCACAAAATTGTGTAAGTTTGTTAAGCTAGTTTTCGACAACAAAACTAATAAAACTTAATAGATTAATTTAATTAAATCGTCTCGCTTTTGAATGAAATTATAATAGAACTTGAAGAAGTTACACCAAGAGATTTTTTTGGAGATAGTAACGCGAATATCGAACTTTTAAAAAAGTACTTTCCCAAACTTAAAATTGTTGCTCGCGGGAGCAAATTAAAGGCGTATGGCGACGAGGAACTCTTACAAGAATTCGACAAGCGCATTACAATGCTTATAAAGCATTTTGCTAAGTACAATAAGCTAGACGAAAATGTTATCGAGCGCGTTCTAACCAGTAATTCTAGCGACGATTATAAAACCTCCGATAAAAGTGGTGAAGTTTTAGTGCATGGCGTTGGTGGAAAATTAATAAAAGCACAAACAGCAAACCAACGTAAATTGGTAGAGCTTATGCGTAAAAACGATATGGTTTTTGCTATCGGCCCTGCAGGAACAGGAAAAACGTATACTGGTGTCGCTCTCGCTGTTCAAGCGCTAAAAAATAAAGAAGTCAAACGTATTATCTTAACACGCCCCGCAGTAGAAGCAGGCGAGAATTTAGGGTTTTTACCAGGAGATTTAAAAGAGAAATTAGATCCTTATATGCAACCCTTGTACGATGCGTTACGCGATATGATTCCTGCCGAAAAGTTAGAAAACTATATCGAAAATGGAACCATACAAATTGCACCCTTAGCGTTTATGCGTGGTCGTACCTTAGATAATGCTTTTGTAATATTAGACGAAGGGCAAAACACCACCCATAACCAAATGAAAATGTTTTTAACCCGTATGGGTAAGAACGCCAAGTTTATGTTAACCGGCGATCCCGGGCAAATCGATTTACCGCGACGTACCGTTTCTGGCCTTAAAGAAGCCCTACTAATATTAAAAGATGTAGAAGGTGTGGGCATGGTTTTCCTAGACGATAAAGATGTGATCCGCCATAAATTAGTTAAGAAAATCATCGCTGCCTACAAGCAAATAGAAAATATAGAATAGTTTTTATTAATTAGAAGCTATTTCCTGCTTTCGGCAGTCGCTTTTTTATATTTTTGCAAAAAATAAAAAAAGAGCTCCAACAAAGCCTCAATCAGGGCTAGGGATTTCGGTTTTTAAAAGCATAAGTATTTTTACAACACAACAACAGCACAACAATACCATGTCAACTCAAACAATTACAGATTCAAATTTTAATTTTCCGGGACAAAAGAGTGTTTATAAAGGAAAAGTAAGAGCCGTTTACAGCTTAGAAAACGATATTTTAGTTATGGTCGCTACCGATAGGTTAAGCGCTTTCGATGTCGTTATGCCAAAAGGAATTCCTTATAAAGGGCAAATCCTTAATCAGATTGCGACAAAATTTATGGCGCAAACCGAAGATTTAGTGCCTAATTGGTTAATAGCAACACCAGATCCTAACGTAGCCGTTGGCCATTTATGTGAACCTTTTAAAGTAGAAATGGTTATTCGTGGATATATGTCAGGGCATGCGGCACGCGAATATAAAGCCGGAAAAAGAATGCTTTGTGGTGTAGCTATGCCAGAAGGTATGAAAGAAAATGATAAGTTTCCAGAACCTATAATTACACCAGCAACAAAAGCTGAAATGGGAGATCATGATGAGGATATCTCACGTGAGGACATCATAAAAAAAGGCATTGTTAGCGAAGCTGATTATTTAGTATTAGAAGATTATACGCGTAAGTTATTTCAACGTGGTACAGAAATCGCCGCTTCTAGAGGTCTGATTTTGGTGGATACCAAATACGAATTCGGAAAAACTAAAGATGGTAAAATCGTACTAATCGACGAGATCCATACGCCAGACTCATCGCGTTATTTTTATGCCGACGGGTACCAAGAGCGTCAAGATAAAGGTGAGGCTCAAAAACAACTGTCTAAAGAGTTTGTTCGTCAGTGGTTAATTGCCAACGATTTTCAAGGTTTAGAAGGACAGTCGGTTCCAGAAATGAGCGATGATTATATCGCAAGCGTATCCGAACGCTATATCGAACTTTATGAGAATATTATGGGTGAAACTTTTGTGAAAGCCGATGTTTCAAATATTCAAGAGCGTATTCAAAATAATGTAGAAGCGTTTTTAAAAACACTATAAGCATAGCTGTTAGTTACAAGCTAACACCAAGTACAAAAAAGACCTTGCCAATGCAAGGTCTTTTTTTTTATATTTAATGTCAACCATGAAACTATTATGCCTTCTGTTCTTTTAATTGCGATTGGATAAATGGGATTCTAGGGGCTAAGAAATACCCTGTTAAACTGGCAAAAAGAATAGGGATAAAGTAAGAGAACCCTGTTAGCGTCGCTAATAAAATGGTTGTACTCATAGGCGTTCGCGTTACACAGGCATTAATTCCTGCCATACAACTCACAATGGTTAGGGTGAGGTTGGTACTCGGAAAAAAGTGATGAATAATAAGTCCTAAGGTGGTACCCACAAAAAATAAGGGGATAATAAATCCACCACGCCACCCTGAGGTTACCGTTACTGCAATAGCTATAATTTTAAAAACTAAAATAGCGAATAAGGTGGTTAGCGGTAAACTCTGACCGATAAGCTCGTTAATTTCATGGTGTCCAAAGTATCGGGTTAACGGTAAATAATAAGCGATAACACCTAAGATAATACCTCCCACAGTGGTTTTTATATAAATAGGAATGGTAAATTTTTCAAATACGGTTTTAAAGAACTTGGTGCAGTAAATAAATACCCAGCCCATAAACGTTCCTGCTAAAGCAAATAAAACGGCATAGGCAAAATCGAAAACACCTTCATATTCGTAAGCTGTTAAAGACCATGTTGCTCCTAAGCCCAATTCTATAATAACAGCAAATACCACATAACTAAAACTACTGGCTACTAAAGCAGGAATTATCGCTTTATAATATTCTACAGCATGTTTATGGTGGAGAATTTCTAATGAAAACAAACTACCACCCAATGGGGCGCCAAACAAAGCCGTAAATCCCGACGCCATACCAGCAATACTTAGGGAGCGGAGTTCCTCGCCTTTT
The DNA here is from genome assembly GCF_900107625.1 of Bizionia paragorgiae. Lineage (GTDB taxonomy): Bacteria > Bacteroidota > Bacteroidia > Flavobacteriales > Flavobacteriaceae > Bizionia > Bizionia paragorgiae. Next base: position 101,632 of record NZ_FNQK01000005.1, read on the forward strand.
AATCGGCATAACTTTCCCAACCAAGTTCCTGTCGAGCCGGTAACCTGTACTAAAGGAGCTTCTGGTCCTAAACTTCCTCCAGAGGCGACACAAAGTAATGAGGACAGTACCATAGACGGATTGTTTTTAGGGTCTAGCTTTCCCTTGTTGAAGCGGATGTTGTTGACTATCAAATGGATTTCTCCAGGATCGCCAATCCAATAAATAATAAGTCCGGCCAACAAACCAGAAATAGTCATGGCAGGAATTACTTGCCAACCGTCAAAAAAAGCAATTTTATGAGTTAGGAATTCTAAAATTATCCAATAGGTACTAGCTATTAATCCGCCAACAATACCTAAAAGAGCCCATAAAAAAAAAGTTCTGCTAAATACAAAAGGATTAAACCTGATGGGTTTATCTAAAATATTTAGCGTGGTGACCAGTTGTTTTTTGCGTTTTAGCTTCACAAATGTGTTGTTTTAATGTGTATTAATACCGTGTTAAATTTTGGTATACGGTAGTAAAGTTATTCAGTTTTAATACATTTATGCAAACTTACTTTATCACATTTAAATTATGCAATTAATTAACGACTTTGTAGAGCGCTTTGCTTCATTTGTTTGGGGCTTGCCATTATTAATACTGTTAATCGGTGGCGGACTTTACTTACTCATACTATCACGTTTTTTACCTTTTCGTTATTTAGGACACGCCATTCAGGTGGTGATAGGTAAATATGATAATGCTAATGATCCGGGAGATATTAATCACTTTCAAGCGCTAACTACTGCCTTGTCGTCCACCATAGGAATGGGTAATATTGCTGGTGTGGCCGTAGCCATTTCTATTGGAGGTCCAGGAGCAGTCTTTTGGATGTGGGTAAGTGCCGTGATTGGTATGTCCACAAAATTCTTCACCTCTAGTTTAGCGGTTATGTATCGCGGAAAGGATAGCAATGGCGATATCCAAGGTGGTCCTATGTATTTTATTACCGAGGGATTAGGAAAACGCTGGAAGCCTTTAGCCGTATTTTTTAGTTTATGTGCCTTGGTAGGTGCCCTACCTGTATTTAATGTCAACCAATTAACGCAAGCCATAAACAGTATTTTACTAACACCAAACGGAGTCGTCGTATCCACATCTACAAATTTAATAGTAGCAGCGGTTTTAGTGGGTATTACAGCAATCGTTATTTTAGGGGGAATTAGTAGAATTGGAAAGGTCGCTTCGAAATTGGTACCGGCTATGGTAGTCTTATATTTTGTGTTAATCATCTGTATACTAGTTATACATAGTGACGTGGTGCCTAGCTATTTTAAACTTATTTTTACCGATGCTTTTGCTGCCAATTCGTATACAGGCGATCGCTTTTTGGGCGGATTAACAGGGGGACTGATTTTATTGGGTATCCGTCGTGGAGCTTTTAGTAATGAAGCGGGGATTGGTATGGCGCCTATGGCCCACGGGGCAGCTAAAACCTCCGAGCCTATTCGTGAAGGTTTGGTAGCGATGCTAGGGCCAGCGATAGACACCCTTATTGTTTGTACCCTAACAGCTATGGCTATTTTAGTTACCGGAGTGTGGCAAACCTCCGATGCGAACGGTGTGTCTTTAACCGCTACAGCATTTAATTCTGCCATACCAACCTATGGGAATTATTTGTTGCTACTTTGTATTGTGGTGTTTAGTGTGTCGTCGTTATTTTCATATTCTTACTACGGTACCAAATGCATGTCTTTTTTGTTCGGTGCTCACAATAAACATTATTATAATTATATTTATATTCTAAGTATTGTATTAGGAGCAACAACGTCTTTAGGGCTAATTATAAATTTAATTGACGGGTTTTTCGCTTTAATGGCGATTCCAACCATGCTAGCTACTATTTTACTAGCGCCAAAAGTCCTTAAAGAGGCCAAACGCTATTTTAATGCTATGAAATCAAAAGCTTAAGTACTGATGCAATACACAAAATGAGATTAAACCTATATACTAACAATTATGAGTAATTACCACATTAAACATTTAGAAGAATATTTTCAAGTCTATAGAAAATCGGTTCGCGAACCCGAGAAATTTTGGGAAGAAATTGCCGAAGAACACTTTTTATGGCGTAAAAAATGGGATTCAGTGTTGCAGTGGGATTTTAAAAAACCAGAGGTAAAATGGTTCGAAGGGGCGAAACTCAATATTACGGAGAATTGTATCGATAGGCATTTGGCAACTAGAGGGGATAAAACTGCTATTCTATTCGAGCCTAACGATCCTAAAGAACCTTCAGAGCACATTACCTACAGGCAATTGTACGAGCGGGTTAACCAATTTGCGAATGTCTTAAAAGAACAAGGGGTTAAAAAAGGAGATCGCGTTTGTATTTACGTACCTATGATTCCGGAATTAGCCATTTCAATATTGGCTTGTGCGCGAATCGGTGCTATCCACTCTGTGGTCTTTGCAGGGTTTTCTGCTAAAGCGCTATCCACACGTATTAATGATAGCGATTGTAAAATTGTTATAACTGCCGATGGGTCTTACCGTGGTGCTAAAACCATCGATTTAAAAGGGATTGTCGATGATGCCCTAGAACACTGTCCAGGCGTTTCTACGGTTTTGGTAGCAAAACGTATACAATCGGATATAAACATGAAAGCAGGTCGCGATAAGTGGTTACAACCACTATTAGATGCCGCTTCAAAAGAAGGAGATGCCGAAATTATGGATGCCGAAGATCCGTTGTTTATTTTATACACCTCCGGGTCTACAGGACAACCAAAAGGAATGGTACACACAACTGCGGGGTATATGGTATATACCGCTTATACCTTTAAAAATGCATTCCAATACCGAGAAAATGATGTGTACTGGTGTACTGCCGATATTGGTTGGATTACCGGTCACAGTTATATTGTTTATGGGCCATTGGCTAATGGTGCTACAACAGTATTGTTTGAAGGGGTGCCAAGTTACCCGGATTACGGCCGCTTTTGGGAGGTTGTTCAAAAGCATAAAGTCACCCAGTTTTATACGGCACCAACAGCTATTAGGGCCTTGGCAAAACAAGGCGCTGAAATTATTGATAATTACGACCTGTCGTCGTTAAAAGTGCTGGGTACCGTTGGGGAACCGATTAACGAAGAGGCTTGGCATTGGTATAATGAAAATGTAGGTAAAGGAAAGAGTCCGATTATCGATACCTGGTGGCAAACCGAGAATGGTGGGATTATGATCACACCAATTCCGTACGTGACACCAACAAAACCAACGTATGCGACCTTGCCTTTTATCGGGATTCAACCCGCTTTAATGGGCGATAATGGAGAGGAGTTAAAAGGCAATCAGGTGGAAGGGCGTTTGTGTATTAAATTCCCATGGCCGAGTATAGCAAGAACCATTTGGGGCGATCATCAACGGTATAAAGACACCTATTTTTCGGCCTATGAGAATATGTACTTTACAGGAGATGGTGCCTTGCGTGATGAGGTGGGCTACTACCGAATTACAGGACGTGTCGATGATGTTATTATTGTTTCTGGTCATAACCTAGGAACAGCACCTATAGAAGATGCTATTAACGAACACCCTGCAGTTGCAGAATCGGCAATTGTTGGCTACCCTCATGATATAAAAGGTAGCGCTCTTTATGGGTATGTTACCCTTAAAGATGTTGGGGAGACGCGCGACCATACGAATTTAAAACAAGAAATTAATCAGTTGATTTCCGATCGTATCGGACCTATTGCGAAACTAGATAAAATTCAGTTCACGGCAGGGCTACCAAAAACACGAAGCGGAAAAATTATGCGTCGTATTTTACGAAAGATTGCCGAGCGAGATACCTCGAATCTTGGGGATACCAGTACCTTATTAAATCCAGAATGCGTGCAAGATATTATGGATAATGCGCAATAGCCTATTGTCGTAAGATATAGACGCGAACGTCTTCATACTAATAAATACGGACTAAAGTGAGCTTTATAATAGGCTCACTTTTTTATTGCCTTAAAGTAAGGGGGATTTAAACCTCGTTTTGGTGAGTTGTTTAAAGCGAGTGGTGATACCTTAAGAGGTGATAGTAATTTTTTTAAACGCTTTCATTTTTACAAATATCGCTAAGGAAAGCAGACCAAATAGTGTAAAGCCAATAAATAGGGGAAGGGCAGTTTTATCGACATAGTATCCAATCACGGTAGCAATAGGAACGGCCAATAAGGTCGCTAAAAAGCCAGTAATGGCAGCGCCAATACCCGCAATATGACCAATTGGTTCCATAGCAATTGCTCTAATATTTCCAAAGATAAACCCTATGGTAGCAAATTGAACGCCCATAAAACTCAGTAAAATAACTAAGCTTGGGTTTGCTGTAGACCAAAAGAGTAAACTGTAAACCAAGGCGTTTAATGTAAAAACAATAAGCGCTAAAAACGATAAACGACGCATACCTAGTCGCATCACTAGAGTACCATTTAGTAAGGTCGAAGCTCCAATACCAGAAGCTAAGCCCGCAAAAATATAAGGGAACTCCTCGATTAACCCGTATTGATTTTGAAAAATATGTTGTGAAGCACTTAAATACACCATAAAGGCACCAGTAATAAAACCGGAAATCATAGTGAATCCTAAGGTTTCTTTATGCTTTATAAGTTCTTTAATACCGTCAACAAACACGTAACGGGTGAACTTAGTTTTAAATTCAGGTTTTAAAGTTTCCGGTTGGCGACGCCAAAACCAAAGTCCGACAAGGATAGCCATAACCAATTGGACGTAGAAAATACCTTTCCAATGGTATTGGTCCATTACAAACTTACCTAAAGCAGGAGCCACAACGGGAACTAATATAAATACAGAAGTAACGAACGACATAATTTTTGCCATATAATCGCCTTTATACGTATCGCGGATAATAGATATACTAATGGTTCGCGGTGCTGAGAGTCCGATACCCTGTAAAATACGCCCTACAACCATCCATTCTAACGATGGGGATACCACGCAGATAATACTTGCGACTACAAAAATTGAAAAACCGACATATACTGTTGGCTTACGACCGAAACTATCAGAAAAAGGTCCGAATACTAATTGCCCTAAGCCTAAACCTAAAAAGATCATGGTGATTAATAGTTGGTGCGACGCCGAGTCGTAACTATTAATCGAAATTCCTATTTGGGAAATGGCGGGTAAAATAGCATCTATGGTTAAAGCGACAATAGACATTAATGCCGCCATTAAACCTACAAATTCTAAGTTTAGAGGCTTGTTTTTTTCCATTCGGCAAAAATAGCCTTTAAATTACGTCAACGCCATGTTTTAAACGGCAATATTATGTTAAAATTACGTGATGAAATGTTATATTTGTCACGCTATGGAAACTATGGAAAACGTTAAGCCTTTATTAGAATATATTCGAAAACACGTGACCCTTACTGAAGAAGAGGAAGCTTATTTGTGTTCGCAGATAGCACTAAGAAAATATTTAAAGGGCCAATACATTTTACAACAAGGTGATATCAGTTCTATTCAGTGTTTTATCCTTTCAGGATGCACCAAAATGTTTTATGTTGACGATGCTGGGCAGGAGCATGTAATTATGTTTTCGATAGAGGAGTGGTGGACTTCCGACTTGGGGAGTTTTGCGACGCAAACACCATCAGATTTTAATGTGCAGTGTATCGAGCCGACTACGGTGATTCAGTTTCCCTATGAGACCCACGAAAACCTATTGCAAGAGATTCCGAAATTAGAACGCTTCTTTAGAAAAATTATAGAAAAAGCCTATGTGTCTTCCCAAAAACGCATCATTCGAAACCTGAGCCTTTCTGCTAAAGAGCGCTATCAGCTATTTCATTTAAAATACCCGCATATCGAGCAACGTATCCCACAGTATATGCTCGCTTCGTACCTAGGAATCACCAAAGAATTCCTTAGTAAGATTAAAAAAGAAGTCCTTCAGCAATAAATGTTAATCTAGATTAACATCATTTCATAAACTATCTTATTTTTTAATACGGCGTTCTCGCCTACCTTTGTCGTATATTATTAAACACACAAAATTTATATAACGATGAAACAATTTATTAAAACAGGAGTTCTAGCCGTATTAGTTGCATTCTTAACATTCTCTTTTACGACGAACACAGACAAAAAAACAGTAAAAACCGACGAGAGTAAAGTGGTTTGGAAAGGTTACAAAGTAACAGGATCTCACGAAGGTACGATCGCTATCCAATCTGGAGAGTTACATTTTAATGATGAGGTGTTAACAGGTGGTGCATTCGTAATGGATATGTCTACTATTAACAGTACAGACTTACAAGGTGAGTACAAAGATAAATTAGATGGTCACTTAAAATCTGATGATTTCTTTGGTGTAGCAAAGTTTCCAACAGCGAAAATGGTATTTACAAAAGTTAAAGCAACAGGAAAAAACTCTTATCAAGTAACTGCAGATTTAACGATTAAAGGAAAAACAGCTCCAGTAGTAGTTAACTTATCAGTATATGGTAGCAAAGCAACAGCGACTTTAAAAGTAGACCGTACAAAATACGATGTACGTTACGGATCAACTAGCTTTTTCGATAACTTACAAGACAAAGCAATTTATGATGAATTTGATTTAGTTGCCGATTTAGTATTCTAATACTAGCAACAATTAGTTTTATATTTAAAAAAGACGTTTTCTATTGAAAACGTCTTTTTTTATGGCCTAACCCCACTTTTTTGAGTTTTAATTATGAGTACTGATTTCGTTTAAAAAGAATAAATTACGTTATTTGTTGTAGAATTCAAGTTATGCTTAATATTAGAGAATACATAGAAGAAACGGTGTCGATAAGTGACGCGGATTGGCAGTTTTTTTCCTCGAAGTTAATCTGTCGCTCTTTTAAAAAGAAGGCGATGATTCTAAATATGGGAGACACCGAAAACTACATTTCATTTATCGAGAAAGGTATCGCACGCTTTGTGATCCCGAAAGAGGATGTGGATAAAGAAATCACTTTCGGATTTTGTTTTAAAAATGAATTTATTAGCGCTTACGATTCGTTTTTGCTTCGTAAACCCGCCCTTTACAATGTTCAAGCCCTAACGCCAATCACCATGTGGAGTATTTCGTATGCCGATTTACAAGAAGTCTATCAGCATACCGTTATAGGTAATCTTATTGGTCGCTTGTCTTCAGAGCGCTTATTTTTAATCAAGTCCAAACGCGAGCAATCGCTATTAAACGAAACCGCTACCGAGCGCTACCTTAAATTATTTACCGATCGTCCTAAACTAATAAAGGAAATCCCCTTAAAATATATAGCCTCTTATATTGGGGTAACACCACAAGCATTAAGTCGTATTCGCAAGCAAATTTCTTAACCTTGGTTCATTGATTGCGAGGTAAAATCTTACCAACTTTGCAAAAAATAGTGAGTATGGAGATTTTAATCTTAATGTTAGTTCTGTGGTATGTAGGTTTGTTTTTTCAAACCTTCTTTTTACACCGTTATGCGGCACACCAAACCTTTACCATGTCTAAATTTGGCGAGCGTGTTTGCTTTGTCTTAACCTGGATATTTCAAGGCTCAAATTACCTGAGTGCTTATGGTTATGGGGTAATGCACAGATTACACCACGCGTATGCCGATACCGAAAAAGATCCGCACTCGCCAAAATACGATGCTAATGTTTTTGCCATGATGTGGCGTACAAAAAACGTATACCAAGATATTAATAACAAACGTATAGAAGTAGAACCTAAATACACTAAAAATGTACCACAATGGGAACGTTTTGATAAGTTTGCCAGCTCTCGCGGATCGCGTTTAGCATGGGCCGCTTTCTATACCGTGTTTTTTATTGTGTTTGCAACCGCTTGGTGGCACTGGTTATTTTTACCCGTAGCCTTTTTTATGGCGCCTATTCACGGTGTGATTATCAACTGGTTTGCACATATTTACGGCTACGTAAACTTTAAAGTTAACGATACCTCTAAAAACTTATTACCGTTCGATTTTTTAATGATGGGCGAAAGCTATCACAATAACCACCACACGCATAGCGGACGTGCTAATTTTGGAGTGCGTTGGTTTGAAGTGGATTTTACCTATTGGATTATGGTGGTTTTAGATAAGTTAGGGTGTATTAAGTTGAATAAATCCGCATAACATAACGTTTAGTATACATAAAGAAAGCAGTCGGTAACCGGCTGCTTTTTTTGTTTTGGGGTTTCTGATGCTCCGCTAAAAAATAGATGTCGACTTTTACAGGTTCTGGGTGGCTTATTCATTAGTTTTGTTAGTGGCCTTGAGTCCTTAGGATTTTAAGGCGATATACAATCAAAAAAAAGTTACACACATGCTTACCCATACCTTAATCACCTTATTTAAAAGAGATCTAAACCGGCTTATCACCGAAATAGAAGCCTATAATAGCGAAGAGGCCTTATGGCTAATCACCCCAAAAATTTCTAATTGTTCGGGTAACTTATCCTTGCATATTATTGGTAATTTAAAGTGGTTTATTGGTGCGCAATTGGGTAACTCGGGGTACATCAGGGAGCGGGATTTGGAGTTTTCTCAAAAAGGTATTGCTAAAGCAGAACTTATAAACCAAGTTCGTGAAACTATTCAGATTGTAGAAAACACATTGCAAACGGTGACCTCCCAGCAATTACAAGCACAATTTTCAAGGGGTAGAGCAGAGGAACCCATGACACTAGAGTATTTTTTAGTGCATCTCGTTGCTCACCTGTCGTATCACCTATGGCAAATTAATTACCACCGTCGTCTATTGGGTTAAAACTATCACAAAGGCCATTACTAAGAAAATAGCAGTATTAATAAACTTATATTTGTAGACCTAATGTTATACTATGAGATCGTTTAAAGACAGCCCAAAGACTACCGATAAGAAAAAGTCTAAAGTAACCATGTTAACCGCTTTTAAAACTATTATCTGGCCCCGCCGTAATTTGGTTCTAATAGGATTGGTTTTAATTGTATTAAGTCGGTTGTCGGCTTTAGTCTTACCATGGAAAACTAAATCCCTATTAGACGATATTATCCCCAATAAAGATTTCGATCAGTTATACACCCTGCTATTAATCGTAGGTTTGTCCATTTTAGTATCTGCCGTAACCTCTTTTTTACTGACAAGAATATTAAGCGTGCAAGCGCAGTTTTTAATTAGTGAGTTACGAGCGCAAGTGCAGAAAAAAGTACTGTCCTTACCCATAAGTTTTTTCGATAATACCAAATCGGGAGCTTTAGTATCACGGATTATGAGTGATGTGGAAGGCGTTCGAAACTTAATAGGCACCGGATTGGTGCAAATGGTTGGTGGTACTATTACCGCAGTGATTTCATTGGTGTTACTAGTTAATATCAGTTGGTCTATGACCCTTTTTGTACTCGTTCCAGTAGCTGTATTTGGGGTGATTGCCTTAAAAGCATTTGGTTATATCCGACCAATTTTTAGAAAGCGTGGTATTATAAACGCTGAGGTTACCGGCCGCCTAACCGAAACCCTTGCCGGAGTACGTGTCATTAAAGCGTTTAATGCCGAAGCCCAAGAAAATAGCGTCTTCGAAAAAGGCGTAAACCGCCTGTTTAATAACGTAAAGAAGAGTTTAACAGCGACGGCGTTAATGACGAGCGCCTCGACCTTCTTATTAGGAATCGCCTCCACAGGAATAATGGGAATTGGTGGCTATAAGATAATGGTCGGTGAACTTACAACCGGAGACTTTTTATCGTTTACCCTATTGTTAGGGTTTATGATCGCTCCAATAGTTCAGATGAGTAATATTGGAAGTCAGTTAACCGAAGCCTTGGCAGGATTAGATCGTACCGAAGAGTTAATGAATATGGCTGCCGAAGAGGATGACGAAAACCGTCATATTGCCTTGCCAACGGTAAAAGGAGATATCGTGTTTAACGCTGTGAGTTTTGCTTATGAAAAAGGCAATCAAGTGATTCATAATATCAGTTTTGAGGCTCCTGCAGGCTCAGTAATTGCTCTGGTAGGTAGCTCAGGCTCTGGGAAATCGACTATCGCCGGATTATCGGCAACCTTTTTAAACCCCAATTCGGGAGTGATAACTATTGACGGACACGATTTATCGCAAGTAAAATTAAGTAGTTTTAGAAAACACTTGGGCGTGGTATTGCAAGATGAGTTTTTATTTGAAGGTAGTATCCGAGAGAATATTTTATTCCCTAGACCCGATGCTACAGAAGATGAATTAATAGCCGCTGTAAATGCTGCTTATGTGAACGAGTTTACCGATCGCTTCGAGGAGGGCTTAGACACGCTAATTGGGGAGCGTGGCGTAAAACTGTCTGGAGGACAACGCCAGCGTATTGCTATTGCAAGAGCTATTTTAGCAAACCCAAGGGTGATCATTTTGGATGAAGCGACGTCGAACCTAGATACCGAAAGTGAAGGACTTATTCAAAAGAGTTTGGCCGAACTTACCAAAAACAGAACCACGATCGTTATTGCCCACCGCTTAAGTACCATTAGAAAAGCCGACCAGATTCTAGTCATCGAAAACGGACGCATCGCCGAACGTGGAAACCACGATGAACTAATCGCTACCCAAGGCCGTTATTACGATTTATATACCTACCAAGCTAAGATTTAGAGTGGGGAGGTAGTGGGTTTAGATTTTGGTTTTTAATAATTCAGTTAGACTTGCAGTGAAGGGTTTTGCTGATGCATTTCCTGAATTGTAGTTTTTTAGTTTTCTGAAATCCCATGAATTATTACCGAACTCCGAAAGATTTACTTTTTCTAACTCAATTACCAAATAGTAATCTTGAGAAGGATTATAATATCCTTTTTTAATCAGATTTTCTTTTGAATATACTTTAGGGCCTTTACTAACGATTTTCCATAAATCTCCTGAGGATTTGTCTTTATGGGTATGTAGTAATAGATATTTTGCAGAAACCGTTTCTTTATCTAAAACTAAAGAACCGTTTCCTGAACCCATTCTGAAATTATACATCTGCTTTTTATTAATCCAATCATATTGACTTTTTGTATTGTAAAAACCAATAAGTATTTGGGTTTCATCAGGTATTATTTTCTCTGTTTTATCAGTGTTAAAATATTCTGGAATAGGTTCTGAAACCTCATTTGGGATATCATTCTTGTAAACATTAAATCTTTTGTGGGCTATATTTTCACGTTGAGAAGCAGTGTTTAAAAAGTGTTTTAAAACCTCTTTGATAAAGTTTTCTATATAAATAGTTTCATTGGAGTCTTCCGATGGTTTTATAGGAAATGCTCCTAGCCCTGGTAAAACTTCATGAAAACCTCTTAATGGTTTGTTTGTTTCTCCGGGATATATAACATAGGCGCCACTTGTTCTTCTAATAGCATCCTTGTAGGCATGCATTTTTAATAAATCTGCATTTTTATATATTCCTTTTAAGTTTTGTTGTTTCTCGTTATCTAAACTGTTATCTGATTTCTCCTCACCTAAAATCTGATTAATATTTGCAACTTTATATTTAGCATCAAAATGAATATGTACGATTTGTTCTGTAGCTTCAGCTTCAGTTTCACTTTGCGAAGTTGGCCAAATAGATAATGTATAGTCGGGTCTTAGAGTGGTAGTCCAACTTCCAGGCTTCGAAATATCGTCAGTTCCTCCTTTAAAACTTCTATTGTAGTTAAATCTAATGTTTAAATTACGATTAGCTTTTGTATAAACGCCTTGAAGTGCCGTTATTTTACCTTGTTTAAGTTGAAGACTTAATTGATCATTTGAAGGAACAATTAGTTTTTCGAGTTCTTTTGGTTCAATTTCGAAAATATGCTTTAAAACCTCTAAAAGTTTAAAAAATAACCAATATTCGTATAAAGTTGCAATATCTTTTTTACCCCCACTATAGACTTCGTCTCCACCATTCCAAACTAGTTTGGCTGCTAAGTCAAACTTAAGCCATACGTTTAATATTTCTCGGTAGCCTTCCTTTCGTTGAAGTGTAGGGCTATTAAGTTTTAATGTAGTTGGTATTGATACTTCTTTAAATAAATCGTGTTGTAGTTGTGTTTCTAACTTTTCAGAAACCAAATCTGCTTCTTCCTTTAAACGGGTTCCTGCATTTGGATGATTTGCAATATCCATACAGAATTTTAAAAACGTTTCTAAGGCGTGTTTTATAAAACGATTTTCAGAAGTGTCAACACTTTCGAATTTTCTATAGGTTTCAATCTTAGTAGCAATTGACTTTATTCCACTTCTATTTAAGGGGTGTGTTTTTTTTAACTGTAATCGATTATCAGAATTTATTAGTGATTTTAATTCGGAATTTTTAAAACGCTTTATTTTTCTAACATCTGTAATTTCTGCTTCTTCAGTCCAATTAGTAGTTGGGCTTGTGACTATACGCTGAACAGCATCTTCAAAATCATCTGAATTGATAATTGAAGATACAAATGCAAAACGTTGGTATAAGGTTTTATTATCAGTGTTATAATCTGTTTCAAATGAATGGCTTACTGGTGAGTTAGCCTGAATAATTAAATCAGTACACTTGGATGTTATATCATTTAACATGTACTGATAGTCCTGACGATAGTTTGTTTTTTTGGACTGAACTTCTAATTGTAAATCCCAAAGTTTTTTAGGGTTTTCAGTATTTAAAATCTGTAATGTAAGGGTGCCAACAAATATGTTTGGAGCAATTACACCAATATGTTCTTTTCTCTTTCTGTTCTTTACAATATTATTTTGGTCACTACAAAAGAGGCGGTAATTCTTTGATAGGTTTTCGTTTTTATGTGAAAACTCAAAATCATAGAAACAACCTTCTTTTAATTGATAGGTTGGCTCGTGTTCATAAGAGTTATTAGTGTCTACTTCAATGTCGCCTTTTTTTTGTGCGTCAATAAATAATTGTAAACCCTCATCTATATGAGATAAATCTATTTCTATGGATTGTACTTTCTCCATTTTTAAGCTTCTGCATAACTTGCAAACCCATTATCTATAGCGCCTTTATACATTCGGATAATTTTCTCTAAGGACAAAGGATATAAGACACTATTATTTTCTTTATAGATTACAGTCTCTTTGTTATTAAGGAAAGACTTAGAAACGTTGGTGTTCTCAGTTACGCAAAATGTAGCAAGTACCTCCAAAATAGGACAAAGTTTACGTCTCGACCCGTGCAGTTTGGGTAATAACTTTTGCATGATAGCAATATCTGTTTTGTCATTTTCAGACATCGAACTATCTAGTGTGCTTAATTGATTATATAGTCTATGAATTTCTGTGGCGGAACGATAACCAAATTCAGCTCCTGTTTTCTTTAACTCTTCAAAAAACTCAACTAATTTTTCATTTAATTTTTTAGTATCTATTTCGGGGAAATCTTTGTTGGATGCAATTCGCAAAAAATCTTCACCCATAGAAGCACCTTTATAGTTAAGCTTCGTGAAATCTATTTCCTTTGGAGATTCTAAAAAGGCTTCAATATCCTCCTTATTAACTCTAAATTCAATAACATTAGCTCTATCTAAAACTTTAGGGCTAAACATATAGGTGGTTTCGTCTATATTCACGGTTCCTATGATAAACAAGTTTTTAGGCCAACCAATGGAACTCGGAACTTCAACCATATTTGTAAATAAATCTTTATTTTTAATATTTAAACTCTGCTCTGAACTGTGAAGCTTAAATTGATCTTTGGATTCCATGACACTTAAAAAGTCTGCAAAATAGCGCTCCACATGACTTAGGTTCATTTCGTCTAGAATAAGAAAATAAGGCTTATGTTTATTAGTGTTAGCTTCTAAAATAAGTTGTAATGCACCATTTTCTGGCTTAATGTATTCACTATTATCTAATGCATTAACATAACCTAATAAAGGTTCTCTATTTGTCCAATCTGCTCCAACAGGAACGATGCAATATTGCGAAGAATCTTCTGAGATCCATTGTGCAAATGCTTGGGATAGTTTTGTTTTTCCAGATCCGGATAAACCGCTTAATAATACAAATGGTTTTGTAGCTAAAGAGGCAATGTATCTTGTGATTAGTTGATTTGAGTAATTTAAACCTGAAATAAAGCAATTATCTATAAATTCAGATGGTTTAAAAAGTTTAGTTATATAATGTCCCTTCGTTTCATTGTCTTTAGAATTATTGTTTAAAAAATCTAAATAGCTTTTCAACGCTGCTGAATAAAATTTATTCTTCCAATAACTGGTTGGTGTTTCATTTTGAAAGATCCCGAAATCTTTGTTTTGCTCATTTAAAACGAATTTATATAACTGTTCTATTTTTTTGCTTGATTTGATATCATATATGCTATCAAATCCTTCTAGTTTACTTATGGCTTTAACATTAAGAATGTGGTCTAACAACTCTAAAGCTCTTAAATAAGAACTTGCTTTCTGACTACCTTCTTTATTTCTTCTTTTTAAGAAATCGGAAAATTGTTCTTTCATCTCTGAAGATTTTTTAGATGTAATTTCAAACCCATTATCTTTTAAAAATTTAAATGGAATTTTAGTGTTATTACCAAAATCTTCAAGTTTTAATTTGTTACCGTTTTTAAGTTCATTAGCTGTTGAAAGAATTAAAATCGGCGGATATTTTTTGCCATTATAAATAAGATCATATGTCGAAGAATGCCTTCCTGAGATTAATTCTGGATTATTATCTATTATTGTAATAGCACTAACCAACTCTTCTTTTGTAAATGATATATCCATCAAACTTGATTTTTAAATAATCGATTAATCGTACAAAGTACAAATAATAACTAAATTATATATAATGTTGTAGTTTTAAAATTAAAGTGCCATCAACTCCTCAACTACGGGCACATCAGCCGCTGCCCAGTCCAAATCCAGTAGGTGTTGTTTTTCGACTAGAACAGCATCGGCATGTTCTTTAAGTTTTAAATCCCCGGAAATATAATCTGCCGTAAAGGGAATTAATTTTATTTTAAAATCGGGGTAGGTGTGGGTTACTGGTGTGAGTCGGTTATTGACTTTGATATGAATATTTAATTCTTCAAATACTTCACGTTTAACACAGTCTATTTCAGACTCGCCTTTTTCGATCTTCCCACCAGCGAATTCCCATTTTAACGGTAACTTCATGGATTTACTACGTTGTACGGCAAGTACTTTTTCATCAAAATGTATGATGGCACAGGTTACAAGTATGGTTTTCATGGGGTTTATTTTTTTTGAGTCGTCGCTAATTGTAATACATCTAATAAGCGACTAATATACCAAAGAGTTTTTATGAAAATAAGTCTTCTAGTATAAAAAAAAGAAAACAAAATGGCTTTTAAATCAGCTCTTAAATATCAAGCCAGAGATTAAAGTCACGCGTTCTATTATGACTCGTTTTTAGTGTCATGCTATCTCCATTTAAATAGAGAGCCACCGTGTTCTTATCGTAGCGTTTTACTTTATTAATGTATGTTCTCTGTACACATTCGCTGCGGTTAATTCTAAAAAAGAGGTTAGGGTCTATTAGGGTTTCGATTTCTTTTAGGGCTGTTTGTGGCATCAAATGCCGTTTATCCTTGTTATCGAAAGCAAAAACGACACCGTTTTCGGCTTTAAAATACACAATAGCGTCTACTTTTAGGAAATAAATTTCTTGGCTAGATTTTATCGCAAATTGATCTTTGTAGGGTTTTGTGGTGCTGGTCTTATTTTCTAGTAATTGGTTAATCGTACCCATAAGTTGATTATAGTCGACAGCAGTCGTTTCTCTTAATCTTAAAAACTTATTCCAAGCTTTTGTAAACTGCTCTAGGGAATAGGGTTTTAAAAGATATGCAATACCATTCGCATCAAAAGCATCCATTAAAAAGGCGTTGTAGGCCGTGGCAAAGATAATGGGGCAGTGTAGTGTGACCTTATCATATACTTCAAAAACATTACCGTCCCTGAGTTCTATATCCGAAAAAACAAGATCAACGTCCTTATGTTGTTCTAAAAATAGTATGGCGTCTTCCACGGTTTCTAATTCCGCTAGAATACTGCAATTAGGGCAGACTTGAGCCAGGTAGCGTTTTAGTTTTTTTCGTGCTGGAGCTTCATCTTCAATAAGTAGTATCTTATACATCGGTAGGGCGTGTTATAAAGGGTAGGGTGACTATAAATTGGGTTTCGGAATCTTCAATTTTAATCGCTTCCCCACCTAATAGGTTGAACTGCGTAGACAGGTTTTTTAGAGCGCGTCCACCTGTTTTCTTCGTGGTTTTCTTAGGGGTTTTTGTGTTGCTCACTATAATTTTATCTGTTATGCTAATGCTAATGTTAACAGGCGCAGAGCTACGCCCTAAATTGTGTTCTATAGCGTTTTCTACCAAGAGCTGAAGGCAAAAAGGCGGGACAAAAACCTGTGGACTCTGTTCTTCGTTTGTGATGTTTAAAAAATAATACCCACGGTATTTGTGTTCCATTAATTTAAAATAGCTGTTTACAAAGTCTATTTCTTCGTGTAAGGGGACCAACTTTTTTTCTGAAGTGTCCAACGCATAGCGGTAGAGTTCAGAAAAATGGTGTAAAAAAGCACTCGCTAGAGTGGGGTCTTCTTCAATTAATTCATCTAAAGTATTTAAATTATTAAATAAAAAATGCGGGTTTAATTGCGCTTTGAGTTGCTGAATAACACTCGAAGACAAGGCTTTATCATACGCGTGAATTTGATTCTTATAGTCCCTATTGTCCTTTAAAAATAAATAGGCGAGATACAGACTACCAAACAAGGCGAAATCTACAGCGCGACCTAAGTTTGTTAAAACTAAGGTTTGCTGATTAAAATTTCGTGATACCGTATCAAAACCGATAGCTATGGCTAGGCTAATAGCATTTGACGCTATGAGATACAAAATAAAGGAAAGCGCAAAACAGATGAGATAGATTTTCGCCGAATGACTAGTGGCAGCGTTCTTTTTTTGGAAGTAATCTATTGTAAGCTTAATGAGGATCATTATAATAAACACGCCTAGAAATTGGGCTATGGGAGCATCTGGTTGTAAGATGCTTATAATGTGGTGGTCTACCCGTAATCTAGAGTTTATCACTAATAAATAACTCATTAGAAATAGAAACAGGGTGAAATAGCGGTCTATTCGTAAAAAAGTAAATAATCTTTTCATGGGTGGGAAATTAATATATATCCATGAAATAGGACCTAATTATTTCATGGATATTTTTTTAATTACAGATTTTATTCTGGCCAAGAACTCGTAATGTTCCCCTGTTCATCATAAGCAACAAGTTTTACGGTATTGTCTTTATCGATACTAAATTGAGCTCTCGGATTACCGTTATCGTCAAATAAGAACAAGCCATTATTTTCACTACCTGTTTTCCCCAGTAGGATGCGCGTGGTGGATCCCAACAGCTTCTGATCTTTATAGTCTTGATATTTTTTTCTACGCGTTTCAGGATCTTTTATGTTTTTAAGCTCTCTTAGTAAGGTATTGGTGCCCTCTTGGGTTTCGTTTTCAGCACGATCATTAAAAGCGAGTAGGCTAGAGACCACTCTTTTGTCTCCTCTTTTGCTGTCTGTAGTTAAAAGCTGCATCACTTGGTCGCCATCATATTGATCGTAAGTTAACGAGAGTCCCGCGCTGTGACCGGTTTCATTTTTGGCACCATCATAAATAAAACCACCACATTCTTTTCCATCCTCGTTAAAAAACAATAGGCCTGAGCGTTTTTTGCGTTCGTGATAAACGGTGTGGTTTATAGAATCACCAAGGGTAGGGAATTGCTCAACATTGGTGATTACCATTTTAACGGTGCCGTCTTTTTCTATTATATTTATGCGCTCGACATCTATAGTTGCAAACCTTTTGTTTTCATTAGTCTTAAAGGCATATAGCGATATTAATATAAGGCAGCTTACAGTAGCCGTTGCAAATGTTCTTAAAAATACCAGTTCACGGTTTAACTTTGTCATGATTTTTACAATTTATAGGTTAGTAATACAGGACAATAGTAGAAAGAAGTAGGAGGCAAACCAACCCTATAATAATGAATGCCGGAACGTTTATGATGAACTAAGGATTTAAAAGAATAAATGAAATGGTAAACCGGTCTTTACCCGTTGTGGCTTTAGGGCGTGCAGTCAAAGCGTCTACTGTGATCTGTTTAATTTTCCGTCAGGCTCATCGCTTTAGACTTAAACGCAATGCTGTTTAATATGGATATGGCATCGTCATAATAGTTGTCGTAAGCTGTTTTTAAAGCTGAATAGTTATAGTTATAAAACGCGCCATCATGTTCAAAATAGACGGTTTACCTTTTATAGGTTTTTTGATTAAAAGAAGATGTTGTAGTGTGAATATAAACTGGTCCTAAGTGTGTGTCTTCGGTTTTGATATCTTGGTTTAAAAGGTTTATTCCCGCGTTCGTTTCGGCAAACCGCTCTTGTACAAAAGCATTGAAATCTGATTGCCCTTGTGGTTTATACTCAAAAACGGAGACTAGCGTATGAAAAAAATTATCACCTTCCAAAAGGGGTGTATAGCCCACATACCCGTGGTGTTTTACTGCTCGCCAATCCTTGGGCGCACTTACTGTAAATGCTTGGTTGTTTATCCAGTCTTGGGTGTCAT
Organism: Bizionia paragorgiae; assembly: GCF_900107625.1. Lineage (GTDB taxonomy): Bacteria > Bacteroidota > Bacteroidia > Flavobacteriales > Flavobacteriaceae > Bizionia > Bizionia paragorgiae. Next base: position 120,213 of record NZ_FNQK01000005.1, read on the forward strand.
TGGGTATTGGTTTTGTAGCACCGCAATGCATGAGTAAGACTAGAGGAAGGAAAAGTAAAAACGTTTTCATAATATAGTAAGTTAATGATTTATAGCTTGTAAATTGTGATTGATTTTTTAATTGTAAACGCATTGCATTGCGCTATTTTAGTCTGTCATTTATGACTTTAGTTTGCGATAAGCGATCGTGAAAACCGTGATTGGTTAGTAAAAATGACAAGCGGTCTAAAGGAATCAAGCGGCACAACGTCCGGGTGATAATATCTCCAGCACTCGGCCGGTCGCCATTCGATTTTACCACAGTAGTTTTCGTAATGAACTTGCCTATCGTTTTTTGAAATTTGATTTCCATAATGGCGTAATACCCCAAGTAGGTCCCAAAATACAGAAAAAAGATTAAGAAGGTAATCAACGATTCGTTTTTAGGATGAATAAACAATTCAATAGCATAACTTCCAACAGCTATTAAAAAGAGCCATATTATAAAATCGATAACAAAATTCACAAACCTTAACAGTCTTATAGCCGTTTTAGATTCGACATAAAGAATGTTGTTTGCACGACTTGTAATTTTGTCTTTAATGGCGCTAAATTTTACAGGATCAAGTCGTCGTTTTTCAATTTCTCCATGTGCACCTTCCAAGGCCATGGGATTATATTTGCCACTGTCTATAGTGACTATTTTTACTAACTCGGTGTCCGTACGTTCGGACATGACCTGAGTAAATTCATTTTTCATTTTACTTGTCTTGGTTTTATTTTTGTTAATGTCTGTTGTCACAAAGTATAGGGAGTGTTGGTTTCCTTTTATCAATAAATACTAATGAAGGGCAACCAAAACTATAACCTTCAAAACCATATAGGGTAGTAGGTAGATTTTTTAGTGGCTTACCAGTCCATTGTGTTTTATAAAAGTCGTTTTCTATATGCCCTTTTATGGCCAAGGGAATCAAATGACTACTTTCTGAGTTGCGCTGTAATTGTTCGAAAATAATAGCTTTGGTGTGCGCATCTCTAACAACCAAATAGCGATAATCCAGTTGGTTTTCATTTTTTAAGTTTTGAATGAAGTAGTCTAGATCGTCTGTATAAAAAGCATAAGAATCGGATGCTTGTAAGCCTTTTAGGTCTTCTTTTTCATATTGCGAGTCCGTGTTTGTGCTAAAAGGTTTAGGAAATGCGCTGCTGTCAATGGGTTCCCATAAAAAGCGAGTGAGTTTGCCAGTTTGAAAAGGGTTGTTACGTCCAACAACTGTAAAATTTTCATCATCTATTTCTTTAATGCCTAAATCAAAGCCAATCTGATAGTCATCTTCCGAAGGGTGGTCATAATTATCATTAAAATAAGGACTTAAACAAGCGATTACAGGAAGGTTTTTTATGACGTAGGAATTGATTCTATCTTGTAATAAATTGTATATATAAACAGAATCATTTTCTGAAAGTCGCATACGTTTTAAGAATTCCTTTCTTTGTATTTTATTCAACCTAACCGTATTTGATGTGGCCTGTGCTGGACTTATAATTGGTGTTTTCTCATAATTTGAATTCCGTGTATACCGATTCGTAAAATACGTTTCAGAGACATTTAAAAAGGCGTTTTTAATCGCGCCTTCATAGGTTTTATAACTTGTTGATGTATAGTATAAATGGATGTCAGAATAGGTGATATCACGTGATAAGTAACCACTAAAAACATAGACAATAGCGTTTTGATGTTTTACACCTACCCACTCTCCAGTTATAACCATAACGCCATCTATCAAGTCTTCTTTAATAGCGGTGTGTTCTACGACATAGACTTTGGTGTTTTGATCGAACTTACCAAGAATAGTACCTTTAGGTGTTGCTCTATAATTCAATCCCGATGCTGCACTCACATAATAGTATTCCTGAAGCTGATGATTTGTTTGTATAGAGGGAAATACGCTGTTATAACCAGTAATTTTATTAGCAGTCGCTTGTACTGAAAACGAAACTATTAGAGCTACAAGGACTAATAAATGAAGCGGTTTTTTTATTGTATTTAAATTCATCGTATTATAAAATGATAGCGTAATAGGCCTGTACTTAATGTTTAGGTGTTGTTATTTTATGAGTTTTCGGTCTTTATCATAAAGTCCGATGAGTATACTGTTACCATCTTGATCCACTTTTAAACCGCCATATTTTGCGGCTTCAAATTTTAAAGCTTTACCTTCTTGAAAGAAAAACGATTCTGCTCCAATAGACACACGGTTCCAATCTCCCGCTTGATATTTTATAAGATATTCCTTGTTGTTACGTGGCGTTTTGCCGTCCTGAAGTCTTTCACGTTGTGCCACGCCATTGTCATCTAAGGTCACCACACAAAAGCCCCGTTTTGAAATATTATCACTATGTAAACCATCGGAAATAGCATAGTTTAAACGCATGTAATCGCCTTGCATAAGCGAGCGCGGATCGACAGGAGTCAATTCTAGTAAAACCAATTGCCCATCGCTAAGCACCGTTTCTTTTTTAAATACAGAACGGTTAAATAATACCAATACCAGAATGAGATTAATTAGGATTATAAGTGGTTTATAATTTTTCATCTGACTTTAGTTTTTTTGAAATGAATACATACAGTCCTATAAAAACAACTCCAGACGACATAAGAAGTACAGACTTGGTTAATAACGAGAGAAAAAGGTCGTAGTAAAACTGCATGATAAAATAGATGAAAGCAATAATCCCGATGACTAATCCTGTTTTATAACGCACCAATACACTAAGGAGTATAATTAAAAAAGCACCTGGTAGAGTCGGTGAAAATAGGGTGGTGGCTAATAGTAACACCGTAGCGCCATAACTAAATACTTTGGTGCTAGTTTTCGTGACTTCCAAACGATTTAAGATGGTGGGCATTACCCAAAGAATAGCAGCAATTAAAATGATTGAAGATAACCACAAAAACCGAATGGAAAATACCATACCCATAGCTCTATTAAAAACAAGGAGTCCTAAAAGTAAAGAAAAAATAAGCGCCACTTTTAACGGATTGTAAAGTGTGGCAAGGGCCCTGTTGTATGTTAGTAGTTTTGCTTCGTTTAAAAATACATAAACCAATAGTGCAGCAATACCAGCCAGGTAAAGATGAATAAAATTGAAGGCTTCATTGCTGATAATAATATAAAGTAAACACGCGCTAATAAGAACGGTAGACGTAAATGCGATAATGTAATTGGGCGTCGTTAATAAAGCAGCCAAAGCAATAGCCATAAAGATTAAAGCCATATACTGGTCGTCAATTCGCAATTGCGAAAGTCCGAAACCCAATACCAAAAACCCTAAGCTATACAGTGCTATGCTTATGGTGTCCATAATAAGTTTTGATATTTTTTTATCAATTACAATCGCTGCAATTATAAATAAACTTCCAAAAATTAATAATCCACTTTTTGAGTCGTACAATCCGGCGAGCGCTAAAAAGCCAAGAAAAAATAAAACAGCTAATAGTCCGCCAAAAATAGAAAGGATTTTAATCGCTACACTCGACGTGTTTTCCGTTTGCTTTTTATAAGCTTCTAGAATAGCCGCTTCGTTGTACTTAAAGGTGTCACCTTCCATAGCACTAATGCGCTGTAGAAGTTCTTTTTTTTGAGCTATTTTGTCCATGATCGCTGTAGATTAATAAGGTTTTTTATAACTAAAGTGACACTAATTACGACGAACAGCCCTATAAATAAAAACATACCAAAATCGTCCGATATTTTTACAAATAGAGCAGAAATTAAAATTATGACACTAAACGGAATCACCGCCAGATAAAAGGCATTTTTAGATTGGAGTCCGTATTTTATTGCAGCACTGTAGGCTATTATAACAACTATTAGCAGGATGTAGAATTCGAGTTGCGGACTCTCGAATAGGCCGTAGCATAAACCTATGGTGCTGTAGCAAATACTTCCTAAAGCTATAGTGTTCGTAAACCAATTGGAAAGTTTTAAAGGCGCTTTAGTCCGATTTAAAAATAGGGCCGCTATTAAAAAGACACTATTAATAAGGAATAAGAGTAAGCAGATAAAAAGGAAGGTCCAATCGTGAGCGACTTGCTGAGCATAGAGAACAACGGTGGTGTTGATTAATACAATATAAATAAGCCATAAAGGGGCGAAACTTGAAACGACTACCCAAAGGGAAATGCATAGTGTCCATCCTAAGAAAAAATCGTAAGCATTGGCACCCGTTTGATAAATTTGTCCGAAAACAGCAAATAGAACTCCCACTAATAACGCCGCACCAGTAAGTATGGCGTTTTTAACGGGAGCTTGTAATTTTGAAAAAACAGCGATTAAAGTGGTGATTATAATTAAGCCCTCTATTAATCCGATTTTTACAAATTTATGTAAGTCGGCCCAATTATAAGCGAAAAAGAAAATGATGCCCGCAACAGAAAACCCAATGCCTAAACTTAAAAAGACTAGTTTTAGAAAGTTTTGCCAATCGGTTTTAGTGCTATAAATAGTTGTCTTTAGAGCGTGTTCTACGTTTTTTTCCGACCAATTACTATGACGGCTTAGCAGCTCTATATCTTCTTTGTCAAGTTTTATCATACCGTTTGTAATTTTATAGTGAACGCTTACCGATTTACAACACCTTAAATTTAGGTAAAAACCGATTTACCTATAGCGTAACTAACTAAAGCAATCATAATGATAGCTAAAACAGCTATTTTAAACTTCATATAGGTAGAATACCCATCCCAAAAATCATTGTTTTTCATGAGGTAACCACATTCCTGTTAATCTACAATAGTTATAGACTCGATAATGTTATAGTTTCTATAATCGCCTAATTTAGCATCGTAAAATTCGTAGATGTCATATTCTAAATCTATTGTTTTGCCTTTTAAGGACTCGTAATTGTTTTGTAAATCAAAATCACTTTGTATAAAGGTTAGCCAATGGAATTTTGTGGTTCTTCCATCTTCAGTTTTTATAGAAAACACAATAAAGTCTTCTTTTGTAATAGATCTCACTTTCCCTTGTGCCGAATACAAAGTTTCTTCATAATCGTCCTCATCTTTTATATCGGCAAGACTCATCATCACCTCTGGGCAAACGGTAATCATTTTTAATCCAATAAGTCGACCTAACTCTTCGCCTGTTTCATCAATATTCATCATGTCTATATTATAATCACGAAGTAATTCGTCTTTGTATTTTCCAGCTTCAGCTAGCATACATAGACCTAACCTTTCGGTAGTGATATTTTCTGTGTCTTTTAATTCAGATAAACATTCACAAGCTTTTTTAGTGATTTTCAGCATGTAATCGTCCTCTTGAGCAAAGCTATTTTGAACGAATAAAACGGTAAGAAGGATAAGGAGTACTTTGGTTTTCATAACAATTGGTTTCATATTTAATTTTAAAATTAGTAGTAGTATAAGTTGGTGTTCGTGTAAAGGACGTTTAAAACCTATAGTGGTGTTGCGTTTTTAGCGCGTTCAAGATAAGTAATCCCCACTTTAAATTAGGACATTTAAACAATTTTGAAAGAAATTTCTTCAAGTTTAATGACTTGGGCCTATCCCTTTGTGTTTTATTATTTGGTAGATTAGTATATAAAGCTGTTTGTAATGGGTTTAAAACAGTATCTTTGTCGTCTATTATTTATTTTCGATACTAATTATCTCTTCGTAGCATTCTAGCGCATTGCTTGGAATTTATTTTTATAAATCCGCATCTACATAATAACAATTTTAATAGTTTTTGGTACGTGTAAGTAAGGTCTTTTGGCTACTGCTTCACGCCGTGTTGTAAACGGGTTGTTAGTTTTTACTGATCGCTGGTTATTATACCCTACTAAAAGCCTATTTGGATTTCATTTTATAACCCTTAGTATTCCGTTAAAAAGTAGAGCTTGTATTCACTTAGTAAATGGAAGCAATACATTTTTATGACTACAGACATCTCCATTAATAAACCGGAACCTTTTGTTCCAGAAAAACGATTAGAATTATTTAATCGCGCTACCGATATCCCCTTAACAATAAGAGCTTTAGAAGCAGGAAAAACAGTGTTAATCACCGCTTTTTATATCAACGGATTGGTGTTGCTTAAAGCGCTTCAATCCCATCTTAAAAAACAGTTCCCTAACAAAACATTTTTAGAGCAACGCCAATACCGCGACGCATTTCGAAAACTGTCTAATCGCATTGTTATAGAAATTGCAGATCATAAACTTATTGTAAAGAAAGCCCCTTCTATAGGGTGGCTAGCAAAATTATACCCAGAAACAGCTAATTTCCTATTAACCTTTCCGCAGGTGCAAGGACTAAATAGTTCATGGCAATGGTACGAAAGAGGGATTCAAATCCCGATGTTGCGAAATAAAATTCATCCGTATTACGGGACCTATATGCCCACACGGTTTGAACATTTAGAATTGTTTGATAATTGGTTAAAACGCTATAGCGGACCCAAAAAAACGGCTATCGATATAGGAATTGGTAGCGGTGTTTTATCACTACAGTTAATAAAACACGGTTTTCAAAAAGTTTACGGTACCGATAGTAACCCAAATGCTATTGTGGGATTAAAAGAATTTATGGGAGAGACTAAGCTGTCGCGAAAAATAGAAGTCGAGCATGGTTTTCTATTCGGAAAGCTAGAAAAACCTACTGAGCTGATTATTTTTAATCCGCCATGGTTGCCAGAATCTCGTCAAGTAGATGCTTTGGATGAAGCGATTTATTATCCTAAAGACTTGTTTCCAAACTTTTTTAAAGGGGCCGAAGAACGTCTGCTAGACGACGGACGCCTGCTGATTATTTTTTCTAATCTCGCTCAGATTACCAAAGTGACTAAAGCCCATCCTATAGAAAAAGAATTGGCTGAAGGTGGTCGATTTAAATTGGAACACTGCTTTAAGAAATCTGTACGACAGGCCTCTAATGAAACCAGTCGCGACCAACATTGGCGATCGGAAGAGGCTGTGGAATTATGGGTGCTTTCAAAAAAGTAGATTCAAAGGTTATTCAGTACTATCTTTGGGACGGTCTCTTTTTTTGAGCACGCCCAATAATTGTCCGATACCAATTCCGAAATAAGTACGGTCTTTATTAATGTGTATTGAAGGGGATAAGCTAAGCCCATAAATACGAGTAAACGGGAATTCTATTTTGGGATTTATAATAAGACTTATCGTGTGATACTTATGGTATTCATAAGTGTAATTGCGATCTAAAAACATCGGATTTTTCTTCCAGTTTGTAGGTTCCTTAATAGAGGTAATTGCAATGCCCAAGGTGAGATTCGCTCGAATACTACCTTTTGGGTTTAGTGGAATAACACGTCCCGCTCCCATATAAAACTGCTCCATGTGATCGTAAGGTCCGAGTAATCCAATGGTTAATAGATCTTGAACTCCCAATTTAAAGTCTTCAGGTTCAGATTTTGCTGGTCGTAGATTAATGTTATACCCTAATTTAAAACTGTACTTTTCTTTGTAAATATAATTAGCACTTAAATCTAATCCGGAATAATTACCGGTATTGAAATCCATAGCATAGTAAAGGGCATTATTTTCAGACCATTGTGCAGTGGCAGAAAGTGAAAGTATAAAAACGCTAAAGCGTAAAAGGAATTTTTTCATAAAGATGAGGCTGTCGGCGTGTATGGGGTATGGTTTACCAATATTTGTCATTTTCACATTTAGTAGCGTCCCATTGTTTTGTTAGAAACGCCATAAATTCTTTTTTCTCATTCAGGTTATCACTAGCATTAAAAGTACCGCCATAGGCATCCTCGGTATCACACATAAGCATGGTTTCTCCTCGTAAAGCATATTTTGTATGGCCTTCATAGAAAATGATTTTCTGAATCCCAGGATCCATGCCTCCTCGACAAATAGAAACATAGGGGATACTCACTTCGGCAATGCCATTTTTATTTAAATCGGTAATGGTTGTGGCTTTCGGTGAAAATCCAGTAAACCAATCTAAACCATTGCACTCCGTATAGTCGTATATACGCCACACTTTTTGATAGTCAGAATTGAGATCTTTTTTTTGAAAGAGGTACGCATATAATTCAGATTTGTCCTGAAGCGTGTATTCCATCTGGTTGTCATCATAACCCTTCCAATTAAAATGTCCGGTAACGGTTTGAATTAATATATTACGACCAGAAGCATCCACCCAAGTTAAGGCTTCGACAACCGTACCCCTGAAATCTAAGGACTTAGGAATGTCGTCATAACTCAAAACATTAATTTGTATGTTGGGAGTAGAATTTTCCTTATCCCAAATACCAAGTGTGATAGTCGGTTCCAATTGCCTAAATTTCTCTTGATTGGTTTTAATTTGACCATAAGAAACACAGGTAATAAGTAGTAAAGCGAGTGAGGTTAATTGTTTCATCGTACTCTAGTTTTAAAACACCAACTTAATGTAATAAGGGCTATTAATAATTAATGGTCGTTTTAAGGTTTTAATTTTAAAAACCGCGGACCAACTTAAAAAGAGTCCCCAAAAAAACTAAAGTCTATAAAAACGAAACACTAAAGTAAGTATAATTTTTAAACTTAGTTGTAATTACGTGAATAGTATTTTTTAGCCTATAGACCAATCTGTAATTAGAGCGCTTATTCGAGTTTTATAGAATCTATAATAAGAGCAAACGTTTCCGCTTTTTTATTAGCGATTAAAAATACAATCTCTTCTAGCGTTTGGGCTGAAAAATTAGGTTTGTCAAGTGATTTTCCGCGATAGGTAGGAGTTAACGCGTTTAGAAGAATAGTTATTTCTTCCCAATGACCGGAAGTATTGAATGTTGCAGTGTAAGAATGAGAATCACTAGACTTTTCTTTTACGCGAAACTGATAATCTTTTCCGTCCCCGTGTATTCTAAGGATTATTTTTGTCGCCCCTTGAAGATTTAGAGCGCCGATAGGGTAGCGTACCGATGAGAATCCGCCTTTATTTTTTAAAGACACCTCACCAGCGAAAACACCGTTACCATCAGCATTTAAGAAAAAACTACCGTGAGATCTTCCTCCCATAACCACATCGTCTACAATATGCCAGTCTTTAATATCCTTATCGCTGCTAAATTTGTAAACTGTATTCATACTAAAGAGATTTTAATTATGGAAACGGTCGTTGCTATGCAAAGGATTTAAAACTATTTAATGGGTTTTAGAATGTGGGCAATCGCTATAGACATTCCTTTGGGTTTTATAAACTTATCGCTTTGCATACTACAATTTAGTAAAAAAAATAAGAGTATAAGAACGCTTAGCGAACAGTTTTACTCAGAGCGCTTTCTTTTGTGTTATTATTGGGGTTTTGTGTTTTAAATTAAGGTAAATTTTGGACCCAGATACGTCCTATCCTTAACCGTAGGGTAATTCTATTTTATACATGTGATAACTTAGAATTTGGAGAAAGAACGGAATTTGCATCAAAAAACAATGGAATTATTTTTATTAAGTTTTGGTGCGTTGTTCTCGATTATGAACCCTTTGGGAACCGTACCTGTTTTTGTGGGGCTAACTCAAGATCATACCAATAAAGAACGGGCAGTTACCGCTTTTTGGACCGCACTCGATGTGTTTGTTATTTTGCTATTATCCTTTTTTGCAGGCAAATACATTTTATCTTTTTTCGGAATTAGTCTCAACGCCCTAAAAATTGCTGGCGGATTAATAATAGCCTCTTCAGGATTTGCTTTACTAACCGGGAAATTTGGGGAGCATAAAGGTATGAAACGCAAGCGTGTTCAGAAAGATATTCACTCTCGCGATTCGATTTCATTAACGCCGCTTTCGATTCCGATGCTTGCCGGCCCGGGAACCATTTCCTTATTAATTGCTTATAACCAAGAGTATCAAGCCCTACATGAAATATGGACATTAATAGGAGCTATGCTTTTTGTTACGCTTTGTATATACGGGATACTAAAAAGCGCCCATGTGATCGTTAGATTCTTGGGCGCTTCAGGAATTAATGCGCTATCGCGGATTATAGGTTTTATTGTAATCGCAATAGGCGTAGAGTATATTATTTCTTCGGTAGTCGATATACTATCTCGATTACCATTTTAATTATAACGGAATATTTCCGTGCTTACGTTTTGGTTTTTCTACCTGCTTGTCTTCTAACATAGCGAATGCTTTTATAAGCTTGCGCCTGGTATCTTGAGGTAAAATCACTTCGTCTATAAACCCGCGTTCTGCCGCACTATAAGGATTGGCAAAAAGAGAAGCGTATTCCGCCTCTTTTTCTTTCCATTTAGCATCGGTATCTTCGGCAGTAGAGATTTCTTTTTTAAAGATAATTTCTGCAGCCCCCTTAGCACCCATTACAGCAATTTCTGCACTTGGCCACGCATAGTTCATATCAGCACCAATATGTTTAGAGTTCATTACATCGTAAGCACCACCATAGGCTTTACGGGTAATTACGGTAATACGCGGCACAGTAGCTTCACTAAAAGCATATAATAATTTTGCCCCGTTAGTAATAATAGCATTCCATTCTTGATCTGTTCCTGGTAAGAACCCTGGTACATCTTCTAAAACTAATAACGGAATGTTGAAGCAGTCACAAAAACGGACAAATCGTGCGGCTTTTGTCGAACTGTCTACGTCCAATACACCGGCTAAGTACAAAGGCTGGTTGGCAACGATACCAATACTTTTTCCTCCCAATCGGGCAAATCCAACGACAATGTTTTCAGCAAAGTCTTTATGGATTTCGTAAAATGAATCTTCGTCAATAATCCCATTTATCACGCTGTGCATGTCGTAAGGTTTATTGGCGTTGTCCGGGATAATATTTGCGAGTACCTCGCGCGTTTCCTCTTGTAATTTAAAAGGCAGGTCTTTTGGTTTTTCAGTATTGTTTTGTGGTAGGTAGCTCATTAATTTTTTAATGTCTTCCAAGCATTCCACATCATTAGCCGATGTAATATGTGTCACTCCCGATTTTGTCGAGTGGGTGCTAGCACCTCCAAGTTCTTCAGAAGTCACCGTTTCGTTAGTAACGGTTTTTACCACATTAGGTCCTGTAACAAACATATAGCTGGTGTTTTCTACCATTAGTGTGAAATCTGTCATCGCAGGAGAATACACGGCACCACCGGCGCAAGGTCCCATAATAGCTGATATTTGTGGAATCACACCTGATGCTTGAACGTTTCTGTAAAAGATATCGGCATAACCTCCTAAAGAGCGGACACCCTCTTGAATACGGGCACCACCAGAATCGTTAAGTCCGATAAGCGGAGCCCCAACTTTTACTGCAAGGTCCATAATTTTACAGATTTTCTCTGCATGAGTTTCTGATAAAGAACCACCAAAAACAGTGAAATCTTGAGCGAATACATAAACCAAACGGCCGTGGATCGTTCCGTATCCCGTAACCACACCATCACCGTAAAACTGTTGCTTCTCCATACCGAAATCTTTTGTTCGGTGTGTTACTAAAGCGCCAATCTCCTCAAAGGAACCCTCGTCTAATAAATAGGTTACACGCTCGCGTGCTGTTAGTTTCTTTTTTTCGTGTTGCTTATCTATACGTGCCTGACCACCACCTAAGTGTGCTAGCGCTAGCTTTTCGTTTAAATTTTTAATTTTAGAATCCATTTTTCTAAGAGTATTTTAAAATGCTAGTCTTTAAAAAGTGATAGCATTGTTTTTTAATAGTGATGTCCGCTTACTTTGTGGGTACGCGAAGTAATTTCTGATCTTCAAGGTATTGCTTAAGTGCAATTTTTGCTGCCATTTGTGCTTCATTTTCCTGCTTTGCTTTAATGGCTTCAGGAGAATAAAACTGCTTGACAAAATGCGTGTTAAAGTTACCCGATACAAAAGCCTCATGGTCGCAAACAAAAGCTCCAAAAGGCAAGGTTGTTTGTATGCCTTCCACTTTATATTCGCTAATGGCTTTACGCATAAGCTGAATGGCTTCATCTCTAGTATTACCATAGGTAATTAATTTTGCCAACATCGGATCGTAATAGATAGGGATATCCATACCTTGCTCGAAGCCGTTATCCACTCTGATATTTTCTCCCACCGGTAATTGGTACACGTCTAAGTGCCCTACACTTGGTAAGAAATCGTTTAAAGGATCTTCGGCATACACACGTAACTCAATAGCATGTCCTTTAATTTTTAAATCACTTTGTTGAAGAGGTAAGACCTCATTTCTTGCGACTCTAATCTGTAATTCTACCAAATCGGTTCCAGAAATAAGCTCGGTTACAGGGTGTTCTACCTGTAAGCGGGTATTCATTTCTAGGAAGTAGAAATTATGGTCGTCGTCCAATAAAAACTCCACCGTTCCTGCATTCACGTAGTCACAGGCTTTAGCTACTTTAATAGCCGCTTGGCCCATTTTCTCACGGAGTTCTGGAGTTAATACTGCTGATGGTGCTTCCTCAACTACTTTTTGATGACGACGTTGGATGCTACATTCGCGTTCGAACAGGTGAATGACATTGCCGTGGTTATCCGCCATTACCTGTATTTCTATATGACGTGGTGAAGCCACGTACTTTTCGATAAATACCGATCCGTCACCAAAAGCATTTACAGCTTCACTAATAGCGCGGTCCATTTGCGATTCGAAATCCGCTTCTTTCTCTACCACACGCATCCCTTTTCCACCACCACCGGCAGAGGCTTTGATTAAAATAGGGAATCCGATACCCGTTGCTATTTTCTTGGCTTCAGCAATGTCGGTAATCGCTTCATCGGTACCAGGAACCATCGGGATGTCGTAAGCTTTTACAGCGTCTTTAGCGGCTAGCTTACTTCCCATAATTTTTATGGCCTTAGATTTCGGTCCGATAAAAAGGATGTTATTTTGTTCTGCTTTTTCAGCAAACTCAGCATTTTCAGAAAGGAAACCGTAACCTGGGTGAATGGCATCGACATTCAGGCTTTTTGCGACCTCGATAATTTTATCGCCTAATAAATAGGATTGGTTAGACGGTGCCTCACCAATTAAAACCGCCTCGTCAGCATATTTTACGTGAGGCGCATTTCTATCGGCAGTAGAGTAAACCGCTACCGTTTTAATGCCCATTTTTTTTGCTGTTCGCATCACGCGAATAGCAATTTCCCCTCTATTTGCTACTAATAATTTCTTCATCTTAATTTTCAAATTCAATTAATAATTGATTTTTCTCTACGGCATCACCAGTTTTAACGGCTATGGATTTAATAACCCCATCGCGAGGAGAATTAAAAACGTTCTCCATTTTCATGGCCTCTAATATTAATAAAGGATCATTTTCTTTAACCTCCTGACCCTCATTAACGTTAATAGATAAGATAAGCCCTGGCATAGGAGCTTTAATATCATTAACGGTTTTTGAAGCACCGATTTCAAACCCCATGTCTTTAATGAGACCATCAAGTGCATCGTTGATTTGAACGTTGTAAGTGGTATTGTTAATCTCCACCTTATAGCTTTTAGTATTAAAATCTGACGCTATAATATTGGCCTTGAAAGACGTGTTGTTTTCAAGGATATGAAAGGAATTATGTGCTGTTTTTAAAGCATCTAATGCTAAAACGTTGTCTTCTGATAACTCAAAGTCATAATTAGAATTAACGCTTGTTTTATATGTCTTACTCATAAATTTTGATGTATTTCGAGGATAAAGATAAGGTGTTATTTAGTAAATTTAAAAACCGATACGCTTTGATGTTTTTTTATTGCTTTTCGCGATAACCAAATACCGACTATCAAAGATACAAAAGCGCCAATCCAAATACCCGGTATAAATTGGATAAACAGAAAGAAATCGTAGGAGCCGTGGAATAGAACGGCAAAAAATAAACCGGTTAGATTGAGTAGTATTTTGTGTTTTGAAAATTTAGCTTTTCCCATAAAATAACCCATAAGGATACCAAATGTGGCGTGTGCAGGAACGGCGGTGAAAGCTCTTAAGATTGCCGTTGATGCGCCACCCTCTAGCACATAAAGGATGTTTTCGGTTGCGGCAAAGCCCATAGACACCATAACGGCATATACAATACCATCAAAACGCTCGTTAAATTCTTTGCGGTGTTGAGCAAAAAGCAATACGATTATGTATTTACTGAACTCTTCAGAAAAGCCCACCACAACGAAAGCTTGAATAAATTGCTGGGTAACACTTAGACTGTCGGTTAGCGGTAGAGAAATTTCAAATACACTATATAGTATGGTGGTAATAATGATGCTGGCAATACCTCCTAAAAGGAAGGAGATAAGGAGTAAGCCTTTGGGCTCCTTTTCGTATTTGTCCTTGATATAAATATATAGGATAACAATTAAAATAGGAGCGAGGGCTAATAAAAGTAAATTCATGGGGCTGTCCGTGCTGTTTTTTTAGAATTGCAATTAAACGTCGGTTTTGGAATTCTGTGAATTATATTTTTTTTAAAGACAGATTTTCCACTAAATATATAAGGGGCAAAGATATAAAAAGCTTGTCCTTTTTTATGGTGTAACCGGAGCAAAAATAAATGACAGACTAGGTAATTGTTAGGTGGTTAGCATTAAATAGGGGATGGAGATGCGTTTTTTTAGGGGGTTTTACGGATTCCCATTATTTGGGAAATAGAAGCGCTACTATTGCAATAACAAAGCAAATTAAGTTTGAAACGGACACGCTGTGTCCACTTAGCAATTAGTTTTGAGAACCCAATTAAATATAACCCAAATCGTTAATCTATGTCTACCTACAAATGTACAAGCTGCGGCACGTATAAAAACGACACCGTAGTTTCTCAGCTTAACACCAGTCCGACGTGTAACAATTCAAAAGATTCGAGCGCTATTATTATCCATAAGTGGGAGAAGATCTCTGATGAGGATTTGTAAATCAATTAGATTTAACGATAAAATAAATAAAGCAATTTAAACAAGTAGTTTATCACTTTTAAGTTATTAAATAATAGCTAGTTTGACGGCCTCCAAAACTTTTAAATAGTAATCCCGATTTGAGGCCACAAAATGTCCGTTGGTATCACTGCTGACTAAGAGATCTTTAAACTCGGAAATGGAAACTAATTTTAGAGCTTCTACCTCTTCCGGCTGTGGTGTTAATGCGTCTAAAGGGACGTTTAATACCACGATATAGGTGTGATGGAATTCATTATCGATAATGCCGTTAGGGTAGGACTGAAAGCATTCAAAAACACCGATTTTTTGTAGGTCTTTTTCAGTGATACTGAGACCTATTTCTTCATGAACTTCCCTAATACCACCTTGGGCAACCGACTCACCGGCATCGACGTGACCGGCAACCGATACATCCCATAGTAAGGGGTAGAGCGCTTTTGAAGCCGCACGTTGTGCTAAAAGAATTTTACCTGTTAACGTGTAAAACCATATATGGGCGGTGTTGTGGTAATGGCCTTTATTGTGGACAACAAATTTAAGTGCTGTTTTTCCAGTAGGGGCACCTGTTTGGGTTACAATATCTAATGTTTCTTCGTTCATATCAAAAAAGAGCCTCTAAAAAGAGGCTCTGAATTTATAAAATATTACCTCTAAGGTAATGATTATTTAAAATAAGAAAACGTTTCACCGTCTTCAATTTTAAGTAGTGTTTCGTAAATTAATTTTATCACGTTTTCTACATCATCTCTATGTACCGTTTCTACAGTGGTATGCATGTAACGTAATGGTAAAGAGATTAGTGCTGAGGCTACACCGCCATTGCTATAAGCAAACGCATCGGTATCTGTTCCTGTAGCACGAGAAAGTGCTGCACGTTGGAATGGTATTTTATTAGCTTCGGCAGTATCGGTAATTAAATCACGTAATTTTTGTTGTACCGCTGGTGCATAAGCGATAACTGGCCCTTTACCAATTTCGCAATGTCCTTGCGCTTTTTGGTTTATCATAGGCGTTGTTGTATCGTGAGTTACATCGGTTACAATAGCCACATTAGGTTTGATACGCTCGGTGATCATTTGAGCACCACGTAAACCTATTTCCTCTTGTACAGAGTTCGTAATATATAATCCGAAAGGTAATTTCTTTTTGTTTTCTTTTAATAAACGCGCTACTTCAGCAATCATAAAACCACCCATTCTATTGTCTAATGCACGACAAACAAAGTTGTTTTTGTTTAAGATATGGAATTCATCTGGGTAAGTAATTACACAACCTACATGTACGCCAAGTTCTTCAACTTCATCTTTGGTTTTACAACCACAGTCGATAAAAATATTGTCCGGCTTCGGCGCTTCTTCTTTAGATTTGTTTCTCGTGTGAATTGCTGGCCATCCAAATACACCTTTTACAATTCCGTTTTTAGTGTGGATATTTACCACTTTACTCGGTGCAATTTGATGATCACTACCACCATTTCTAACCACGTAAATTAATCCGTCATCACTAATATAGTTGACATACCATGAAATTTCATCAGCATGACCTTCGATAACGACTTTATATTTGGCATCAGGATTAATAACACCTACTGCAGTTCCATAAGTATCGGTTATAAACTCATCGACATACGGTTTTAGGTAGTCCATCCATATGTTCTGACCGTCCCATTCGTATCCTGTAGGGGATGCATTATTTAAATATTTTTCTAAAAAGTCCATAGACTTCTCGTTTAAAATTGTCTTTTTTGCCATTGTGTTTTAATTTTTCACTAAAATAGCAATAAACAATTATACAGACTATTAATTAGTATTTTTGTAACATAAATTTTAAAATTTTGGAACGATTTTAGCGTTTCGTTTTATATGAAGATCAATTCAATTCTTATTCTGTTTTTTTTACTGTGGTCACCATGGTGTTTCTACGCACAGATTGTACCGGTAGAAAATGATTCTATTGTGATGGAGTACACTTTAATCGATGGCGATTCTATACCCGTAAATGCTATCGATTTAAATGAAGTGATGCTTCTTCACCGATTAAAATTTGATAATACTTTAGAGCGTAGACGCTATGTGATATTACGCCGAAAAACCATAAAAGTCTATCCTTATGCGATCTTGGCTGCCGAGCGCTTGGAATCCCTAAACGAGCGTATAAATTCCTTAGCGTCCAAACGAGATAAACGGGTTTATGCCAGAAGGATTCAGAAGTATATAGAAAATGAATTCTCCGATGAATTAAAAAAACTCACCCGTACCGAGGGGCAGATCTTAGTAAAATTAGTCCACCGCCAAACAGGAATGACCACATTCGATCTTATCAAAGACCTTAGAAGTGGCTGGCGTGCTTTTTGGTTTAATACTACAGCGACTTTATTTAATATTTCCCTGAAGGAAGAATTCGATCCTGTTAACGTGAAAGAAGATTATTATATAGAAGATATTCTAGAACGTAGCTTTCAGAGTGGGGTGTTGAAACGTCAAGAGCCTGCAATACAATTTGATTTTTATGAATTGTCTAATAAATGGTTAAAATAGTACTTTCATAATGCACCAACAGTCACCTTTTGAAGAAAAGCTAAATGCCTTATCGCACGGCATAACCGCCATTTTGGGCATTATCGGATTGGTATTTCTTATCATAAAAAATAGCAATAAAACCGACTGGAGCTTGTTTAGCGTGTTGGTTTATGGTTTCTCGATTATAATTTTATTTACCGCTTCGACCTTATATCACTATGAAGAAAAAGCGTCTCGGAAACATTATTACAGAATTCTCGATCATATCAGTATATACTTTTTAATTGCTGGGACCTATACGCCGGTGGTGTTAATCTCCTTATCGGAAAGTTTAGGCTGGCCGCTGTTTTATGCCGTTTGGGGAATTGCTTTATTCGGTGTGATTTTGAAACTGTTTTTCACCGGACGATTTGAGGTGTTTTCAACCCTGCTTTATTTAGTTATGGGCTGGTTAGTGGTTTTCGATTTCAAACAGCTTTCAGAGCTTATGGATCCTAACGGTTTGCTACTATTGGCTGCCGGTGGTGCTGCTTATACCTTAGGAATTGTGTTTTATAGCGTGAATAAAATTCCTTATAATCATGTTATATGGCACTTTTTTGTCAGTGCAGGCGCGATTTTTCACTATTTTATGGTGTATTTCTATGTTATTTAGAAATAGCAGGTTAGTTCATCATACTGCTAACGATAGGTTTTAAACCAGCAAAAAAGAATTCGACAGCAATAACCATAACGATTAACCCCATTAATCGCATCATCACATTATTACCTGTTTCTCCTAGTAGTTTTATAATTCGTGAAGAGCTATAAAGAATAACAAAAGTTAACAGCATCACGACTATTATTGATGCAATCAATACCCCTTTTAGTTCGATGGTATGTGCATCTTCCATCATAACAATCGCGTTTGTTAAAGCTCCCGGTCCGCAAATCATAGGTATCGCTAAAGGTGTTACCGAAATATCACTCACATAATTTTTTACTTCTTTAGGGTTGACTTTTACTGTTCCTAAGCGCGCTTGAAGCATATCCATTCCCATTAAAAAGAAAATAACACCACCTACGATTCTAAAACTGTTAACCGAAATACCGAAGAAATTAAAAAGTAACTGCCCAGAGAATGCGAAAATAACGATAGTAATAAACGCCACAAGTGAGGCCTTTTTTGCCGTTTGAGTACGATGAGCGCTGTCCAAATCTTTAGTCATCGTCATAAAAATAGTCATCGTTCCAAGAGGATTGATTAAGGTGAAAAAAGACGTGAAAGATAGTAGGGCAAAGGATAAAAGGTCAGTCATGAAAAGCTATGGTAATCGATTTATAATTAACGTGTTATATTTTGAAGGCGCGAAATTAAGAAAAAAAGACGCTATAGGACATAGAATTGGCGGATTAATATTAAAAACTATACAGAGATCAACTAATTAATACATTCAATTTATTAATTTCGCAATCTTAAAATTAGAATATGATTACAGTAGATAATATAGCCGTAGAGTTTAGCGGCACAACCTTGTTTAAAGATGTAAATTTTGTGATTAATGAAAATGACAAAATTGCTTTAATGGGGAAAAATGGAGCAGGGAAATCGACGATGATGAAAATTATCGCTGGTAGGCAATCGGCAAACCGAGGAAAAGTAAGTTGTCCGAAAGATACTGTAATCGCTTATTTACCACAGCACTTACTTACCGAAGATAACTGTACTGTTTTTGAGGAAGCGGCGAAAGCATTTAGTCATATTTTTGAAATGCGTGATGAAATGGATGCTTTAAATAAAGCCCTTGAAACACGTACGGATTATGAGAGTGATGAGTACATGTCCATTATCGAAAAAGTAGCCGACTTAGGGGAGAAATACTACGCTTTAGAAGATGTAAATTATGATTCTGAAGTAGAAAAAGCCCTAAAAGGATTAGGGTTTAAGCAAGAGGATTTTACCCGTCAAACGAGCACTTTTAGTGGGGGATGGCGTATGCGAATTGAGCTTGCTAAGATCTTATTGCAGAAACCAGATTTAATATTATTAGATGAGCCTACCAACCACATTGATATCGAATCGGTGTTGTGGTTAGAAGATTTTTTAGTGAATAAAGCCAATGCTGTAATGGTAATTTCTCACGACCGTGCGTTTATCGATTCGATTACCAACCGAACAATCGAGGTGACCATGGGGCGTATTTTTGACTATAAGGCAAATTATACACACTACCTGCAGTTGCGTGAGGAGCGTCGTGCACATCAAATTAAAGCCTACCAAGAGCAGCAAAAATTTATTGCGGATAATATGGCGTTTATTGAGCGTTTTAAAGGGACCTACTCAAAAACCAACCAGGTGTCTTCTAGAGAACGTATGTTGGAGAAGTTAGAAATTATTGAAATTGATGAAATTGATAACTCAGCACTAAAATTAACCTTTCCGCCAGCGCAACGCTCGGGAGATTACCCTGTGATAGTGGAGGAGTTGTCTAAAAAATACGGAGATAAAACTATTTTTAATGCCGCTAGTTTTTCTATTTCCCGAGGTGAGAAAGTAAGCTTCGTAGGACGAAATGGAGAAGGGAAGTCCACAATGATTAAATCCATTCTTGGTGAAATTGATTACGAGGGGAGCTGCACGATAGGTCATAATGTACAAATAGGATATTTTGCACAAAATCAAGCCTCGCTTTTAGATCCTGATTTAACTATATTTCAAACTGTAGATATGGTAGCGAAAGGGGATATGCGTACTCAAGTGAAAAATATTTTGGGTCGCTTTATGTTTAAAGGTGATGAGATCGATAAAAAGGTTAGCGTACTATCGGGAGGTGAAAAAACACGTTTGGCTATGGTGAAATTGTTATTAGAGCCAGTGAACTTATTAATATTGGATGAGCCTACCAATCACTTAGATTTAAAATCGAAAGACGTTTTAAAGGACGCATTAAAAGCCTTTGATGGAACATTAATATTAGTATCTCACGATCGTGATTTCCTTCAAGGTCTTTCTCAAAAGGTTTTTGAATTTAAAGACCAACGTGTTATCGAGCATTTTGAAACCATTGATGCTTTCCTTGAGCGTAACAGAATAAAGAGTATTAAAGAAATGGATTTAAAATTATAAGTGTAGCCTCACTTTTTTTGAATTCAAATTGAATTTTCTATATATAAAAAAGAGACCTCGTACAAACGGCGTCTCTTTTTTGTTGTGTTATTTGAAGTAAAGCGGTGGTATTAACCCGCGTTATTTTTACTCATTTCAATAGCTTCCTTTACGCCTAAAGTAGCGGGTTTAGCGATTACCGTTAGTTGTTGGGATGCCGATACATTGGGATTAGGATCTACAAAATAGGTCGGTGTGCCTTCAGGGACATAATGCATTAATCCTGCAGCAGGATAAACCTGCATCGAGGTGCCTACAATAATTAAATCGGTTGCTGTGTTGCATACGGCCATAGCTTCGTCTAACATAGGCACCGCTTCGCCAAACCATACGATATGCGGACGCAGTTGCTCACCCTGAGGATTACAATCACCACTATTTAAGTCGGTGGTCCATGGTAATACAGCATGTTCGTTTACTGTCGATCGGGCTTTTAGTAGTTCGCCGTGCAAATGAATCACGTTTGTGCTTCCTGCGCGCTCGTGTAAATCATCGACATTTTGTGTAATAATAGTCACCTTATAATCGGATTCTAAAGCCGCTAATTCTAGATGTGCCGCGTTGGGGTGCACCTCCAATAATTGTCGGCGGCGTTGGTTATAGAATTCAAAAACTAAGGAAGGGTTAGCTTGAAAACCTTCTGGCGATGCCACACTCATAACATCATGACCTTCCCACAAGCCATCAGCATCTCTAAAAGTTTGTAATCCGCTTTCGGCACTTATTCCAGCACCTGTAAGTACAACAATGTGTTTCATAGTCTTGTTTTCAATGGGGATTAAAGATAGATTAATTTTTATTCTATTTAAAATGAATTGAACAATAGGTAAACAATGATTAAATTAGTCCGATAAACAAACCATTAAGACTATGAGAAAATCGCTATTACACTTACTCGTTATCGTTCCCGTATTGTTTTTTGTCGCTTGTGAAAATGACGATGATACCACACCTCCTGAAGAAGTAGTAACGCAATTGG
Source organism: Bizionia paragorgiae (assembly GCF_900107625.1). Taxonomy (GTDB): domain Bacteria; phylum Bacteroidota; class Bacteroidia; order Flavobacteriales; family Flavobacteriaceae; genus Bizionia; species Bizionia paragorgiae. Next base: position 141,725 of record NZ_FNQK01000005.1, read on the forward strand.
CAAGTACAACTTACGATCTCAATTCGGCATCAGAATTGGATGTTAACGGTCTATTTACTATTATTAAAAACTCTAATAATACAACCACGCTTGTTATCGCGCTTACTGGGACTATAAATGTCGCTGAGCATCCTGCACAATTGCGGTTAAATACAGCAGCCGAAGCCGGGGATGTTGCTTTGGAATTAGAGCCTGTAAGTAGTGAGACAGGAAGGAGTAGCACTACAACCGATGCTTTTACCTATGAGGAGCTATTAGATTTTGACGGACATGTTAATGTTCAGTATAGCAGCTATGAGTCTGATGGTCTTTTAGTTCAAGGAGATATTGGTCAAAATGATTTAACAGATACACAGATTACTTATGATTTATTGGAAAAGGATGTTATAGATGTTTCGGGAAATATTACTTTTACCAAACGTGTAAACGGTGAAGCACTGGCAGTGATTTCATTAAACGGAACACCATCTGGAGGCAGTCATCCGTCCCACATTCATAGTAATAATGCGGCAACTAGCGGACCTGTTATTTTTACTTTTAACGCCGTAGATGGTACTTCGGGAATTGGTAAATCTAATGTGTCGGTATTAGATGATGGCACAGCATTTTTATATAATGACCTGCTCACAGTGGATGGTTATATTAATGTGCATTTAAGTGATAGCCAGCCGGGTGTGCTGCTAGCACAAGGAGATATAGACGTTAATAATTAAGCGTATAAGTTGAACGAAAAGACAACCTGATGCCTAACTATCATCAGGTTTTTATTTTTTATTTATGATTGATAAAGCATTATTAGAACATTTAGAAAGTTATTTAACACCAAAGCGATTAGAGCGTTTTAATTACGTTATTAATCAGCGAACAAAACACTTTACTGTAGCTACCGAAGATGTTTATCAGCTGCATAATACCAGTGCTGTTATTAGAAGTTGTGATGTGTTTGGTATTCAAGAGGTTAATATTGTTGAGGAAGTAAATTCCAAACGTATCGACCGTGAAATAGCCATGGGTGCGCAAAAATGGGTCGATTTAAATCGCTACCATTCTGTAAAAGAATGTATTGCCGATGTAAAGCGTAAAGGCTATCAGATTGTAGCAACCACACCACATACCGATGATTGTGAGCTACACGATTTTGATGTGACAAAAAAATCTTGTTTTTTCTTCGGAAGAGAAACGGAAGGCTTATCGCAAGAGGTTTTAGATCAAGCCGATGTGTTTTTAAAAATTCCGATGTCTGGATTTACCGAAAGCTTGAATATATCGGTGTCTGCGGCCATTATATTACAACATGTGACCACAAAATTGAAAAAAACAGATATTGATTGGGGATTAACGGAAGATGAAAAGCTTGAAAAACGATTGGACTGGTGTACAAAAACCATTAAAAGTCACGATAAAATTATTGAACGTTTTTATAATAAATAAGAAGTAGTTTTTAGAGAACCCGTAAAATAGAAGCCATAAAGCAGTACATTCTTTAGGAATCTACTGCTTTTTATAGTTTAATAGAGGGGTATTTATTCCATACTGTAGAAAAACTGTTCGTTTTTAATTTTCCCATCTTTTACTTCAAAGACAGCTACTTCCTCCATTTTATGACGTCCACTATCTTTAAAAGTGATATCAAAATTCATTGTCGCTGTAAAGTGATTCCCTGCAACAATAGGCTCACTAATAGAGCTCGAGTGAAACTCTTCAACATTATCTAACCACTTTTTATTTTTATTCCATACATTTTGCTTTCCTGATACGACCTCATTCGGCATGCCAGGCATTTCTTTACTCGTAATACTATCTGCGTATAATTCGTTAATACATTCCAATCCCTTACCTTGCTCGCATAGGGCTTTCCATTTTTTTGCAACTGCTTTTGTTTCCATAATCTTAATAGTAATAATTCTAGATTAAGTTACGGTTTTTTAAAATACTCATTGCTAGTACTGTAGTGTTATTTTTAAGCTAAGGCCGCTTTATATGTTCGCAAGCAGCGTTCCCGGGCTTCTTTATGGTCTACTATAGGTTCTGGGTAGGTTAACTCCTGATAATCGGGAACCCACGTTTTGATATAGTTATGGTCTTTATCAAATTTTTTAATTTGGGTGGTGGGGTTAAAGATTCTAAAATAGGGCGCGGCATCTACACCAGTTCCTGCAACCCACTGCCAATTCCCTACATTGCTAGCCATTTCATAATCGTGTAGTTTCTCGGCAAAATAAGCCTCCCCCCAGCGCCAATCGATAAGTAAATGTTTACATAGAAAACTACCTACTAACATGCGAACGCGGTTATGCATAAACCCCGTGGTGTTCAGTTCGCGCATACCGGCATCGACAAGCGGATAACCCGTTTTGCCTTCACACCACTTTTTAAACTCGACGTCGTTATTACGCCATTCAATCCTATCGTACTTGGGCTTGAACGCTTGGGTGGGGGTGTTGGGGAAGTGATAAAGGACTTGTATAAAAAACTCCCGCCAAATCAACTCCTTTAAAAAGGTGTCGTTCGATTCTGCAATCGCTTTTTTTAGTAATTTTCGGATACTGACAGTTCCAAAACGTAAATGCGGACCAACTTTCGAGGTGGCGTCCAGAGCAGGGAAGTTGCGCTTACTCTCATAGTCGGCAATTACCGTCGGGGTCACCGTATAAGACGCTATGGTTTGCGATGATTTTATAAAACCAATATCAGACAAGCTAAGGTTTGGTAAACCTGTGTTTTTAATCAGTTGGTCTAAGTGCGACTGGGTATAATAAATCTTTAAATCATCGTTTTTAAAGGCCTCCCGCCAACGTTTCATATAAGGCGTGTAAACTAAATATGGCTTACCATCACTTTTAGTAATCTCATTTTTTTCGTAAAAAACATGATCTTTAAAGGTGTTGAATTTAATGTTATGCGTATTTAAAAGCTGTTCTATATTAGCATCACGTTCTTTAGCGTAAGGCTCATAATCACGATTGGTATAAACGTTTTCAATGGTATAGCTGGTTAGTAATTCTTTAAAAACAGCTGCAGGCGTCCCTTTATATACCGCTAAGCTACTATTGTGCTCTTTTTGTAGGGTCTGCCGCATGTCTTGAAGCGTGTCATAAATAAAAGTGACTCTAGCATCGTCTTTAGGTAAAGTATCAATTATTTCAGTATCAAAAATAAACAGGGGAAGAACGGGGTTTCCGCCTTTCAAAGCTTCGTAAAATCCTACATTATCATCTAATCGCAAATCGCGACGAAACCAAAATATGTTTATTGCTTGCTTCATTTAATCTGTTTTTAAAGGGGTGTTCTTAGTATATTTCCCAAAAAGGGCTTCTAACTTTTTTGTTCTATATTCGAAAATCTCTTCTAATTTAGGCTTGACCAAAAAAGGTTGAACGAGCTGACCAAGAAAACCAAAGGGGACTTTATAATCGATGATATCTTCCAATTCCACACCGCCGTCAATTTCTTTTATAAAATGCTTGTGATGCCATAAGGCATAAGGACCAAAACGTTGTTCGTCTACAAAATACACCCCTTCTTTGACGTGGGTAATTTCGGTAACCCACTTGGTTTTTATTCCTATTATAGGTGTAACTATATACTGAATAATTTGACCTGCAAACATGGGGCGGTCCCCACCAGATAAAATATTAAACCCCATATAATCTGGAGTGATTGTTTTTAGATTTTCCGGACGCGATAAAAAATCCCAAGCCTGAGCCTTCGATATTGGTAAATTCTGTTTTTTATGTAAGGTGTATATTTTCATTCTAAGTGCGAACAGTGGTTAGTTATTAATCAAAACATAAGCGTTTAAAGATGTAGCTATTAGTAACCATATCATATACGGTAATAGGAGGTAGCTTATAGCTTTAGGAGTGGTTTTGTATTTAAAAAAGAAGTAAAAAACAACTGCGGTTAACCCGATAATAGTGATTAATCCTAATAATACAAGGTGTTGATTAAAAAAGAGGTAATTCCAAATAACATTAAGAACTATTTGAAGAGCGAATACGACTTGTAGTTTCTTAGAAGTATTCTTATAAAATACGTAACTTAAATAGATGGAAAAGGCTATCATAATACTGGTCCATGCCGCTCCAAATACCCATCCTGGTGGGGTCCAAGGTGCTTTATTAAGACTTTGATACCAAGCTGACCTCGGACCGTTATCCATAAGCCAACTGCCAATTCCTAAAGCAGAAAAATTAATAATTAAGAAAATGAAAAACAGTTTTAAACGGCTCATAAATGTTTGGTTATTTTTTTGTTTAACGGACTGGTTATAGAGTAGTAGTAATCTATAAGATTACCTTTTGGGCTGACTAAGTATTTTTGGAAGTTCCATTTTACGGTGGAGTTTTTACTGCCATTTTTACTTTTTTGTGTTAGCCATTGGTATAAGGGGTGCTGGTTTTCGCCTTTCACATCTATTTTCTCTGTGATTAAAAACGATACACCATAATTGACTTCACAAAAGTTCCGAATGTCGGAAGCCTCTCCCGGTTCTTGATTTCCAAACTGATTACAGGGCACACCAATAACTACCAGCTTCTCTTTGTAACGCGTGCTAAGGGTTTCGAGATCCTTATATTGAGGTGTGAATCCACATTGTGAAGCGACGTTGACAAATAGTATGTGTTTTCCTTTAAAAAGAGATAGTTCAACGGGTTTACCGGTTAAACTCTGTATAGGTATCTCGTATAACGATTCGATGTTCTCGGCGCTATTAGGTTTTGATTTTTTGAAAAGAGAGTTGAAAAAAGAAGTCATAAGATATTATAGTTTAAAACTAACAAGACCGCAGTCCATTTTAAAGATTTGTCCAGAAAGAGATGCAGCTTTATCAGAGATTAAAAAAGCGGCCATATCGGCGACCTCTTCTGGGGTTAAGAATTTTTTTAAAGGATGGCGATCAGTTATATTCGCTACCATTTTATCGTTGCGTAAAAGTTTAGATGCTAATTCCGTATCGGTAACAGTGGGGGCAATAGCATTTACACGAATGGTAGGTGCTAATTCGGCGCCGAGAGATTTTACTAAGCCTTCAACACCAGATTTAGCCGTGGCAATACTAGCGTGGAAGGGCATTCCGAGTGTTGAAGCGACCGTGCTGAATAAAAGAATGGAAGGCTTGTGTCCTTGTTTTAATTTAGGGAGGTAGTGTTGAATGGTTTTAACAGCCCCAATGACGTTGATTTCAAAATCATTTCGAAAATCAGTGATTGATAATCGGGAGATGGGTTTCAGATTAATGCTTCCCGGGCAATAAATAATGCTGTCTAAAGCCTCAATATCGGGAAGGTCATCGGTTAGGATGTCACCAGAATAGTGTGTTAAATTTTGATGTGTTTCGGGAGGAGGTGTGCGACTAAAATTGTAAACCTGGAGATCGTTTACTAAAAGCTGAACAATCGCATGTCCAATTCCTTTGCTTCCGCCTACTACAACTATTTTTTTCATAAGATATTATTTTGAAAAAGGTAGCGTAGTAGGTGTTAACGCCTCTAGCTACTTTTTGGTCTACCTTTTAATCGTTTTTCAATTTTTTGTTTGATAACTGTAAGACGTTTCATAACGTCCATAAGCTCAGGATTTTTTGTTTCCTTATAAATTTCGTTTAAGCCAAGAATTAGTTCTTTTGCTTCACGTGAAGCAACTATTCGCTCATTGGTACTTTTAAATGAAGTGCCTTGTTGTTCAAATTCTAGTGCTTTTTCTAAAATATCCATTATTCGTTTTTTAAGTCGTGTTGCAATTCTATACATTTAGAAGGCTGTTAAGGGGCTTCTAAAATCAAGAAATTACTGTTGCCGTCATATCGTCTCGAATCCTCCGAGAAGAATAGCATAAATGTTTGGCATTATTTGTTACAGTAACACCTTCTATGCTTAGAATTGTTTGTATTCTGTTTTTTATTCGTTTTAGTAAATCGCCTTGATCGTGTATGACCTGTGAGTTACACCTTTCAAATTGATTTTTTTTAAGTATGTCAATAACCTTGCCATAAGATATAAACGACACTCTAAGGTCACCTAAAAATGTACGAAAAAGACGTGCATATTTAGGAAAGAACATTAAAGTTTTTCTAACAAAAATGATGTTACCCCAATACTTAACCTCAAATAAAGCAAATTTTATGATATTTTCACTATTTATATCAGAAAATATTTTATAGTACTGTTTTTTTATCGTAATAAACAGTGTTGCGATTAATGCAAGTATTACAATGTGAACAGGTGTGAGAATAAAATAGTTAATCATATTCTGGATTCTTAAAATATATACTGTTGGTCAAATTTCACTTTTATAGCCAACAGCTTGTCAAAGAACCTTTTATTTTCTTTAAATGTCCTAGTGTTTTTAAAATGAATATACTTTCCTTGAGCATGAATACTAGATCCGTTGATTTTATAGATCACCAAATGATAAAATGGGATAACCCAAGTATAGTTTGATAGTCCTTTATTAATTAGAATCAGTATACCACGAGGTCTCAATTCGATGTTGGCATAATTAGTATCCGATATGGTGTTGGTGATATGACTTAAGTTCGGACTAACTTCTTCAATGATCATGCGTTTTGAGCCGATGCCTCCTAGTTTTATACGTTCTAGAAAACCATAAGCACGACCAACACTAAGGTCTATAGCGTTCTGATCTTCTTTATTAGTATATGTTGTATTATAGAGCATCTAATAGTAGTATTTCTATCAAAGATACAAAATGTTTAACGAAATAATACAAAAGTTAAACAAAACTTTAATAGAACTAATAGTACTCTTTAAAACCAAGTAATTTCAGATGGATATTCTCTATGTTTAGTTTGCTTTCAATAGGGGTTTTACCTGAAAAAGGAGTTTAGGCATTGGCTAATTTATTAATCATCCCATTAAAAATTAAACCATGAAAGGGGAGTACACTGTACCAATAGAGTCGTCCTGCAAGTCCGCGAGGTCTAAAAACAGCGCGCTGATATACGATGCCTTTGTCGACTTTAAACTCTAGCCAAGCTTCACCGGGAAGTTTCATTTCGGCAAAGAGTAACAACCGCCCGGAATCTTTATCGGCTAAAAGCACACGCCAAAAGTCTAAAGCATCTCCTGTTTGAATGGAGGTTTTATTTGTTCTTCCGCGACGCAATCCAATTCCGCCAACTAATTTATCTATAGCGCCTCTAATTTTCCATAAGGTAGTACCGTAGTACCATCCGTTTTCACCACCGATAGCCCATATTTTTTCTAGAGTACGCGCCTCACTTTTAACTTTACGTTGTTTTATGTCTTTAAAACACCCATATTCTGGGACATTGATATATTTAGCGGAAACTCTTTTTTTAGAGCGGCTACTAACAAAAGAGTCTTTCCAACTGGAGGCAATACTGTTTTGTTCTATCTTAACAAAGGCTAATTTAACAGCTTTAGTGTACGACATAGGTTGCACGTCTAAGAGTTGGTTTATGTTGCTTGACTTACCTATAATCTCAACTCCCATACTATTTACCAGTGTTCTAGCGAGTTTGTATGAGGTGGAAGTCACAAAATAAAGCCAATAACTTGATAGTTTTGGGGTCATGATTGGCACTGTAAGTATATACCGCTTAAGACCTCGCACTTCAGCAAAACGAAGTAGCATTTGCTTGTAGGTTAAAACTTCAGGTCCAAAAATATCATGAGAGGTATTGTATAACTCTTCTCGTCCTAAACCTTTAGTTAAGAAACTGAGAATGTCGCGAATGGCTATGGGTTGTGTTTTGGTATTTAGCCATTTTGGTGCTATCATTACCGGAAGTTTTTCGACCAAATCTCTAATAATCTCGAACGATGAACTCCCGGAGCCTACTATAATACCCGCTTTAAAAACAGTTAAGGCATAGACATCCGACTCTAGGGTGTGTTCTACGTTTTGTCGCGATATAAGATGCTTTGATAATTTCGAGTCGTTAGTTATACCGCTGAGGTAAATTACTTGTTTGACCTTGGTAGTTTCTATATAGTTTTTAAAATTGATGGCGCAATCGGCTTCCATTTGCTGAAACGCGTCGACAGAATTCGACATGGAATGAATCAGGTAGTAGGCGGCGTCGATGTCCTTAGGGATGTTTTTTAAGGATTCTGGATCTAGAAAATCGGCTTCTACAATATGAACTTGAGATTCTTCAGAATACTGTTTCTCGGTTCGTAATTTTCCCCGAACAGCACAAATTACGGTATGACCTTGCTCTAATAATATTGGAATAATGCGTTTTCCAATATATCCTGAAGCTCCTGTTACTAATATTCTCATTGTATTTGGGTTTAAACGAGAGGTGCTAAAAGTCTTGATGATCAAAGACTCTGAGTCCTATCGAAATATAATTTATGTCTTAATTTTCAGAAACTGCTACAAACTACCTATATTTAACATTTAAAATAAACTCCTAATGAAAAAAGTTTTAGCGACCCTATTTTTTGTAGCCATCCTAGGAATAGCTGGGTATTTTACCTTTATCTATTATGTACCCTTTAGTGAAGGGATTCGCTCTGGTGAATTGATAAAGTTTAGTAAACGCGGTATGATAATAAAAACCTGGGAAGGGGAGATTAGTCAAGGGATTTCTGGCGCGCAAATATTTTCGTTTTCGGTAGAGCAAGATAATGAACAGGTTATTAACGATTTGCAGGAATTTCAAGGTAAATATGTTAAGGTTCGCTATCTCGAGCGTTATGGTTCTTTCTTTTGGCTGGGAGATACTAACCACTTTATAACCTCGGTAGAGTTAGAAAGTTCGCCTCATTTTGGAGGGCAACGTAATTAAAAAGAGTCCTTGCAGTTTTAAGTTTATACTATGCACAATGTAAAGCCCTTGACTATAAACAAGGACTTTCTTTTGCTTAAACTTTGCTATTAAATCATTGGAATGTTTGTTGTGAGCTCCTTAAAGCTGAAGCGTTTTATAGTTGTTAATTTTAATATGTTGCGCTTTGAGATCAAACATTAAATTATAAAGACCAAAAAAGGTTCTGTTGATATAGATAAAATGTTTTGAGCCTCGGTTACCATTCATTTTTCTCAATTCGGTGCTTTTACTATAGCGTTCGCCAAATTCAGCAATGGCATTAAAAAAACTAGGGTCTGAAAAATCAAAGGTCTCGCCGTGAAACGGTTTTGTGAATAAACGCAACATCCCTTGAAACATATCGTTAAAAAATGCTAACTCTTCCGGACTGTCTTCAGCGCGTAAAATTTCTAAAGCGTACATTTTTTCGGTAAATAATTTGGGGTCTTCTATCGTTTCCTTTTTCGCTAATTCGAAGTAGGGGGTATAAAATTCTTCTGGAACCGCTTTCATACATCCAAAATCTATAGCTATTAAGTCATGATCTTGAGAGACCATAAAATTCCCTGGATGCGGATCGGCATGCACTTTTTTTAAGACGTGCATTTGATACATGTAAAAGTCCCATAAGGCTTGCCCTAATACATTGGCTTTCTCCTGGTCTGTATTTGTATTAGTAAATTCCGATAAATGTATGCCATCCATCCAGTCCATGGTAATAATGCGTTCTGAAGACCACTCCTTATAATAGGTAGGGAACTTTAGATTAGGAATGTGCTTGCAGGCCTCTACAACGGCAGTACTTTGCTCTAATTCTAAGATGTAATTGGTTTCTTCTATGAGTTTGTTCTCTACTTCTTTAAAATACTTATCGGAATCTTTACCTTTTATATTAAACATTTTAATGGCTATAGGCTTTACTAGTGCTAAATCGGTCGATATACTATCGGCAACTCCGGGATATTGGATTTTAACTGCTAATTGTTTACCGTCTTTTTCTGCCAAATGCACTTGTCCGATACTTGCTGCATTTACCGATTCTAAGTTAAAGGTATCAAAGAGTTCATTCGGTGTTTTTCCAAAATACTGTTTAAAGGTTTTTGCTACTAGCGGTGCTGATAGGGGTGGGACAGAAAACTGTGACAGTGAGAACTTTTCGACATAGGCTTGAGGGAGCAGACTTTTCTCCATGCTTAACATTTGTGCCACTTTTAAAGCACTGCCTTTAAGTTGTTTTAAGCTGTCGTAAATATCATCGGCATTATTTTTATCCAATCGGTTCTTAGCCTCAGCTTCCGTTTTGGTAAATTTATCCCCGTAATATTTTAAGTAATTCACACCCACTTTAGCACCAGTGGAGACGAGTTTTGACGCTCTTTGAATTTTTGAAGTGGGTATTTTATCTATAGTTTTCAATAGTGACAGGTGTTAAATTAATGGGTGTTGAATTTTTCCTTATAAATAAACTTACCAAAGTCAATAAGACTCTTTAAAGGTTTAATATCTAAAAGATCGAAACTTGTGTTGACTGCTTTTTCAATGAATATATCTGTTTTTTCAAAGGAAGGCGAGCTGTCTTCTAACCAGAATTTTAAGGTTAATAAGAGTTGTAACCAAGCGGTTTCACGTAATGAGCGTTGTTGTAGTTTTTCTAGTCGCTCCTCTTTTATATCTAGGGTTTCAATATTTAAATGATCGATGTAATTACAGAAGCCCGTTTTTAACTCACTTAAAATAGATAACGACTTTAAGCTGTTCTTGTGTTTGTTTAAAGCGTAAACCACATAACTCCTGTTTGCAGTTAAATTCTCGAAAAATGTAAAGTAAAAACTTAATAATTTATCCCTTGCATCAAACTTTTTATAATCCTCGTTAGAATCTAATACGGCCAATGTATTAGTGAATAAGGCTTTAAAAACCCCTTCCTCCAGGCTTTCGAACGTTCCGAAGTGCTCATAAAATTTGGATTCATCAAAATTATTCAATTTAGAAAATGTATAAACAGATTTTGGCTGTTCATCATGCTCTAATACATAATCCATATAAAATGAGATAAGATCTTGATCTGTAATGTGTTTCTTTTTAGCCATTGTTTTAATTTTATGAGTTAAAGATACGTAATGTTTAACGATTTGTTATTAATGTTAAACAAAAATAAATGTTAATTTATAAGACTATCGGATTTCTATCGTGTACAAGCCAGAGGTTGACGTGCGATTTTATATTTAGTATTTTGTTAACAAACAAAGATTTCTTTATGCTTAAATTTACGAGTTAATAACTTAAACACATAATACGATTATGAGAAAATTACTTTTTTTAGCCGCTATTTTTTCGGCTTCTTTTGCATTAAATGCACAGGTTGAAATACCGGAATCGAGTCCCTTTACTAAAATAGAGCAGAAGGTTGGTTTAACCGATGTGACTTTAGAATATTCGAGACCAGGAATGAAAAATCGTGAGATTTTTGGAAATCTTGTTCCTTACGATAGAGTGTGGAGAACGGGAGCGAACTTTAATTCTAAAATCACGTTTAGTGAAGATGTATTAATAGGAGGTAAAGATGTGAAAGCAGGAACTTATGCTATTTTTACTAAACCAAACAGTTCTAAGTGGGATGTTTATTTTTATGCGGATACTCAAAACTGGGGTGCACCAGCACAATGGGACGATTCTAAAGTAGTTGCTACTGTAAAAGCAGAGACTTATAAGTTACCTATGAATATAGAAACCTTTACTATGGGCTTTGATGATTTAACAAGTAGTTCTGCTGTTTTAGGAATCATGTGGGAAAACATTTATGTAGCAGTACCATTTAGTGTGTATACGGATAAAACGGTAACTAAATCTATAGAGAAAGCTTTAAACGGACCTTCAGCAAATGATTACTATGCTGCTGCAACTTATTATTTAGAAGAAGGAAAAGATCCTAAACAAGCTAACGAGTGGATGAAGAAAGCTTTATCTATGATGAAAGATCCTAAGTTTTATCAATTAAGAAAACAAGCTTTACTTTATGCTGCTGTTGGTGATAAGAAAAATGCAATTAAAACGGCTAAATTATCATTAGAGAAATCTAAAGAAGCAGGGAATTTAGACTACGTTAAAATGAATGAAGATTCTTTAAAAGAATGGGGTGCACTATAGGACTCCTTTTTAAAAGACAATCATATAATAAAAAAGCGAACTTTTAAAGTTCGCTTTTTTTTATCTGTAGTTTTTAACGACTATAAATACATTTTAAAAACGCATCGCGGTTTTAATATTAAACACGCGTGGCGTTAAATAGTTCGGAATGGCATACTGACGCTTGCTGTACACATCGCGAACCCATGTATTTGTAATGGAGTTTTGGTTATCGAAGACATTAAAGATTTCAAATCCTAAAGACAGGTCTTTAAATGGTTTTTTCCAGCCACTATCGAATTGTTTTTTTGCATCGACAATCACAAACTGAAATCCGATATCAGCACGCTTGTAATCGGGTAGTCGGTTTTGGTATTGATAGGGGTCGGCATAGCTTGGTGACCCTCCCGGTAAACCGGTATTATAGACTACATTTAAGTACATTTTAAAATTAGGTAAGTTGGGTACATAATCCTGAAATAAGGCCGCAAACTTTAAACGTTGATCGGTAGGGCGTGCAATTGCTCCGCGGTTGTTTATGTTTTCTTCAGTTTTTAAATAGCCTAAACTAAACCAACTTTCTGTTCCTGGGACAAACTCACCATTTAATCTTAAGTCTAGTCCGTAGGCGTACGCTTCCGCGGAATTGTTAGCGCGATACCTAATACGTACGTTTTCTACTGCATACGGGTTTACATCCGATAAGGATTTGTAATAAAGCTCGCTAGTTAGCTTAAAAGGGCGTTCCCAGATATTAAAACTATAATCATTACCAATCACCAAATGAATAGATTGTTGTGCCTTCACATCCGGTTGCACTTGTCCGCTAGCATCTCTAAGTTCCTTGTAAAATGGTGGTTGATAATAAAATCCACCACTAATTCGAAATAACATATCGGCATTCCAATCGGGTTTTATCGCAAATTGGGCTCTCGGACTAAATACAGTGTGAGACTGTGAGGCGATACCTTCACCTTTTACGGTCCAACTATGAGATCGTACCCCGGCGTTGTACCAAACGTCATGCGCTCCAAGATTCGATTTTTTACTCCACTGGACATAAGATTGTAAGCGATTAATTTGTGTGTTGTTTTTTACGTTTACATTCTGAAAAGCGGTTAACGGACCTTCGTAAGGGGAGTAAGGTTGGTCGTTAAAGGCGTCTATAGTTGGTGGGTTGATAGAAAAGCCTGCGGAGTCAATAACTTCCCATTCTATAAGTCGGTCGCGAATATCTTCGTTGGTATATTTAACAGACCACTTAAACTCGTTACCTTTTTTAGTGTAGGTTCCTTTGTGTTCTAGGGTTGTAATTAAAGCATCTAAATCATTTCTCCCGTGGTTGAGTTGTCCGCCAATACCTTCAGAGAATTCTACTTCCCCTAAATCTTCATCGCCAATATTGGTGTTAACTTGTCCTAAGCGGTATTGGGCTAAAATATCAAAATGCTCTTCTTCGGTCGTGTGGTAGGTTGAAGCGACAAGATTTAAATTCAGGTTGTCATTAACTTGGTAGCTTCCTTGAAGCGCTCCAAAAAGCGTTTGGTACGAATCGCGCTCTTGACCTTCATAATACACCAATAAGGCCAAAGGGTCATCGAGCGTTCCAAAATTGGTTTGTCGGGTTTGCGGTTCGTAATTGTATTTGTTTAGAGAGGCATTTCCTAAAAAGCTTAGCGCAAACTTATCGGTAAACTGATACGTTAAATAACTCTGTAAATCGGCAAATTTAGGGTCGTAATTAGTTTCTGTTTCTTTAGCATCGACAAGTAAACTGTTGTCGCGGTAACGCAATCCGACAATTCCAGTAAATTTTGAATCTTTACTAACGGTTTCTAGAGCAACACTTCCTCCAAGTAAACTTAAATCGGCAGTCACTCCAAACTGATTAGGTTTTTTGTAAGTAATGTCTAAAACAGATGATAATTTATCGCCATACTTTGCTTGAAAACCACCAGCTGAGAATTCTATGTTTTCTACTAAATCACTATTTACGAAACTCAAACCTTCTTGCTGACCGCTACGGACTAAAAACGGACGGTAGACTTCAATGCCATTGACATACACTAAGTTTTCATCGAAGTTTCCCCCGCGAACCGAATATTGCGTGCTTAATTCGTTGTTGCTGCTAACTCCAGGTAAAGTTTTTAAAAGGTTCTCAACACCCGCATTAGCACCAGGAATTTTTCTAATTACAGCTGGAGATATCGTGATAATACCCTCTACATCCTTTCGTTTTTTACCGCTAATAACCACGGTAGAAATTTGTTCAATATTGACTTTTAATACCGGATTAAACTCAAAGACTTCTCCGTTTTTTAAATGTATAGTGGCTTGTACCTTTTTATGAGAGATATGAGTAAATTCGATAACCACATCAGTATTAGCAGGTATTTTAAGCTCATAATACCCGTTTTCGTTCGTTTTTGTTCCGTCGTAAACCGTTTTTATGTTTACGTTTTCAATAGGGAAATCACTGTCGTTTAAGATGATACCGTTTACCGTAGCCGTTTGTGCTAGGGTGAAAATGGGTAATAAGAAAACAATGAGTTTTAGAAAGTTGGCTTTAGTTGTCAATATGTTGTGATTTATTTTCTGTAAAATGTAGCTTCAAAAGTAGTACTATTTCCTACGTTATCTGTAACAATTACTTTTAAATTGTTTTTCGTTTCTGTGCTAACACCATCGTTAAAATCGTAGGTTAATAGCTTTGTTTTATAATCGTACTCCATTAAAATCCATTGTCCGTTAATGGTCGCACGGTAATTTGAGATACCGGTTGTTTTATCGTTTATTTTTAATTTTAAATAACGGTACTTACTTAGCCAAGCACCATCCTTAAAGCGGATAGGGGTAATGGTAGGTGCGTCGTTATCTTTAGCAATAGTATAGGTGCCTAAGTTTTTAGTGCGGGTGGTAAAGGTTTTACCTTTTTTTATCGTTCTCGAGTAACTCGGAAAATCATTCCATCCCACCAATCGCGCAATGTACAACTGGTTAAGATCTTCACTGTGGTACTGCTCTAAATTAAAAGTAACAGTAAAGTACTTTTTTAATGGAATAATAGGTTCGTGTAAAACGAGTGTGTCATTCTCCACTTGAAAATCTATAAAAAAATTATCGTAAAACGACTCTCTTGGAAAATGTACCGTCACATTATCTTTTTCTAAAATATTCTCCTGACTGGCTAAAATGTAATGCGGTGTAACTTTAAGGTCTAAAGAATCGATAGGATTTGTGCTAACACCATTAATTTCTAAATCGACTGTAGTAGTATTGTCTTTAAAATCTTTAATTTCCACTTTATAAACAGAAGCGGTACTATCGGCAATCGAAATATATCCATCCTCTGTAGTATTCGTATAAAGGCTTAGCGGGTTGTTGTTTTCAATAAATAATTTCTGAAGCTTGTCTTTTTCATTTTTATACAACTCATAATCCATTAATCGGTTAATGTGGTTGGTTTCTGAAAATGAAAAGCGTCTAAAATCGATTTCGAAATTTTTTAAACCGTTAAAAAATGAGGAGATATTGTACACACCATTTTTGTTAGCGGCTAAATCTTGTCGGTCTATAGTTTCTATAGCAAAACCAATTTTACCATAAGCCGTAATGTCTTCCACTTTATAATCGCCATCCGGTTGCGGAATTAACCGTAGTTTTTGTCGTTTTACAGAACCGTTTATATGCGCATCTTCACTTATAGGATAGGCGTACATGTTGCTCACCAAAGGTTTTGTGGTGTCTAAAACATCGATGCCAAAAAGTAATGGGTTTATAGGGCGTTCTTCGTTATCTCTAATTTCAAAATGTAAATGCGGTCCTCCAGAGCTCCCTGTATTTCCTGAGTAGGCGATGAGTTGTTTTTTGCTTACCGGTAATTCGCTAGGGGTAGGGAAGACTTCAATTTCGAACGATTCGCGCTCGTATTGTAATTTCTTGATATAGGTTTCCAATTCCGGGCTAAGTTTCTGTAAATGGGCATATACCGAAGTGTAGCCGTTAGGATGCGTAATGTAAATGGCTTTTCCGTATCCAAAATGAGCTATTTTTATACGACTGACATATCCGTCGGCTATAGCATAGACTTTTTTACCTTGAACTTGTTGGGTTTTAATATCTAAACCGGCATGGAAATGATTAGACCGTAATTCGGCAAAAGTACCCGACAAAATTATCGGAATATCTAAAGGCGAAGTAAAATAATCTTGGGGATAAGGATTTTGACTAAAAATAGTATAGCTAAAAAGGAAAAATAATAGGAATTTTCTCATAAATAGGGATTGTTATGGCTAAAATAGAAATTAGTAATCCGATTATCAAATATAATTAAAAATACAGGCGGTCTAGCCGATTTTAGGCTATTCTAATTATTTTTAAATTTTATGAAAAAAGAATTGCAAAATATATCTAGTTTATTAACTTTGTAATAATAAGTATTGAAATTTGTGGATGAGTAATATTGAAGATATAGTAGATGCTTTAGAAGATAAAATTGAGAAAATCTTGCACAAGTTAGACACTTTGCAGCAAGATAATTTAAGATTATCTAAAGCTTTAGAAAGCTCTCAAACCACTATACAAAGTCAACATAATCAATTGTTAGATTGGCAAGATAAGTATGAGACACTCAAAATGGCAAATACAATACTGGGCAGTGATGATGATAAAAGAGAAACAAAACTCAAAATAAATGCATTAATACGAGAAATAGATCATTGTATTGGTCAACTCTCCGAGTAATGCGACATAGCATAATATATGGCTGAAAAGCTAAAAATAAAGCTTTCAATAGCAAATAGAGTATATCCTTTGACCATTTTACCAAGTCAGGAAGAAGGATTACGAATTGCCGCTAAAAAAATTGACGCTATGATATCGCAATTTGAGCAAAGTTATTCTGTAAGAGATAAACAAGATGTTTTGGCCATGTGTGCCTTGCAATTTGCCTCTCAAGTAGAACAGAAAGCTTTAGATAACGAACATGTGAGCGAGCATATAGAAGATAAACTGAAAGGTTTAAATGCTAAATTAGAAGCTCATTTAAGTTCTTAAAACGTTCTTATAAATAAACTAGGTTACTGCCTACATTAATTATTTTTTTGATAAACTCAACGTTAATTCTTTAAAAAGGGTGAGTTTAAGTTGTAAAAGCGAGCTGCTAGTACTATGTATATAGAACTTGAGCAGATACTTGATCAGCTTGTTAGCCCTAAACTTGTTTTTAAGGAGTTTATACAAAACCTAAATTAGTGTAGGCTTTTTTTTTTATATACTAACACTAAATAACTAATGGACAATACAATTTTAATAATTGTTGCAGGTGTTGCAGTGGGATCCCTAATAGGATTTATAATTGCAAAAATACTTGAACGTAATAATGCTTCTAAATTAATTAAAGGCGCAAAAAAGACAGCATCAAATATATTACGAGATGCGAAAAGCGAAGGAGAAAGCATAAAAAAAGATAAAATTCTTCAAGCAAAAGAAAAGTTTATCGAACTTAAAACAGAACATGAAAAAGTTTTGTTTTCCAGAGATAAAAAGATCTCTGACATAGAAAAGAGAACACGAGATAAAGAGTCACAAATCTCTAATGAGCTATCAAAAGTTAAGAAAATTAACGCGGAAATAGAATCTAAAATTAAAGATTACGATTCTAAACTAGAACTTTTAGAGAAGAAACAAGACGAGGTAGATAGAATACATAAAAGTAAAATAGAGCAATTAGAGGTAATCTCTAGTTTATCGGCAGAAGAAGCTAAAGCGCAGTTAATAGATTCTCTACGTAATCAAGCGAAAAGTGATGCCATGGCTTATATCCAAGATAAATTGGAAGAAGCTAAATTAACAGCACAGCAAGATGCTAAGAAAATTATTATAAATACCATTCAACGTATAGGTACAGAAGAAGCGGTGGATAACTGTGTGTCTGTATTTAACATAGAATCTGATGATGTTAAAGGACGTATTATTGGACGTGAAGGACGAAATATTCGTGCTATCGAAGCCGCAACAGGTGTAGAGATTATTGTCGATGACACGCCAGAAGCTATTATTTTATCATGTTTCGATTCGGTACGTCGTGAGATCGCTAGATTATCATTACATAAATTAGTTACCGACGGACGTATTCACCCGGCACGTATTGAAGAGGTGGTTAAGAAAACGCAAAAACAAATCGAACAAGAAATTATCGAGGTTGGAAAGCGTACTGTTATCGATTTAGGAATTCACGGTCTGCACCCAGAATTAATAAAAATGGTAGGACGTATGAAATACCGCTCGTCTTACGGTCAGAACTTACTACAACACTCTCGTGAAGTAGCGAAGTTATGTGGTGTAATGGCAGCAGAACTAGGTTTAAATCCTAAATTAGCTAAACGTGCGGGACTATTACACGATATTGGTAAGGTGCCAGATGCCGAAGCAGATATGGAAACCCCACACGCTATATTAGGTATGGAGTGGGCTGAGAAATATGGTGAGAAAGAAGAAGTTTGTAACGCTATTGGTGCTCACCACGATGAAATAGAAATGACCTCATTATTATCACCAATCGTTCAGGTTTGTGATGCAATATCAGGAGCTAGACCAGGAGCTAGACGCCAAGTGTTAGATTCATACATCCAACGTTTAAAAGACTTAGAAGAGGTTGCTTTAGGCTTTGGAGGTGTTAAAAAAGCATACGCTATTCAAGCGGGTAGAGAGCTTCGTGTTATTGTAGAAAGTGAAAAAGTAAACGACCAAAGAGCTTCGGAATTATCCTTTAGTATTTCTCAAAAAATACAAACGGATATGACCTATCCTGGTCAAGTAAAAGTTACGGTGATTAGAGAAACTAGAGCTGTAAATATTGCTAAATAAAAGTTTAGTAATTAGTGTTGCTAAAAAAAATCCAACTGTTTTAAGTTGGATTTTTTTTGTTTGGTAGTATAATCGTAAAGGTGGTTCCTACATCTACAATACTGTCTATATCAATACTGCCGTTAAAGGCTTCTATTTGGTTTTTAATAAGATATAAACCTACGCCTTCAGAGTTACTATTCGTGTGGAAGGTCTTGTACAGTTTAAAAACATCTTTCCCAAACTTGTCTAAATCAATACCCCGGCCATTGTCTGATATTTTAATACAGATTTGCCCATCGTTAGTAAAGGATTCTATAGTTATGACAGGGTCTCTATCTGGGTGCTTGTATTTAATAGCGTTGGATAAGAGATTTTGGATAATGCTTTCTAGATAAGCAGAATTATAATTAATGGATAAATTTTTACAGACATGATTATAAATTTTAGCTTTGCTTTTTACTATTATGATATCTAAAAGTTTTAAGCTCTCTTCAATAAACTCATTAATGTTTAAAAGTTCAACATCAGTTTCCTTTTTAGATTGAACGGCTACAATTTGCTTTAGGTTTACAATCGTGTTATTTAGGGAGTTCGCCACTTGGTTTAAATGACCTATAAGTTCATCTTTTTCTTTATCGTCATTCGTTTCACTATAAAAGCCCAATAAACTTTCAAAATTTGCCGCGTGTTCTTTGAGATTATGGGTTACAATATGGGCGAAATTTTTAAGTTTTGTGTTTTGTTCTGTAGCAATAATAAGTGCATTGTTAATCTTTGTTTCACTATCTACTTCATTTGTTATATCGGTATGTGTGCCTATAAACCGAATGTAGTCACCGTTTATATCTCGCTCTACTATTTGTCCTTTATCTAAAATCCATTTATAGGTGCCGTCTTTACATTTTACGCGATGTTTATTTATGTATATGGGATTTTCTCCAATAATATGATCATTAAAATCTTTATGATACTTAAAACGGTCCTCTGGGTGCACTAGATTATTCCAGTCATCGCTATGTCTTCCAAATTGGTCATCGTCTAAATAACCAATCAGCTCTTTGGAGCAGTCCGATAAAAAAATAGTATCTGTTTTTGCGTTGTATTCCCACATTCCAATTTTGGAAATGCTTAAAGCAATTTCCCATTTATTGGAGTCAAAATGGTTTAAATTATGCTTAAGATTTTGATGCATAGTGTTTGATAAACTATTAGTTACTAGTAATCAGGTTTAATACTGTTTATAATTTAACAAAATAATTGATAATAATTTACTTTTTAAGATTAAAAGCTTAGTTTTATTGATTAACGGGTGTGCTTTACGTAGAATTACTAAGGTCTAGGGTGAAAACTAGTCATTACATTGGTTAGATGCTTTCTGTCTATATGGGTGTAAATTTCGGTAGTCGTTATGCTTTCGTGTCCTAACATGAGCTGTATGGCTCTTAAATCGGCACCATTCTCCAAAAGGTGAGTGGCAAAAGAGTGCCTGAAAGTGTGTGGCGATATTTTTTTATTCAAATTAATTTTTACGGCCAATTCTTTTATAATTGTAAAAATCATTGCGCGAGTGAGTTGTTTACCACGACGGTTTAGAAATAAAACATCGCTGTAATCCTCATGAATGGGTTGGTGTACTCTTATATGTTCTTTGTAGAGGTTAATATATTTAATGGTCGAGGGCACAATAGGAACAAAGCGTTGTTTATCACCTTTTCCAGTAACCTTTATAAAGCCTTCTTCAAAATATAAATCAGAAATCTTAAGTTGTGTGAGTTCGCTAACCCGTAAACCACAACCGTATAAAACTTCAAGAATAGCACGGTTACGCTCGCCTTGCGGACGACTAAGATCTATCGCTGCAATGAGTTGGTCGATGTCCCTTTCACTTAGTGTATCTGGTAATTTCCGACCAATTTTAGGGGAGTCTATGGTGTCTAGCGGATTGGTCTCTCGGTAATCTTCAAAGATTAAGTAGTTAAAAAAGCCCTTTAATCCTGATATGATTCGCGATTGGGAACGGGGGTTAAGGGTTTTGGCAATGGTATAAATAAACGTTTGAATCTCACTTTTAGAAATTTGAATTGGAGACGCATTGATGTTATTTTTTTCGATATAACGGATAAGCTTTGTGACGTCTAATCTATAATTATTAATAGAGTTTTCAGACAAACCACGTTCTATGCGTAAGTATAAACAGTAATCTTTTAAGGCATGTTCCCATTTCATAAGTCCAAATGTAGCTATTTATAAAGAATTAATTCAAATTATTAGTTAAGGTGTTGCTATTGAGTTGATAGACAAGTGTTTGTTAATAAAAGTGTTAATAACTTGGTTGAAATATAGATTTTTAATAAAAATTTTAAGTAGTTTGCATTAGTTTAATCAATAATAAAACTTTTTAAATTATGAAAAAATTATTTTTATGTGCTGCATTAGTTGCTTTTGGAGTTTTTAGTGTGAATGCACAAGGTCAATTTAAAATTGGTGCCAACGTTGGATTACCAGTTGGTGATTTTAGCGACTTTTATTCATTAAGCGCAGGTTTAGATGTGGCTTATTTAATAGATGTTTCTGATGATTTTAAAGTAGGAGGAGCAACGGGCTTTATGAATGTTTTTGGTGACGATGTGGAAACTTCATTCGGTGATTTAATGGTTGTCGCAGAAGCCGAAGATGCTCAATTTGTACCTTTAGCAGCTGCCGCTAGATTTATGGCTTCTGATAATTTTTATATCGGAGCAGACTTAGGTTATGCAATAGCTGTAGATAGTGAAGGTGAAGGAGGTGTATATTATCGTCCACGTATAGGCTACAATTTTACTGAAAAAATAGGTGTTAATTTATCTTATACAGGTATTTCTAATGATGGAAATTCGTTAACAAATATAGGTGTAGGGGTAGAGTTTTCTTTATAATAAGATCCAATAGATTATAAAAAAAACCGAAGCTTAGCGCTTCGGTTTTTTTGTGGCTTATATTATGTTAACACTATCTAAAACAGTCTTAAAGTTCTTTTAAATTCCTGTTAAGCTTATTTTAAACAGCGTATAACTTGTTTCTTTTTTTGTTGTTTTGAAGTGAACAACTAAAAACAAATAATATGAAAAATGTATGTATAGCTGTGGTAATTGCAGCGTCTAGTTTATTAAGTGTTTCAGCCCAAAATACAAACCCATCGCAAGATGTGCAGTTTGGAGTTAAGGGTGGTGTTAACTTTTCTACAATCACCGGGGACGATTTTAATGATTTAGATTCTAGAACAAGTTTTAATGCTGGTTTTATAGCAGAAATCCCGATTACAGATAGATTTTCTATCCAACCAGAGGTGTTTTATTCGGGACAAGGTTTTGATATAAGAGAAATTGATCAGGATAATGTTTTTGATAATGATCAAAATATAGAATACCAGTTAGATTATATTCAAGTCCCTGTTTTAGCTAAATTGTATCTAATCGACGGACTAAGTATAGAGGTGGGTCCGCAATTCGGATTTAAAGTCAATGAAGAAATTGATTCTAAGCCTAACTCCGACGGCGGAGATACTACTATTTCTAGCGAGAATTCGTCGGTTAAAGATTTTGAAACCAGTATCGCTGGGGGAGTGAGCTATAAGTTTGCTAGCGGATTTTTTATCTCTGGAAGATATACTTATGGGTTGACAAATCTATTTGATGACGATTCCCTTTTTAAGAATGTAGATGCCAAAAACGCGGTAGCACAAGTCGGTGTTGGTTTTATGTTCTAAAAGCAGATAATAAGAGAATTAGAATTTTTTAATCGCTCAAATACTAGCGAAAAGCCTAAATACTTCACAGTATTTGGGCTTTTTTTATTGATTGCTCTTTATTCTATCTCAATAAAATAAATTAGGAAAAATTATCGGCCGTTAGTAAACCAATGTGTTCCGATTTAACTGAGCGATACAGCAGGTGTATTAGCATGTTTTAATTGTTAATAACTTGTTTATACCTAGATAATTAAACGCCAGTTTCTTTTTGTTTTGGATGTGAAAACATCCTGTTTTTACGAGTAATAATATTGTGGTAATGTCTGATAATGCCCATGATTACTTGTTAAATGTGAAAATTTAGCAGATTTTAAATGCAGTTTATATTTTTCCAAATTATTAACAAGTTGAAGATTAAGTTATTAACATTTTCGATTCTTAACGCGATGTTAATTTAGGCTTTTTGGGTGTTAAAAATTGCTTTGACATTTAGAATATGGCCTAACTTTGCACTCTGAAATTTTAAATAAATATATTATGAAAAAGTTATTTTTTGCTGCTTTATTAGCAGGATTTGCATTCAACTCAGCGAGTGCTCAACACGAAGATGGAACTAAAGGTTTTGCAAAAGGGGATGTTTTTATGTCTGGTAGTGTAGGGTTTAGTAGTGACTCTCAAGGAGACACAAAACTAAACGGATTTACTGTAGCGCCAAGAGCAGCATACTTTATTTCTGATAACATTGCTTTAGGAGCAAAATTAGGTTATACTTCAAGTAAAGAAGAAGAGAAAGAATTTGGTGGAACTGAGGAAACTAAAGTTTCTAACATCGAAGCTGGTGTTTTTGGACGTTACTATTTTACGCCTGCTAGCCAATTCTCTTTATTTACTGAATTAGGAGCTGGTTATGTACACTCTAAGTATGAAGAAACTGGAAGAGATGATCTTAAAGCTGACGGATTTAATGTAGCATTCGCTCCAGGTGTTAGCTATTTTATTTCTAAAAACTTCGCTTTAGAAGCGTCTTATGGTTTATTAAGCTATAACTCTGATAAAGTTGATGTTGATGGTGCTGAGTCTAGAGACCGTTTTAACGTTGGTTTAGACCTTGGTGATATTAACTTAGGATTAGTTTATAAGTTCTAATACCCTCTTAATATTAAGATAGAAAAGGCCGAAGTTTAATCACTTCGGCTTTTTTTATGCTATATCTTTTGTATTTTTGAATAGTACGCTAAGCAAATGCTTTGCCAATAGACCCTATACAACAGCAATGAAAAAACTAATTATAATTAACGGACCCAATTTAAACCTATTAGGTAAACGCGAACCCAATGTGTATGGGAGTTTATCGTTTACCGAGTTTTTTGAAACCGTTCAAAATAAATATCCCCAAATCAGTTTAGAGCATTACCAATCTAATGTCGAAGGGGAGCTGATTACCAAAATCCAAGACTGTGGCTTTACTTACGATGGTATTATTTTAAATGCTGCTGCCTACACACATACCTCTGTGGGGATTGGAGATGCTGTAAAAGCCATAGAAACCCCGGTAGTAGAAGTGCATATATCTAACACCTTTGGGCGCGAAGCGTTTAGACATGAATCCTTTATATCTCCTAATGCAAAGGGTGTCATTTTAGGATTCGGGCTGCAAGGCTACGAACTAGCTATAGAGAGCTTTGTTTAAGCTCGAGGTAGAATATACCGCCTAAGACGTCAAAACGCACCCAAAGTAGCACAGGCGTTATAAGGTAGTTTTAATCAAAGTATAACAACACGTAGTTAAATGAGCCATTCAAAAAAAGAAGTAGCCTTATTATTTTCTAATGGAGAATTTAAGAAAGTGCAGGATCATTTATCTCCAGATGTCGTATGGACTATCGTTGGCGAGCAAGTGTATACCGGTAAAAAAGAAGTGATCGCTTACTGCGATCAAACAGCGCTTTACTTCCAATCGGTAGAGACAGATTTTAAGACCAATAAGGTGATAGAGTCAGATAGTACTGTGGTTATTATGGTGACTGCCGAATTTAAAAAACAGGGCGTTCGGCAAGCGTATATCTCAGCTTGTGATGTCTATGAGTTTAATAACAGCAATAAGATAATAACGATTACATCCTATTGCATGCCTAGTAAGACATAGGATTCCGTATGGAATCAGCGGGTTATAAGACTTAAAACTTTACCTATTAAAAATAAAAAATGCGACTAGAAACAGTCGCATTTTTATTATGTGTGTCGTGTCTTTAACACGTATACCTTATAGGTGTATCACTTCGTCGTAAGCATCAGCTACAGCTTCCATAACCGCTTCACTCATGGTAGGGTGAGGGTGAACTGCTTTTAATACTTCGTGTCCTGTAGTTTCTAATTTTCTACCTAAAACAGCTTCAGCAATCATATCGGTAACACCAGCACCAATCATATGGCAACCTAACCATTCACCGTATTTAGCATCGAAAATTACTTTTACAAAACCATCTTTAGTTCCTGCAGCACTTGCTTTTCCAGAAGCAGAGAACGGGAATTTTCCAACTTTAATATCTAAACCTTTGTCTTTTGCTTGTTTTTCGGTTAAACCAACACTAGCAATTTCAGGAGACGCATACGTACATCCTGGGATATTTCCGTAATCTAAAGCTTCAACATGCTGTCCAGCAATTTTTTCAACACATAAAATACCTTCAGCACTTGCTACGTGAGCTAGAGCTTGACCAGGAGTGACATCACCAATAGCATAATATCCTGGGATATTCGTTTGGTAGTAATCATTAACTAGTATTTTATCTCTATCTACAGCAATACCAACGTCTTCTAAGCCAATACCTTCAATATTTGTTTTAATTCCAACGGCACTAAGTACAATATCAGCCTCTAAAACCTCTTCGCCTTTTTTAGTTTTTACTGTAGCTTTAACACCATCACCAGAAGTATCCACATGTGTTACCTCGGCGCTAGTCATTATTTTAATTCCGCTTTTCTTAAATGATTTTTCTAATTGCTTAGATACATCAATATCTTCAACAGGAACAATATTTGGTAAATATTCAACAATAGTCACCTCAGTTCCCATAGCGTTATAAAAGTATGCGAATTCCACACCAATAGCTCCAGAACCTACAACAATCATTTTCTTTGGTTGTTTCTTTAAGGTCATTGCTTGGCGGTATCCAATCACTTTTTCACCATCTTGAGGTAAGTTAGGTAACTCACGAGAACGTGCTCCAGTAGCCACAATAATATGGTCTGCGCTATATTCTTTACCATCAACGTCAACTTTTTTACCAGGTTTTAATTTTCCAAACCCGTTAATCACGTCAATTTTATTCTTTTTCATTAAAAACTGAACCCCTTTGCTCATCCCTTCCGCAACATTACGGCTACGGTTAACAACAGCATCAAAATCCTTATCGTAGTCTTTTACGACTAAACCATAATCGTTCGCATGCTTTAAGTATTCAAAAACTTGCGCCGATTTTAATAAAGCTTTCGTTGGGATACATCCCCAGTTAAGGCAAACGCCACCAAGGCTTTCCTTTTCAATGACAGCGGTTTTAAAACCTAATTGCGATGCTCTAATGGCTGTAACATAGCCTCCAGGACCACTTCCAAGAACAATAATATCGTATTTACTCATTGGTAATTTTTTAATTTGTTTAAAGAAGCTACGAATTTACAAAACTATGCGCTAATATTAAATTGAACGCCCATATTTATTTGGGCGTGCCCTAAAGGTCATGCTTTACGCTGTATCTTTTTATAAAAAAATAAAAAGGATGCCGCTGCAATCACTCACGCAAAATCAACACTATTATGAGTTGATTAATGGTGTTAAATCACTAGTAGTAAGCGATTTGTAAACAAGTAGTTTTTGTGATTATTAAGCTTATAGTTAAATAACGCCCCTTTTTATTCCATTTTTGCTAAGGTCAGCACTTCCTTTTCTCCAGAACGACTCATAATAAATTGTAAAGTGTCGGCATTTAATGTTTTAATCTCTACACCAATTTTAAGCTTTCCTTTTGGGGTAGAATACAGTAAGCCATTCGCTAATTTGTAGACTCCAGAATCTTCGTGATTATCAATTTTCGAGCTGTATGTTTTGTCAGCGTTGAATTTAAAATACACGTTATCGTTACAGCGGTCGCTGCCTGTAGATTCTATAATCCATGAGGAGCAAACCCATTCACCATAAATATGTTGATAATCGGCCGTGTTATTTTCACAGTTAAATAGTAAAAAAGCGAGGAGTACGGGAACTAATGTTTTCATTGTTTGAGTTTTTATAGTGTTATTTTATGTTTCTAAAGTTGGTTATAAAGAGAAGTCTTTGGCCGGTGCCGGGTGTTTTAACGCGTGGTAAACTTCGTCGAAAACGGCTGGTCTATCCGCAAGTACAATCAGGGTGTCGTTAGTTTCAATAGTTATAGACCCGTTAGGAATAATATAACTCTGACCTCTTTTTATCATGGCAATAATAGCGTTTTTAGGAAAGCCTAACTCCACAATTTTTTTATTCACCGCATGGCAATCTGCTGTAATCACAATTTCTTTCATCTCTGCTTTTGGGTTTTCTGCCATAAGCATATCGGTAGGGTTTAATTTTTTATCCTTCTCTGGCAAGGCTACATTTAACCATTTCGCCACAATAGACAATGTAGTCCCTTGAATTAATATAGACGTCACCGAGATAAAAAATACGATATTAAAAATCATATTCGCTTTATCAATACCTGCGAGTAGGGGATATGTAGCAAAAACAATAGGTACCGCACCACGTAATCCCACCCAAGAAATATAAAGACGTCGGCGTAATTTCATCTTAAAAAACATCAGACTTATAAAAACACCTACAGGTCTTGCAATAAAAATAAGAAACATCGATATGAGTAAACCTATTCCCATATACGGGATAATGGCCGATGGAAATACCAGCAAGCCTAAGGTTAAGAAAAGTATTATTTGCATTAACCACGCCAGACCATCAAACATTTTTAAAATGGTCTTTTTATGAATTAGATCTTGCTGTCCTAAGTAAACCGCACAAATATAAATAGCAAGGAAGCCATTACCACCAAAAAAATCGGTAGCAGAAAAGGTGATAAACATAAGGGCAATGACCAAAACAGGATATAACCCTTCAAAATCTAACTTGATTTTATTAATGATAAACTTACTCAGTATACCGAACCCTATACCCGCAAGTCCGCCCACAATCATCTGCTGAAGAAAAATCGGAATTATTGAGGCTATACTTTGATCTTGATTAATGACTAAGGTTAAAAAAGCAATAGTAAGCACATAAGCCATGGGGTCGTTACTACCACTTTCAAGCTCTAATGTTGGACGTAGGTTATTTTTTAGCGCCAAACTTTTAGAGCGTAGAATAGAGAATACGGCGGCTGCATCGGTAGAGGATACAATAGAACCTAGTAGCAGACTTTCGTAGATCGTGAAATCGGTAACCGACCAAACAAATGCACCTAAAGACATCGCGGTTAGAAATACTCCCAACGTGGATAAGGCAACACCTTCCCTAAGAATGGGTTTTACCGCTTTCCAACTGGTATCTAAACCACCAGAAAACAAGATAAAATTAAGCGAAACAATTCCGATAAACTGTGCGAGTTTAGGATCGTCAAAACGAATGCCTCCAATACCATCAGAACCGGCAAGCATACCGATACCTAAAAATAAAATTAATGTAGGGACTCCGAATTTATAAGAGGTTTTACCTGCTAAAACACTTAATAATAGTAATAAGGAGCCAATTAAGAGTATGTTTTCGATGGTAACATTCATGCATTATCTAGTTTAGTAGAGCTGTAGCGAAGATACTATTTCTCGATTTAGAATGATAAGCTAGAGCTTAGGAATTTTCTGAATTTTATACTCTGAAAAGCACAGGCGGTAAGCGTGCTTATAGCGTTTTAATCTTGATTGTAAGTCTTTAAGACTTCATCCAAACCGATTTTATAAAGGTTACCAAATCCGTTTAAGCTGCTATTAGAATAGATTTTTAGCGTATCAATATGGTGTAATGGTTTATGGTCCTTTAGACTTCTATCGCTAGTAAAATAAAGAATGTTTGTATTCCAATCTACGAACGGACAATAGTCTAAACGATCAGAATTTACTTGTATTCCCAAGTTTTTTGCTGCTTTCCATTCTCCTTTTTTATCTTTTAGACTCATATATAAGTCCCCACCACCTAAATCGTCTTGTCGGCCATAAGAACTAAAAATAATTAGATCTTCGTTCGGACTAATGTAGGCGTTAAATTCAAAGGCAGGAGAGTTTATTGCTGTTGGTAAAGCTTCGGGGTTTTGATAGACACCATTTCTGTATTCCGATCTATAAATATCCTCCTTGCCAACACCGTTATCGCGTGTAGCGGTAAAGTATAAATGCCCTTTATTGCTTAAAGACGGAAAAAACTCATCGCCTTTAGTATTTATTGTGGAATCTAAAGCTATAGGATCTGCCCAGCCATCATGCGCTCTATCACTATACCAAATATTATAATCACGCCGTGATTGATCATTATAAATAGGTCTATTTGAAGCGAAATATAAGCGATTGCCAGTGTCACTAAAAAAGGGTTCGATATCATGAAACGTTCCAGATATATTTAAAATTTGTGGAGTACTCCATTTACCGTCCTCTAAAGTGGTGGTTACTAAACAGCGCATCGTCTGTTTATAATCGGCCAATGTATATACGATTTGATTCCCTTTAGGGGCAATGGCTATATCTCTTTCATAAAGAGGTGTAGATAAAATATGCTCTCCAAGTAAAGTTACGGCGGTAGTTTTTGTTTTGATATCAATAGGGTGAGAAGGGATTTCTTTGGTTGCAGACAGGCAGCTAGCCAATAGAAGGGGTAAAAAGAATAGAGACTTAAAATTCATTAGTGGTCACCTTTTAACGGTTATTAGTGAGATTTAAAAGTTAAATATAATCAAAGGAATATTACAGTGACCTAAAAACAGCAGCTGATTTAAGATTCTAATTAAAAAGCCCAAATGGTTTGAATGCCATTCAAACCGTTTGGGCTACTATTTTTAAAGAGTTAAGGTGTTTAGTTTTTAAACACAGTTTCTCCATCTTTAGTTAACTCTAATTTTTCTCCTTTACCACGTAGTTCGTACTGGTCATTTTTAAACCAAATGCCAGAGGCTGGTTTTTCACCAATAAGATCAATTTGCTCTCCTCCATTTAAGTACACTTTAGCTTCATTTGTAGACGCATTTACTGTAACATTAAGTGTGTCTCCATTGTCATTCTTGTAGGTGGAATTAATGATTTCATCTTCGTGTTCAAAAACAATCTCATCACCTTTTTTTAATTGGATATCATTGCCTTTTCCGCGAAGTTCATACGTATCATTTTTATACCAAAAACCAGATGCTGCTTTCTCTTGTTGTAAATCTACAGTTTCACCATCGAAAACAAAGGTTGCTGTTCCTTTAGTATTGTTGAAAACAATTTCTAATTGCTTACCGTCCTTGTTTATTGTCGTTGTCGTTACAAAATCGTCGGTATTAGCCTCAACGGTTTCTGTAATTTCAGTATCTACGTTTTCTTGTTTTGGTGCTTCTTTACAGGCGTTTAAAAATAATGCTGAAAGCATGGTAAAAGTCAAAAGGTGTTTAATCATTTCTTAAATTTATTTGTTATTAAAGTGTTCTAATTATGTTCTTACAAACTTGGTTGTATAACTTCAAAAAGTATGCCATTGGTTATGCTTTTCGGAATAATACAATATGTTTTTAATTAGAAACACTTTGGTTATTCTATTGCTATTACCAAACGTTTTCCAGCGGCTATTTTTTTAGTCCATAAACTCTCAATGTCCTTAATAGACTCTACAACCAATTCCATTTGTAATTTACCATCCGCAGCAAGTTGGAATAGTTCAGGAAGGATGTCTTGACTAAGCATCTTGAGATCTTTTTGTGACAGACTACCAAAGCCAGAGCCTAAGATTTCAATAGCTGAACTTCTTAAAACCCCTGAAGATAAATTAATAGTTTCTCCTGCCATAGAGCCAACGGTTACAATCCGTGTTTTATGGGTAAAATTATGTAAGCCACCACCTTTTAAAGCACTAATAATTAATTCTATGGGTTTTCCCCATACATAATCAATTACCAAATCTATAGGATGTGCCTTATGGAGGTTTTTTAATTGCTCTATAATAGCCTCGTCGTTTTGTTTTAAGGACACCGTTTGGTCAGCACCAAGGGCTATTGTTTTTTGTAAGCTGCCTTCGTTTCTTCCCGTTGTAAATACTTTATTTGCACCGTAAAACTTTGCAATCTGAACGGCCAATAAACCAGTAACTCCTGTGGCTCCATTAATTAAGACATTCTGTCCCGGTTTCATTTTACCTCGTATTTTTAGTGCCATTGCCGAACCTAATACCGCATTGGGTAATGCAGCAGCAGTATAATTATCTAAGTGATCTGGTATTAGCGTGTATTGCTCTCTATGAATAAGGGCTTTTTCCGCTAGCATACCGGTAAGGCCTTGAGCATAAACTCGTGTACCATCATTTAAAACGCCAACACCATCCATACCAACAACAACAGGTAGCGAGGTATAACTGGCATAGTGGGTTCCGCTTGCTCGTAATTTATCTAAATTTTTAACCGCCGCTGCTTTAACCTCGAGTATGATTTCATCGTCACTTTTTGGTTCTGGGGTAGGGAAATCCTTATACTTTGGTGATGCGCCGAGTTGTTCTAAAATTGCTGCTTTCATAGTTTGATTCTTTAAATAACTAATACATAATTTTAATGAAAAAGAGGCAGATTTTAATCTGCCTCTTAATTATACTACTTTGAAATTTAATTTAGAAAACAGATGATTATGCTTCCTTAGTAAACTGTAGGTCAACAACCATTTTTACTTTGTCAGAAACTACAATGCTACCTGCTTCTGTAACAGCACTCCAAGTTAAGTTGAAGTCTTTTCTGTTAATGGTACCGGTCATTTCAAAACCTGCTTTTGTTTGTCCGTAAGGATCTACAGCCACACCATTAAGTTCAGCATCTAAAGTTACTTCTTTAGTAATATCTCTAATGGTTAAGTCTCCAGTTAATTTTTCACCATCAAATGATTTAGAAACAAATGTCATTTCTGGGAATTTTTCCGAGTTGAAGAAATCATCAGATCTTAAATGCGTATCTCTATCTTTGTTTTTGGTGTTGATAGACGCTGTTTTAGCACTAAAATTGAAATCTGCACCTTTAAAATCATCTCCATCAGTTTTAGCAGTAGCTTCAAAATCTTCGAAGTGACCTGTTACTGTTGAAATCATCATGTGTTTTACTTTGAATGCGATTTCTGAATGTGTGTTGTCTAATGTCCAAGTTGTGTTTTTGCTCATTTTTATATGTTTTTAGTTGTTATTATTTAATTTATTATCTTAATTAATACGTCTTGTATATCTTCATTCTTTTTAAACATGGCGTTGGCGAACGGACATAAAGGTGTGATTTTTATGTTTTTCTCTCTGGCCATATCTACAATTTTGTAAAGCAATTGCTTACCTATGTTTTGTCCTTTAAATTCAGGATCTACTTCTGTGTGATCAATGATAATATGATCAGCTCCAGCGATAGAGTAGGTCATTGTGCCTGCTCTTTTATCATCTTTTGTAGCTAAGGCAAAGCCTTTATTGTCTCTTTCTTTTATAATTATTTCCATAAGGTAAGGTTTAAAGTGTAATATGATTAATGGTTAGTGTCCAATTAAACAGACATAGGTACTTCCATTAATAAAACGCGTGCATCTTCTGTCGCTTTCACGTTAATACTGTCTGTATCCCAAATTCCCATACCATCTCGTTTTGATAGCTTAGTATTATTGATCTCTACTTCACCTTCAAGAATAAAAGCATAAACGCCATTGCCTTCTTTTTTGATTTTGTATTCATCAGACTTTCCACTTTCAAATTTTCCGATATGAAACCATGCGTCTTGATTAATCCATACCCCGTCATCATCTTGGTTAGGTGAAAGCACTTGGTAAAACTCATTGTCCTTAGCAATGTCTCTAATAGATACTTGATCGTAACGTGGTGACTGGTTTCGCTCTTTAGGGAAAACCCAAATTTGAAGAAACTTGACTTGCTTGTCCTTGTTTTTATTGTATTCTGAATGCGTGATTCCTGTTCCAGCACTTAATACTTGTACGTCACCTTCTTTAATAACGGCTACGTTACCCATACTGTCTTTATGCTCTAAATCACCTTCTAACGGAATAGATATAATTTCCATATTATCATGAGGGTGTGTCCCAAATCCCATACCTGCCGATACGGTATCATCGTTTAATACGCGAAGAACACCAAAATTCATACGTTCTGGGTTGTGATAATTAGCGAAGCTAAAAGTATGGTGTGAGTTTAACCAACCGTGATTAGCGTGTCCTCTTGTTTCTGCTTTGTGAATTACTGTATTCATAGTGTATATGTTTTTATTTGGTAAATGATTAAATCCTACTTGCTGCATCAATCTGTCGTAAGTCGATTTTTTAGTCTTACTTTCTTCTGCTTTTAGTGCTTGGGGAGCAATAGCTCCTACAACACCTGTTAAAAAAACATTTTTTATAAATTTCTTACGATCCATAGTCTTTGCTTTAAGTATGGAGCAAATATATAAACTATTAGAAACGTGGGGAATATGAAAAGTAGGGATAGACTTATGAAAATCCGACATCCCACCTAAAACGTATGTTTTTTAGGTGTATCGGGCCTAAAAATGGCAGTATAAATCCTTATTTTACCGGTTGGCAACAGTTTGAAAATGCTGCGTTATGGGTTAGTATAGGTCCAGTGAAGCACAAATCTCCATCGCTCGCCATGGCCGAAAACTCTATAATAGAGTAATGAGCTACTTATAAATAGAGGTAAAGGCTATTGAAAACTCGTGCTGGACTATTAATTAATATCGTCTTTTAATTGCTACCACTTAAGATTTGATCTCGTTATTTTTAAAGTGAGTAGGCGAGACCTTGGTGTGTTTTTTAAAAAAGGCACTAAAATTTGCAGGCTCATTAAAACCCAATTCGTAAGCTATTTCTTTGTGAGTTAAATCGGTAAAATATAATAGTCTTTTTGCTTCGGTAATTAGCCGTGCTTGAATATAATCTTTAGCCGTTTTTCCAATCTTTGCTTTAACGGTTCGGTTTAAATGATCGGGACTAATAAAAAGTGTGTTAGCATAAAAGGTCGTTGAATGTTCTTTTTTGTAATGGTGTTCGACCTCTTTTTTAAAAGACCGAATTAAATTGTCTCCCGAGTTATCTACATCCGACTCAATAGGGTTTATAGAGCATATATTGTTACACTCTATTAGTAAAAGCTTTAGAAACGCACCTATAGATAGAAACTTCATGTTTCTATCACTGTGGAAAAGCTTATAGATTTCATTTAAAAAATGAGCTATAGTTTCAAATTGAGCTGGGCTCGGGGTTAATGGCGGACTTTGGCCGTAATTATTAAACAGGTTTAAGCTGTCTATAAAAGAGAGACGGATTGAGTTTTCAACTAAAAACTGATTGGAAAAGGTCATTGCAAACCCCGAGGACATTTCGGTTTCCATAACTTGATGGACCTGTCCCGGAGCAACAAAGAAAATTTGGTTTTCTGATAGCTCGTACGTGTTAAAATCTATTTTATGGAGGCCCTTGGCTTTGTTTATTATTAAAACAGTGTAGTAGTTGTGTCTATGAGGAACGTCAATTTTTCCGTTTCGCTTGGTATAAATAGCTTCCATTTTAGAGATACCAAAACTGACGTGATGCTGATCGTAATTTACTTTTTCGTATGTTTTTACGGTTTCCATGGGCGCTCTTTGTTATACTATTATATACTTTCTTCTATACGTCTGTCTGGCATAAGCCATAATATCGCGACTAAAGCATAAAAAGCTATGGCTAGCCAGGTACTAAAAAAAGAAGAGGCAACACCTAATGAATAACATATAATAGAAATTTTTCCTTTTTGATCCGAGCCAACTACTTTTCTTAAAGGAAATTCTTCACCGTGAGATTTTATAATTTGTGCTTGTAAAATAAAATAGGCGATGGCACAAAAGAGAAGCACCACACCATAGGCAATTACAGGAAGGGTTTCGTTGTAAAACTCACCAATCCAAGCTGTTGTAAATGGAATTAGTGAAAGCCAAAAGAGCAAGTGTAAATTAGCCCATAGTATTTTTCCGTTTACCCATTGCGTAATTTGAAATAGGTGATGGTGGTTATTCCAGTAAATTCCTAGATAGATAAAACTAACGATATAACTTATAAAAACCGGAGTTTTAGCGAGTAGGGAGTTTAAACTAGTGTCTTCTGGAGCTTTGAGCTCTAAAACCATAATAGTTATAATAATTGCTAATACGCCATCACTAAAGGCTTCTAATCGGCTTGTTTTCATTTGATTTATCTTGTATTAAATGAGATTATGAAATTGAATTTTACGTTTAAAATCTTGGGGATGGGTAAGGTATATAGTCGTCAGAGTCACCTTTAATTTTTGGAAAAGATTGGGTTTTCCAATTTTGCTTAGCCTCTTCGATACGCGCTTTGCTTGAGGAGACAAAGTTCCAATCTATAAAACGTTCTTCAGGGAAAGGCTCCCCACCAAATAGATAAATAGAACTATTTTCATGAATGGTAAACTCACAAAGCGTAGTTTCTTTTGCTACTAATAACTGATTCGAATCATAAACGTTTCCACCGCTTTCAATCGCGCCTTCAAGAATATACAATCCAGAATCACCATAAAGTTGATCTCCAATATTCAATGTTTGCTTCGTTTTACTTTTTATTTCAATCATAAAGAGTTTACTAAAGACTGGTACGGGCGATTGTTTTCCAAAGGCCTCACCAGCAACGAGTTTAAATTCCACATCACCTTGATCCCATTTTGGGATTTGTGATTCTTCAATATGAAAGAACTCGGGATCCATCTCTTCAAGATCTTTTGGTAAGGCTACCCAAATTTGTAGTCCGTGCATAAACAACTCAGAATTTCTTAAATACTCTGGTGTACGTTCGGAATGAACTATCCCT
This sequence comes from Bizionia paragorgiae, assembly GCF_900107625.1. Taxonomy (GTDB): domain Bacteria; phylum Bacteroidota; class Bacteroidia; order Flavobacteriales; family Flavobacteriaceae; genus Bizionia; species Bizionia paragorgiae. The sequence goes on from NZ_FNQK01000005.1 coordinate 177,316, forward strand.
TTACCTGCAGTCATCCAGTTTACGGCACCAGGCATTATTTCTACGCTATTACCTAAAGAATCACGGTGCATGATGCTCCCTTCAAATAAAAATGTAAGAGTCGATAGTCCGATGTGTGGGTGTGGCAATACATCAAAATTATCTCGTTCACTTAATTTAACGGGTCCCATATGATCGATATATATAAAAGGACCGACCATTCTTTTTTGACGGAATGGTAATAAGCGTCCCACCATAAAACTACCTATGCTGACTGCGCGTTCTTCTATAATAAGTTTTACGTTCGACATGTTTTTAAAGTTTACAGAGGCTAATTTGTGTTACGCCTTAGTCAAATTTACAGTTTTGTAGGTAATCTGCATTACAAAAATTAAATTATATAACTATTTATAGAATCAAATTACTAGTTAATAGGTTATTGTGATGTTTGATTTGAATTTTGGTTTTCTTAGATTGGTTCTAAAGGTTTAATTAAAAACAAGTGAACTGCTCTAATTAAGTTTTTTAATGACACTCACTATAAGCTCAAATCCTTTTATAATAGTAAAAGCAAGACTAGTAATGAGTCTTGCTTTAGAAATGTTTTGACTTTGGTTCTGTATTTATTTTTTAAAGACGTCTGTACTTAAGTTGGTATTGAAAGTAATGTCCGACCAGGTAACTTTAATTGCCGGTTGATCTGTAACTATCGCATTCCAATCAGATTTTTTATAAGCGCGTTGTGTCGGTAATAAAATACCATCAATATTTTCATAGGCTAATGTCATTAAAAACGGAGTGTCTATAACGCCAAAATCGGCTACAGTAAACAGAAACTGATCAATAAGTTGCGTTTCCTTATTTATATAAACCTGGTAAATATCTGTGGCTACGGTGTCGTCATTTTCAAATGAGATTTTTACAACATCATAATTTTTATCCGCTATAGTTTGTTCTCCAATATGCTCGTAAATCACACCGTCGTCCATTAATTTTTGCATCATAGTAAACCAATAGAAATTGGTTGGCCTATTAAATTTTACAGCTTTTAAAAGCTTGGCATCGGTTACTAGTTCACCATTGTGTTTCATCCAATACTCCGTTCCGTCGTAGCCTTGTTCTAAGATACCTTCGTATTCTGGTAAGGTTCTTTCGTGTTGTACGTATTTACCATAAGACAACTCCCCGTCAAAAATATATTTTTCGGTTACGATATCCGTTTTCCCATCTGGCGTTTGGTAGGTATAAGTGTACACTACATCATTTTTGCTCCTCAGTTGGTTATAATCGCCAACTTTTTGGGTCATTTTATAAATGAGCTCATGACCTTTATTTGTAAAGGCTGGCTGAGCTTCTTCTTGTGCTGTATGAGAAGTTTCTGCAACCGGTTCGTTTGTAGTATTAGATTTTGTGGTTTTCCCGCAAGAGGCGAGTACTAAGCTTAACGCTAAAGATAATGTGAGTGCTTTCATTTGATTTTTTATAGTTAATAATAATGGATAAATACGGTTGTGATTTACAGATTTTTAAAAACGGTTTCTATATAATGCTGTAATTGTGTTGTCGTGCATCGGCGACTAGCCGATGATAGGCCAAACATAGAGATGAGTAAATAATCAGCGTGTTGTTCTATACGTTCTGCAGGTGTTGTGCCCTCTTGTTCTAAAACAGATGCAAAAAGCTGTTTTACCTCTTGAGTAAATAAAAAGAGGGCTTCTTTTATCTGTTCGTCGCTGTCTTGGTCCAATTCATTGGCGGTATTCGTTACTAAGCACCCTTTACCAAACGCTGTAGCTTTTGAAAACTCTAAAAAGTCGTAAAAATATGTTTTGATGCCTTCTAGACCTTGTGATGACGATTTTAAGGTTGAATTTAAATGACTTATTTTCTGCTTATAGCATTTTAAACTTTCTAAAAACAACCCGTTTTTATTACCGAAACTCGAGTAGATAGAGAATTTATTAATACCCATTTCTTTTTCAAGTAACTGCATCGATGTGTTGGTATATCCTTTTTGCCAAAATACCTGCATGGCTTTTTCCACCACCTCTCCTTCGTTGTATGCCTTTGCTCTTGCCATGATTAAAATAATTGGTATCAAAACTAAACAATCGTTTAGAAATAATATAAAAATTAGGAATATTTTAGTATTTGCTAATTGAAAGCGAGAATATTAGAGCATAAAAAAAAGCGAACATCATGTTCGCTTTTTTTTAAATGGTGTTTTATAACCTATTTATTCAATAGTTAAAACCAAATCATCTTGCATGACCATTGTACCTTCTTTAAGGGTAATGGATTTCACTTTACCAGCTTTAAAAGCGGTAACTGTAGTTTCCATTTTCATAGCTTCTATAATAAACAGCGGGTCATTTTCTTTCACTTCTTGACCGCGTTTTACCACTAGCTTAGAAAGCGAACCTTGTAAAGGCGCACCAATATGATTAGAATTTTCTGGATCAATTTTTATATGCTCCTCCTTCTTTATATTTAGTGAGCGGTCTAAAACCTCAACAAATCGGTTTTCACCATTCACACTAAAGAACACTATTCTAACTCCATCCTCATTAGGGATTCCTACGGAAAGTAGTCGGACGATAATGGTTTTACCCGGTTCTAATTCGATAGAAGTTTCTTCACGTTGTTTCATACCGTAGAAGAAATTCTTGGTAGGCACTAATGCGAGATTACCATAAAGCTTATAGTTTTCGTGTGCTTGTTCAAATACTTTTGGATATAAAGTATAGGATAGGAAATCTTCTATTTCAAGAGCTCGAGTAAAGCCTTTTTGGAATTTCTTTTTAAAGACTTCGTATTCAGCATCAAAATCTATAGGTTCCAAATGCGCATTTGGTCGGTCGGAATACGGCACTTGGTTTTTAAGAATAATCTTCTGTAATTTCTCAGGGAAACCTCCTGAAGGTTGGCCTAAATCACCTCTAAAGAAACTAATTACCGATTCTGGGAACGATATTTCTTCACCGCGCTCCATAACGTCTTGAGGTGTTAAATTATTGGTCACCATAAAAATTGCCATATCACCAACCACCTTACTACTTGGTGTTACCTTTATAAGGTTTCCAAACATGGTGTTGACTTGGGTATACATCTTTTTCACCTCATCAAAACGATCTCCTAATCCCAAAGCGATTGCTTGCGGACGTAGGTTAGAATACTGTCCGCCAGGAATTTCATGTTTAAAGACTTCGGCAGTCCCTGCTTTTAATCCCGATTCAAAAGGATAGTATAACTCTCGTGTATCTTCCCAATAGTTTGAGAACTGATTTAAAGTCTCCATATTGAAATCGTGAGCACGAGGCTCGTATTTCATCATTTCAACAATAGAGTTAAAGTTAGGCTGAGAGGTTAATCCTGATAAACCACTTAATGCCACATCTACCACATCAACACCAGCTTCAATGGCCTTTAAATAGGTTGCCGATTGTAAAGACGAGGTATCGTGAGTATGTAAATGAATAGGTAAGTTTACTGTATCTTTTAATGCCGCTACCAACTCTGTTGCTGCGTAAGGTTTTAATAAACCAGCCATATCTTTTATAGCAATCATATGGGCACCAGCATTCTCAAGGTCTTTGGCTAGTTGCGTGTAGTATTTAAGATTGTATTTGGTGTTGTTTACGTCTAAAATATCATCGGTATAACTTATGGCTGCCTGCGCAATTCCCCCTGTGCGTTCACGAACATAGGTAATGCTTGGTTCCATTGCCTTAACCCAGTTTAGGGAATCGAAGATTCTAAAAATATCCACTCCATTTTCCCAAGATTTTTCAACAAATTTCTCAATTAAATTATCAGGGTAGGCTTTATAACCCACAGCATTACTACCGCGGAGAAGCATTTGGAAAAGGATATTTGGAACCGCTTTACGCAATTCGCGAAGTCGCGTCCACGGACTCTCGTGTAAAAAACGTAAGCACACGTCGAAGGTTGCGCCACCCCAAACTTCCATACTAAACGTATTCGGATGATTTTTGGCATAACTTTCAGCAACTTTTAACATATCAAAAGTTCGCATACGTGTCGCCAATAACGACTGGTGAGCATCACGCATCGTTGTGTCTGTATAATGAATTTTCTGATCGTTTTTAAGCCAGTTACAAAATTGTTCGGGACCTAATTCGGTGAGCAGATCTTTTGTTCCTTTAGGATACGGATCATTGATGTTAAATTTAGGAACCTTTGGATTTCTAAAGACCTTGTTAGGGTCTGTATATTTGACATCCGAATTACCATTAACAATCACCTCACCTAAAAACTGAGTAACCTTAGAGGTACGGTCTTGAGGTAATTTAATTTTAAATAGGGAAGGGGTATTCTGAATAAAGTTTACAGTAACTTCTCCCGATTTAAAGGTGTCATGTTGAATTACATTTTGTAAAAAGTGAATGTTGGTATTTACCCCACGGATTCGGAACTCTTTTAAGGCACGTACCATTTTACGAACCGCACCGTCTAAAGTCCTACCATGAGCAGATACCTTTACAAGCATAGAGTCGAAAAACGGACTCACACTATAGCCTTGATAGATACTTCCTGCATCGAGTCTAATTCCCATTCCGGCAGCACTTCTATATGTGGTTATTGTACCATAATCTGGAGTAAAGTTATTAGAAGGGTCTTCGGTTGTTAAACGACATTGAAGCGCAAACCCATAGGTTGCTAACGACTCTTGGCTGTATATTTTTATTTGTTGATCGGATAGTTTATAGCCTCCCGCAACAAAGATTTGCGTTTTAACTAAGTCGATACCTGTTACCATTTCGGTAACCGTATGTTCTACTTGAATTCTAGGATTCACCTCAATAAAATACACGTTATCGTCTTTGTCAACCAAAAACTCTACGGTACCAATATTGTTATAACTCACTTCTTCAGCAATACTGATAGCGTATTTGTACAACGCTTGTTTTACGCTATCCGAAATATTAAAAGAAGGGGCTATTTCTACAACCTTTTGGTGGCGACGTTGTACCGAACAGTCACGTTCAAATAAATGACGAATAGTACCGTGGTTATCAGCTACAATTTGCACTTCTATATGTTTCGGGTCTTCCACATACTTTTCTAAGAACATGGTATCGTCACCAAAGGCATTCTGAGCTTCGTTTTTTGCCGAGTCGAAATTTTGTTCTAAGTCTTCAGCTTTACGAATAATTCGCATTCCACGACCTCCTCCACCAGAAGCAGCTTTAAGCATTAAAGGATAACCAATTCTCTTGGCTTCAGCAATAGCAATATCCAGAGAGGTTAAATCTTTTATGTTACTTTCTATAATAGGAACATTGCATTTTAAAGCAATCTTTTTTGCGGTAATCTTATCTCCTAAGGCATCCATAACCTTTGGGTCTGGACCAATAAAAATGATACCGTTTTCGGCACATTTTCTAGCAAACTCTGAATTTTCTGAAAGAAATCCGTAACCTGGGTGAATGGCATCGACACCTTTAGACTTTGCTAAAGCAATAATCTCATCACTATTTAAATACGGTTTTAACGGATCGTTATCTTCACCAATTTGATACGACTCATCTGCTTTATTTCTGTGTTGCGAATACCGGTCTTCGTAAGTGTAAATTGCTACGGTTGCGATATTAAGTTCGGTACAAGCTCGTAAAATACGGATTGCAATTTCACCGCGATTAGCAATTAATATTTTTTTAATTTTCATATATAGTTGTGTTATTTTATAATAAAAGGGTTTTCATTTTTGTAATTCCTAACAATAAAATCGATGGCATTACTTAACAATTCACCCATGTTTTTCGATTTTTTAAAATTAACATCTCCCACGAGATCAAAGAGGCCTCTTTTAAGCTGTTTTATTTTTGCTGGCGTTGAAATGTTATCATTCTTCATACAGTGTAAAAGGTGCTCCAAACGCTCTTGTTCTACAGTAGCCCGCTTTGCTAATAAGGAACGCTCTTCTTTTTCATATTGCTCGATGGACTCTTGGGCTAAGACCTCTAAGCTTAAATTTACTAAAGCGTTATTTTCCTTTAAAAATTGTGGTTTATACACCTTAGGATTGCCTTCATAACTTTGCTGATCGAAATCGACAGCACGAATACGGTACTGCACACGATCGAAATCTTGGGTAATCACCACCACATAATTATACGAGCGCATATCGGCCAAAAGACGCACAAAACAACGTTCGTTAAATTTTACAAACTCTTTAGCCAATGCCCGCCTGTCTTGCTCCGGAAGTTTATCTAAATGATGACTGATAAAGGTGTCTCCAGCAACACCAGAAATATGCTCTTCTATTAACGTGTCTTTATGGACTAAAAACGTAATGTGATTAGGGGATAATAAATGCTCTAATTCTAAACCATAAACGCGAGAAGCATCAGCTTTTTTTACGTAGAGGTAGAGGTAATTGTCATTTAATATATTCCTCACCTTTATACGAAACGGTTTCGTGTTTCCAAAGGTGCAAAAGTCAATACTATCAATGTTTATATACGGGATAATACTATCACTTCCATCTGAGTGAAGAATAGAATACATTTGTTTAAGACTATATTCTATTTCGTCGCGCTCGTGTTCTGCGTAATACGTTCTAATCCACAAGGTGTCATTGTCATTTTCATCAAGTATTTCAATAGCGCCTTGAAAACGCAATAAATCATCATAGAAAATGGGGATTTTTATATTTCTTCCTTGCGCAGAAAGGTATTCCGACAATAATGGCGTGATGGGAAATGCTGGTTTTTTTTTGGAAATTAGTTTTTTATCCACGATGATTGAGCTATATGGTCGAAGATAATTTTTAAATTAATTAAATGCAATAATCTACACTCAAAATAGTCAAGAGTTATTAAAAGTGATTAACAATACCTAGATTTAGTACCATTTTTGTTAATTATGGATAAAAACACTGTGATTTTAAGAGTGAGAATTACGAGGAATAGCTGATGTCTACAATCTCAAAAACACGCTCCCCATGTGCTAATTTTAAAATGGCTTGGTCGCCCACTTTTTTGTTGACGAGTAGCTTAGCGATTGGTGATATAAAGGCTATTCTACCTTTAGCGATATCCGCTTCGTCCACACCAACTATCTGATATTTTTGTAGGGTAGGAGCGCCTCCAATTTTTAGGGTCACAAAAGCTCCAAATCGCACTTCGTTTTGAGGCTGCTTTTCAAGGTTCATAACCTTAGCGGTAGCAATGCGATTGTTTAAGAGTTGAAGTTTCGCATTTATATGATTGGTGGCAATACGCTTTTCTTTTTCGTTTATACTATCTAAGTGTTCTCTTTCAGAAATTAAAGTCTCGCGTTCTTGCAGTAGCGCATCCAAACCTATTGGTGTAACATAATTAATTATACCGCTAGGTAGGTCAGCTCTAGGCGGTACCATGGGTACTTCTTCCTGGTCGTCTTCTTTAACAAATCCTCTGCTCATAATCTAATTATCCTTTAATGTTAATGGGTTCGCGTATTTATAAACTTATAACAAATTTATGAATAGCCCAAATAAAAGGAAAGCTTAAGGTTGGTAGTAAATTTTTTATGAATGGTTTATTATAAAATTGATTGATGGTATTTATAAACCAATACTTTATAAATCGAATAGGCTCAGGATTAACTAATTAGTCCATATTGATTTGATTAAATATGCATACTGTTGTTGTGAAAAACACAGTGATGTACATAAAAAGAAAAGGAATATTAATGGTTTCATAATAGGATAATAGTATGGGGTATCGTGTTGAAAATTAGTGATTTAAATTGATTTTAGGAGCAGGCCCAAGCAAAGGCGAGTTCTTGAGGATTCTCGGGACTCTGTGTTACATGTCCGATACCAACATCACCAAACATAAATGGTAGATTGTCGTGAGAGTCCAATTGAAACACTAACTCCATTTGTTTTTCCGTTTTTCTATCAAAGGGATATTCTACACCTTGAATCCAATGCGGCCAACCATAAAGTTTATCCTTTTGTATCGTCAAGCCCACGCCTCGTTCTTCCATTAAATCATAGACCTCATCATCTAGTTCGAAATCTATTCCCAGTTGTTCATATTCTTCCGGGTGTGGATAATCGTCTTTGGGTGTCCATCCAACGATACGTTTTTCATCAAATAGAGATTCAATTTCCGGACTGGTTTTAGCTGAAGGGCCTTTGATTTCTATTTGCCGACAAACGACAGCTTCAGAAAAAGGAAAGAACGCCTCTAAGTCTGTTTCACATAGAGGGTCGGTTGTGGTGCAGTAGAACAGCTGAATAAGTTCTGTTGCTTTACTGTTTGGCAGATGTTCTTGATTTAACTGAAGGAACAATTGCATGTGTTTTTGGCAATTAGGACAGGTAGGCCAATCGTTTTCATGTCGTAAATAGGGAAGCCCTCCAATTTTTGAGTCGGCCGAAAACACCCGGTCGTGTGCTTCTGTCGTAGGTATAAATGCAGTGCGTTTGTGTTTGTTTAGTAGTTTCATCAGGTCGTTAAACTCCTGTTCAACTTCATTATCTATAGGCTTTTCCATGACTGTAGCTTGTGTTTTTGGTACTTTATTTCCCATATTGGATTTTTAAATAACCTTTCTATAAAGCGCATCCGATTTTAAATTTCTTTTTTTAGTAAATGAGAATTGAAAGCCAACTGAAAACTTAAGTGTTGATAGTGTATTGTGGTGTTCTATATATTTAAAAGAAGTTCACTTATATACCTAGTCAGAATTATTTTTTACGTCCCGTAAAATGCTCCATTGTTTTATAGATTCCTAGAGCTTTACCGGCAAACCAATCGAAAGCGTTTATTGATAATAGAGCCTGACCTAAGCGGGTAAACCTATATATGTAGCCAGGAATACTTACTAGTCGTTTATTGGATTCTATGGCTTTAATTATGGTTAACGAAGCCGCTTCAGGATCAAGGATTGGGATTTTAGATTGTACGCCATCAAACATCCCTGTGTTAATATAATAGGGTAGGATAGTCGTGACATTTATGGCTTTATTCTTTTGAATCATTTCTAATCGGAGGCTATCAGACCAGCCGATAAGGGACCATTTACTGGCTGCATAAACCGACATTTTTGGATTGGAAATTAATCCACCAGAAGAGGCGATATTACAAATGTGTCCGGTGTTATGTGCCATCATATCGTCTAGAAAAGCTAAGGTTACATACATAGGGCCGTTAGCATTTATAGCCATGGTATTGGTAATATCAGAAACCGTATGTTCGTTAAAAAATTTACCCACTACAATTCCGGCGTTGTTGATTAAAACATCGACACGCCCAACCTTATTTTTAACACGTTTTGCAACGTCTTGAATGTTCTCGTAGTTAGAAACATCAACTTGAAATCCGTAGACTTCACCTTGGCTAGAAAATGCGCTTAAGGTATCGTCAATGTTTTTTTTGTTGATATCCCAGATAATTACTTTGGCACCACGTTCTAAACATATACGGGTCATTATTTTTCCAATTCCAGAACCTCCGCCTGTAATAAGTACGGTCTTATTTTTTAGTTGTTTCATAATTTAAATCTCAAATTTAATATCGGTGTAACCACCTATAAGTGGAAGTGTGTTTTGTGTTAATAGTTGATTTTTAGAGTTTTACATTCTAAAAACCGTCCTTTAGATTCTGATATTAGTAATTTTTCTTCTGCTGTAATACCGACGGTTTCCCCATCGTTAAGAGTTACATTAAAAGCAATTACATAATGCGTTAAATTGTACATCATTTCATTAAGTTCATCCAAAGATTTTGAAGAGTCTACAATTTCCATTTCTTTTTTACCGAAATCTGATAGTCCATAAGTATATACAGATTGTTTGCCGTTTTCTTGTCTTAAACCAAAGTACACCCAGTTATAGATTGGAAGATCGCTCTCGCTCATCATGTCCATATTCTCCAAGTAAAACTCCTTTTTTAAAACTAAAGTTCGGCTACCAAGATATACTCCTAAAGCTTGACTATTTTTTAAAACAGCTGAAGTAACTTGACTAAACACTATATTTTCGTGTAAGTCGTTTTTTCCTGTGTCTAAAATAGATATAATAATATGTCCTTTATGGTTGGCAACTTCCAAAGCGCCACTTTTCCAGAAATAATTATAATCTGCAGCAGACTCTACTTCTTGGTTAGGAATGGGCATCTTTATAACTGCAATAGCAACTTGATAACCATTAATACTCAAAACAGCGGTATCGTTATCGGCATCCTTATCATTAACCTCTAATTTCCAGATGTTTCTAAGCTCATTTATTGTACCTGTCAGGCTAAACGAATTAGGGTCTTCTAAAAGGACCATTCCTAAAATTGTACTTTTCGGGTTTTCTTTTGTTTTTTTTGATTTGGATAAGAAACTAAATAAGCCCATAAATAGAGTAGCAATTAATAGTGTTGTTAGTGTTTTTGTAATGGGAAATTTTACTTTAAAAAACTGTTTGTCTTCCCATTTGTAGGTCTAAAACAAGATTCCCTTGTAGCTTTGTTGTTAATACGACTGTTTGCCAATACGAGTTAATTACGTATGTTGGCACGTGTTTTATTTTAATTGAAGCACTCCAGAACGATTTATCATCTGTTTCTGGTCTGCTATAAGAGAAAACTCTAAATCTTTCCAATCCGTTCCTTCGATGCCTTTTAGCTTAACACCATTTTTAGTTTTCGTGATTGTAAATAGGAAGTCCGCAAGTTTAGGGTCTTTTTTAGAGTTGACATTGTTTACATCTGTTATACCATATTCATCAATGGTTTGTGGCGTGGTATTATCCGGACTTAGTGATAATTTCACCCATGCAGCACCTTTATCACTTTCCATTTTTATTTGATTACCACTCTTTTCAATAATAATTCTAAAGTCATTTGGCTGTTGTGAGTTTTTGTCTTGAGCCATTAGCTCAGTGCTTCCAAGAACTAAGCATGCTGATATACATACAGTTTTAATAAGTGCTTTAAAATTTGGGACTGTTTTCATAATTGTAGTTTCTATTGATTGTCTATTAATACCTATCGGTAGTGAATGGTTTTGTTAATCTACTAATTTAACAATTTATTTTTTAGTTAGGCGACAAACTTTAAGTTGTTGTAAAAATAATGTTGTTGTCAAGAGGTTAACTGTGCTAGTCCTCGTTTTTTTGACTTTTTATTGCAGCTATTTCGCAGTACAGTTAGTGTGTATATTAGATCGCGTTTATGACCAAAATTTCCACCATGGTTTTGATTTTATATTTATCGCTTCTAAACGCCCATGGTTATTAGGGAATAGAATAGAGCCATCACCACTAGGGTCATAAAAACCAACCTTATGTTTTTCTGCTAAAGTCAGCATTTTAGGATAGGCTTTTTCTGCTACCGACCATCGGAAGCCTGCATAAATAATCTCTTTTCCAATACTATAATCGGTGATTTCATCATTGTCCATTTTGTCATCGTCATCAGCAGGGGCGTAGGGCCCATTAAGCGCAGGGAAGTCCGTTATCATGTCTAAAAACCATCCATTCAGGGCTTCGGAGGTCACCTTTGGATCGGTATAACTATGGTCTTCTTCCCATGCTGTTTGCTGTTTATACCATTGCATAAAATCTGATGCTGTTCGTGGTGCAGTTTTGGGATTAAATACCATTAAATCATAACTCATAGTGTCTCGTTTTTAAGTGGATTTTATGCAATATGTAAAACGAGCATGTTTTTATCAATCGCCGTGGTAATGATCTCGTTTAGTGAAACAAGATATATAAAATCATAAAAAAACGCTGAGAATTAGTGAAGAAATGTAAAATGAGGCTGGTAAATCTACGAGTTCGATAAAAATTTAGGGTTATGAACACAATCGTGTTTTACGGATTTGTGCCGGTTATAACCAATTAGAGTTCAGTCGTGTTGTTATAAGGTACTAAAAGAAGTGTTTAAATGACTTCATCCCGTTCTATTGAAAACACCTCGTTACCAATAGCATTAAGTTGTTCTAAAACGTGTGCACTCCCCTTATTAATAATATGGTCTCGTTCTCGTTCTGATATCGGAACCATCCACAAGAAATTAACTACCGATTTACGGTACCTCTCCAGTTTAACTTTTGGGAAAATATCTAAACTATTGGTGAGGACTACAGTATTAAATCGCATGGAATCAAGGGGTTTGAAACTAATGGTATGACCTTCACCTAGAAAGGTAATATTATCCCAAGGAATGGAGGCTTGTCCGCTAATCCATTCGGTTAGTTTCTGCATGTCTTTTTCTGAAAGCACGCCGTTTAAAATCATACCCAATTCAATTCTGTTGGTTTTAAATCTATTTTCTGCAAAGCGCTCTACCACCGGCATTGGCAGTAGCGAAAGTCCGACAGTAGCAAATAAATTTACCGCTTCACCTTGTTTTAAGAATAAGCCTCTTGGTGGCCAGGTATCGCCATTAATAGCAAAATACTTATCGTGCTTTCCATAAGCTAAGTCGTAGGCTTTGAGAATTTCGGGTTGTTGTTTTTGAAATGGCGTTACTGAATCATCCCACGACTCCCAATAGACTTGCGATTGATCTATGCGATCTAAAAAGGAGTTGGATTTGTCTAATTCCCAAGCAAAATTACCTTCACCTTTACAGTCTCTCGCATAACCATAAAATCCGTTCTGACCAGACCAACTAGGAATAATGGCAATCACTTCATCGTTTAGTGATAACGCTGCGGCATCACCTTCCTCGGTCCATAACACCTTTAAATCTTTAGGGTCCAGCTTTTCTTGTCCTTCAGGAAACTTACAAAAGGCCTTGGGAAGCATGGGCGGAATGCCCTTATTCATAAGCTGTGTTTCAAGTTTAATTGGCGCTTTTTTTAGGTTTCTTATCCAACAGGATTTAATGCCATATTTTAAATGTTCAGGGCCGTATAAATAAAAGTATGCCACTCGCTGATCCTGTTCTACAATTGCGGTTATGGGACAAGTAGGGGATTGTACTTCAAGTAGGACTTGCGCTTTTTGTAAAGCTTTGCTTCTTGAAGAAAATAACTTGGTAAAGAAATTCATAGTATGGTTTTGTGGCGATTCTGCTTTTAATTTAAATTAGATCTTTTACTGCTGAGGTGTAAAGATAGTAGGCCTTTTTTACATACACAATACAGTAATGAAGTAACTTGCTTATCATTTATAGATTACTGCAAAAAGCAGAGGGGCAGTTTGGTAAAACTCACGTTTATTTTATCTAAAGGACTTAGTTTGGCGACGAAATTACATATCGAACTTTTATTTGCGATGTACACGTTTGGTTTATATTAAACAGCATTAAGGTATGGATGTGCGCCCCATGTTGTGCTTGCTAATGGGGTTTTGATTATTTCGCTTCGTCCTATACTTTACTTCTCATTTGATAAAAACAATCGTCGGGATTTTAATTGTTGTTGTTTTTCTTTTTCTAATAAGGGGCGATACTCTGGTAATTGTTTATAGCTTTTAGGCCGAATGGCGTAAAAGCCAGCAAACGATTTGTTTGGATATAAGCTGTTAGGTTCTTGTTCGATAAAAAAGACTTCTTTACTACCGCCTAAGGCTTCGGGAATTTGGTAGACGAATAGTTTTGAAGAAACGCCCATTGCTCCGTAACGTCTAAATTTTAAAGTGTCTCCTTGTGGTAAATACAATTCTAACATATAATAGCCCGATGAAAAATTAATAGGATTTAACCCAATACCTTGCTCACTGTCCATTTGCACATAATCGATTACCTTTATAATGTTTTGTTTCATTAAGGCCTCCATACT
>NZ_FNQK01000021.1 GCF_900107625.1 Bizionia paragorgiae
AACAACATCGGTGTATGTTGCGTTAAGATTAGTAGAGCAGTTATCATTTTCGTTAGTTACATCACCAGTTACTCCAATTGAAGCATCATAATCACAATTAGCATCTGTAAAAATTTCTGTGTCATCAGGAGCTGTAAATGTTGGCGCCGTAATATCGTTAATAGAAATCGTTTGAGTAGCCGTTGCCGTTAATCCGCATTCATCAGTTATGGTGTATGTTCTTGTTACTACTATAGGACAAGTTCCAGAAGCAGAGTCTAGATATGTTATACTAGCCACATTTTCTTCAGAAAAGAGTCCTCCTTCAGTAGTGAATTGAGATTCTGAAATTGAAATTTCTGATAATGAAAAACCTAATGCTGTTAAATTACCGTTTTTAATATCACTAGTCGAGCAACCTTCGACTGTAATATCTGCCGGCGCTGTGATAATTGGAGTGGTGCTATCGTTAACGGATATGTCGTAACTTGCAGAAGCAGAACAGCTAGAATCTAAATCGCTTACAGTAATAGTATAATTACCGACAGGTAAGTTAGATATATCTTGAGTTGTTGAATTAGCAGGGTCATTCCAGGAATACGTATAATTACCAGAACCACCTGTAACACTTATATCTATAGCACCATTATTTGAGGTGCTACAACTAGTAGAAATACTATTCTCTAATGTTATTGTAATATTGTCGTATACAACTACGGTAATTGGTGTTCTATTTGTGCTTACACAACCTGTATCTATTCCTTCGGCAACGTAATATGTTGTTGTTCCTGCATTAATTGTGCTTGGTGTAATAGAAGTCTGACCATAAGTATTTGGGTTATTATCTGTATAATATAAAAGAATATAACTTGAGTCAGATGGCGTAGCTGTTAATGGGGATGCTGTATCGCCAACACAATAAACTAAATCGTTGGCTGTTGGCACTGAAGTTACTTCTTCAACATTAATTGTAAATTGATAATAACAAGTTGTAGCCCCCGGAGGAATTGCATAATATGTTCCTGAGACTGGAGGAAACGGATTCGCATTATTATATTGAATAGAAGATTCTGTTAAAGGGTATTCGCTATAAAATTTTGTTCCAGCAGGGAAGTGCGTAGTCACTTCAGTAACAGCAATTGGTGAATTGCCAATATTACAGAAATAAAAATCTCTAACCGCCTCATAAGTCCCGCAATTATCATTAACATATTGTGTTGAATTTATAGGTATAATAGTAGGTGTAGAAATAGGTTCACCAATACAATTTCCGGAGGTTTGATACCCTTGAATTAATGATTGATTAAAAGATGTTTGTGAGGTTTCCCCAACGCCACTTATAGAACCGGTTAAGGATACATTAGATCCACAATTATCATTTACTAGTAAAGCACAATCTGTTGTTGCTACTAAATCAAACGTTAAAGTTGCCAGTACATCACCAGGATTATTAGGCAATGGCAAATCTCCTATATCCCAAACAATAGAACCTGTAGGGCCTAGAGTAGCATTAAAGTAAGGAGCAGGAACTGGTGGCGAAGCCAAAGGAGGGTTAACAGTATAATTTATACTTCCAGGTAAATAGGTGGAAGTATAAGGAATAGGTAAAGTTATTACTGTGTTATTAATAGTTTCTGTTCCGTCATTTGTTATTTCTAAACCATATTGCACAGTATCTCCAGGCACAACTTCTAGTGGTACTGGGTTGGGAGCATTATTTACTGTGTTCGCAGATAAAACACCACTAGTTTCTGGTACGTAGGCATCTACAGAAAACGTGACATTAAAAATAATATAGGTATCTTGAGTTGATCCATATCTAAACCTTGTAGATGTTTGATTATTAGCAATAATAGAATTATTAGGATTTGGAACTTCAAACATACTAATGTCTAGCCCTGTATTATTTGTAAGATTAGGATTTCTAGTATTGCCACCGGTATAAATAGAGGAATTAAAGAAATTATTAGTAGTATTTCCTAAATGGCTTAAAGGTTGCCAATAAGAATTATTAGCATTTCTAATTTGGAAGTAGTCTCCAGAAATATTTTTATCTCCTTCACCGGCCATCATTCCTAATTTAACATTTACATCTCCGTTTTGGACAGCTTTGAATCCAGAAATATCCATAGTATGGCTGATAGTAGTGCTGCCTTGTACATAAGCATAGCCATCAAAAACGGTAATGTCTCTCCAGTTCATTTTTGAATTTTCGTAAACCACTACCATTCCCCAGCCGCCATAATAACCCGTGTTACCTCCATTACCATCAGAAATAGCGATGTCTGCCACTGTATATTCTCCAGATCCAGCGTCTTTTACAGCATCGGTTATTTCTATATATCCCGCGAACATACCATTGTCACCAGGGTATCTTATATCATTGATGTTTGCTACTAAAGTTTCATAAGTTGATTGTCCAGGTGTTTTTAGCTTGACTGTTCTTCTTTCTAAATCATTAAATTCTGGAGCCCAATCTCCATTAGGCCAAGACCCATAATATTTGTTACCTCCTCTACCAGTCCAATACAAACCAGCATAAATAATATTAGAACAGTCTGGGTTAGCACCATTTTCATTAGAGAGATTTAAAGTTGCTGAGGAGGAGTTAAAAGTAGAACCATCATCATCGATATCTACATAAATCATACTATTATTACCATTACTTCCATTGGGACTGTAATTAGATAAAGTAAGATTGGTATTACCAATCATAGTAAAATCTCCCCGAACACTATAGATTGTTTTTCCTGGAGAAAAGTCTGAGGTTCTAGGCGTAAAGTTTTTTCTTACTTGACCAAAAGAATTCCCTACACAGAAAAGTCCTATGAAGAGAATGAGAATGTAATGAAAATTTTTATAAGTAGCATTTTTCATATAACATTGTATTAAGAGGGGATTTCTATTTTAATATATTGCAATATTGCATTAGAAAAACAATTCGGTTTTGCTAGTTTCTTTATGGTGTCCTGTTTTGTTTCAATAATAAAGAACACATACTTTAAAGACTTAAAGTTGGAGATTTGTTTGCAATTCAAACGATCTAAATCGAAATCTAAATCGGTTACTTTTATTAAAAGCATTTCTACAGAGTCCGAAAATCGGAACGGTTTATTTAAACGCGTTAAATCGTCACTATTTACATATAGTTTTTTAATGCCATTTTCAGGCTTGAAAAAGAATAACTCATCATTTTGAAAATAGGCAACCCCTATTTCTTGATTGTAATACAGTTTTAAAACAGGTTCTAATTTATTTTGTGAAACGAACAATCTGTTTTCTATTTCAGATTGTTTTAATAATAGTGGATTTTGAGAGTAACTGTTGTATGTTACATTTAAAACAACTAAAAGAATGAGCAATTTTTTCATATCCTAAATATTGAAATTCTATTAATAAAGTGAATACATAAAGGTCTGCTCATTAATATGTCTTATATTAACAGGGTTTGAATGGTAGCAGACTGAATGATGGTTAGTTAAAGACTGATTATTTCATCAGGTTAACAAAGTAGGCAGTAATTAAGTGTGTAGATCATTTGAATTTGGGTTTGTTGTTAATAGCACTACTAAAATAACTGTGTATTAACCTATTGAACAAAAAAAGAAGTTAAAGGACTTAAATATTCGTTAAAAGTTAAATAAAAGGTTATAATTATATTAAATGCAGAGAAAATGACTACGAATAAGAAGAAAGTTTTAATACTAATAAGACATGCTAAATCGTCTTGGGATTATGATGTTTCAGATATGAAACGTCCCTTAAAACAAAGAGGGGTTTCTGATGCCGCTTTGGTGTCAAACTATTTGAAAGGGTATGTTTTAACTCCAAATGTTATAATCTGCAGTCCATCGAAAAGAACTCAAGAAACTGCTAAGATTTTTATTGATAATTGGGGGTTTAACAAGGTGGAATTTAAACTTATAAATGACGTGTACGATTTTTCTGGAAGTGATGCTTTAAAAGTGATTCAATCTTGCGATGATAATATACAATGTTTGATGGTTTTCGGACATAATAATGCCTTGACAACTATTGCAAATAATTTAGGAAATGAGTACATTGACAACCTAACAACTTCTGGATACGTAGAACTACATTTTGAGACATCAAGTTGGGCTAATTTAAGCCTTGGTGAAACAAAAAAAATAGTCTTTCCAAAACATTTAAAATAATCAAATCAATACAATATATTTGTTATTAAATACATTTTAATGGTCAAGAACAATTCTAACAACATATATATTAATCGCGAGTTAAGTTGGTTGCAATTTAATGCTCGTGTATTACAGGAAGCAGCCGATAAAACAGTGCCTTTAATTGAAAGACTTCGTTTTGTTGGTATCTTTTCAAATAATTTAGACGAATTCTTTAAGGTGCGCTATGCTACAATTAAGCGAATCGATGAAGCTGGTAAAGCCGCAAAAAGCGAACTAGGTGGTATTAAGGCTTCACAATTATTAGAGAAAATTACACAAACGGTAATTAAGCAACAGTCTAACAGCCTTCGAATTTTAAGTAACATTCAAACCCAATTAGAAAAAGAAGGTATATTTATTGTCAAAGAAGATCAAGTTAATGACGATCAAAAAGCGTTTATTAAAAACTATTTTATTCAGAGTGTAAGTCCGGCATTGGTAACCATCATTTTAAATGACTCTATTAAACTGCCCAATTTAAAGGATAGTGCTGCTTATCTAGCTATTAAAATGGCGTTGACAGATGGTAATTATCAATATGCATTGATAGAGATTCCTAAAAATATGGATCGCTTTGTCGTTTTACCTAAAGTAGGTGAAAAGAATTGCATTATAATGATAGACGATTTACTGCGCTATTGTTTGGATGATATCTTTAATATTTTCGATTACACGTCGATTTCTGCGCATATGATAAAAATTACTCGGGATGCAGAATTGGATTTAGAAAGTGATTTGAGTAAAAGTTTTATGGAAAAAATAAGTGACAGTGTTCGCGATCGTCAGGATGCCGAACCAGTGCGCTTTGTTTACGATAAGACTATCGACAAAAAAACACTTCGTTTTTTAATGAACAAAATGGGTATTGATGCTTCCGATAGTATCATTCCTGGTGGACGGTATCATAATCGTAGAGATTATATGGGTTTTCCTAGTTTGGGGCGTACCGACTTGTTATACCAGCCAATTAAACCGCTTCCTGTTAAGGGGTTAAGTTTAGAGACAAGTATATTTGAAGCTATCGCTAAGCAGGATTATTTACAATATACCCCATATCAAACGTTTGCATATACCGTTAAATTTTTAAGGGAAGCCGCATTAGACCCTAAAGTAAAAACAATTAAAATCACCATTTACCGTTTGGCACAAATTTCTCATGTTGCTAGTTCATTAATAAATGCGGCTAAAAACGGTAAAAATGTTACTGTTTCTATGGAAATACAAGCGCGTTTTGATGAACAGGCTAATATTGAGTATGCCGAGCAAATGCAGCGTGAAGGGGTGACTTTATATTTTGGTGTTCAGGGCCTTAAAGTACACAGTAAAATGTGCTTAATTGAACGTGAAGAGGGAGATAAGATTAAGCGCTATGGATTTATTAGTACAGGGAACTTTAACGAATCTACGGCTAAAATTTATACGGATTATACCTTGTTTACAGCAAATGATAAAATACTAAAAGACATCAATAAAGTGTTTAGTTTTTTTCAAGTCAACTATCGCATTTATCGTTATAAACATATTATTACGTCCCCTCATTATACTAAAAACGCATTTTTTAATCTCATAGATAATGAAATTGAAAACGTAAAAGCAGGTAAACCAGCTTATATTAGACTTAAAATGAATAGTATTTCTAGCTATAAAATGATAGATAAGCTTTACGAAGCGAGTAAAGCTGGTGTGAAAATTCAAATGATTGTTCGTGGAATATGTTGTTTAGTACCTGGTGTGAAAGGTATGAGTGAAAATATTGAAGTGGTGAGTATAATCGATAAGTTTTTAGAACATACGAGACTGTATATATTCTGTAATAACGACGATCCGAAAGTCTATATTTCTTCGGCAGATTGGATGACTAGAAATATTGATAATAGGGTAGAGGTTAGTTGTCCAATTTATCAAGAATCTATAAAATCTGAATTGTTAGACACTTTCGATATTTGTTGGAAAGATAATGTTAAGGCACGAATTTTAAACGAAACTCAAGATAACACATACAAAAGAAACAACTTACCGAAGATTAGATCACAATTTGCAACTTACGACTATTTAAAAAATAAGCTTAATTAAACACTATGCTCACAATAAAAAAATACGCGGCAATAGATATTGGTTCTAATGCTGTCCGACTTTTAATTTCTAATATTATAGAAGAAAAAGGCAAACCCGCACGCTTTAAGAAAAGCTCTTTAGTACGTGTACCTATTCGACTAGGAGGGGACGTGTTTTTAAATAAAAAGATATCTAAGGAAAACATTGTGAGAATGGTCGATACAATGCAGGCCTTTAAGCTATTGATGAAGTCTCATAAAGTAGAAAAATATAAGGCCTGTGCGACCTCTGCTATGCGAGAGGCATCGAATGCAAAAAAAGTAACCGATTTAATAGTAACCGAAACGGGGATTAAAATTGATGTCATTGAAGGGGAAGAAGAAGCAGCAATTATTGCTGCAACCGATTTACAGGCCTTTATAAACCCTAATAAAATCTATCTTTATGTTGATGTAGGCGGCGGAAGTTCGGAATTTAGTATTATTGACAAAGGGGAAAAAATCAGCTCTAAATCGTTTAAAATTGGTACGGTTCGTTTATTAAATGATATCGTTAAAAAAGAAACATGGGCAGAGTTAGAAATGTGGATTAAAGAGAAAACCAAAAACATCGATAAAATAGATGTTTTAGGATCTGGAGGAAACATTAATAAGATTTTTAAAATATCAGGAAAAGCGTTAGGAAAACCGTTAACGTACTTCTATTTAACGTCGTACTACAACATGCTACAAACGTATTCTTATGAAGAACGTATTACTGAATTGGATTTAAATCAAGATAGAGCTGATGTTATTATTCCTGCTACGCGTATCTATTTATCGGCGATGAAATGGAGTGGAGCTAAGGATATTTATGTCCCAAAAATAGGGTTGTCAGATGGGATTATAAAAAGCATCTATAATGACACAGTTTTGAGTCATACAAAGTTAAAATAGAACACTTCATCTTATAATTATTTCTTTTCTTAAAAAAATAATATATCTTCGTAATTAACTAACATCAACTTTATAAAGGAAAAACTATTTTAATTATGAAAAAACAAATACTCTTCTTAGCTTTTGTAATAATCGGATCTATTTCGTATGCTCAAAGCTCTATGCACGGTGTGCGTGTAGGTTTAAATTATTCTAATTTAAACTATGAAACTGATTTATCTTATGATGCTGCAGATAGATATGGGTTTGCTATTGGTTTTTTTGGTGAATATATGTTATCTAAAACAGTTTCTTTAGCTCCAGAAATTCAATTTTCGGCGGAAGGGCGTAAGCATAGAACGATGCGTATAGATTATATTCAGGCACCAATTTTAGCTAAATTTAAACTAGGAAATCGTTTTTCTATTGGAGCGGGGCCAATGGCTGGATTAAAGATACATGAGTATGAAGACGGTTTGAAAAATATTGCATTTTCAGGAGTGGGGGCTTTAGAATACCTTATTAGCGATGAGTTTTTTATCGACGCTAGATATCACCACGGTTTTACTAATGTATTTGATGATGATTCTAGTTTAGGTGATGATGCAACAAACAGAAGTATTCAAATTGGTTTTGGAGTTAAATTCTAAATCCCATCTTATTAAAATAAAAAGGTCGCTTAAATTGTATTTAAGCGACCTTTTTATTTTGGGAAATGTCACGCTCTGAAAACGTATAAAAGTGAGATTCTGTTTTACTTAGCCTAAATTACTTTAAAGGCTAGCCGTGAATACTTTGGTGTTTGCTTAAATCTTTCATTATCTCGGCTTCAAACTCTAATAAGCATTGCCATTTTTTATTGACTTCGTCAAGATCACCATATTGTCTAGCGAATCCTAAAAACATAGTATAGTGGTTGGCTTCACTGACCATTAATTTTCTGTAAAACTCAGCCAATTCTTTGTCTTCTAACTCTTCAGAGAGTAATCTAAAGCGCTCACAACTCCTAGCTTCAATTAGAGCAGCATAAAGTAAGCGGTGAACTAACTGTGTGGTTCGACTACCTCCTTTAGGGAAAAAGGTGATTAGCTTAGCCACATATTCATCTTTGCGGTCACGACCTAGTGTCCACCCTTTCTCTAATATACGATCGTGAACCATTTTAAAATGACTAATCTCTTCCTTTACTAATGCAGTCATCTCCTGTACTAAATCGGAGTATTCAGGGAAACTAACAATCAACGAAATGGCTGTACTAGCTGCTTTCTGCTCACAAAACGCATGGTCCGTTAAAATATCCTCTATATTTTTTTCTACAATATTTACCCATCGTGGGTCGGTTGGTAATTTAAGTCCTAACATAATTATTATCTGTTTCTTTAATACTAAAGGTATTCTTATCCGCTATTTTTAAAATATAAGCTTTACAATTCTTTCTTTCAGGTTTACAAAACTCTAAATACAATTGTGTGTTCTGCATAGAGTCATTAGCTCCTTGTAGCACCTCAATATGAGTTAATATATAATCTGTTAACGTTGTATGTAGTTGTTTATTAATAAACGAGGTATTAATGATTTGTGCAAATAGTATTTCATTTGCAGCAGAAACACTGACATCGGCATTAAAAGCTCTGTAATAATGTTTTACAGTGAGTGTATCTTTTTTGTATACTTTTAATATACTTGTCGTGGTATCCATATCCGAGTAGTATTTTATTTTTACATTAATCCCAGATTGTAATAAGGTGTCTTGTCGTATTTCGGTATAGTGTTCTGGCGAGAATTGAATTTTCTCAGCAAATTCCTCTAGTAAGTGCTTTGATTTTAATACTTCTTGTGCCGTTTTATGCTTTAAATCTTGCCCGTCACACCCTACTAAAAAGACGAGTAATAACACAACTATGGCGTGGAGGGAGTTTTTCATTATAACACTATTGTAATGGGATAAAGATAATCTAATTCATAGGCGCGAAAAAGTCCTATTAATTATAAATCTAAATCAAATGTTTTTCTTAAGAGTTCAATATGCGGATTTCTCTCCTTTAGTTTGTTGTATTTTTCGTCTGGTGTGTAAGCAAATTTACTTTCCATAACCTCATTTACTGTAATTTCTAATGTAATATCGAAATTTTTAAGGCGTTGACGCAAGTACTGCATTAAATCGTATTGCTGACGTTCTACTTCAACTTTGTTTGTGGAAGTAGGAAAGGTAAGGTGAATGGTGGTACCGTCAAGTTTGGGTTTATCAATCGATAAAATAGAGGCTAAATTCATTTTACCATCATTTTCAAGCTTTTTAATATAAGCGTACCAGTGCTCATAAAAGTCGTCTTCGTGAAAATCTTCACGTGGTAAACTCTCCTCATCAATTACAACATCCATTTGTCTGATAAGATGTTCTTTTTTGGCGCGTATACTTTTTAAAGATAAGCCTGAGGTTGCTTTTTTACCTGTGTTTATAGTGATTTTAGGCACTTCGACAGCTTTTTTTTCAGGCTGTTGAGCTGTGCGATTTTCAACAACTGTTGGCTTTACAGGTTGCGCTTGGGTTTGTGGTTGTTTTACCGGAATAGGAGTAATTCCTAATTTTTTGAAATAGGAAGGTGGTATTATGAACCGACTGCTATTTTTTTTTTCTCCATCGAAAGTGATAGAGGCAAGCTGCATTAAACAAAGTTCAACGAGGAGTCGCTGATTTTTACTGGATTTATATTTTAAATCCGTTTCATTGGCTAATTCAATTCCTTTTAATAAAAAGTCTTGAGTGGCTTTTTTTGATTGCTCGATGTATAAGGCTTGCGTTTGTTCTCCTACTTCTAATAACTCTAAAGTAGCAGGGTTCTTACATACTAATAAGTCTCTAAAATGAGATGCTAAACCGGCAATGTAATGGTGGCCGTCAAAACCTTTCGATAAAGTGGTATTGAATTGCATTAACAACTCAGGAATTTTGTTCTCTATAATTAAATCTGTACTCGTAAAATAGGTTTCGTAATCTAATACATTTAAGTTTTCTGTTACGGCTTGACGGGTTAAGTCCTTACCAGAAAAGCTAACTACACGATCAAAAATAGATAAGGCATCACGCATCGCCCCATCAGCTTTTTGAGCAATAATATGAAGGGCGTCATCTTCGGCATTAATACCTTGTTCGGTAGCAATATATTTTAGATATTCTTTAGCATCTTTAAGGGTAATACGCTTGAAATCAAAAATCTGACAACGCGATAAAATGGTTGGTATGATTTTATGTTTCTCCGTAGTTGCTAAAATAAAAATACAATGTTTTGGTGGCTCTTCTAAAGTCTTTAGAAAGGCATTAAAAGCGGCTTGAGATAACATGTGTACCTCATCAATTATATAGACTTTATATTTTCCAACTTGTGGCGGAATACGCACCTGGTCGGTAAGACTTCTTATATCATCTACCGAGTTATTGGAAGCGGCATCCAATTCAAATATATTAAAAGCGTAATCTTCTTCACCAGTTTCCGATCCGTCGCTGTTAATCATTTTAGCTAAAATACGTGCACAACTTGTTTTACCAACACCTCTAGGGCCCGTAAATAAAAGCGCTTGAGCTAAATGATTGTTTTCAATGGCATTTAATAAGGTGTTAGTAATAGCGGTTTGCCCCACAACATCTTTAAATGTTTGAGGTCTGTATTTACGTGCTGATACTACAAAATGTTCCATTGAAATCTATTTGAAAAACAAAGTTAAAAATATGATTGTAATTTAGTAATAATGAATTGCTAAATTAGTATAATTTATTAACAATTTGACTATTTTTGCAGCAAGTAAAGTGCCTTATCGCATCTTATTTATAAGATGAGGAAAGTCCGGACACCATAGTGCAATATAGTGGTTAATCGCCACCAGTCGTGAGACTAGGAAAAGTGCAACAGAAAGTATGTACAGGTCATGCTGTAGTGAAACCAGGTAAACTCTATGTGGTGCAATGTCATGTATACTAACGTTTGAGCGTGCACGCGCGATTGTTAGAGGGTAGGCAGCTAAAGTGTATTAGTAATAATACACTCAGATAAATGATAAGGGCTCGTAAGAGTACAAAATCCGGCTTATAGCTTTACTTACATATACAAAAACCCTTCTTAATTAGTTAAGAAGGGTTTTGTTGTTTTATTAAGAAAGTGCGTTCGTTCTATTCTTCTTCGTCGGAAATCTCTGGGCCTTCAAAAAAACTAAAGACATTACCACCGTAATTTTTAGAGTAACTAAACTTTGGTAAATGAGATAATGGGGTGTGCTTAGAATGCTCAACTATTAATAGTCCTCCAGCTTCTAGAAGTTCATTTGCGAAAACCAATTCTGGTATTTTAGAGAATTCTTCAACCGGAAAATCGTATGGGGGATCGGCAAAAATAACGTTTGCTTTTTGTTTGGTATTTGCCAAAAATTTAAACACATCGCTTTTTAGCGTTTTAATAGGCATTTTAAAACCTTCTGCGGTATCAGTAATAAACTTCACACATCCAAAGTCTTGATCTATAGCCAAAATAGTTTCGGTACCTCGCGACGCGAATTCATAGCTTATATTTCCTGTTCCTGCAAACAAATCAATGACAGAGATATCATCTAAATAATAGAGGTTATTTAAGATATTAAACAGGGCTTCCTTGGCCATATCTGTGGTGGGACGCACAGGTAAATTCCGTGGTGCTGTTATTCGTCTTCCTTTAAATACTCCTGATATTATTCGCATTGTAAACTTTTTATTAAGGTGAAATCTGAATAGCTGCTTAGAGATGTTTCAGAGTAATTGTAGGTATTTTTTACATTGCCAAATGAGATGTAACGAATGTACTTGTACACTACTGTATATAGCTCATCATCTTCAGTAATGTTACCTAAAAGTACGGTTTTAATAGTTTCAGGATTTAACTGAAGCTGCTCTTCGGTAAACAAAATATAGTAAATAAAATCTGCTGGCGTATCGTACTTAAATGTATTGTATAATAATAAATCTCCATTTTTAACAACGACCACCTGAAAATCTGACTCTGAAACATTAACATATAATTTTGTTTCGTTCGCGTTGGCTTCCGTATTTAAAATAGCTTCCACTAAAACCGTAGAGGCGTGTTTGTAAGTAAAGCTTCCAAACTTATCGTATATATAGTTATTAATGTTTACAAAAGGTAAATACACATTTACACTATCATTAATAGCAATAGTATCGAAAGTGATAAAGTCAGTTTTTAATATTTTAATGTTTAATTTCAGATAATCTACCAAATTATCCTCATTAAACAAAGCTTTTGGCACCAATGTAGACCATTCGTTGTTATGGATAACTGTTATTTTAGAAAACGATTCGGCTAAAGCACTTTCGGTCTCAAAGCAATTTTTAAGCTGGTCCAGTACATCTTCTGGCGATTGTTTTTTGGAGGTGCTAAAATGCTTTAAATAGGTGATGGTTGTCGTATCAACATTAAGGATACAAAAAGAAAGTCCATTCAAACTCAGTTGAATGGACAGTTCTTTTTGTTGTATTTCGTTTAAAGAATTACTTTTTTGTGTCATAAACTTTTGGCCAGTTACCATTCGTTTTCACTTCGTTCATAGAACCTACACGAATAGCGTTTCCTTTAATTTCTTCAACAGAAACAGCTTGGTTTTCTTGAATGATAAAATCTTGCTCTTGATCATGTAATACTTCACTTTTTAAAATTGAAGCTTCAAAGACAGCTATTTCTTCTCCTTCTTCACCAAGTTTACCTGCTTCTAATTTAAAGGTAGTACCTTCCTTAGCAAAAGGAACATTCATCATTGTTTTGTAACGGTCTGAAGTTTTAAATAAAGAATCTTTAACACTAACAAATCCTAATGTATCGATAATTCTAATATCTTTTTTCATTTCTACTCCGCGATAAAGCTTTGTTAACTCTTCATCTACAATCGTAGAATCTCTACGCTCAATAATCGCAAATTTACCTGTTTCGATAAAGTTAACTAAACTATCAAAATTATCTGTAAAATGTCCGTTAACCTCGTTATACGCTAGTTCAGAATCTCTAATATCAACTAGTTTCTCAATAACCTTAGTGTAACGTTTTTCCTTAACTTGTTTAAATAAAATAGGATTGTAAACCGACATAAACGTCGCATATCCTAAATACGCTATTAATACCCATAACACTAATGTTATTACTGGTTTAATTTTAATCGGTACATACTTATCAATTAGCCAAACTAAGCCAATAGTTACGAGTATTGCAGCTATTGCAATAAGAACAAATGTTATCATAATGATTCTGTTAAATTTAATTAATGATCTAGGCAAATCTACAATTTTTTTTTATTCGTAAAAACCAATAAGAGTAAAAATCATTATATCTTTGAAGAAAAGCATAAAAAAGAGATCTGTAAATGACTAATTCTGAATTTTATTCCCTTATAAAACAACAATTTCCGTTCCAACCAACCGCAAAACAAGATATTTTATTATTACAACTTTCTAATTTTATTTTTAACGATAACGCTAAAGAAGTCTTTTTACTTAAAGGATATGCTGGAACCGGTAAGACAACGATAGTAGGTACCTTAGTAAATAATTTATGGAAAGCTAAGAAAAGTGCGGTGCTTATGGCTCCTACAGGGCGTGCGGCGAAAGTGATTTCTAACTATTCTAAGAAAGAAGCCTTTACAATTCATAAAAAAATCTACTTTCCTAAAAAGGAAAAGGGCGGGGGCGTTAAATTCGTTCTTCAACCTAATAAACATAAAAACACCCTGTTTATAGTCGATGAGGCGTCTATGATTCCTGATACGCCTGGGGATTCTAAATTATTTGAGAACGGCTCTTTATTAGACGATTTAATGCAGTATGTCTATTCCGGCCATAAATGTAAATTGCTTTTAATAGGAGATACCGCTCAGTTACCGCCGGTAAAATTAGACTTAAGTCCGGCATTAGAAGAAAATACGCTAAGCTTGAATTACAATAAAGACGTCACTAAAATGGAACTTGACGAAGTGATGCGTCAGGGGCAGGATTCGGGAATATTAGTAAATGCTACCGAAATTAGGGAAGTTATAGCTAATGATTTCTATGAAAGTTTTAAATTTAATTTAAAAGGATTTAAAGACATCGTGAGGCTTACAGATGGCTATGAAATTCTCGATGCCATTAACGATGCCTATAGCACCTTGGGAAATGAGGAGATGGCTATTATTGTAAGAAGTAATAAACGGGCCAATTTGTATAACCAGCAAATTCGTAGTCGGATTTTGTTTAATGAAAATGAATTGTCGTCTGGCGATTATTTAATGGTGGTTAAAAACAATTACTTTTGGTTAAAACCTACTACCGAAGCGGGGTTTATTGCAAACGGTGATATCATCGAAATATTAGAAATCTTCAGTATTAAAGAATTATACGGTTTTCGTTTTGCAGAAGTAAAAGTACGCATGGTCGATTATCCAAATATGCAGCCTTTTGAAACGGTTTTACTGTTAGATACCATTGAGGCTGAAACCCCGTCTTTACCTTACGAAGATTCTAACCGCTTATATCAAGAGGTTCAAAAGGATTATGAGGACGAAAGCAGTAATTATAAAAAGTTTTTAAAAATAAAAGGGAATAAACATTTTAATGCCTTGCAGGTAAAATTCTCCTATGCTATTACGTGTCATAAATCGCAAGGTGGACAATGGAATACCGTGTTTGTCGAGCAGCCGTATTTACCTAATGGTATCGATAAAGACTATATGCGATGGTTGTATACAGCTGTTACACGAGCTAAAGATAAACTGTATTTAATCGGGTTTAAAGATGATTTCTTTGTGGAAGAATAGTGAAAATGATGATTAAAACAACTATTTAGCTTTTTAGCTTCTTTAACGCCGCTAAAACCGTTTGTTTGTCTAATGAAAATGAAGAACTTAAATGGGATATATACATATTTTAAAATTATTTATTTTTAATAAGTCTTTGTCCTTTAATTAATTTATATACCTTTTTACCACAATTAAAACAATAATGAAAACATTAATTACTATTCCTTCAATTCGTATTACAAATGTGATTATCACATCTGTAACAGGGAAGCTATAGTTTATATTCTATAAATAGAAAAAGCCTCCCGAGAAATCAGGAGGCTTTTTTTGTTTGGAATTACAAATAACATGACAACATATACAAATAGTATTATTATCAGCATTATTATTCGCTCTACCGAGTGAGTCAGGCTGGTATTATCCAATTTTAAGCCTTTCTCATTCATTTGAGAAAGGCTTTTTTATTTTTAAACAACAGACAAATGCCAACATATACAAACAGTATTATTATCAGCATTATTATTCGCTCTATCGAGTGAGTCAGGCTGGTATTATCCAAATTTTAAGCCTTTCTCATTCATTTGAGAAAGGCTTTTTTTATTTCATTAAATCACAAATTAATTCCACTAATATGTATTACAACAACAAAACAGTTATTTATCGCGATGGCAAATTCGTTAAAGCCAGTGAATCTACAACAGATTTATACAGTCAAACCATGCATTATGGCTATGGTGTTTTCGAAGGTATTAGAGCGTATGCCACAGATAATGGTACACGTGTTTTTAAATCCAAAGCGCATTATGAACGTTTAAAAAAGTCTTCAGAACTTGTTAATATCCCTTTTGATTTTGAAGTTCAAGAGCTCGTTGATGTCACTTATGAGTTATTAGAAAGAAACAATTTAACCGATGCTTATGTCCGTCCCTTAGTGTTTTGCGATCCTAATATGTCGCTTTCAAGGCCTAATAAGGTATCTATAATGCTATGTGCATGGGAATGAGGTGCCTATTTAGGAGATAAACAATTGCGTTTAAGTGTGTCTTCATTTTGTCGTCCGCATCCGCGTTCAATAAAAATAGAGGCTAAAGTATGTGGTCACTATGTTAACTCCATATTAGCAACCAACGAAGCAAAAGACAAAGGTTTTGATGAGGCATTGCTCTTAGATAGTGATGGTTATTTGGCAGAGGGGCCGGGTGCGAACCTCTTTTTTGAAAAAGATGGGGTGCTTTACACCCCGCAGTTAGGAAATATCCTTCCCGGAATTACACGTGCTACCGTTTTAGAATTAGCTGAAGAGCTAGGCTTAAAGGTGAAACAAGGACTGTATACTCTTAAAGATTTAGAAGTCGCGGATAGTGCTTTTTATTGCGGAACCGCTGCTGAAGTTATAGGTATTGAATCGGTAGACGCTGTCACATTCCCTAAAGCATGGCAGGACACCCTAGGAAAACAATTACAAGATGCCTATTCAAAATTGGTGAGAACATCAGAACCAACATTAAGCCCAACACACTAATGAAAACACTAAATAAATACAGCCAAACGATAACACAAGATGAGTCTCAACCCGCTGCACAAGCCATGTTGTATGGCATCGGACTAACGGAAGAGGATATGCATAAGGCTCAAGTAGGTATTGTAAGTACAGGTTACGAAGGAAATACCTGCAATATGCATTTAAATGACTTGGCAAAAGACGTTAAAGTTGGCGTTACGATGGAAAATCTCGTGGGATTAATATTTAATACAATAGGGGTGAGTGATGGTATTTCAAATGGTACCGACGGGATGCGGTTTTCGTTAGTGTCTCGAGATGTTATTGCAGACTCTATTGAAACCGTGGTTAGCGCACAATGGTATGATGCTGTTTTAGCTGTTGTTGGATGTGATAAAAATATGCCTGGGTCTGTAATGGCGATGGGACGATTAAACCGCCCTGCAATAATGATCTATGGTGGGAGTATACATTCGGGAAAATGGAAAGGAGAATCGCTAAATATTGTATCTGCTTTTGAAGCTCTAGGTAAAAAATTCAACAACACTATAACACCAGAAGATTTTAAAGGCGTTATAAAAAATGCCTGTCCTGGTGCAGGTGCCTGTGGGGGTATGTACACAGCAAATACTATGGCGTCGGCCATAGAAGCACTGGGCATGAGCTTACCATATAGTTCTTCTAATCCTGCTTTAAGTCAGGAGAAACATCAAGAGTGTTTGGATGCAGGGAAAGCAATAAAAGTATTGCTAGAGCAAGATATTAAGCCTAAAGATATTATGACTAAAAAAGCATTTGAAAATGCTATTACTATGGTCACAGTTCTAGGAGGTTCTACCAATGCCGTGTTACACCTAATTGCTATGGCACATTCGGTAGATATAGAATTAACATTAAACGATTTTCAGAGAATTAGTGATAAGGTACCGGTTTTGGCAGATTTAAAACCGAGTGGTAAATATTTAATGGAAGATTTACATGCTGTAGGTGGTGTTCCAGCAGTTATGAAATACCTTTTAGAACACAAGTTGTTACATGGCGACTGTTTAACAGTTACAGGAAAAACAGTAGCAGAAAATATGGCAGATATGCCAAGCTTAACAGCGGGTCAAGAGGTGTTCTTTTCTTTAAAATCACCAGTAAAGGCCACGGGACATTTACAAATTCTTTTTGGTAACCTTGCTTCGGAAGGGAGTGTGGCAAAAATTAGCGGTAATGAAGGCGACTTTTTTAAAGGCACAGCAAAAGTTTATGATGACGAATATGCGGCAATTGCTGGTATAAAAAGTGCAGAAGTACAGTCAGGTGATGTTGTTGTTATTCGGTATTGCGGACCAAAAGGTGGTCCGGGGATGCCTGAAATGCTAAAACCGACATCAGCCATAATGGGGGCCGGGCTTGGTAAAGAAGTGGCTTTAATTACCGACGGACGATTTTCTGGCGGAACTCACGGTTTTGTTGTTGGTCATATCACCCCAGAAGCCTATACAGGAGGTACAATTGCACTTGTGGAAGATGGTGATGTTATAACTATAGATACCAAAAATAATACCCTAAAATTAAACATTAGTGACGCCCAATTAGCCCAACGTAAAATGGCGTGGAAACAGCCAGCACTAAAAGCTAGCAAAGGAGTACTTTATAAATATGCTAAATCTGTTTCATGTGCTTCAACAGGATGTGTAACGGATAAATAACAATAAAATAAAAGGAAATGAACGCAACAAAAAAAACAGGTGCACAAGCGGTTTTGGAGTCGTTAGTCGCTGAAGACGTTAATACCATATTCGGATATCCTGGTGGTGCCATAATGCCAATATATGATGCCTTATATGATTATGAGGAAACCGTAAAACATATTCTAGTTCGTCATGAGCAAGGTGCAATACATTCAGCACAAGGTTACGCAAGAACATCGGGTAAAACAGGAGTAGTATTCGCTACTTCAGGACCGGGAGCGACAAATTTAATTACAGGATTAGCCGATGCTATGATCGATTCTACACCTTTGGTGTGTATCACGGGGCAAGTAGCATCACATTTATTAGGAACCGATGCTTTTCAGGAGACCGATGTGGTGGGTATATCTATGCCAATAACCAAATGGAATTGTCAAGTAACAAAAGCTGAAGACATTCCTGCAGCCATAGCCAAAGCGTTTTATATCGCACAATCGGGACGTCCTGGTCCAGTACTTATCGATATTACGAAGGATGCACAATTTGGTGAGATGGAATTTATGTATGAGAAATGCACCAATATCCGCAGCTATTATCCGAGTCCGAAACTAATAAAATCAGTATTAAACGAGGCTGCAACATTAATAAATGAAGCTAAAAAACCTTATTTATTAATAGGTCAAGGCATAATGCTTTCAAACGCAGAAAAGGAGTTGTTGGAATTTGTAGAAAAATCAGGGATCCCCGTAGCGTCTACACTTTTAGGTTTAGGTGCTTTTCCTAATCATCATCCGCAATACGTAGGTTTTTTAGGAATGCATGGCGATTATGCACCTAATATAAAAACCAACGAATGTGATGTGCTAATTGCTGTTGGGATGCGTTTTGATGATAGGGTTACTGGAGATGTATCGCGATATGCCACGCAAGCTAAAGTGGTTCATGTGGATATTGATAAAGCGGAATTAAACAAAATTATAAAAGCAGAAGTAGCGGTACACGCTGATGCTAAAGAAGCTTTGAAAGTGTTGACGGAATTAGTGCATAAAAAAGAACATACCGCTTGGTTGCAAGAGTTTAAAGATGCTAAAAAAGTAGAAATAGAAACCTTGGAAGAAAGTGCTAAAGCACTGCATTCGGACGAGCTAAAAATGGATGAAGTGATCAAGATGCTTTCAGATTTAACTCATGGTGAGGCCGTTGTAGTTACCGATGTTGGCCAGCATCAAATGATGACAGCTCGTTATTATAATTATAATAAAACAAAAAGTAACGTCACCTCGGGTGGTTTAGGAACTATGGGCTTTGCATTGCCCGCTGCTATAGGAGCAAAATTTGGTGCTCCAAATAAACCTGTGGTAGCTGTAATTGGTGATGGAGGATTTCAAATGACACTTCAAGAGCTAGGAACAATCATGCAAAGTGATGTTGATGTAAAAGTGGTGATACTTAATAATCGATTTTTAGGTATGGTACGTCAATGGCAGCAATTGTTTTTTGATAAACGCTATTCCTTTACCAATATGGTGAGTCCAGATTTTGTAGCGCTATCTAAAGCATATCGTATAGAAGCCGCTAAAGTTGAAGCACGATCAGCACTTAAAGAAGGGCTTTTAAAGATGTTAAATCACAAGGGGGCATATCTATTGGAGGTCATGGTAGCTAAAGAGGAGAATGTATTCCCAATGATGACCACAGGAGCTTCAGTATCAGAAGTCCGTTTAAACTAAAATAACTATGGAAAAAACATTTACAGTATCGGTCTTTACCGAAAATAGTATAGGAATGATGAATCGTGTTACGATCATCTTTACACGTCGGCATTTAAATATCGATAGCATAACAGCCTCAGAATCGGAAGTGAAAGGGGTATTTAGATACACCATCGTTTTAAGAACAACTCGGGAGCAGGTGGAAAAGGTAATCGGACAATTAGAAAAATTAATTGACGTTTTTAAAGCTTTTGTACACGAAGACTCTGAAGTCGTACACCAAGAAATTGCTTTGTATAAAATTAAAACAACAAGCTTAACCAATGGCGATGTAGAAAAGGTTATTCGAGAACATCACGCTAGAATTCTTACCGTAGATTCCAAGTTTATGGTCATCGAAAAAACTGGCCATGTGGAAGAAACCCAATTGCTTTTTGAAAATCTTCAACCTTATGGTGTGCTTGAATTTGCGCGCTCCGGACGAGTGGCAGTAACCAAACCAATGAAAGAATTTAGTACGTATTTAGAAGAACTCGAAGAATCAAACAACAAATAAATAATCAACAACATTAAAAACAATTATAATGGCAACAATAAATTTTGGAGGCGTAGAAGAAAACGTAGTAAAACGTAATGAATTCCCTCTTGAAAAAGCAAAAGAAGTATTAAAAAGTGAAACGGTAGCAGTAATCGGTTATGGTGTTCAAGGTCCTGGGCAAGCGCTTAATTTAAAGGATAATGGCGTGAATGTTATTGTAGGGCAACGCAAAGGAACAAACAGTTGGAAAAAAGCCCTAGCAGATGGTTGGGAAGAAGGTAAAACACTTTTTGAAGTGGAAGAGGCTTGCAAAAAGGCTACAGTGGTAATGAACTTACTTTCAGATGCTGGTCAAATACAAGCTTGGGAGGGGATGAAAAAACACTTAAGCAAAGGAAAAGCTTTATATTTTTCCCATGGGTTTGGTGTCACCTTTCATGAAAAAACGGGTATTGTACCTCCAAAGGATGTCGATGTTGTTTTAGTCGCGCCCAAAGGATCGGGAACTTCCCTGCGAAGTTTATTTTTAAACGGTGAAGGACTAAATTCTAGTTATGCCGTGTTTCAAGATGCAACGGGAAAAGCGACCGACAGAGCTTTAGCATTGGGAATAGCTATCGGTTCAGGGTATTTGTTTGAAACAACATTTCAAAAAGAAGTGTATAGTGATTTAACAGGTGAGCGTGGTGTTTTAATGGGGGCTGTAGCGGGACTGTTTGAAGCTCAATTTAATGTGCTCCGTCAGCGTGGTCACTCTCCAAGTGAGGCTTTTAACGAAACTGTAGAAGAATTTACTCAAAGTTTAATGCCTCTTATCGCCGAAAATGGAATGGATTGGATGTTTGCCAACTGCTCAACTACTGCGCAACGTGGCGCCTTAGATTGGAAAGGGAAATTCCGCGCAGCTACAGAGCCAGTTTTAAATGAATTGTATGATAGCGTGGTGTCGGGAAAAGAGGCCGAAATTGTAATTGAAGCTAATAGTAAACCCGACTATCGTGAAAAGTTGGAAGAAGAACTCCATGTAATGCATACTAGTGAGCTATGGCAAACAGGATTGGAAGTGCGTAAATTAAGACCTAAAAAATAATGGAATTACTAGACAAAGTATATGAAGCACGTGAACGTATAAAAAATGTTGCGCTTCATACGCCTTTAATGAAAAACGAAAACTTGAGCGAAGAATTCTCCGCTCAAGTTTTATTAAAACGCGAAGACTTACAACCGGTACGTTCCTATAAGTTGCGTGGGGCCTATAATAAAATTGTATCGCTTACAGATAACGAGAAATCTCAGGGTGTTGTTTGTGCAAGTGCTGGAAACCACGCCCAAGGTGTTGCCTTTGCCTGTTTTAAATTAAATATCAAGGCGACCATATTTATGCCGGTAACCACCCCGCCACAAAAAACAAAACAGGTAAAACTTTTCGGAAAAGACCGTGTTGAAGTCGTTTTAAAGGGGGATACCTTCGATGCCTCTTTTGAAGAAGCTAAACGGTTTTGTGATGCATCAAATAGTATTTTTATTCATCCATTTGATGACGATAAAGTAATGGCTGGACAGGGCACTATCGGTTTAGAACTTTTAGAGGATACTCAAATACCTATCGACTATCTCTTTGTACCTATTGGTGGTGGTGGCTTAGCGGCTGGAGTAAGTACTGTTTTTAAACATTTGAGTCCGCACACCAAAATTATAGGTGTAGAACCGGCTGGGGCGCCCTCTATGACCAACTCAATCGCCAAAGGTATCAATACAACCCTAGAAGATATAGATAAGTTTGTGGACGGCGCTTCGGTAAAGCGAGTAGGAGAGAAAACCTTTAAGATTTGTAAAGATAACCTTGAGGACACTGTTCTTGTTCCAGAAGGAAAAATTTGTACAACCATTTTACGTATGTATAACGAGGAAGCAATAGTCGTAGAGCCTGCCGGCGCACTAACTATTGCAGCACTCGATTTTTATAAAGAGCAAATTAAAGGGAAACACGTGGTATGCGTAGTAAGTGGAAGTAACAATGATATCACCAGAACGGAAGAGATTAAAGAACGCTCTTTACTGTATGAAGGTTTAAAACATTATTTCTTATTGCGTTTTCCTCAACGTGCGGGTGCGCTTAAAGAGTTTGTTAATGATATATTAGGACCAAATGATGATATTGCCTATTTTCAATATTCAAAAAAAACAAATCGAGAAACGGGACCTGTTGTTGTAGGGGTCGAATTACAGGATAAAGCGGACTTATTTCAAATAGAACAGAATTTAAAAAATCGGAATATTTCTTACCAGTACTTAAATGGTAATGAAGACTTATTTACCCACCTGATTATTTAAAATATCCCATAGGATTTATTTATTGCAATTATTTTCACTCTTTTAGGTGTTTTGGTTCTCGTTTTAATACTTTATAGATTCAAATCTAATACAGATTTATAAAAAGTTTAGGGTTTACAAGGCTAAAAAATCCTTTAAAATATCCTATTTTTGAAAAAGCAGATTTTCTTAAAGAAAGCTGTTTATTATAATTATTATACCCTTTGATGAAGATAATTGCAATGATTCCTGCACGCTATAAAGCGTCGCGTTTTCCAGCTAAATTAATGCAAGATTTAGGTGGGAAACCTGTTATTACACGTACTTACGAAGCTACAGTAAGTACTAATTTATTCGATGACGTTATTGTAGTTACCGATAGCGATATTATCTATAATGAAATTGTAGGTATTGGTGGTAAAGCCGTAATGAGTAAAAAGGAACACGAATGTGGTAGTGATCGCATTGCTGAGGCTATTGAGTTTATGGATATAGACATAGTGGTTAATGTGCAAGGTGATGAGCCTTTTACTGAAGTAGAATCTTTACAGAAGTTAATCGATGTTTTTAAAACGGATAATGAAAAGGCTATAGATTTAGCATCTTTAATGGTTCATATTACCGATGAAGATGAAATCAAAAACCCCAATACAGTAAAGGTTATTGTCGATCAGCAAAATTTTGCATTATATTTTTCTCGCAGTCCTATTCCGTATCCTAGAGATAAAGAAATTTCAGTAAAATACTATAAACATAAAGGTGTTTACGCATTTAGAAAAGATGCTTTAATGGATTTTTATCGTTTGCCAATGCTTAGTTTAGAAGCTTCAGAAAAAATTGAGTGTATTCGGTATTTAGAGTATGGAAAACGCATTAAAATGGTAGAAACACATGTTCAAGGTGTAGAAATTGATACGCCTGAGGATTTAGAACGCGCAAAGAAACTTTGGAAATAGATTATAAAAATATAAAAGTTATTGGCTTTGATGCCGATGACACGCTTTGGATAAACGAAACTTATTTTCGCGAAGCAGAGGTAGAGTTTTGTAAACTTTTAAGTCCTTTCGAGACCTTTAATAAAATCGATCATGAGCTTTCTATGAAACACATGGAACACTTGGCGATTTACGGTTATGGGATAAAGGGCTTTACCTTATCTATGGTTGAGGTGGCATTAGAACTCTCTAACCATACTGTGTCTAATAAAACCATAGCGAAGATTTTAGAAATCGGTAAAGACATGCTAAATAAGCCGGTTGAACTCTTAGAGGATGTAGAATTGGTATTACAAGAATTGTCAAAAAACTACAAACTCATCGTAGCTACCAAAGGTGATTTATTAGATCAAGAGCGTAAATTGGAAAAATCTGGATTATTAGATTATTTCCATCATATAGAGATATTAAGTGATAAAAAAGAGGCTAATTATTCGAATTTATTGAATCATTTAGATATAAATCCATCAGAATTCTTAATGATAGGGAATTCATTAAAATCTGATGTATTACCAGTAGTCAATATTAAGTCTAATGCGATTCATATTCCTTTTCATACGACTTGGGTTCACGAGCAAGTGGGCGCATCAGAAACGAATGGGAAAGTGTATAAAACAATTAATAAATTAAACGATTTGGTAGCCCTTTTAAACTAAGTCCGCTACCTTATTAAAATATAAAGTTACCGAATATTTAGGCACAGTACAACGCATTTAAATAAAGAGTTAATGAGTTATAAGAATTTTCCAATGGTTTCCAGAGTGGTCTTTGGACGTGGCTGTTTTAATCAGTTAGAAGATATTTTAGCGCCAAAGCGTATAAATTCGAAGGCGCCATTTATATTTTTTGTAGACGACGTCTTTAAAGGAAACGCTTGGTTAACTTCAAGGATTCCCTTATCATACGATGATAAATTAGTCTATGTTTCTACTAAGGAAGAACCCAAAACCTCTCAAATTGATGAGTTGGTAGAGGATATTATCCTATCCTATAAAGATCGCCCTTCTGGTATTATTGGTATTGGTGGAGGTAGTGTTTTAGATATTGCTAAAGCAGTGGCTATAATGTTGAATAATGATGGTGAGTCTAAGGATTATCAAGGTTGGGATCTAGTGCAAAATGAAGCTGTTTACCATGTTGGTATTCCTACCATTTCAGGAACGGGAGCCGAGGTGTCGCGAACAACCATATTAACTGGTCCCGAGCGCAAATTGGGGATTAATAGTGATTTCACCCCTTTCGATCAAGTGATATTAGATCCTGAATTAACTAAAGATGTGCCTAAAGACCAATGGTTTTATACCGGTATGGATTGTTACGTTCATTGTATCGAATCGCTAAACGGGACGTACTTAAATGCCTTTAGTCAAAGTTATGGTGAAAAGGCTTTAGAGTTGTGTAAGGAGATATTTTTAGAGGGTGATACTTCAGATGAAGAGTCACAAGATAAGCTAATGATGGCTAGTTGGCATGGCGGAATGAGTATTGCCTATTCTCAAGTGGGGGTTGCTCATGCCATGAGTTATGGTTTATCGTACTTATTAGGGATTAAGCACGGTATAGGTAACTGTATAGTATTTGATCATTTAGAAGATTATTATCCTGAAGGTGTTGCTGTTTTTAAGCAAATGAAGAAAAAACACAATATAAGCTTGCCACAAGGTATTTGTGCTAACCTCTCGGATAAAGAGTTTGATATTATGATTAACGTAGCACTCAGTTTAGAACCATTATGGGAAAATGCTATTGGTAAAAATTGGAAAAAAACCATAACCAAAGAAACATTAAAAGCCTTATACTTAAAAATGTAATATGCGTAAACTAGCTCAATTTTTATACTTCAAAGTTTTTGGCTGGAAAATAGTTGGCAATTCAAACTTTTCGAAGGATACCGTTAAAAAATCAGTAATTATAGCTGCACCTCATACCAGCTACCACGATTTCTTTGTTGGTATTTGTCTACGTAAAATAGTCAACGTCAAAACTAATTTTATAGGTAAAAAAGAACTATTTAAATGGCCTTTTGGCTTGTATTTTAAATCGGTAGGTGGTGTGGCATTAGATAGAACTCCTGGACAAAATAAAGTAGAGGCCATAGCTAAGCTATTTCATGATAAAGAGGAGTTTAGATTAACACTAGCGCCAGAAGGAACGCGGGGCAAAGTAGACGAATGGAAAACAGGCTTTTATTATATTGCCAAAGAAGCTAATGTTCCAATCATCATGTTTACTTTAGATTTTCAGAACAAACAAAATAGGATTTCTGAGCCATTTTATCCAACGGACGATACGGAAGCAGATTTAGCGTTTATAAAAAGCTTTTTTAAAGGGGTCGTGGGTAAAGTACCGGAATACTCTTAAAAATAGAACGCTAGCTTTAGACGCTGCCCACTAATAACACATAAAAAAGGCAACCTTGAATAAAGGTTACCTTTTTTATAAGATATAAAGAAAATTAGTGATTAGTCTTCACTACTTTCTTCCATAGTATGATAAACGTTTTGTACGTCATCATCCTCTTCAATTTTTTCTAAAAGCTTTTCGACGTCTGCTACTTCTTCAGGAGTAAGTTTTTTAGTGACCTGTGGAATACGTTCAAATCCAGATGATAAAATTTCAATACCACGAGACTCCAATTCAGCTTGAATAGCTCCGAAGCTTTCAAAAGGAGCATAGATTAATATACCATCATCATCAGCAAAAACTTCTTCGGCACCAAAATCAATGAATTCTAATTCTAACTCTTCAGGGTCTAATCCTTCGGCAGGAATTCTAAAGTTACACGTGTGATCGAACATAAAAACTACCGATCCAGAGGTTCCTAAGCTCCCGTCGCATTTGTTAAAAT
Organism: Bizionia paragorgiae; assembly: GCF_900107625.1. Classification (GTDB taxonomy): domain Bacteria; phylum Bacteroidota; class Bacteroidia; order Flavobacteriales; family Flavobacteriaceae; genus Bizionia; species Bizionia paragorgiae. The sequence goes on from NZ_FNQK01000021.1 coordinate 26,537, forward strand.
AACTACGAACATTAGCGACAGTTCGCGTGTTATTATCGGTTGCCGTCTCTACTAATATAGCTATTCCGTGAGGTGCATAGCCTTCAAAAATAACTTCCTTATAATCGCCTTGGCTTTTATCGCTAGCACGTTTTATAGCACGTTCAACATTGTCTTTTGGCATGTTAACCGATTTCGCATTTTGAATAACCGCTCTAAGCCTTGCGTTGGTGTCAGGATCTGGGCCTCCTTCTTTAACAGCCATTACAATATCTTTTCCAATGCGTGTAAAGGCCTTACTCATTGCAGACCAACGCTTCATTTTACGTGCTTTACGAAACTCAAAAGCTCTTCCCATAGTGTTTATTTTATATTTTCTTTTTTGAAAAACGGATTTATATAATTTTACACAAATTTAAAAAAATATATGAACTGCATTCTTATTTTCTTAGAAACTAAGCATTAATTGTATAGAAGTATAATACAACGTAGTTGTACATCTAATACATAGATGCAGAATAGTATGCAGAAGTAGTTTTAAATGTGTTTATTCGTCTTCTTCTTCGACAATAAGTTCTATAGCTTCCGCAAGCTTAAAGTCTTTTAAAGTAACACCATCCACTTCATGGGTGTGTAAAGAAATTTTAAGAATATTATAACTATTTGTCCAATCTGGATGATGATTTAATGCTTCACATTCAAAAGCAATCCTACTCATGGCACTAAAGCAGTCTTTAAAATTTTCAAATTCATACTCTGCGTGAATAGCGTTATTGTGATACTCCCACTCAGGGAATCGGATTAAACGTTTTTCGATATCTTCTTCTGATAATTTTGACATACTAGCTGTTTTTTTATTAGGTAAATAGATACTACTAAAATAATATTATTTAAATCAATTTCATCAGATTTACAAAGATTTAATACGACTAAAAAAAAAGCACTTCTGAGCAAATTAATAGTCTAATTCTTCGATAACAAGCGAACTATTTAACTGTAGGTGTTTTGGTAAGGTGTTGGTTTTAGGAAGAATGGCTAAATACCTTTCGTCGTTTGTTGTAAATACTTGCTTAATAAGTGGTTTATTAATGCCTAAGGCTTCAATAATTTCTTTGGTAAAATCATCATGATGTACTAAGTCGTTGCTTCCTAAGTGAAACACCCCCGATTTATTACGGTTAATTATATAATGAATTTGCTGAGTGACCTTAGTATCTGTGGTTACATTCATTATTAAATTAGGAAACACTTCTACAGGTATCCCTTCGTTAATAAATGCCTTTATTTCTTTAATTCTTGGTGACTGCGCACCAAAAACCATAGGTAGTCGTAAAATGGCTACTTGATGCGCAGGCAAACGCAGCAACATGTTTTCGATTTTAATTTTAAAATGCCCGTACGGACTGTGGCTTAATGTTTTGTCTAGTTCATAACTCGGGAATTTACTGTAGGCATCAAATACATTGGCGGACGATAGATAAATAAGTTTAGCGTTATGGGCAACAAGGTATTCGGCCACGTGATGGTGAGCAATAATCTGAGCAGAGAAATTACCTCGTAATGCCGATATGATAATCGTGGGGTTAACAGCTTCTAAAATTTCAAAAACATCATCTTCTTCTATATCGTATTGAAAAAAGTGTTGGTTTTTATCATAGCTATAATTATCCGTTCTATACGTCCCATAGGTTCTAAAATAGGGGCAGAGCTCTTTATAGATCGCCTGACCTATAAAACCACTAGCGCCTAGAATTAAAATTCTATGTTTGTTATTTCTTTCTATCATGACCTGGTTAACGCTTAAAAAATAGATAAATTGGTTTGAGAAGTAAATTGTTCTAAAGCCTGCATGCCAATTAGCGAATTTCCTCTAGGATTTAATCCTGGTGCCCAGGTTGCTAGAATAAAATTATTAGGTAATAGGGCAACAATTCCTCCGCCAACACCACTTTTTCCTGGTAAACCGACTTCAAAAGCAAACTCTCCGGCTTCATCATAGAAACCGCAGGTAAGCATTATTGCATTAATACGCTTGGCTTGTTGGATGGGAATATGTTGATTGCCTTGCATGCACTGACCGCCATTAGCAAAGAGATAAAAAGCCTTAGACAGTTGCTCACAACTCATTTCTATCGCACATTGATGAAAATAAAAATCGAGAACATCGTCGACACTATTATTTAAATTATTAAACGATTTTAAAAGATAAGCTGCTGCGAAATTATTAAAACCGGTGCGCTCTTCAGAATCGGCAACCTTAAAATTGTATTTTATGCTTTGATCGTTAGCAATATTGCGGACGTATTGTAAAAAGTCTTCTTTAGGATTTTCTAGGTGCGTGACTAAAATATCCGCAATAACTAATGCTCCAGCGTTTATTAACGGGTTTCTAGGAATTCCATTTTCGAGTTCTAGTAATGATAAATGATTAAACGGATTTCCCGAAGGTTCTACGTCTACGCGTTCCCAGATTTTATTATCCTCGAAAGCAATCGCTTTAGATAATGCGAGTACTTTAGAAATACTTTGAATAGAGAAGGGGGTAAAAGCATCGCCGGCAGAAAAAGATCTGCCGTCGATGTGTTGCATATATAGACCGAGGGTATTGACATCTTGTTTTGATAATTCCGGAATATATGAGGCTACTACGCCTTTATCCTCCCGTGTTTTTAAATCGTCATGTATGTTGTTTAATAGCCCTTGGAAATCTATCATATATTAGCTTTTATTTTTAATTTATGCTTTGTAAAATGGTGGTTTTACAATGGTTGCAGGAATTGCTTTTTTTCTAATTTGAATAAATATTTTTGTTCCTACAGCAGACACTTCAGTAGGTACATAACCTAAACCAATTCCTTTACCTAAACTTGGAGACATGGTACCAGAAGTTACAATACCAATAGCATTTCCTTCCGCGTCTACAATCTCGTAATCGTGTCTTGGAATACCACGTTCATCTAATTCAAAAGCAATTAACTTACGTTTTGGTCCGCGTTCTTTTTCAGCTTTTAAAGCTTCAGAATTCGTAAATTCTTTAGTGAATTTTGTTATCCAACCTAAACCAGCTTCTATTGGAGACGTTGTATCACTAATATCATTTCCGTAAAGGCAATATCCCATTTCTAAGCGCAGGGTATCACGTGCTGCTAATCCAATAGGTTTTGCACCAGCTGCAGTTACTTTATCCCAAATTTGTTTAACCTCGTCATTTTTACAGTAAATCTCAAATCCACCACTTCCTGTATAACCCGTTGCCGAAATAATAACATTTTCAATACCAGCAAAATTACCAACTTCAAAATTGTAGAATTTTATTGCTGCTAAATCGTGACTAGATAAAGCTTGCATTTTTTCGACAGCATTCGGTCCTTGAATCGCTAATAGAGAATAGTCTTCACTTAAATCGCGCATAGTTGCACCCACATCATTTTTAGAAGAAATCCAATTCCAATCTTTTTCAATATTACTAGCGTTTACAACTAATAAATATTGATCTTCTTTTAATTTATAAATAATTAAATCGTCTACGACACCGCCATCGTCATTTGGTAAACACGTATATTGTGCTTTTCCAACAGTTAATTTAGACGCATCATTACTACATACTTTTTGTAATAAATCTAGTGCATGCTCGCCTTCAACTAAAAATTCACCCATATGTGAAACGTCGAATACACCACAGTCTTTTCTAACCGCTTGGTGTTCGATATTTACGCCGTCGTATTGAACAGGCATATTGTAACCAGCAAAAGGAACCATTTTCGCTCCTAGAGCTTCGTGAGTAGAGGATAACGCAGTATTTTTCATAGGTATAAACTTAAAGTTTTATTTGTATTTATTATTGTATTTGATTGGCTTCAAAGGTATCGAAAATTATTCGTTTTTGTAAATGGACTTAAGGATTAAATCACAGTCAAAACGAATTCACGTCACTTTTATACACAGACTATTTCAATTCGAAGAAATCCCGTTTACCTATTTTTAGTTTGACCCCATTTATTGCTGTTATTTTTTTAAAGGGCTCTATAATTTTTTTATTGTTTATTTGAACAGCGCCACTTTCTATTAATCGTCGGATGGCTGAATTGGACAAGTCGCTTTTTATTGCTTTACACAAGTCTAAAATAGTTATAGTTTCAGTCTCTAGATTTAAATCTGTTATAGCTATCGGACTAAAGCTTTTTTCGTCAAACACTTTATTTTGAAATTGATTTTCAAAAAACAACTCAGCTGAAATAGCCGCTTCTGCATTATGGTATTGACTAATGATATTTTTTGCTATGCTTTTCTTAATAGTCATAGGGTTGACTCCGTCTTGCAATTGTTGTAAGATGGCTTCTTTTTCGGTTATTGAAAAATCGGTTACCAACTGTAAAAATTCAGGAATTAAATCGTCTGGCATCGATAAGGTTTTACCGAACATATCGTTAGGCGTGTCGGTTAATCCAATAATGTTATTTAGCGATTTACTCATCTTTTCTTTACCGTCTAATCCTTGTAATAGTGGCATACACATAACGATTTGAGGGTTTAAACCGTGACTTTCTTGTAATTGTCTTCCCATAGTACAATTAAAAAGCTGATCGGTGCCACCCATTTCGATATCACATTGAAGCTGTACCGAATCGAACCCTTGCAGTATAGGGTACACGAGTTCGTGCATGGCTATTGGTGTGTTTTCTGTAAAACGTTTATTAAAATCTTTTCTGTGCATAAGTTGTGCAACCGTTACTTTAGATAATAATTGAATGACGTCTGAAAACGAAAGTCGATCTAACCAATCGGAGTTAAAGACAATCTCTGTTTTTTCAATGTCTAAAATTTTTGACAATTGATTAATGTATGTTTGTGCATTGTGTTGTACTTCTTCAATACTTAAGGGCTGACGGCTTTTGTTTTTTCCTGTAGGATCTCCAATTCTAGCGGTGAAACTACCGACCAAAATAATGATATGATGCCCCTGTTCTTGAAATTGTTTTAGTTTTTTTAATACTACAGCATGTCCCAAATGTAAATCGGGAGCTGTTGGGTCGAATCCTAATTTAATTTTTAGTGGGCGTTGTTCCTTTTCCGCCAATTGCAACTTCTGTTTCAGTCCGTTTTCAGGGAGAATAATCTCTGTGTTTTCTTGTAATTTTAAAAGGGTTTTCATAATTTTTTGTATAAAAAAAGCCCGAACAAAAATGCTCGGGCTTTACAGGTTATATAAATACTATTCGTTAATTCTTAAACAATACATGTTTTTAAATTTTTAGCATATAATTCCACAGCCCCACTATTGTAATAATAGGTGCTGAAAAAAGGAAGGCGTAATATGTTCTCTAAAAATTTCATTGCAAAGGCAAAGTTATACCTTATTTAAATACTAGCGTTTTAATATTTTGTTAAAAGGTTAATTGCTGTGATATTATTTTTTTTTAAAGCTGCAAAACACAAAGTTTTGGGTGGTACTAAAGGGGGTGTTATGATCTTCTGTTTTACATGTAATAGGTTCAAAAGAAGCCTTAAAGGTAGTAGATAAAGAGCTCTCAGAATACTGTGAGATGTTTAGTCCGCTACATTTTTCTGGTCCTTGGGTAGAAAATGTTCCTAATACCAAATACCCAGAAACAAAATGGTTTGTAAGGGAGATATACTTATTAATATCATCAGGCTCAGTTAGAAAATGAAAGGCAGCGCGGTCATGCCAAACTTCAAAAGTCGTATCAGGATTAAAGTTTGTGATGTCACTAACAATCCAATTCACCAATTTTGCGCGCACTCCTAAGCGTGCTTGCGCTCGTTCTAGCGCTTTTTTAGAAATATCAAGTACTGTAATATTGGTGTAGCCTCTATCTAATAAACAATCTACTAGTTTACTATCTCCACCACCTACATCAATAATTTTGGCGTTCTTTTTAACTTGTAAAGATTCAATTAATTCTAATGAGATTTCCGGTGTTTCTTGTGTCCAACTCACTTGATCAGGAGTTTTTGTTGCATAGACGGTTTCCCAATGTGTTTTTTTATCTGCCGACATTTTATATTATTTTATACTGTTTTTATTATAACTAATCATCCATTGAATACCAAACTTATCGACTAACATACCAAAATAATCTCCCCAAAAGGTATCCTCGAGGGGCATAATTTTATGTCCGTCAACACTAAGTTTTTGAAACATTGTATCGGCCTCCAGTTTAGAATCTGCGGTAATGGAAATCGAAAAATTATTGCCTTGGTTAAATTGGTCTTGTTGCTGTCCAGCGGTATCACTACCCATTAAAATAGAATGTCCAATAGGAAGAGATACATGCATGATTTTGTTTTTGTCCTCATCATCGATTTTACAATCTTCAGATTCAGGCATATCTTTAAAATAGCCTAAATAAGTAAACTCACCTCCAAAAATAGCTTTGTAAAAATTAAAAGCTTTTTCGCAATTTCCATTAAAATTCAAATATGTGTTTATAGTTGCCATAGTATGGTGGTTTTAGTGAATTGTAAAGTTAAAATAATTTGTGCACACCATTCTCTTTTTCAAATAATACTTCATTGTTAAACAGGTTTTATATACGTATTAAACTAAAGTTAAACCCTTAATAAGAGTTGGGAGTATCAATTTTTAATGGTAGTTTATAACTATGGAAAATATATTAGTTGCGGGTGCTAATGGCACCACAGGAAAAATGATAGTGGATTTACTACAGGAATCCCAAGATTTTAAACCGGTAGCGATGGTAAGAAAAGAGGAACAGAAAGCTTACTTTACTGCTAAAAACATTGAAACAGTTTTGGTCGATTTGGAAGGGGATGTCTCTCCTAGCTTTGATACTAATAACCCCATAGATAAGGTGGTCTTTGCTGCTGGTTCCGGTGGAAAAAAGGTACAGGAAGTTGATCAAGATGGAGCGATAAAACTTATTGATGAATCTAAAAAACAAGGCGTTAAAAAATTTATTATGTTAAGTTCTATGGGTGCAGATACACCAGAACAAGTCCCTGAACTGAAAGACTATTTAGTAGCGAAACAAAATGCCGATAATCATCTAAAACAAAGTGGATTACCCTATTGTATTGTGCGTCCAGGCGCTTTAACTAACGACGCTGGATCAGAGACCATAGCGTTAGAATTAAAGTTAAATAAACAAGGTGAAATCAGTAGGAGTGATGTCGCTAAAACTTTAGTACAGACCTTAAATACTGCCATAGCAAACCAAGTAACCTTTGAAATTATTAAAGGTCAAACACCCATAGAGAAAGCTATAATTGCTCTATCTTAAATAAAGCGGTTTTTAAGGGGATAACAAAAACGTTTTAAAAGCATTGTAGTTACCAATTTTGGTGGCTATCTTTGTTTTAGAAAGTACAGATTTAATTTGGGGTGGGAGTTCCTGTGGTATTCCAATAACCTCTTCTACAACATTCAGAAATTTTGTAGGGTGTGCGGTTTCTAGAAACACACAATGTGCGTCAGGGTGCAGTTTTAAGTAGTCTTTACAAGCTAAGTATCCAACGGCACCGTGAGGATCGGCAATATAATTATAGGTAGTATAGAGTTCTTTTATACCCTGTTTAGTGTCTTCGTCTGTAAAACTAAATGCCGATAGGTTTTGTTTTAATTTATCGAAATCCTGATGGTAGATTTCTTGAACCCTAACAAAGTTACTAGGGTTACCAACATCCATAGCGTTACTAATAGTTTGTACGGAGGGCTTTAGGCTGAAGGTTTTAGTTTTTAAATAATTACTAACACTATCGTTAGCGTTATTGGCGGCAATAAAATGAGAGACAGGCAAACCTAATTGCTGTGCCATCATACCCGCACATATATTTCCGAAATTTCCGCTAGGCACTGAAAACACAATGTTTTTATAAGTTTTATATAGCGCTTTATAAGCAAATAGATAATAAAATAACTGTGGTAACCAACGAGCAACATTTATAGAGTTGGCCGAGGTAAGCTGTAAAGTATTGGTGATTTCAGTATCTAAGAAAGCGCGTTTTACCATATCTTGGCAATCGTCAAAGACGCCATCAATTTCTAATGCGGTGATGTTTTGCCCCAAGGTGGTAAGTTGCTTTTCTTGGATAGCACTCACTTTTCCGCTAGGGTACAAGATAACTACTTGAACTCCTTTTACGCCTAGAAAACCATTAGCGACAGCACTTCCAGTATCCCCAGAAGTGGCTACTAAAACAGTAATCTCTTCGGTGCTTTCTCTATTAAAATACGCCAAACACCGGGCCATAAAACGGGCCCCAACATCTTTAAACGCTAAAGTTGGTCCGTGAAACAGCTCTAATGTAGATAGATTAGTATTGAAATTAATTATAGGAAAGTCAAAAGAGAAAGTGTCCGTGATAATCCTTTTCAACTCATTTTCAGGAATGTCTGGCGTTACAAACTGTTTAATAGCTTCAAAAGCGATCTCTTCATTAGAATACTGATCGATATTGGAATAGAATTCGGCAGGTAAGGCTGTGATTGTTTTTGGGAAATACAACCCTTTATCAGGCGCCAAACCTTGTATTACAGCCTCTTTAAAACTAGTATCTTTTGCCTTTTTGTTGAGTGAATAGTAAGTCATATTATAATATTTTGATGCCTTTAGAATTGATTTTGGACACATAAGTGTTAAAGGGTATTCCTGATTTTGAATATACGTCACGCATTGATTTTTCTACACTTTTAGCGGTTGCAAGACCTTCGCTTAAGGCAAATATAGAAGGGCCAGAGCCAGAAATGCCACAACCTAAAGCACCGGCTAATACCGACTGTTTTTTTATACTGTCAAAGTGGGGGATAAGTCCTTTGCGGTACGGTTCGATAACCACATCTTGTAAGGCGCTGCTAAGTAATTGGTAATCGTTAGTATGTAAAGCATGGACTAAACTTCCCACATTAGCCCATTGTGTTATAGCCAATTGTAAAGGGATTTGTTTTGGTAAAACCGCACGAGAATCACTCGTCTTAATTTCTATTTCAGGATGAATTAGTGTTGCATAAAGGGCTTTTGGAGATGGTAATTCTAAAACCTGAATAGGCGCGTTTGATTTCACTAGAGTAAATCCACCAAATAGAGCAGGAGCTATATTATCGGCGTGTTCTATACCACTAGCCAATGCTTCTCCTTTCATAGCAAAATGCGTTAATTGATGACGGGTGTAAGGGCGACCTAATAATTCGTTTATAGCGAACACACTACCAGAGGCACTTGCCGAACTACTTCCTATACCACTTCCGGGTTTTATCTTTTTATAGATTTCCATCTCAAAGCCGAAATCAAGATTTATATCGTTTAGTAGTGCTAAAGCAGCAACTCCGGCTACGTTTTCTAACGGATTTAAGGGCAATTCAAATCCTTCTATGCGTGTTATTCGAAAGCCTTTTTCTTTTGATTTTCTAACTACGATCTCATCACCTATAGTATCTAAGCAAAACCCCAAAACATCGAAGCCACAAGAGACATTGGCTACGGTAGCAGGTGAAAATATTTTTATTTCGTTTCTCATAGCTTAGTTTTTACCAATTCTAATAATATCGGCAAAAAGACCAGAAGCCGTAACATCGGCACCCGCTCCAGCACCTTTAATAATCATAGGCTGCTCGGGGTAACGCTGTGTGTAAAATAATACGATATTATCTTTTCCTTCCAGGTTATAAAATGGATGTCCTTGCGGAATCTCTTGTAAACCAACATGCGCTTTTCCTTTATTAAATGTAGCGACATATTTTAACTGACAGCCTTTTTGATTTGCCGATTTATAGAGCTTTTGAAAATGAGCTTCATCTTCAATAAGCGTGTTATAAAAGTCATCTATAGAATCACTGTTTAAGTTGTTTTTAGTTAAAAAAGATTCGTTTTTAATGGCTTCTAAATTCATTTCAAAGCCACTTTCTCGTGCTAATATTAGTATTTTTCTAGCCACATCTACACCACTTAAATCAATTCTAGGGTCGGGTTCTGTATAGCCTTCAATTTGAGCTTGTTTCACCACATCGTGAAAGTTCGTGGTTTCATTAAAATTATTAAATACAAAGTTTAAACTTCCCGATAATACCGCTTGAATACTAATTATTTTATCTCCGGAAGCCATTAGATTTCTTAAGGTATCAATAATAGGTAAACCAGCACCAACATTGGTTTCAAATAAAAAGGGCGCATTGTATTTTAAAGATAATTCCTTAAGAAGAGAATAGTTTTTTTGAGAACTTGAACACGCAATCTTATTACAGGCCACTACAGCGATACTTTCTTTTAAATAGTGCTCATACAATTGTGACACCTCGGTATTAGCAGTAATATCGATAAAAATACTATTCCGTAAATTAAATGATTTTACAGTGTCAAAAAAAGTGGATAGTGACGCGTTTTGTCCTTTAGCTAAGTCTTGTTTCCAGTTTTTTAGTGGCAGACCTTCTGCATTAAAAATCATCGTTCTAGAATTTGAAAGTCCGGCAACGCGTACATTAATTTTATGGTGTTTAATTAAATAGTTTTTTTGCTGATTGATTTGCTCCACCAACCGTTCACCAACATTTCCAACACCAGTTATAAAAACATTTAATTGTTTAGTGTTACTTTCAAAAAACCGTTCGTGGACCGCATTTAGAGCTTTTTTTACATCTTTTTCGGCTATTACTGCCGATATATTACGTTCTGAGGCACCTTGAGCAATAGCTCTGATATTAATATTGTTTTTCCCTAAAACACTAAACATTTTACCGCTAACCCCTTGATGATTTTTTATTTTGTCACCCACAAGAGCAATAATAGAAAGTTCTTTTTCGACTAGTATGGGATCAATTTTAAAAGTTTCAATTTCATATTTAAAAGTTTCATTTATTACTTGCTCTGCAATAGAAGCATCTTTTTCATCTATTCCAAAGCATATAGAATGCTCTGATGAGGCTTGAGTAATAAATATGATATTGATTTTCTGACTCGCGAGAACTTCAAATAAGCGTTTGGAAAATCCTGGAACCCCAACCATACCACCGCCTTGAAGTGTTAATAGTGCGATGTTATTTATGTTAGTAATTCCTGTAGCAGGAGATTTTTCTGTATTGTAATACTTTGGGTTATTTGTAATCAAAGTCCCTTCATGTTCCGGTAGCAATGTGTTTTTAATGCGTATTGGGATATTGGAAAATAAAACAGGTTGAACACTCGGTGGGTAAAGTACTTTGGCGCCAAAATGAGACAGCTCCATAGCTTCCTGATAGGAAATGAAAGAAATGGGGTGGGCTTGCTTTACAAGTTTAGGATTCGCGGTAAACATACCACTCACATCTGTCCAAATCTCTAAAGTATCCACTTGTAATACTGCTGCTATAATGGCTGCCGTATAATCTGAACCTCCACGGCCTAACGTTGTGATTTCGTTACGTTCAGATTTTGAAATAAAACCAGGAACTATTGTGAGGTCTTGGCCGGCAGTGCTAAAGTAGTCGTGTATCTGTTTATTTGTACTATCGAATTTAACTTCTGCCTTAGTGAAGTTGGAGTTTGTAATTATAAGTTCTTGTCCATTTTTTCTTGTTACGGCAATACCTTTTTCTCTGATTACCTCGGTAATAATGTAAGACGATAATAATTCGCCATAGCTCATTAGTTTGTCGGTGGTTTGTGGTGATAATTCATTAATTAAAAAAATACCGTCTAAAAGCTTTTTTAAATCTCCCAACTGATCTTTTAGGTGAGATTGAATCTCCTTGTTGTGCATAGGCTTCAGTTCTTCCACAATTAATAGATGTTTTTTCTGAATATCCTGAAATGCCTTTATATACTGAGTATCTTTATTTTTAGCTAACTCGCCCGCTTTAAGTAAAGCATCTGTAACACCTGCAATGGCCGATACCACACAAACGACTTTATTATTTTTGGTTTGATTTTCGAGAATTGAGATGACTTTGTTGATGTTTTTTGAGGAGCCTAAAGACGTTCCTCCAAATTTTAAAACTTGCATAGAAATGTGGTTTAGTTGGTAATTGTTTTGATTAATAACAGTTAAAAAAGTACTGTAAATAGACGGAAGTGAAATGTGTATACCCCTAAAGGGTTGATGCCGTTAAAAAATACGTTGTGCCCACAGAAATACCAGCGCCAAAAGCTGATGATAAAGAAATTAGTATTTCGGATTTGTTGTACATTTTTCTGTGCTATGCCTTATAAATATATTACTTTTACTCAAAGAATATTTAGAAAACACGACTTTTATACCTCTTTTTAGTTTAAAGGTTAGGTTTTTCCCATTAAAATCAATTAAAAGACAAAATACAGAAGATTACAAATGAAAATATTTACTAAAGAGCAAATTTACGCGGGTGATACTGAGACGGCTAAAAAACAGAATATTAGCTCTGCAGATTTAATGGAGCGTGCAGGGATACAGATTTTTAATTGGTTACATGTGCGAATGCAAGGCGCCCAAGTTCCTATTCATGTGTTCTGTGGTATAGGAAATAATGGTGGTGATGGTTTGGTAGTCGCTAGACATCTTATTACTCATGGCTATAATGTACATACCTACGTAGTAAATTGTAGTACAAAACGTTCTAAAGATTTTTTAGTTAATTACGATCGGATTAAAAGTGTCACAAAAGAATGGCCTACGTTATTAAATTGCAAGGAGGATTTTCCTGCTATAGATGCTAATGATATTATTGTAGATGCTGTTTTTGGAATTGGTATAAACCGTCCTGTAGATGCGTGGGTTAAAGGACTTTTTAATCATTTTAGAGCCTCTAAAGCCTATACTTTATCGATAGATATACCATCCGGATTACATACAGATCAAATACCTAGTGATTTAGAAAGCGTTGTTTCGGCGGCTCATACTTTGAGTTTTCAAACGCCTAAACTCGTGTTTTTCTTGCCTGAAACTGCAGGGTTTACTGTGCAGTGGGAAGTTTTAAATATCGGATTGGATCCTGAGTATTTGTTTAATACTCAAACTGAAGCAGAACTTATTGGAAAAAATGAAGTTTTACCTTTATATAAGCCGAGAGAGAAATTCTCACATAAAGGTACTTTTGGACATGCTGTAATTATTGGTGGAAGCTACGGAAAAATGGGAGCGGTTACATTAGCAAGTAAAGCGGCATTAGTTTCTGGTGCAGGAAAAGTAACCGGGTACATACCAAAATGCGGCTATACTGTTTTGCAAACAAGTGTTCCCGAAGTTATGGTAATAACCGATAAGCATGAAGAGTACCTAATAAGTATGACCATTGATGTCGAGCCGTCAGTTGTTGGGATTGGAGTAGGTATGGGGACAGAAAAAGAAACGGTATCGGCATTCACAACATTTTTAGAAACTATAAAAGTACCTGTAGTTATTGATGCTGATGCAATTAACTGTCTCTCAAAAAGTAAAAAAGCTTTAAAAGCATTACCTGAGTTCTCTGTGTTAACGCCACATCCAAAAGAATTGGAAAGATTGATTGGAACATGGAGTGATGATTTTGATAAATTGAAGAAAACAAAGGCCTTTTCTAAAAAACACAATGTTATTGTGGTTATAAAAGGCGCGAATACCATAACGGTGTTTCAAGATAAATTATTTATAAACGCTACGGGTAACCCTGGTTTAGCAACTGCCGGAACGGGAGATGTCTTAACGGGAATCATTACAGGATTAATTTCGCAAGGCTACGAGCCGCTATTAGCAACACTATTTGGTGTGTATTTACACGGCCGCGCTGCCGATTTAATAATAGAAGATTTTGGATATCAAAGCCTGCTTGCTAGCGATGTTATAAATGGTATTTCTGAAGCTTATTTAGATCTGTTTACGCAGCCAGAATCCCAAACTCCTGAAGAAGATGAAGAAGAAACTAAAGGAAAACAAAAAGAGAAATAGGGCGATAAAAATATCGTGTTAAAGAATAAAGTAATAAAAAAAGCGAACTTTTCAGTTCGCTTTTTTTATAGATCGTTTTAAAATTAGATTTCTAAACTATTAAAAAGCTCTATTAATTTATCTTCAGAAGGTCTTGGTGCATCTGCATCTACAATATTTCCAGCAGGATCAATTAGTAAGAAGCGAGGAATAGCATTAATTTTATAAGCTCTAATAAATTCCGATTCGAAGGCTTTATCAGACATTAATTGAACACCTCCTAATTCCTTTTCTTCTACCATTTTTCTCCATCCGTCATAAGCTAATTTTTTAGCTTCTTCAGGAGTTTCAGCTCTATAACCACGTCCGTTATCAGTCGAAATACTTACGAATTCAATGTTTTTACCGTGGTATTCTTTTTCAAGTTTTTTAAGTGAAGGAATTTCAGCTTTACAAGGTCCGCACCATGTAGCCCAAATATCAACATACACATATTTTCCTTTTAAATCCTTTAAAGATGTTGTTCCACCTTTGTAATTTTCATAATTTTCAAAAGTTGGAGAAGGCGACCCTTTAGGTAAGTCTCTTTTTAATGCAATCTTTTCACCTACATAACGCTTGTAAAAATTAAGCATTGGCTTAACTTCATTAGCAGCATTGTTTGTTAAAGAGGTGTCAATTGTTTTGTTTTTATCATAAAACGCAAGCAATTCTTTTTCTATATTTTTCATAGATTCTTCTAAACCTAAAGAATCTAATTCAGCTAGTTTTTCAACATCTAAAAGACGTTCTTGAACCCTTACTTTCTCTGCTAAAAAGTTACTGTGTTCGGCACCATTTCCTGAGAATTTCACGGTTTCATCAAACATTTTGGTGTCTAATGTCAGATTTAAATCGTAACCATTTTTTAAAAAGGCTGTCGTTTGCTCATTCCCATCGTATATAGAATATAATCCTGTTTCTACTTTAAGGGTATCAGAAAAAGTTCCGTCGGCACCAACTTTAATGGTTTTTGTAAACTCACGGTTTCTTACAACGATAGAGTCGCTACTTTTGTTAGTAATCGTTCCCGAAAGTGTTACATAGTCTTTAGGAGCTTCTACCTTAGTGGTGTCGTCTTTACAAGCTACAATAGCTAATGCCGACAAGCATATTAGTATTTTTTTCATTATTATATATTTTAATTTCTTTCAAAAATAACAGAATAAAATTAGTATTAAATTATTAAGCCTATTTTATTTGCATAATATCTCCTTAATGATGACTTTTGAGGGATTAAAAATAAAATTATGGAACGCATACATTATTTATCTTCTGAAACCCTAGAATTAACCACGATAAGCGATATTCTTTCCGAGGAAAAGACTTTAATATTATCTGAAGATTCTAAAACTCGTATTGTTAAGTGTAGAACCTATTTAGATGAAAAATTAAAGAAGCAAGACAAACCTATTTACGGTATAAATACGGGGTTTGGATCTTTGTATAATGTTGAGATTTCTAAAGAAAACTTAACTAAACTTCAAGAAAATCTAGTAATGTCGCACGCTTGTGGTACTGGAGAGCGTGTTCCAGATGCTATCGTAAAATTAATGTTACTCCTTAAGATACAGTCGTTAAGCTATGGGCATTCAGGAGTGCAATTGCAAACCGTAGAGCGCCTAGTGGCTATGTATAATGCCTCTGTTTTACCAGTGGTGTATACACAAGGGTCTTTAGGAGCTTCTGGAGATTTAGCGCCTTTAGCGCATTTATCTTTACCTTTAATAGGTAAGGGGGCAGTAGTGTATAATGGAGAAGAAATGCCTTCGGAAGCCGTGTTAGATATTATGAAATGGGAGCCTATTTCATTACAATCTAAGGAAGGTTTAGCGTTGTTGAATGGTACGCAGTTTATGAGTGCATACGGGGTATTCTTACTTTTAAAAAGTTTTAAGTTGTCTTATTTAGCCGATTTAATAGCAAGTGTATCTATTGATGCTTTTGATGGTCGATTAGATCCGTTTAATGAATTAATACATTTAGTTCGTCCGCATAACGGACAATTAAAAACGGCGGAACGCATTAGAGAATTCTTAAGTGATAGTGCTATTATTAATCAGGAGAAACAACATGTTCAAGACCCATATTCGTTTAGGTGTATTCCTCAGGTTCATGGAGCGACAAAAGACACCTTAGATTTTGTATTAAAAACATTTAAAACGGAAATCAATTCGGTTACCGATAATCCGAATATATTCTCTCAAGAAGATGAAATTATATCTGGAGGAAATTTCCATGGTCAGCCACTAGCTTTAGCTTTAGATTATTTAAAAATAGCTATGGCTGAGTTAGGTAATATTTCTGAGCGACGCGTTTTTCAACTCGTTTCAGGATTAAGAGGTTTACCTGTTTTCTTGGTTAATAACCCAGGATTAAATTCAGGGTTTATGATACCTCAATATACTGCAGCAAGTATTGTAAGTGCTAATAAACAATTAGCAAGTCCGGCGAGTGTAGATAGTATAGTTTCTAGTAACGGACAAGAAGATCACGTTAGTATGGGGGCTAATGCGGCTACGCAAGCCTATACTTTGGTGAATAATGTAGAACGTATCTTGGCTATCGAATTGTTTAATGCGTCACAAGCATTAGCGTTTAGAGCGCCTTTACAGTCTAGTCCGTTTATAGAGCAATTATTAGGTTCGTATAGAGTAGAGGTACCTTTTGTTGAAGAAGATGAAGTAATGCATTATCCTATCCAGCAATCGATATCGTTTTTACAACACCTACAAATTGATTCTGCTGAGTTATATTAATTTAAATATAGCTCCTTAGTAGCATATACATAGTATAAAAATCCCTCTTCAATTTTGGAAAGGGATTTTTTTATTTATTCTCTATATAGGTCTTATAAGTTAATGCCGCCCAGTTTTTAGCTTCAAAAATTGAAGAACAGACTTTAAAGGTTTTCTTTAAAAAGACTTGTTCTATTTCAGTTGATTTTCTGCTGAAATAGTTTTCGGTAACGACACAGAAACCAATTAGATTATCGATTTTAGAACTTGAGTTGTACATTAAAGGGTCTACAGAATAGGAGTGTAGTCTATGTGAGATATAAACAAAAGGTTGATTTTCATAATATTTTAAAATCACTTCTGTTTGTTTTGAATTTAGATTATTACACATCACGGTGCCTTCTTTTATTACGGAAATCACAAAATGATCGTAAAATGTAAGCTTACAAAACCCTAATGAATTGTCTTCAATTTTCATAAATCAAAAGTAGTGAAAACTAAATAGATTTAAAGCGTATTTATACAATTGATCACAATTAATTCATGTTAATTTTATGATGATATAAAATAGATGAGTGTACTATGTAAGATAGGTTTATAGCTCATTTAATAATTAGCTTAGGTTTAATCTAATGATGCTATAGTGGAGTGTATCTAATGATTAAATTATTCATAATAAACTGGATCGCTATTGAATTAATCGTAGCTTTTAAGAAATAATTAAGTAAACAGTATTTTCGTTAATCAGTTACCTTTGATAAGTGTTTTTTATATACTAAAGTCGCCCAATTTTTAGCCTCTAATAGGCTAGGGAAAACCATATAAGGTTTTTTTAAAAATAACCGTTCCACTTCGGTATTTTGTTCGTTATAATAATCTTGTGTTACAACTCCAAAAGCGATTAAATTTTCTACTTGAGAGGTGTTTTTGTAGATTAAAGGATCTAATGAGTAGGAATGTTTTCGGTGCGTAATATAAGTAAACGGCTTGCCTTTGTAAAAGTTTAAAATTACTGCCGATATTTTTAAACTTAACTCAGAGGTTAGATTAACGCCTTCATGAACGACCGATATAACATAGTATTCATAAAAAGTCAATTCACAGAATCCTAAACTGTTATTAATGATTTTCATCTTATAAATTTAGTAAAAAAAAAGACTCCAATCAAGTTGATTGGAGTCTTTTTAAATCGTGCTAAATGTTTTATGACTCGGCTGATTTTTCAGATTTCTCTATTTTAATTGTTATTTCATTGGTCGTTTTATCTAGGTCCATTTTAATAAGATCACCTTCAGCGATATGAGATTTAATGATTTCTTCGGCTAGAGTGTCTTCAACATATTTTTGGATCGCTCTTTTAAGCGGTCTTGCACCATATTGTTTATCAAATCCCTTTTCTGCAATATATTCTTTTGCAGCCGTAGTTAACTCTAATGTATAACCTAAACCTTTAATTCGCTTTAATAGCTTATCTAACTCGATATCAATAATTTTATTAATGTCTTCTTTTTCAAGCGCATTAAATACAACCACATCGTCAATTCTATTTAAAAACTCAGGAGCAAACGACTTTTTAAGAGCGTTTTCAATAACTGCACGAGCATTGGCGTCTTCTTGAGATTTTTGGGATGCTGTACCAAAACCGATACCTGTACCAAAATCTTTAAGTTTTCGTGCACCAATATTAGAGGTCATAATTATAATCGTATTTCTAAAATCGATTTTACGACCTAAGCTATCTGTTAAATACCCGTCATCTAATACCTGTAAAAGCATATTAAATACATCTGGGTGAGCTTTCTCTATTTCATCTAATAAGATTACAGCATAAGGCTTACGTCTTACTTTTTCGGTTAATTGTCCGCCCTCTTCATAGCCTACGTATCCTGGAGGTGCTCCAACCAATCTTGAAATAGCAAATTTCTCCATGTACTCACTCATATCTATTCTAATTAAAGAATCTTCACTGTCAAATAACTGCTGAGATAAGACTTTAGCTAACTGCGTTTTACCAACACCAGTCTGCCCTAAAAATATAAATGAACCAATGGGCTTGTTAGGGTCCTTAAGTCCTGCACGATTACGCTGAATCGCTTTTACAACCTTTGCTACAGCATCTTCTTGACCAATAACACGTCCTTTAATAAGTTCTGGCAATTGGGCAAGTTTATTACTTTCGGTTTGTGCGATACGATTTACAGGTATACCTGTCATCATAGATACCACATCGGCCACATTATCTTCGGTAACAATTTCTTTATTTAGCTTGGTATCTTCCTCCCATTTTTCTTGGGCAATACTAAGTTCTTTTTCAAGGCGTTTCTCGTCGTCTCTTAAACGCGCTGCCTCTTCATACTTTTGTTTTTTAACAACCGAATTCTTTGTTTGTTTAACCTCTTCAAGTTCCTTTTCTAATTCTAAAATTTTCTTTGGAACATCGATATTCGTGATATGTACTCGAGAGCCCGCTTCATCTAAAGCATCAATAGCTTTGTCTGGTAAAAAACGCTCGGTCATATAGCGGCTTGTTAATTTAACACAGGCTTCAATAGCTTCTTGAGTGTATTCTACGTTGTGATGTTCTTCGTACTTCTCCTTAATATTATTAAGAATTTCTATAGTTTCTTCCTCATTAGTAGGTTCAACAATGACTTTTTGGAAACGACGTTCTAAGGCGCCATCTTTTTCTATATACTGTCTGTATTCGTCTAATGTTGTTGCGCCTATACATTGTATTTCTCCACGTGCTAAAGCGGGTTTAAACATGTTAGAGGCATCTAAACTACCGGTAGCACCACCAGCACCAACAATAGTATGAATTTCGTCGATAAATAATATGACATCATCATTTTTTTCTAACTCGTTCATTACGGCTTTCATACGCTCCTCGAACTGACCTCTGTATTTCGTACCCGCAACAAGGCTCGCTAAATCTAAAGTCACTACACGCTTGTTAAATAGAATACGCGATACTTTTCGTTTTACAATTCTATTTGCTAAACCTTCTGCAATAGCCGATTTACCAACGCCAGGCTCCCCAATTAATAAAGGGTTATTCTTTTTACGTCGCGATAAGATCTGCGAGACACGTTCAATTTCTTTCTCACGTCCAACAACAGGGTCTAGTTTTCCTTCTTCAGCCATAGCTGTTAAGTCACGACCAAAATTATCTAAAACAGGTGTTTTAGACTTTTTATTACCTTTTGGTGTTGGGGTGTTAAATATATCTTTAGAGTCGCTACTGTCGCTTGTATTAGCGTCATCATCCGGAAACGACTCAGCTTTTGGTTCTATATAATTCTCGTCGTTTGTTATCATAAACTTAAATTGTTCTTTAACGTTATCGTAATCTACCTTGAGCTTATTTAAAAGTTTGGTAGTCGGATCGTTTTCGTTTCTTAAAATACACAGCAATAAATGTGCGGTGTTGATTGATGTGCTTTGAAAGAGTTTTGCTTCTAAAAAGGTTGTTTTTAAAGCACGTTCTGCTTGACGCGTTAGGTGTAAATTCTTCTTCTCGTTAGTTACAACTGAAACATTTGGGCTTGCAGGGCTTAGTATTTCAACTTTGCGTCTTAAGTGATTTAAATCTATATCTAAGGCATTTAGGATATTAATAGCCTTTCCGCTACCATCTCTTAAAAGTCCTAACATTAAATGTTCGGTACCAATAAAATCATGACCTAGGCGCAGGGCTTCCTCTTTGCTAAAAGCAATAACATCTTTTACTCGTGGTGAAAAATTATCGTCCATATAATAGTTTACTTTCTATGCTTAAAATTACTAAATCATATTACCAATGGCAAAAACTATTCCTTAAATAATATGTACGTAGCTAATAGACAAAAAATAGTTTATTAAATCAAAATAATTAACAACTAACTTATAAAAAATGTGAGATTATTAATTGTTAATAAAAAGCATTAAAAGAATAGGGTTTAAGTCTTGCTATCACTAATGAAATGATTATATTAGCACGTTTTGAAACACTCATAAAAACTTAATTATATTATATAATGGCAGAAGGAGAAAAACTTATCCCGATTAATATTGAAGATGAAATGAAGTCGGCTTACATTGATTATTCAATGTCAGTCATTGTGTCACGTGCTCTACCAGACGTTAGAGATGGCCTTAAACCTGTTCATAGACGTGTACTTTATGGTATGCACGAACTGGGTGTTAGAGCAAACAGTGCACATAAAAAATCTGCGAGAATTGTAGGAGAGGTTTTAGGTAAGTACCACCCACACGGTGACACCTCGGTATACGACGCGATGGTACGTATGGCTCAAGAATGGAGTTTGCGTTATATGCTAGTAGATGGTCAAGGTAACTTTGGATCTGTGGATGGTGATAGTCCGGCAGCAATGCGTTATACAGAAGCACGTATGCGTAAAATATCGGAAGATATGCTTGCGGATATTGATAAAGAAACTGTAGACCACCAATTAAACTTTGATGACACGTTAGAAGAGCCAACGGTGCTTCCAACCAGAATTCCAAGTTTATTAGTTAATGGAGCTTCAGGTATTGCAGTTGGTATGGCAACAAATATGCCTCCTCATAACTTAACAGAAGTTGTAAACGGTACGATTGCTTATATCGAAAATAAAGATATCGAGATCGACGAATTAATGCAGCATATTTCGGCACCAGATTTCCCTACTGGAGGAACCATTTATGGTTATGACGGTGTTCGTGAGGCGTTCCATACAGGACGCGGACGTGTCGTTGTGCGTGCTAAGGCAATTATCGAAGAGGTTAATGGTCGCGAATGCATTATTGTAACCGAGATTCCGTACCAAGTGAATAAGGCAGATATGATTAAGAAAACTGCCGACTTAGTAAATGAAAAGAAAATGGATGGTATTGCTACTATCCGTGATGAGTCCGATAGAAATGGAATGCGTATTGTTTATGTTCTAAAACGTGATGCAATCCCTAATATTGTTCTTAATAAATTATACAAATACACAGCGCTACAATCGTCATTTAGTGTTAATAATATTGCGTTAGTTGCTGGAAGGCCTCAATTATTAAATCTTAAAGAGTTAATACATTATTTCGTAGAGCACAGACATGATGTGGTGGTAAGGCGTACCACTTACGAGTTGCGCAAAGCGGAAGAACGTGCTCATATTTTAGAAGGGTTAATTATCGCTTCTGATAATATTGATGAAGTTATTGCTATCATTAGAGCATCGAGTAACGCCGATGAAGCAAGAACTAATTTAATTGAACGTTTTAAACTTTCGGAGATTCAAGCGAAAGCGATTGTCGAAATGCGTTTACGCCAGTTAACAGGTTTAGAGCAAGACAAATTACGTACAGAATATGACGAATTAATGAAGACTATCGAAGATCTTAAAGACATCTTGTCTAGTAAAGATCGCCGTATGGAGATAATTAAAGACGAATTAGCCGTTGTAAAAGATAAATATGGTGATGAGCGTCGTAGTACTATTGAGTATGCTGGTGGAGATTTGAGTATTGAAGATATGATTCCAGATGAAAAGGTGGTGATTACAATTTCTCATGCTGGATATATTAAACGCACGTCATTATCAGAGTATAAAACTCAAAATAGAGGAGGTGTTGGTCAAAAAGCATCGACTACACGTAACGAAGATTTCTTAGAGCATTTATTTGTGGGAACTAACCACCAATATATGATATTTTTCACTCAAAAAGGGAAGTGTTTCTGGATGCGTGTTTATGAAATCCCAGAGGGTACTAAAACCTCTAAAGGTAGAGCAATCCAAAACCTGATTAATATAGAACAAGACGATAAGGTAATGGCATTTATTTGTACTCAAGATCTTAAGGATGAAGACTACATTAATAGCCACTACGTTATTATGGCGACTAAAAAAGGACAAGTTAAAAAGACGTCGTTAGAACAATATTCTAGACCAAGAGCAAATGGTATTAATGCCATTACAATTAAAGAAGGTGATGAGTTATTAGAAGCAAAATTAACAACTGGAGAAAGCCAAGTGATGTTAGCTTTAAAATCTGGTAAAGCCATTCGATTTGAAGAAGCTAAAACAAGACCTATGGGACGTGGAGCTTCGGGAGTAAGAGGTATTACTTTACAAGATGATAATGATGAAGTTGTTGGAATGATTGCTGTAGATGATATGGAAAGCAATATTCTTGTAGTTTCAGAAAACGGGTATGGTAAACGATCAAGTTTAGATGACTACCGTATAACAAACCGTGGAGGAAAAGGTGTTAAAACCATTTCTGTAACCGAGAAGACTGGAAACCTTGTTGCGATTAAAAACGTAACCGATCAAGATGATTTAATGATTATTAATAAGTCAGGTATCGCTATTAGAATGGCTGTAGAAGATTTAAGAGTCATGGGGCGTGCAACACAAGGTGTGCGTTTAATTAGCTTAAAGGGTAAAGATTCTATTGCAGCGGTTGCTAAAGTGATGCATGAAGATGAAGACGAGGTTATCTTGGATGAAGATGGGAATATTATACCAGTTGACACGGAAATTGAAGGTACAGAAGAGGTGTCAGATAACGCTAACGAGGATTTACAAGTAGACGACGAATAAAATTGGCATAACTATTGATATTTTAAGAAAAAAACAAATAAAAATTATAAAACAAATGAAAAAACAATTCATAATAGCTTTGGGATTAATGGTCTCTATGTCAACGATGGCTCAGAAAAAAGAGCTTAGAACATTAGAAAAGGCAGTAAAAAATAATAATTATGCAGAAGCAAAAGTAGCTGTATCTCAATTAGAACCGATGCTAGGTTCTATGGATGATAAATTAAAATCTAAATATTATTTTAGTAAAGCCCAAGCGTATTATGCAAATGGAGCAGGTACTAATGCCGATTTTAAAATGGCGATTAATGATTTGGCTAAAGTAGATGAGAAGTATGTTAGTGAGGTTGCTGTGATTAAACAAGGACTTCAAAATGAATTATTAACAAAAGCGAATTCTTTATATACAACGGGGAAATATAGTGAAGCATCTATATTATTTGATATGCTTTATACTTTGGTGCCAGAAGATCAAGTCTATTTATATTACGCAGCGGTTAGTGCAGTAAGTGCACAAGATTTAAATGGAGCTCTTGATTTTTATCTTAAACTAAGAGATATTGGGTATACTGGTATTGAAACACAGTATATAGCTACTAATAAAGAGACAGGAGAAGAAGAGGCTTTTGATAAAGCAACTCGAGACCTCTATGTGGGGAAATTAAAAACACATATTAAACCTAGAGAGGTTGAAACGGAATCTAAAACCGCTGAAATCACAAAGAACATAGCACTTATTTATAATAGTCTAGGTGAATCTGAAAAGGGTTTAGAGGCCATTAAGATAGCACGTCAAGAGGATCCTTCTAATGTTGAGTTAATTCTTACTGAAGCTAATATGCAATATAAATTAGGAAATAAAGAAGCATATACTAGTTTGATCAAAGAAGCTATTAAAAACGACCCAAATAATAAAGATTTACTTTACAATTTAGGGGTGTTGTCTTCTGAAGCTGGAGAAACAGAACAAGCTAAAAAATACTATAATAAGGTTCTAGAATTAGACCCGACTTATATTAATGCAGCTACTAATATCGCAGCATTAATTCTTTCGGAAGAAGTCTCTATTATCGAAGAAATGAATTCTTTAGGGAGCTCTGCTGCCGATAACAAACGTTATGATGAACTTAAACGAAAAAGAGTTGAGATTTATAATGAAGCCATTCCGTATTTAGAAGGCGTATTAAAAATAGATGACGATAATATCGATGTTGCTAAAACACTAAAAGGTATTTATAGTGCTATTGGAGAAGACGCAAAGTATAAAGCGATAGTAGCGAAATACAAAATATAATAAGTAAAACGTTGATTTGGGAAACGATTCCAATCTTGTTACTTACTAGGAATAAAAAAGCCAACTTTTAAAGTTGGCTTTTTTTATTTTATATAATCTTTTTTATGACCCTAAGTTTGTGAGTATGTGTCCTTGAATCTACATTATAAATTCCGGAATGATCTAAGCGATCTATCCTTACTTTGCCGTGTGCGTGAATAATATAATTATCTTGCATTATAATACCAACATGAGTAATAAGGCCTTCATTATTATCAAAAAACGCCAAATCTCCAGGTTCACTTTCTTCAATAAAACTTAAAGCTTCACCTTGTGTGGCCTGTTGAGAAGCATCTCTTAATAGTTTATAACCATTCAATTTATAAACCATTTGGGTAAATCCAGAACAGTCAATACCAAACGGTGTTTTTCCTCCCCATAAATAGGGCGCATTAATATAAGAGAAAGCCGTATCTACAAGATTGTTTTTAGGCTTAATTTCTTGGGTCGAAAGCCCTTCAAACGTATGCTCTAATACTTGTAAACCGTTAAGAACAGACCCCATTGGAACAGGGTATAATTGCTTATCGTTATCTTGAATAAAATCGACTAAATCTGTAGTTAATTGTAAAGGTTGATTAGACAAGTGCGAGTATTGTTCTTCATTAAGTTCAATATACTGTTTGTTGTCTATCCAACCTTCATACGTATCAAAAGCCAAACGGATTTTACTCCACGATTTGCGTTGTTCTAATACTTTAAAGACGTCACCATATAATACTTGAGAAACAAGTTCACTAGCATCGGCAGCTTCAAATCTTAAGGGAACGATACTTAAATTACAAATTCCGTATTGCATTAGTTCAATTTAACGGCTATTATAAACGTTCGATTACTACAGCAGAAGCACCACCGCCACCATTACAAATTGCAGCTGCTCCAAGTTTAGCATCGTTTTGCTCTAAAACATTTAATAAAGTAATTAAAATTCTAACACCAGAACATCCAAGAGGGTGACCTAAAGAAACAGCACCTCCGTTTACGTTAACATTTTTATCTGTCAGTCCTAATATCTTCATATTGGCTAAACCAACAACCGAAAAAGCTTCGTTAAACTCAAAAAAATCTACATCATTAAGAGCAACACCCGCTTTATCTAATGCTTTTGGTAAAGCTTTTGCAGGAGCTGTAGTAAACCATTCTGGTTCGTGTGCAGCATCTGCATACCCTTTTATAACTGCTAAAGGTTTTAAACCTAATTCGTCAGCCTTTTCTCTACTCATTAAAACCATAGCTCCAGCACCATCATTTATAGTCGATGCATTAGCAGCAGTTACCGTACCGTCTTTAGTGAAAGCAGGACGTAAGGCTGGAATTTTATCCATTCTTACATTACTATACTCTTCATCTTTAACAACAATTACCGGTTCCCCACGACGTTGTGGTACTTCTACAGGAACGACTTCATTATTAAACTTACCTTTCTCCCAAGCGTCAGCCGATCTTTTGTAAGACTGGATGGCAAAAGCATCTTGATCTTCACGAGAGAATTCATATTCTGTAGCACATGCGTCTGCACATACACCCATTGCATTTTGATCGTAAGCATCTACCAAACCGTCTTTTTGCATCCCGTCTACAAGAGTAGCAGGTCCAAATTTAGTGCCTGTTCTAGCATACATATAATGAGGAATCATACTCATGTTTTCCATTCCACCAGCAACGATAATACTTGCATCACCTAAAGCTATAGCTTGTGCAGCTTGCATTACTGTTTTCATACCAGATGCACATACTTTATTAATAGTAGTACAAGGCACAGTATTAGGAATTCCAGCAAAAATAGCAGCTTGCCTAGCAGGAGCTTGACCAGTACCAGCTTGTACAACATTACCCATTAATACTTCTTCAACCAATTCAGGTTTTAGATTTATTTTATCTAAAGCACCCTTTATAGCTATAGCGCCTAATTTTGGTGCAGGAATGGTTGATAATGCGCCTAAAAAACTACCTATTGGTGTTCTAGCTGCCGATACAATTACTACTTCTTTACTCATTTTGATTTACTTTTTTTATGTGTTCAGCGAAATTAATCATTTTTTAGCAAAAAGGAGAACCTTAAATTGATATTAACGTGCATTAAAAACAATATTTAGTACTTTTGATATGCTTAACTGTCGGGTTAAGATGTAATTATTTACTATTTTTTATTAATGAAAGACTTCCTAAATACATTTTATAAAAATCATTCTCTTTTATATAAGGTTATTCTATTTATAGCAACTACTTTTTTAATCGTTTATTTATTTCCAAAAAGTGGTCGTTTTAAGTATAATTTCGAAAAAGGAAAACCTTGGCAATCGGAAACGCTTTATGCTCCTTTTGATTTTGCTATTCAAAAAACACCAGAAGAACTGTCTAAAGAAAAAGAGCAAATTAAAGCCAATGCAACTTTATATTTTTCGATAGACCCAAAGGTTCTTCCTATTGTTAAAAAAGCGTATGAGGATAATTTCTACACTACCTTTCCCGATTCTATTTATCGCGATGAAAGTCGTTCGTTAAAAAAACAAGGGGAGCAAATTATTGACGAACTGTATAAATATGGTGTTTTAGAAGATCATTTGTCGCGTGTTCCAACTACAGAAGTTACCGTTTTGGAAAATAGGGTAGAGCGTTATAAAACCCAATTCTCCGAAATTTATCAGTTAGAATATATTAAAAGAGACGTCTTAGAAAAACTTGAAAAAGCCAATCTTGAAGGCTATCAAAGTGAATATATTGCCTTGTTCTTTGATATTATTAAACCGAATTTAACGTATAATAAAACCTTTACCGAAAATGTAATAAATGAAGCCTTACAAGCTGTTTCTTTTACTCGAGGAAGTATTGAAAAGGAAACTTTAATTATTTCTAAAGGAGAAATCGTTGAAGGCGATAAGTTTTTAATTTTAAAGTCATTAGAATCAGAGTATGAATCGCAAGTATGGAACGAATCTAACTATAATTTAATCGTTTTTGCATACACCTTATTAGTGGCATTAGCTTTAATTATACTATTACTTTTCTTGCGTAAATACCGATTAGATGTCTTTAAAAACGATACTAAAGTCACCTTTATATTTTTTAACGTACTCCTTATGGTGTTTTTAACCAGTTTAATGGTTAATTATAATTCGCAATATATTTATATCATCCCCTTGGCGATGTTACCTTTAGTATTGAAGGCCTTTTTTGATGCGCGATTGGGGTTATTTACACATGTAATTACCGTACTGTTATTAGGGTCTATTGTACCCAATAGTTACGAGTATATGTTTCTGCAGATTATTGCTGGTATCGTCACCATCTTAACAGTTTCGGAATTGTATAAAAGAGCCAATTTGTTTATCTCTGTGGCGCAAATTACAATGATCTATATCATTGCATATTTTGCCTTTTTTGTAATACATGAGGGGAGTGTAGAAACTTTAAAATGGGAAACTTTTGCCATGTTCATTTTATGTGGTTTAGCAACATTGTTTGTTCAGCCTTTAATATATATCTATGAAAAGCTTTTCGGACTGGTTTCAGACGTGTCTTTATTAGAGCTTTCGGATACCAATTCTAAACTGTTAAAGCAACTCTCTAATGAAGCTCCAGGAACGTTCCATCATTCGTTAAATGTGGCTAATTTAGCCGAAGCTGCAGCCAATGAAATAGGAGCAAATGCTATGTTAGTTAGAGTTGGGGCTTTGTATCATGATATTGGTAAAATGAAGAATCCTACCTATTTCACCGAAAATCAATCTTCTGGTGTAAATCCACATGATGAATTGGCACCTCAAGAAAGTGCAAGTATCATTGTAGACCATGTGTTAGATGGTATTGAAATTGCTAAAAAGAATAACTTACCAGATCGGGTAATCGATTTTATACGAACACATCACGGTACTAGTGCTGTGTATTATTTCTATATGAAAGAAAAGCATGTCAATGAAGCTGTTGATATAGCGGACTTTTCATATCCCGGACCAAAACCATTTAGTAAAGAGACTGCCATTTTAATGATGTGCGATAGTGTTGAGGCTGCTTCCAAAAGTTTAAAAGATCCGACCTCTACTAAAATCGATAAATTTGTCGAAAACATACTAAATAAGCAAATGGAAGAGGGGCAATTCTTAAATGCTAATATAACTTTTAAAGAAATTCAAGTCATAAAAAAAGTGCTAAAGCGCAAGCTTGCAAATATTTACCATCTTAGAATTGAATACCCCGAATAATTTTTAAAAAAAAGTCCGAAAAAATGTTGTGATATATGAGATCTTGTATTACATTTGCATCCGCAATACAGAAGTAATAAACGTTCATTGCAAAATTACTGGAGAGGTGCCTGAGTGGCCGAAAGGAGCGGTTTGCTAAATCGTCGTACCCCAAAAGGGTACCCAGGGTTCGAATCCCTGTCTCTCCGCAAAAAGATAACCGAATCGGGGTGTAGCGTAGCCCGGTTATCGCGCCGCGTTTGGGACGCGGAGGTCGCAGGTTCGAATCCTGCCACCCCGACAAATTTTCGAAATGTCATACTCCATGTGTGACATTTCAATTTTTAGAGTTACGGGCTCGTAGCTCAGCTGGATAGAGCACCTCCCTTCTAAGGAGGCGGTCACAGGTTCGAATCCTGTCGGGCTCACAAAAAGACTTACTGGTTACAGTAGGTCTTTTTTGTTTTATAGGGTCTCTATAAGACTTTACATGAGTTTCTACCATTTCGTATATACCTAAATACATTTAAAATATCACTACTCTCAGCACTTTTGAGGTACACAATTAGGTACACTACTTTTAACTGAGGTACACCCCTTTCAAAAAACTAAAGAAATCATGAATAATTATAAAATCTCAATCTTATTCTTGCTTCATAAAGCAGGAATCAATAAACAGGGATCATTCCTAAATGTTGTGTTTAGGCAAAAATTGTGGTCAATCTATAAAGGAAGAATTCTATATTTTTGAAGGATCAAGGCCATTTCCTGAGCTTTTGAATAGTTACTCTTATAGTTGCGTTATGCAAGAGAGGGAAGAATTCTGGGATCATTCCTAAATGTTGTGTTTATGCAAAAATTGTGGTCAGTCTATAAAGGAAGAATTCTACATTTTTCACACCTCT